>CAYOVA010000009.1:0-40924 GCA_964407325.1 uncultured Gammaproteobacteria bacterium | reverse complement strand
ACCAACCAAAAGAGCAACAACAACCTCAAAACTATATTGAAGAACGCCCAGAAGATATAGAGCTCCCCGATGAACTAAAAAAACACGGGCTGCAGGCGGTAAAGCAAAACGACTTCCCGGATTACAGAAACGTAAAGCTTCCGATTTCCGACGAAAAAGTAATCATGGGCTCCAAAGCCCCAATTTCCACTTCTATCCGCTGGTTAGCGGAGTTTGCCAAATTTCTGTTGTGGAAAGCACATATTACCCTTAAAACAATCCATGGTAGGGTGGTACGGGTGGTGAAGAAGTAAAAATATAAAATTAAAACAATGCCTTTTCATAAAAACCTTAAAAAAAGCTGGAATACATTTTCAATCCACCTACAAATGGCAAATATCGGGGCTGAAGTTGGCAGGGCTGTCAAATGGAAAGAGAAGGGAAAGGTTGAAATGGCTAAGAATGCTTTATACCGGGCGCTGGAATTGATTGACCTTACAATTGCAGACCCCAAAAACAGACAATCACTTTCAGAAATCACCCGTATTCGGGAAGTATTAAACGACCATATTCTAGGAGATAATATCTATAAATCCACAGCACGAAACTGGGATAAGTATTTTTACTACTTTACCGTAGCTGCTCGGAAGTAGTTATGCACTCTTCGCCTTGGCTATTAAGTCCTCGAACCCTTCCTTTCCCATGGCTCCCAGTGCCTGGCCTGCCACTTTCCCGTCTTTAAAGACAAAGAATGAAGGAATAGACGAAACATTGTATTGAGAAGCAAGTTCACCGTCATTATCGACGTCAATTTTAGTGAAATGAATATCCTTCATTTCCTTTTCCAGTTCTTCGATGATTGGTTCAGTCATTTTGCATGGACCACACCACACTGCGTAAAAGTCTACAAACACCAGACCTTTTCTGTCTAAAACTTCCTGCTTAAATGTATCCTTTGTTACTTGTGTAGCCATGATAATTCCTGATATGAACGGTTAACTTGATTATTCTAATCCTCGCCAGGTATTTAGTCAACAGATTCTCTAATTACTATATACATGGTTTAGTTTGTATATAGTAATCATGACTTCAAACATTCAACTATAGGTTTTTATAACAGGGAAAAGTCCATCTTGTAACTTTTATTTTACCATCAGTATTCAAATCTCATAATAATATAATTTAACATATCATACTACCCCATAACCATACATATTCTGTGTGTAAAAGCCTCAATTTACCTCTTCCTTAATCAACTTCAAGCGGTTATAATGATCGAATCGTTTTCTACAGTAAAGTAAAAAAGTTATTATCACAACTAAATGTAATATATCATGCATAATAGTCATTTTATTTATGCTTGCTTTATTAATCATTATATGATATATTATAGGACTATATGAATACCGTATCGATCCCGGCATTGCTCGAAAAGTTTGTTGAAGCCCTCGAAAAGCAGGGAAAGTCTCAATTTACTATCGTTGCATACAAAAAAGATTTAGAACAGTTTGTTGGATTTTTGGCATCAAACGATGTTCAGGACATCCGTGACGTAAAAAGAGAACACATCGAAAACTTTATTAACAAACTTATTGCAGAAAACTACACAAAGAAATCAGCATCTCGTAAGTTGAATTCTATTCGTACATTCTTCCGCTTTTTAAAGAAAGAAGAATATGTAGAACAGAATCCTTCTGTCGATATAGCTCACCCTAAATTTGAGCAGTCAGCACCACGCATCTTAAGTAAACTTGAATACCGCGCACTCCGCGATATTGCAAAAGAAGATATCCGTACCTATGCACTTGTTGAAGTATTATTGCAAACTGGTGTCAAAATCGGAGAACTCGCAGAACTCAGAGTAGGGGATATTGGTGAAGCCGATCTTAAGATTCGCACATACGGAAAAAACATTGAACGGGAAGTTCCTTTGAATAATGCTGCTAAAAAGGCATTACAGGAATACATGAAAGTACGCAATGGAGCAAAAGATGACCATGTCTTTATCACAAGAACTGGACAACCACTCTTAATTCGTAACATTCGCCAGATTATTGATCGCTGCTTTAAAGAAGTAGAGATTGAATCTGCAACCGTAAACGATTTACGCAACACTTTTATTGCCCATCAGCTGATGAACGGCGCATCTTTGGAATATATCGCGAAGATTGTCGGCCATCGCCGCCTGTCTTCCACCGAACGTTTCCTTAACCTCGTTAAGGAAGAAGCTGAGCGCAAGGAAAAGCTTGGAGAGCTTTAATTTGAAGCACAAATACTGTAATGGCAGGAGAAAGAATTAAACAGACGCTCGCAGCGTTAAAAGAAATCTGGGGGAGAAGTATCCCAAACTCATCCGGCTTGCCGCTTTCTGAACCGCAAAAAACTCCTGTAAATCCGGCCATAGAGCTTTCTTTACCTCCAAACGTTAAAGAGCTCGCCAGAATGGTTCATATTCTTGAATGTTATGAACGCTATGTACAAGCTGCCAGTACAAGAAGATTGTCTCCTTATGTAAGTCAGGCGAAAAACTACTTTGGGATTTCAGCTGCAATGATGGAGGAAGGCATCGCAACAGGACTTATTCCTGCACGGGGTGTTCTTTCCACTATCAGAGGCGATCTTATTGATGCTGGACGTGGGGCGTACCAGGAGGCGAAGAAGGCACAGGAGCGCGATATGTGTGCGGCAGCCTTCGGAGTTCCTCTTGATCGAACCGATCTTGAATATGACTTGGGTTATATATCGGAAGGACTAGGACCATCTTCATTCTCTAACAGACTTTACTATCAAGCCCTCGAACGATTATTGTTAGATCCCTTTGTTCAAAATGAACTTCAAATAACAACAATGGATCATTTAGTTGAATTCCTTTCTAGAAAAGCACCGAAATATACATCGGATGAAGTAAATGTGCCTCACGGGTACGTTCTTTCATTTGGAGATGTTCCAACTGTTACAGAAGGTGACGGAGGCTTTCCAAAAGTGCTTCTTGCTGAACCTCTCCCTATTGAATCTATCCTTACCGTTCAACCTGTTGGAGATCGGGCCGTTGCTTCACTGAAACAAATGAAACGAGCTATCGAAACAGGCTACAGGTAATTATTGCGTATTCAGTATGTTCTGGGGCTCAAAATGTCCACTTTTTGTCATACTTCCCGTGTGACGTGCAATACAATGAAAACATGCTCACATATTCAGAACTTGCTGGTTCGAGAATGGTAAGCGCAGAAGCCCCTTTTGAACTGGTTGAAACTTCAGAAGGACTGCTTGATCCCTCAATATCAGCAGCAGTTGTCGCTTTAGACTGGTCGCAATTAGACCAGCTTCAACATACGGGTGTAATAACACCCGAGTTTCCCGATGGTACCTTCTGGGATGTGCGGGCAGTTTTTAATTACGACTATCCTTCCCTGGATGAGGAAAAGCGCAGAAAGATGATGGAGAGAATACAGCAGGAAGCGGTTTTACGGTTTAGACGAAGCTATATCAGTGCAAACCTGCCTCCTCAACTATCGCAACAGTCCCGCTTTGTAGATTATCTTTCGATTGCACCTATTGATGAAATTTGCGGAACGGGCTCCAGCTGGGATAGCACTGTTCAACAAGCTGTGTATGGGGCTCATAGCTATCCGGTTGGTATTGTGGGTGTGCGTGACATTGGTGTAGTGGGAAGTATAAAAGTACCAGGTCGATTCAGCCTACCTGGACAGCGAATTTCAGCTGCCAATCTTTCTGTGCAACCTATTGTCCTCTATCAGTCCGAAGTGTCCAGTCCTGCGCTATAATAGCTACATGAAACTCAAAATCCACACCGATGGAGGCTCGTTAAGTAACCCCGGACAAGCTGCAATTGGCTATTTAATCTACCTGGAAGACGGATCGCTCTTCTTTAGTGAAGGAAAGCCGATTGGAATAGCCTCAAATAACGTGGCCGAATATACAGCGCTTGTTACTGCATTAACGAAAGTAAAGGAGTTGATGGATGCGGGAGAATTGAAAGATGTAGAATCGGTGTCTGTATTTGCAGATTCGGAGCTTATGGTCAAGCAATTAAATGGACTCTACAAAGTAAAACATGCCGATATGCGTGACCTTTTATTCAAGGTGCGTATTGCAGAAGGGGATCTCCGCATTCCGGTATCCTACACCCATGTTCTTCGCGAAAAAAACGCCGCTGCAGACAAACTGGTGAAGACTGCGCTGGGGAGATAACTTCCTTTTAGATGGTGGTATTCTATTCTTCGCTCAGGGAGGAGACTACACGAACTCCACTGTCGATCAACAGTCCGGTGCCCATTCCCAACAGGACACGGGCATGCGACCACGCTAGCTCGCCCGCGTGGTGGTTCCCCCCGATTGCCACTGCTGTCACGACCGATGAGCATCGCCACAATCAAAGCCGCCACGGCGAGTGCGAGAATGATTGCTCGCGCCAGGTCTCCCGGTTTCATACCAATCCTTTCTCTAAGGGTTTCTCCGGTATTTTATTATAAGGTATTTATTATTTATTTATACGGCGCTTTAAAGCTTCTTTTTTTTCTTACAAGATATTTTTAATAAAACATGCAGCAATATATGACGATCAAACCTTCATGTAAAAAAGAAGGCCCCCGGACGTGCCGGGAGCCTTAAGTTACAACGCAATGACATCTCGAACAACAAAAAAGCAAAACGAGTCTTTACCTGCTACCGTTGGGTTCCTCCATCTTCACCTCCTCGTTGATCGTCTCAAACGAATCTCAAAGAGCACGATCTGACAGATGATTTCCACAAAGCAGCCCGCTGCAATTCCTCCAAAGATGATTAGCAGCGGTCCGCCGATTTGGGAAACGCCTTTTCCGGTAGCGATGATAGCGTAAAGCATAACAGCCGTACCCGGAATTGCCCACAGAGGCATCAGGTATACCTGGACAGGCCGCGACTTGATTCGAATCCCCGAGATTACGTAAGTCAACGCCACAATCCAGCACCAGAAGCCTATCTCCTTCTGAAAGTGCTGGGAGGGCGTCACCGACAAGACTCCGATGACAAAACCAGCTACACCTACTAAGGTCAAGAGCCGAACCACGTCTGCACGAGTGAGTCTACGCATACCAGCCACCCTTCCTGTATTCGAGATTCCATCTACCAGCTAATTATTATAAGATATTATTTACAAAATGGAGAGGTATTGAGCAGCCTAATTTGAATTGACTATGCGAAATCACTCCTGAATTCTCACCGGCATGATTACATGCATAAAGCCTTTGTGTTCATCCGATTTAAAGACGGCCGGAGCATCGGTACGAAGTAGTTCAATAGTTACGGTTTTGCTGGAAAGCTGATTCAGTACATCCAGCAAAAACTTGAAGTTAAACGCAATCGACATTGGTTCTCCGGTAAATTCAGCTTCCATAAAGGCAGTATTTTCCGAATTTCCTTCTTTTTTAGGCCTCAGGGTAATCCCTTCAGCATTTACTTCAACTACGGCAACATTCGAAAAATCACGAGCAAAAACAGAGATTAGCTTAATAGAACGCTGTAATTCGCTTTTATCAGCAACAACTGTTGTCTTTACTTCTGTAGGGATCACACGCTCAAATGGGGGATAGTCTCCCTCGATTAGGCGCGAGTAAAACGCATGGTGGTCTACTTCAAAACAGACCATTTTTTCGGCTTCAGAGTAATTAAACGCAACTTTTTTGCTTTCTTTCATGTAACGGAGAACTTCGGTAAGGTAGTCAGCGGGGACAATCATTGAAGGGAACTCTCCGATTTTCTTATCCTTTATTACCGTTAAACGAAAGCCATCAGTTGAAACCAGTAACAACTCATTATCTGCGTGATGAAACTTCACACCGGTTAAAACCGGCCGGGTGTCATCGTTGGAAGCGGAGAAGAGGACAAGAGGAAGCTCTTTAATAAAGGTGTCAGCTTCCATCGGCTGTGCTTTTTCCGGAAATCCGGGTGGAAACGGAAAGTCATCAGCAAGAATTAACTGAAAGTTTCCTTTGGTTTTGTTCATTTTCAACGTCACTGTACGATCCTTTACCTCAACCTCCAAGGTGCCAGGTGCAAGAAACGCTAAAAACTCAAGCATCTTTTTAGGCTCAACAACAACCTGAAACGGTTCAATATCCTGCATAGGTACGGTTGCTTTATAAAAGGTTGTCAGGTTTGTTGAATAAAAATACAAAGAATCTTTCTCTCCTTTTAAAAGTACACCTTGTATGTTGCTAACTGAAGTAAGTTTATTTGAAGTAAAACGTGAGGCTATGGTAAGGTGTTCGCTGAATTGATCCTTGTCTATTGAGAATTTCATATCGAGTCCTATTATACATCGTACAATTTACAAGAAGGTAATGAAAAAGGTCTCTATAAGTCTTTAGTAATACAAAATAGCAGTAGTAGGGGGTGGGGATATGTGGGAAACTATTTTCTTTTTCTTATTGCAGAGCCGCGCACGCGAAAAAAACTCTGTTTAAATCGTAAAAAAGCTATGCGGATGAACGAAGTGAAGAGAGGATCCTGTCAATGTCTCCCTTGATAATCGGATCGTGTAAAACTGCATGTTCCATCTTTTCAACACCGTGCATTACGGTCGTATGATCCTTCCGTTTAAGCTGGTAGGCAATTTCTTCCAGCTTCATCTTCAGTTCGTTTCTTAATAAATACATTATTATCTGGCGCGGTAACACAATTCCTGAGGCTCGAGTAGGGCTTTTAATGTGCGTCTGCTTAACATTATAGTAGGAACAGACAGTCTTTATGATATCAGCGGGAGTTACTTTCTTGGTCAATTCCGCCTCAGACAAAATGTTTCCCGCAAAGTGATTTTCTACGTCAGTTGCGTCTACCATCTCTTTCTGACCGGCTATCTTTGCATAAATAGAAAGCAATGTTCCTTCCAGTGCTCGTGTATCCGTAACCCGTTCAGCCAGTCGCTGAGCGGCATTCATATCAAGCATAATGTTCTTTTCTTCAGCTTTAATCATAACGATGGCTGTTCTCAGTTCAAAATCGGGTGCTTGAATATCAACTATTAAGCCTTGCGAAAATCTGGAACGCAGTCGATCTTCCAAGTTTTTAATATCGGTCGGCGGGCGATCGGAAGTGAGGATAATCTGCCCTCCGGCTTGCACTATTGTGTTAAACGTATGAAAAAACTCTTCCTGAACCGTGTTTTTTCCCGCGATGAACTGGATATCGTCGACTATCAATACTTGCACACTGCGGTATTTTTTGCGGAACTTGAGCGTGTTTTTTTCACGAATAGCGTCGATAAGCTCGTTAATAAACTGGTCGCCAGGGGAGAAGAGAATACGCTTTTCCGGCTCCTTATCAAGAATAGCTCGCGCAGTAGCCTGTGCTAAATGGGTTTTTCCGTTACCCACGCCTCCATATAAAAAAAGCGGATTATAGTTTTCACCTGGGTTCTTGGCTACATTTTGCGAAGCAGCAAAAGCTACCTGATTTGTGGTTGAAACAGCGAAGTTATCAAAAGTGAATTTTCTGTTTAGTCCCGCCCGGGCGGCAAGATCATCCTTGTTCGGTTCAAAGGTAAAGAGTGGTGCTTCCTTTTCGGATTTTTTTGTTGGTTTCTCTTCAACAATCAAAGCTACTGTCACCTTCTTTTGGAGAAACGCCGAAAGAGCGACTTCTACATCTCGTAACCTCATCTGCAAAAAAAGTCGAGTGCCATGATTACATGCGAGGATGACTTTATCTGCCTGCATATCAGAAATTCGTGAACTTTGGAGTGCCTGATAAATCATATTGTTCACCGCTCCCGTGTTTTGAGTGAACTGCAGAAAGTCATTCCATATGGACGGTAACATCAATGTCTTGTATAACTTGTGGATAACTTATCCACAGATAATAAACATAATCACAACGGAAATCAAGGGATAAATGGTAGTATTATTTATGCTTTGGTATAACAATTACTCACGACTTATATTAGATATTCTGTACCCGTCAATCTGTTTGGGCTGTGGAGAGTGGGGAATAGTACTGTGTGAAATCTGTAGAAAGCAGATTGAATATATAGAAAAAGATGCCTGTTTTTACTGTAATAGGGTATCGTTATACGGTATAACGCATGAAAACTGTAAACGTCCCCAAGGGTTGGATGGTGTTTTGGCTGTTGCATACTACACTCCGATAATGAAGAAACTTGTAGCCTCAATAAAATACGACTTTTTGTTTTCGGCATGCACCGATATCTTTTCCGGGTTAAACCCGCTTGTAATGGCAAAATTCCGGGGTTGCACGCGATTGTGGAAACCGGATCTTATTCAACCTGTACCTCTTCATTCGTCGCGAAAAAGATGGCGGGGATTTAACCAGGCCGAGGTATTGGCAAACGAATTTCAGAAAGTGGCTTCACTTCCTATTCTCTACACAGTAGCGCGGAGAAAGAAAACACTCCCGCAAGCGAAGACAACATCGCGACTGGAACGAGTGCTTAATTTAGAGAACGCTTTTACTGTATTTGAAGATAGAAAAGATACTGTCAATGGCAAAACTATCATAGTAGTTGACGACGTACTTACGACGGGGAATACTGTCAAAGAAGCGGCAAAAGCGTTAAAAAAGGCCGGTGCAAAGAGCGTTTTTGTATGGTGCCTCGCAAAAGACTAACGTAGGGTTGGCGCCTGTTGTAAGGAAAAAGTAATAAAGTACACGTGAGTCTTGTTTTTGTACTGTTCCTATGATATACTCGAGTTCATATGACAGGCGTATCCAGATTTATTTCATTTGTAATCGGATTAATTGTTTTAATCCTTTTATTTGTTTTAATCGCAAATCGCTTTAACGCGAACCGCACCACTGCTCGTGCGAACGTAACTCCTACATTGGCGATTCCGTCACCAACAGTTGCGCCAGGGCAGCCTACACCAACCCCAACACGAGGTGGATTTGATTTCTTCGGCATGTTCCGTAGAAATTCCCCAACCCCAACCGCTACCCCAACATTAACACTGGCCCAGCAAATGGAGCAGACCACCGCAAACCTGACCACAACACCAGGGGTGTACACACAAGGTCAAACCATGGGAGGTACCAATCAAATCCCCAAAACCGGAGCTCCTACTTTGCTTCTTCCCCTTGCCAGTGCAGGACTTGCACTTGGAATGTGGTTACGAAAGAGAGTGTAAGAAAATAAGTCTTTTTTGCTTACCTCTTGTTTTATTACAGAAATCTCTCTTTAATGTAATCATGGACAGACTTTTTCAGTTGATAATATAGTTGCGTGTATTATAATTTCCCTACCAATAAGAATTAAGCTCAAATATGAACAAAACAATAGTGTTTTCAAAGAACGCAAAAAAAGATATTTTGAATGCTCTTAACAAAGAAATAGATAAAGAAGGTTACATAATTGATAAAACAACACAAAAAAGAGTTGTAACACAAGAAGGAGAAGAAATTACACTAGAGGAATTTGGAGGTTTTAGAAAGGGGTCAGAAATATTTACCAAGTCAGATATTATTTCTTTAATCAAGTTCTACGATAGACTTAAATGATTGAAATTTTAGGAAAACTTCTTGAAAGCTTGGGTATAAAAATTGATCTAAAAGAAATCAACTTCATAAAAATTGAAAATCATCAGGATAACAGGAAATATGTTTATGTAGATAAATCAAAAAATTTAATAGTTAATCCAAAAGAAGCTCCAGGAGGAAAATTCAACGAATTTGTCAATGCTGTTGTTGAAGATAAAAATAGTCTTGTTGAGGAAAACGCACAGAAACAATACAAAGAGTTAGCAGAAGTGGAGGAAAGGAAGGATAATCAGGAAGTAATTAAATTTTACGAAAAAAAGATTCCTTCCGAGGATGTATTGATATTAAGAGCAGCTCTTTACATTAATGAAAAACATAAAAAAGGCGAAAATATTGACGGAATGAAACACTCGATTTCCATTAAATATGGAAAGAGAGGTAGAAATATTGTTAATTTATGTTCTGCTGGTTATTTCCACCAGATGATAAGAGATCTTTACATACACCTGGAAGAAGTTGGAATGGAAAAAGAATTTTCGTTTTATTATGAAAACATTGTCACAGAACTAGATTTTGCAGTTTTCGTACATAGAAATATGAATATTTCTGAGATTAACAGTGAAATTAAACACAGGATCAAAAATAGCATCGATTTTCTTGACATTCATGCTTTAGGTGAAGAAAATGTTCGTAAAGTAAAGGAGTCAATTGATATGTTACAAAAAAAGAACGAGTTAACATCATATGCAGTCTCCACGGAAGAAAAGGTTGAGTATATTCTGGTTAAGCTTACAAAAAAACCTGTTTAACATCATCCTCCAAACCCAGGTATCCGCAGTATCTGTCCACCTACCAGGTTCAGTATAAGCGTCGACACAATCACAAAGATCAGGCCGAAGATAGCGCCAAACAACACAGACCGACCTTGATTTAAGCGAACAGGATCACCCCGCGCGGTCATAATCAGGAAGGCTCCGTAAATAAGGTAGAGAAATGCAATACCACCTGATATATTGAATATCCCCCGGAGAATAAAATTAACAGCGTTTCCCTGGTTTGCACTGTCGGTAAAGTCACCAAGATCGGTAACTACACAGCCTACCTGGGTAAAATAGCGGCCGGGTCGCGGAGTTACCTGGATGTTGTAAAAGGGAGATGACGTATCATTGTTGACTTCCAGTGTTCTGTTTTCGCGAGCATCAAGGTCGGCCGCTGGCCCTACACCAGTAAAATCAGGATACAAACACTGGCGGCACTGCTGCCAGTTGCCAGGAACTTGTACCGGTGTGGGTTCACCCGTTTCCGCAGTTCTTGGAATGCGGCAGTATCCGCAGACATCGCAGTCGCCGCAGCGGGCAGTATTGCAGTCAATTTGCGCTTGAATAGGAGACGGAGTGAAGAAGATTGTTAGAAAGCTTACAAGTGCAAACACTGATATCATGAAGTGTCTCATGAAATTCAGTATACCATTTGCATTTCCCCACTGGGGTATAATGAAACTATGAAAGGAGTTGTAATCCGGATTATTGTTTTTGTCTTTCTTATTGGAATCGTATTTACTCCTTTTGTGGTGAACGCTGATGAGTTGGATGATATCTCCAAACAGCTGGAAGAAACTAAAAAAGCACTCGACGGACTTAAAAAAGCCAATGCAAACAACAAATCGACATTGGAAAAAGTAAATAAAGATATTGAAAGTATTAAGGGACAGGTTCAAGGTATAGAAAACGCAATCGTAAAAAAGGAAAAGGAAGTTGCAGCCGGGGAAAAGGCCTTGGTCAAGCAAAAAGGCTTATTAGATGAACGAATAGTTTCGTATTACAAAAATATGGGAAAAAACGCGACTTCTGTTGTAGATATATTAACCAGTGAAAATTTGAGTAATTCGCTGCGCCAATTTTTTTATCAGAAGAAATACCTGGATGAAGATAAAAAGAACATTATTGAGATTGTTGCCTATATAAGTGAACTGGAAAGCAAAAAGAAAAGTCTGGTGCAGGAAAAAGCCCGTCTTGAACCCATTAAGGACGAATTGGACGAACAGTCACAGTTCCTTGCTGGTGAAATTGAGAAGGGCGATAAATCGGAGGGAGAGCTAAATAAAAAGATTGCAGAATTATCGGCAAAGCAGCAGGCGATTATTAACGCACGTTCCAGCGCAACCGTTACCAGTGTGGGAAGTGTGCCAACGACAGCCAGCGACAAGGCTTCAACCATCGCCTATAAATCCGATGCACCGGCAAATTCGTTTGCCATTTTTTCGTTTGGAGCACACACACACCGCCGTGGTATGAGCCAATACGGGGCAAAAGCACGGGCTGAAAGTGGAAAAAGCTTTCAGGATATTCTAAAATTTTATTATCCTGATGCGAATATTGAACAGAAAGGTGACCTCCCCGGAGACATAAACGTAGATGGTTTTGGCAGCATGTCCTTTGAAGACAAATACCTGTTGGGTATTGCTGAAATGCCATCGGATTGGCATTCGGAAGCGCTAAAGGCCCAAGCTGTTGCCGCCCGCACCTACGCCTATCGGCGAGTGAAAGGGGGGGGCTCGATTTGCGCAACTGAAGCTTGCCAGGTATATCGGGAAGACAAAGCGAACAACTCACCACAGGCATGGAAAGATGCGGTTTCAGCAACCCGCGGACAAGTGTTAATGGCTGGGGGAGAGCCGCGCAGTACCGAATATTCATCAACTTCGGGCGGCTGGAATTCACCTAGTGGCTGGGATACCACCGATGGCCAAGGCGGCGGTGACTGGACAAGTCGTGCGTATGAAAGCATTGCGGGGTCACCCTGGTTTTATCGTGCCTGGTACCGACAGGGATATTCCGACAGTGGCAATAGCTGTGGCCGCTCGCACCCATGGTTATCAACAGAGGAGATGGCTGATCTTATCCATGCTGCCATTCTATTAACCCAAAATTCAAACGGTGCGGATACCGGTCGCATAGTTCCGCTCACTATTAACGAATGCTCAATTGGCGGCCAATCGGGAAATCCGTATTCTATGGCGGAACTGCGTGATTTTGCCGGCAAGTCAGGGAAGGCCGTAACTTCTATTTCTGGCGTATCTGTTTCACACGATAACAACGGGAATACCAGTAATGTTCATTTTGATACCAATGTGGGAGGTATTGATGTTTCCGGAATTAACTTTAAGAAAGCGGTAAACTTGCGTGCTCCTGGATACATTTCCATCCCTCAAAACTCCAGCTACGCCTTCTTTAACATCGAGAAGAAGTGATGGCTCTGCTATATTATCCAATCATCTTCATAAAGCGCTCAAACCTTTTATTAAATGATTGTTGTTGCCGCAAGTAGGCCTGGAATTCTTTAGCTACTTGATACGGATCAAGATTTGCCTCACGGAGGGCATATGCGACTACCTGTCTTTCAGGAATTTTATATTCGGGGAAGTCAGTCCAACAATTGCGTGCATACACTTCGAAGAACTTTTCCTTGCCGTATTTTTCAATCAGAAATTCTACAAATACTCCACCAAATCCGTAGGTAAAGGCATGTTCGTAAACGTCCAGGGCTTCATGTTCCGGGCCTTCTACTTGATCTAACAGTTGAGTATGTGATAAAGGCACAGTATCCGGTTTGAGTGCTACTTTCAAACTATCGTTATACCCTCGGAAGCCGCTATAGTGGTTCCCAGGTTCCGGAAGTACTTCATAACCCAATTTCATAGCTGCTCCCTCTGCAAGTAAATCTGAAACTGCCTTGCCGTATATTTGGCTTAAGATTGCATGAGTCAACTCGTGAGGCCAAGTGTAGCGCAAGTGTCTATCCATCCTCAGGAGAATACCAGTGCCGTTTTTTTCGCACAATCCGGAAAGATCCATATAGCCTTTATTGGGAAGCGCAATAGTGTGAATAGGTAAAGAAACATCTGGCTGGGTTCCAATGTAACCGGCCAGTTGCGTTGCCTGTTGGCACATACCTTCTATATCAGAATCTTGCAGATATCCTTCGGGCGCATAGAAAAAGAGTTCAGGTAGACCAGGAAGGTTTGTTACTGGATACGTAGTATACGTATACCTCTCAAGCAAGGCTTCAACATCCTCTTCCTCATGCATTCTGGGGAGTTTTTTCTTTCTGTGTGCTTGTGCCCACAGCCTTAGTTGAAATGCAGGGGAAATTTCCTCTTCTGTGGCGTGAAAACGGAGCGGCTCTGGCATAATAGCCTGTAGTATATCAGTTTGAAGAAGTTATTTCAACGATTTATCCTTTTGTAGCAAACTAAACACCTCTATCACACCTTCTTTAACATCGATCAGAATTGAATACTCTTGACAATTATTTTAAATTACTTTAGAATAGTTTAAATAAGTTTAAACTAGTTTAGTATGAATAACTTACCACAGACATATACACCAGAAGAAGTAGCGAGTATTCTCAAATTGAATAAAAATACCGTGTACGATCTAATAAATAAAGGTGAGATTGTTGCTAAAAAGCTGGGCAAAGTATACAGGATTCCTCAAGCCTCGATTGAGTTTGTTTTTTCAGGATTAGACTACGACTTAAGCCAAGCAGAAGAGATTGATAAAAAACAACTACCCGATATTCGAACACATCTGAAAAAAATTCGTCAAGAATTGGAATGAAAACAATACGTGTTTTTCTCGATTCTGATGTCGTTATCTCTTCGTTGTTATCGTCAAAAGGAGCATCATACGCGCTTATACAGTTGAAAAATAGAGTAACGCGCTTTATTTCGTCCTATTCTCTGCGTGAAACGGAGCTTGTGCTTGATAGAATGGGCATTTCTTCCGAGAAATTAACTCCCATGAAAAAGCAGGTGTCCATTGTTTCTGTATCAAAATCAAATGAGAATATAAAAAAAGAGTACTCCTTGTTTGTTCTTGACGAAAATGACTCTCATATTGTAGCTGGAGCGGTCGAAGCAAAAGCTCATTATTTGGTGACATATAACGCAAAGCATTTTAAAAGAGAAGACATCCGAAAAGAGTTTTCTATCCAGGTTATAAGCCCTGGATTATTTCTTCAGTATTTGCGAAGTATTCGCTAAGAAGGTTAGTTTTTTCGTATCATCTCCATTCCTTTATTCACTCCTATTTGTACAGGAATCGTAACCGCAAACAGCACGATCCAGTACGCCCACCAGGGTAGCACGCGGTGAGCGCTAAATGCGGTATTCATTACATAAATAATCCAGTAGTGGATAAAGAACAGTGAATAGGAGTTTTTACTTAAAAACTCGAGAGGTCGTACCAGCTGTAAGTACTCAAAAACGCGGTGCTGGTAGAGAAAGTCGAAAATGCCGATCCACATAATGCCATACGCTAGGATAAGAATATCCGGCGGATATTTGTGCGGGTAAATATAAAGGTCTTCCCGTAGCAATACATTTACGCAAATGAGCACAACAAAGATTGTCGCAAACAGCATATATGATACGGTGCGGGGATTTTCATCGTTTTCATAATGCTTAAAGTACATGGCATAGAGTCCCATAAACGACCAGGTAAGCCACATAATCCAGCGCCAGTGGTACGGAAAAGGCAGGAAAAAGAAGAATATAGCAGTGTAAATGGTAACAAACACATATCCATAAAACCAGAAGCGGTGTTTTTTGAAAAGGAATTCGATGAGAACAAACGTTGGGATAAACTGAACAAAGAGCAGTACCAGCCAGCTAATATCAATACCACCAACAAGCGTAAGGGCTTTGAAAACAGTCTTCCATTGAAAGGTTGCCGGTCTTAATAGAAGCACAGTAGCAAAAAAAACGATGGCATAGATCAGGAATGGTTGGTACAACCGCCAAAACCGCTTTATAAAGTACGCACCAAATGTTTTGAAAGTCAGCTCCGGCGGTCTTGAAAAAAACAGGTACGCTGAGCAGAACACGACAATCTGCACAGCAAACTGTTGCGCATCCCACAACTTCAACACAGTCGAGTTGTTTAAATAGTTTGCGAGAGCATGTAAGCTAATAACAGCTCCCATGCTTAATCCTCGAAGAAGGTCGATAAAGAGATTCCGCTGTTTTCCGGCCATATATATATAGTACCAGTAGAGATAGGTAGTGAGGTATCTTTACCTAGTTTAACCGTGGTTTTTCCGCCCTGTATAAAACGACCCGCGGGTTTTCCCTACCTTTACCACCAAACCGCTATCACACAGTTTCTTCAAATCATAACGCAATGTTCGCTCAGGGACTTTCAAAAAGCGCCTGCGAATGGAATCAAACGATACCATGTTCTGGTCCTGGATAATCCGATATATCTCTCCCTGACGAGGTGGTAGGTACACTTCTTCTTTTTTCGTTAATTCATAATGGAGCGTATTTTTTATCGCCTCGGTTTGTTCATAAAAAGCGGTGAGCATGAATAGAAGATAATTGTTGGCCTGCTGCAATCCGGCATCAAGATGGTAGTAGTACTGGTCGCGATGATTGTCCAGATATTCTTCAAAGGGAACGTGTAATCCAAAATCGTACCCTTTTGACTGGAGAATCGAGAAAATGAGTAAACGTCCAACTCGTCCGTTTCCGTCCAAAAATGGATGGATTTTTTCAAAGATCAGGTGTGCTATAAAAGCGCGCACCAAGGGGAATTGTTCTTTTTGGGAATTAATGTAGGCAAAGAGCTGTTTAAGGTACCCTTGAATCTCGGAAGGGGGTGGCGGCACATAGATTGCTATACCAGCCTGATTAAAAATCGCACTCGATTCCTTTCGAAAGTGTCCACTCTGCTCGGCAACCCCGGTTGTGACTAGTTTGTGAAGGGTAAGCAGGTGTTGCTTGTTAAAACGGTCTCCTGGTTGAACCTGAGCAGTAATATATTGAATTCCTTTTAAGATGTTAAAAATTTCCTGCTGTTCTTCTGCGTGTTCGTCGAGTTCTTCAAATGTATGGCGGTTTCCTTCAATACGTGCGGAAAACAGTGAACTGCGCAGATAACTGGTCTGCTGTATTTTCTCAACGATTGTTTTTTTGGGCTGTAAAGAGGATATGTAAATACGATTTGCATCAATATGGGAGATAAGGGATAATAGCTGCTCATCTATATCATAATAGGGAGGAAATATCATGGAATAATATTACCAGATATTGCCGAATATTACCGGATGTTGCAGAATAATAAGAGTTGTGTTTTGATATAATATACGTATGAAAAATTGGCTATTAGCTACCATGGCTGCAATTGTGTTTTTCACTTCTGCACCCTATGCTCAGGCGCAAACTGAATTTATAAATCCCGATAGTACGGAAACTGTTCTTGAAAGTACCACCGAAGGCGATCTTGCCTCAGCTGAAGCAGAAGCATCGGCAGCTGCAGCATTGCAGAGGCAGGCACTAGAACGGCGTAAAACCGAAGATGTTACCCAGCCCGAAAAACCGGAGCAGAAAGACGAAATTCTCCAGTTATTTGAACGCAGGCGGATAGAAGACGTCAACTTCAGTAATTTTTTTGCTTATGCGGTACAGTATGCGGTTTCGACGGGAGTTCCCGCTAATACGATATTTGTAATTCTAGCACTGCCTATTCTGGCGGCTTTTATAGCTTTTGTCCGCCATGTTATCGGGTTGCCAACGCTGGGACTGTATGTTCCTATTGCTTTGTCGATTACATTAGTTTCTACGGGGGTTACCGCAGGTATGGTTCTGCTGGTTTCTATTCTGGTTGCAGCCACCGTTTCAAAAATTCTGCTTAAACAAGTTAAAATCATGCAACTCCCTAAAGTAGCCCTCTCTATGTTTATCGTTGCGCTGTGTATTTTTATCACGCTTACTTTCTCAGCACGGTCCGGACTAATCGTTGTGCGGCAGCTTTCGATCTTCCCCATTCTGTTGCTGATTCTGTTAAGTGAGCGGGTCGTTGAGCTGCAGCTGGAAAGGACGCTACGGGAAACCTTCGTAATAACCTTTATCACTTGCTTAATCGCGATTGCGGGATACTGGTTACTCACCTTTAAACCAATCCAGGACACAATTTTGCTATATCCGGAGCTAGTACTGTTGTTAATTCCGGCCAATCTGTTGATCGGTCGCTACTTTGGCTTGCGATTAACGGAATATTACCGGTTTACACCACTACGACATGCCAGTAAATAAAGCCCCCCTGGGCATGAATGCACGAAATTACCTCTACATTTATCCGTTTAACAATGCTGAGGCAAAACGAAATGCAGATGATAAGTTGGAAACAAAAAAACTCCTGCTGAAGAACAATATTAAAACGCCCGCTTTGCTTGCCAGGTTCGAAACACGCCAAGATATTCTTGAATTTGACTGGTCTTCGTTGCCGGAAACCGGATTTGTGATAAAACCCGCCCGTGGATATGCAGGAGGAGGTATTCTTCCGTTGCGCAAATTCAAAGAAGGAAACGCTGTCTCTGTAGTCGGGGAAGAGTTTACCATCGAGCAAATGCAAAAACACGCTCTTGATATCCTTGAAGGAGGATTTTCCCTTCAGTACTTGCCGGACAAGTGTTTTATCGAAGACCGCCTGGTTCCGCATCCTATGTTTAAGAAGCTGGGAGGAGTAGGCATTCCTGATGTTCGCGTAATTACATTCCACAATATACCGGTGATGGCGATGTTGCGCTTACCAACAGCGGAATCCGGAGGGAAGGCCAACTATACTCTCGGAGCAATCTGTTTTGGTATTGATATGCGTACGGGTATTACAACATCTGCGTTCAGCAAAAAAGGGGTTATCAAAACAATTCCTTCGGTGAAGATTAAAACCCGCGGTATTCGTATTCCAAAATGGGATGAAATAATGCTTTTGGCTGCCAAGTCTCAACAAGCTTGCGGATTGGGATATGCAGGAGTTGATGTTGTTTTGGATAAATTTGGTGAGCCAAATGTTCTCGAGGTAAATGCCCGTCCCGGTCTGGCGATTCAAAACGCAAATCTTGCTTCACTACGAACTCGATTAGAGCGTATTGAAGCGATCCCAACCCCATCACCAGAACGCGGAATTGAAGTAGCAAAGTCACTGTTTGCGTCACCATTTGCAGAAAAAGTACAGCCTGCTACACGTGTTCTGACAGTTATCCAGCCTATTACCCTTACCCATAACGGAAGGTCGGTACAGGTCGAAGCAAAACTCGATACAGGTGCATTTAGAACTTCTATCGATAAAAAGCTGGCAAAAGAGCTGGAGTTGCCGGAAACAGGGGAAATGGTGAACGTAAGCTCGGCAAGCGGTGAAGGAAAGCGACCATTAGTCAAGGCGACCTTCTTTTTGGCAGGGAAAAAAATAGCCACCCATGCGTCGACTACAGATAGAAGTAAACTAAAATATCCTGTTATAGTTGGACGCCGCGACTTAGGAGGCTTCTTGATAAAACCGGCTCTATTTGAAGAAAAGAAACCCGAAGAAGACGAAACGCAGGACGTCAAATAAAATGGTTCATGATTACTACAATCATACAATTTTATCTTCAAAACCTTCTGGGGCTTCCTCTGAATACCCAATTTCATTTTCTCTCTCGAATGTATTTGTGGACAAAAGAAGTAAAGTACAAGTTGCTGGTACTAGATCTAAAATACAGCTATATTGGTGATACAAAAAAAGCGTCAACTCAGAAAATTGCTCAGTGTCTCACTTCATATCAACCTCTTTATATACGTTATTTTGACAAAAGGAAAAAATATCTTGAGGCATTCCTCGGATGACCTTACAGATGTTCTCGATAGAAATCTTGATATGTGATGAGCAGGATTCCCTATGTAAGACAAGATAGTTGAGTTTTGAGGAGGGGGCACGTTGCCCCCTCCTAACACCTCCTTATAACGAAGCCAATTGGGTTAGCAAGTCACGCTCCTGTTGTTCGAGGAGCTTGATTTCCTCCCGAGCCTGGGACATGTTGGCAAGCATCTCCCTGCCGATCAGGGCGACCAGACTTGTATCTGCGGCTGCCTGTCTGTATGCTCCCATTTGCTCAAGAGCGATTGATTCTACGACCCTTGCGTTGGTAAGCTGACGTCGAACGTCTGCAAGTTTGGCTCGAAGCTCTTCATTTGTTGGCTGAGCTTCTACTGGTGCCTGTGTCTGTATCCGGCCTGCCATTTCTGGCCTCCTCTGTAGGTGCGAAGTTATAGTATATCCGCTAAAAGACTGCGGGGATGTGATAAGTGTAACAAGTGAATTAAACATCTTGTATAATTCTGAGACTATGGAAGGGTACAATGCCCTTCACTTAATCATTGTGGTGATTAACAAGGAGGAGGAGTGTATGAGACAGGTAATTAGCTCGCTGGTGGTTGCAGCAGGATGGCCGATACGGGTGGTCCAGGTAGTGGTTATTGTTATGAAGCAAACCCTTGCTGCCCGGAAGCTGTGCACTGCCGCATTCTGGCTTGGAGTTGCGCTGAGCTATCCCATCATGATTGCGCCGCAGTACCTTTTTGCCATTCCTGACCCCTCCCCTGAAGCAATGATAAAGGTGTTCGCCATCGGAGTGGGGCTTTCTTGGCTTGTCGGTGCCGTAATTCACTGGGCGTTCGACCTGAAAGGAATGGGCGTAAAGCTCTATGCACTGGTGTTCCTGTTGGGCATGATGTTGGGAGGGATGACGTACCTCATACTGAACTCCCTGAAACTGCTGCCCCCGGGGATGTAGAGGACTTCCCCAACGGCAAACTATATGTGAGGGGGCAACGTGCCCCCTCCATCAACAACGCATCTATACCCTTCACTTGCACTTAGCCTTATCTTCGCTAGTATATATACATGTCATCTTCAGATACAGAATTGCCATTCAATTCTACGCTCACTTCTGATACTGGTTCTGTGGGGTATTCTGCCAGGCCTTCTAGGGAAACTTCAAGCGAGGCATCAAACGATGCAGACTTCAGTACCCCGATGATGAGGCAGTACATGGAGGTAAAAAAACAGTACCAGGACTGCATTTTGTTCTTCCGTATGGGTGATTTTTATGAAATGTTCCTTGAAGATGCCAAAATTGGTGCTCGCGTGTTAGATATTACTCTAACCAGCCGTTCCAAAGGGAAAGAAGGGCGTATCCCGATGGCGGGTGTACCGTATCATGCCGTGGATTCATATTTGAACAAGATGGTAAAGGCGGGCTACAAAGTGGCTATATGCGAGCAGCTTACGCCGCCCAATAAACAGGGAATAGTAAAGCGCGATGTTATTCGTATTGTTACACCAGGCACTTTGTTAGACGAAAATGCGCTTGATCGCAAACGGAATAACTATATTATCACTGTTTCCCTGCGTGGAAAGTCCCCAGCTGGGGACTTTCGCAATATTGGTCTTGCTATAGCTGATATTTCAACCGGATTCTTCCAAACTGCCGAATATGCGGGAGAACGAGCGGAACAAGTCCTGCTAGACGAATTAAGCCGCTTGTTGCCTGCTGAGTGTGTGCTTTCAGAAGAAGATTACAACAATCCCGATATCTTGAGGTTATTGACTCAAGTCGGCGACATGAATATCTTCCCGTATATAGAGTGGGATAGGTATGCACGACGGGCTGAAGCGGCAATAAAAGAGATTTTTCATGTAAATTCACTTGGTGTTTTTGATATCGACGCCAAAAAATACGCCCAACAGGCGAGTGCCGCCCTGCTTCATTACCTGATCGACACGCAAAAAGGCCAAGTAAGCCACATAAAGAAAATTGCTCTCTACTCTTCCGAAGATACGATGCAGCTGGATCGCAGCACGATTGCCAATCTGGAATTGTTCATCACGATACGCGAAGGAGAGCGTCGTGGCTCGCTTCTTCACGTGTTAGATGATACGGTAACGCCGATGGGGTCCAGACTATTAAGAAGGTGGGTAATGAAGCCGCTAATTGACCGTGACAAGATAATCGCCCGTCATGACTGCGTAGAGCTCTTTCTTCGCAATAGAAAGCTACGCACAGAGATACGTACCGCGATGGGGGATATATACGATGTGGAGCGCATTGTGGCGCGCCTTTCTACGAATTTGGGAAATGCAAAAGACTTAATTGCGCTAAAAAACAGCCTAATTATAATGGGGGAGATAGGTGATAGGGTAGCAACTCTCCCCTCTCCCCTAGCGGGGGAGCTCGCGAGAGGGGTCGACAAGGAGATAGGGGAAATAGTGAAATTCATCGCTAAATTTATTTTGCCAGACCCTGCATTTGACCCAAAAAATGGAAATTTGATCGAGAGAGGGGTCAATTCTGAACTTGATGAATTGCGCACGACTGTACGTGGTGGCAAGGACTGGATTGTTGATCTTGAGCAAAAGGAACGCGAACGCACCGGGATTTCGACTTTGAAAGTTCGATTCAACAAGGTATTCGGTTTCTACATTGAAGTAAGCCGGGCTCAATCCGGGAATGTTCCCAGTGATTACATGCGCAAACAGACACTGGTGAATGGCGAACGCTTTATCACACCTGAGCTCAAGCGTCAGGAAGAAATTATCTTAACAGCCGAGGAGCGGATGAACGCACTGGAGTACGAGATCTTTTTGCAGGTTGTTGCCAAAGTATTAACCTATACAGAAATGATCCAGGCTGCGGCTTATTCTGTTGCTGCGATTGATTGTTTGGTAAATTTTGCAGAACTTGCAGAACGTCTCCACTACTCCCGACCAGACGTCGTAAAATCTCAAACTATACAAATAACAAATGGGCGCCATCCGGTTGTTGAACAACTATTGCACGAAACCCGGTTTGTTCCAAATCCCACTACCCTCTCCTCCGGCTTGCCAGGCTCGCACGCTAAAACAGGCGGGAAGTCGAAGTCGGGAGAAAATGTGGATGGCGAAAACGTTCATCACGAAAATGCGCCGCAACTCATCCTGCTCACCGGTCCAAACATGGCCGGGAAGTCGGTATATATTCGACAAGTTGCCTTAATCACGTTAATGAGCCAGATTGGCAGTTTTGTTTCGGCTCAAGAAGCGGAATTGAGCGTAGTAGACCGAATATTTGTACGGTCGGGAGCATCAGATGTAATTAGCCAGGGGATGTCGACCTTTATGGTGGAAATGGTGGAGACGTCGTTAATTCTTAACAATGCTACCTCAAACAGCCTAATTGTTATGGATGAAATCGGGCGTGGAACGAGTACTTTTGACGGTATCAGCATTGCCTGGGCTGTGGCTGAGTATCTGGTAACGCAGCCAAATGTAGCTGCCAAGACCCTCTTTGCTACCCACTACCATGAACTCCAGGAATTACAGACCCTCTTCCCTACTCAGATCCGCAACATGCATATGGCGATTGAAAAGGAACGGGGAAAACCGGTCTTTTTGCATACGTTAATGGATGGCGGCGCGTCACATAGTTTTGGAATCGCTGTAGCTGAATTAGCAGGAGTTCCAAAAGCAGTAACAAAACGGGCCCAGGAGCTGTTAAAAAAACTAGAAGAGAAGAGTAGTGAAGACGTCGTAAAATCTCAAAACCAAAATAGCACACAAAATTCTGAACTCAAAAAACTGCAAGCCATCCTCGAAGACGTCGATATAAACAACACCACTCCCCTACAGGCACTGGAACTGGTTTCAGAGCTGAAAAAGACTTTTGATAGATGAAGACAGAGAAGTAATGGGAGTTGACAAAAGTAATGCAAATTTATATTATTACTGCATATGTTATATCAAGTTACCGTAACTGCTCAAGGCCAGATTACCATACCTGCGCAAATTAGGCGAAAATTAAAGCTCGATAATGCAAAACTCATTCTTAGAGAAGAGGGAAATACTATTGTTATGGAACCTGCACCCGATATCCTTTCTCAGTATGGTGTCCTGAATGATAAAGCAATACAAGATAAATCAATAGAGGATGTAGTAGAGCTTGAAGAGCAGATACTTACGGATGCTGCTTCAGAAAAGTATGAATAAGTATTATCTGGACACGAACATTATTCTTCGCCTGCTTCTGAAAGATAACAAAAATCTTTCTACAAAGGCTTACAATTACTTTCTCGAGGCAAAAGAAAGAAAAATTGAACTAATACTTATCCCCGAAATTGTTTTTGAAGTTGAATATGTATTGCGAAAGTTATACAAGGTTTCCCGCAAAGATATTGCAATACATCTTCTCTCTATAGTAAAAACACCCTATTTGACAGTCAGTAATAAACAGGTTCTTATCCAGTCCATAGGAAAGTACGGTCAAATTTCTATTGATCTTGTTGACTGTTACTTATATTTCTTAGCTCTTCACGATAATGCGAGGGTCTTAAGTTTCGACAAAGACTTAAAGAGAATATAAAAGGTAGTGTTCCCTCATAAATTTAACTCCAATGTACTTTGCTATACTGAGTTCACTATGAGCAGAATTCAGCCTCTACCGGAGGATTTAGTCTCAAAAATTGCAGCTGGTGAAGTAATCGAACGTCCTGCGTATGCGGTGAAGGAGCTTGTGGAAAATGCACTGGATGCCGGGGCAACCCGCATAGAAATTGTGCTTGAGGAAAGCGGATTACAGAAGATTTGCGTTCATGATAATGGTGAAGGAATGAGTGCAAATGATATGAAGGTAAGTTTCCTTCCCCATACGACAAGTAAAATCAGATCTGCTGATGACTTTGCAAAGATTGCAACCCTTGGCTTTCGGGGTGAAGCTCTTAACAGTATTGCAGCAATAGCCCGACTCCGTATTCAATCACGACAAAAAGGGCAGATAGCGGGGTTTGAAGTAGTGGTAGAGGATGGGAGGCATATTGACTCACACAAATTAGGGATGCCGGAAGGGACGAGCATAATTGTTGAAGATCTCTTCAGTAGTACGCCGGTACGA
The DNA here is from genome assembly GCA_964407325.1 of uncultured Gammaproteobacteria bacterium. GTDB lineage: Bacteria > Patescibacteriota > Microgenomatia > UBA1406 > GWC2-37-13 > JAOAFZ01. Next base: position 16,711 of record CAYOVA010000009.1, on the reverse strand, counting down.
AAAAACTTTCTTAAGTCAAAACACACGGAACTACGATTTATTCTTGAAATTGTTTCAGAAATCGCGCTCGCCTGGCCATTAGTTGGATTCCGAGTAGAGAACAATAAAAAACTGCTCCTCGATGTCCCTCAACAACAGGAATACGAAGAGCGTCTGGAAAGCTTGTTCGGTGAGTTGGTTGCCCCCCATTTACTGCCGATTGCTATTCATGAAGGAGAATTAGCTGTTACTGGGTTTATTAGCAAACCGTTAGCAGAACGACTGCCGCAAAAGCAGTATTTTATTGTCAACAAGCGCCGTGTTGATTATCAGATTCTTAGCACTATGCTAAAGTTGGCCTATGGCAGTTTACTGGAACCACGAACACAACCCTTCGTCGTGCTCTACTTTACGCTCCCCTCTCATCATCTGGATGTAAATATTCATCCGCGAAAAGAGCAAATTCATATACTCAATGACCAGCAGATTGCAAACCTGCTTAAAAAAACGGTAGAGGCTACCCTTCAGCAAAACAATCTAACCTATATGCCACACGAAGGGGAGCTCCTCCACGATGGCGGTACAAAAACATATGCAGCAAAAGTGCTTCGGAAAGAAGTTGATCCCTGGGGGAGGGAGTTTACCGAATGGAAGCAAAGCGGAGACGTGTTGCAGGTTCATAATCTGTATTTAATTGTCCAAACGCGCAAAGGAATTATGATGGTGGACCAGCATGCAGCCCACGAACGCATTCTGTACGAGCAGTTTTTGCAAGAATTTGAAAAGCAGCGTGATACACGGGAAGCTGTGCAACTAAAAAAAGCCACTGTGTTTGAAGTAAACCCGGGAGATGCGGAAACCATACGCGAATACCAGTCCGAATTCAGCAGACTCGGCTTTGATATCGAAGAATTTGGTACCAATCTATTCAAACTAACAGCAATACCAAAGATCTTTCAGGACAGAGATCCAATTGCGCTTATTATAGAAGTAGTGCACGATTTTCAATCCGGAATCGGATCAATAGCCCTCGATCAAAAATCGCACAGAATGCTCAGTTACCTTGCGTGCCGAACTGCAATTAAGTCCGGCGACAAACTTACCAAAGAACAGGCTAAAGAAGTAATCAAAAAATTGGAAGAGTGCCGAACTCAATATACGTGCCCTCACGGGAGACCGGTAAAAGTGGAAGTAACAACTGTTGAGCTTGAGAAAATCTTCAGGAGAAGGTGAAAATTACATTAAACTAAAACATTCATATAATAGTTTCCTAACATCATTCTTACTAACCACTGTTATAATCCCTTCTTCTATGAGTTATTCGCGAACCGAACGATCTTTGAATCTGTTGCAAGTCGATCCGCTGGAAATAGACAGGATAGAGCTTCTTAAAGATGCGTACGAAAATTCAGTAGTTTTGGAGATGCTGGAAAGACAGCAAGCACGAGGTATTCCTCGTACGGGAATTATCACGGATATTGAAGGTTCCTGGTGGTATGACGGACAAGACGAAGAGTCGATTTATCTGGAACAGGTATTTAGGAATCATGATATCCCTGTGGCTGCCATTACTGGGTTTAGCTTTGAACAGGCCTTTGAATTGATTAATACAGGAAGTCTTCCGTGGTATGTGGGCATGGGAAATGCTTCCGGGAATGGACTGTTTGTGCTACAGAGAGACGGAACCTATAAACGAGACGAATACTATCATGAGACCGTTGTTCGAGAAGTGGAATGGGATCGCCTGCAAGTACTTTTGCAAGCAAGAAAGATGGTTTCTCGGTTTTCCCAGTATGCTACACGAAGCTCTGCCCCCGAATTTTGTTTGGATTGGCAGAATAAGTTAAAAGAAGACGTTTACCTGCGATTAAATGGTATCGAAGCAGATCCGGAAGTAGATTCGGAGTATGAATTCCAGGAGTCTGCTTTTCTTAGTGAAATGCTCCAGGAAGATAGTGATTATGGAGGAGCTTTGGAAGCAGCTCAAATAGATACTGATCGTCTCTGTTTTTACTTTTATGCCAATACGCTTGAAGAAAGAAATGAGGTTCAACGTGCAGCTGGAAGATTCTTCGAGCCTAAACATATAATTGTTACTGAAGAAAGAAGGCATAATGATAAACTGAAGGCAGGAGACACGAGAAGAAAGTACTGCCTTGATGTAAACAGGTTAAGTAAGTTTGATGCCGCTGATTACTGGGTTAAGTTATGGGGAGTGGAACAAGGTCTTATTATCGGCGATGGAGGGAATGATGAGCATATGCTAAGGGAAGTACCGGATCTTATGGCTGTTATCACCGGAACAGGACGTGCAGAATTGCTCAACTGTATAGACCTGGCGACTCTTGCAAGGTCTGGTAACGGAGAAGGACGAAGACGGTTTCGCGAAATTCGCTCCGGTGATAGTTCAAAGTACGCATATGTAGAAACTGATAAAGCAAGGCAAGCAGTACACAGTGTATACAGAGCATCGGGTAAGGCAATCTGGCAATTAATGCGACAAATCCGGCGACAGGAAGGACAAGAGGGCAATTTAAATGTGGTAAGTGAACTTGCGTTCTGGAAAGGACTGTACGATCAAATACGCAACGGAGACCCAATTGTACAAAAGATGCAGCGTAATTAATCATGAAAAACGCTCCGGGTGCGTCCACCCGGAGCGTTCTTAAATAGATAAAGTCATATTACTGTGTAACAGTAACTGTTTCAGTAGTTTTCATCACGTCCCCTCGAGCACCATCGAAACTTCTATGAAATTTCACTTTAAACATCAGATATTGTGGATCAATGCCTTGTGATTGAGCCCATGCATCTAATTCAGCTTTGTGCTTTTCCATTGCGGCATGTCTCTGTTCTTCGGTCATATTTGCCATTGATTCTGGATTAAAGTTTGATCTCATTTCTTCATGCTTTTTGATGATTGCCTGCTTCTGTGCCTCGGAAATTTTACCTTCGGATACAAGCTGAGAGAGTCTTTCTTCCTGACGGGCTTTCATTTCTGTTTCCCGTACTACTCTATGTTCATTCTCAACCTGGTTTACTACTTCCTGCACTTTTGCTTTATCGAGATTAAATGCGGCTGCAATTCTATCTACAAGCGTAGTAAAGAAACTGTTTTTAGCACTTGTATCCTGAGCATTAGCTGGAGCCGCTCCAAGAATACCGAATCCGATAAATCCGATTACAAACATGGTTAGTATTGCTTTTTTAGCGTTCACTATTTTCACCTCCTTTCATAGTTCTGATAATAAATTGTGAACCTGAAATATCGCTGAAAACAAACCTGTAATAGTTACTTACATTTTTCATGCCAAAATGTAATCTTTATGTTTATTTTGTAGGGTAAAAAGAAATCATGTTAAAGAAAATATTAGTAGTCGAAGACGATAACGAAATGTTGAACCTTCTCAAGCTGACACTTGAGATGGAAGATTATGTTGTGGAAGGTATTAACAACGGGAAAGAAACGTTTGAGAAGGTGTATGCTTTTCAGCCGGATTTAATAGTCCTGGATATTCTGTTGAATGGTGAAGATGGCCGCAAAATCTGCCGTAGTCTTAAAAAGCATGAAGATTTTAAATATATTCCGGTTGTTATGATGTCGGCGTACGTTTTGGCAGAAGCATCAGCCAAAGAAAGCGGTGCCGATGCCTTTTATTCCAAACCCTACGATATGGGAGAGTTCTGCATGAAGATTGATCAGCTTGTTGGAAAAGATGTTGAACCGGAACCACGACCATTTGTTTCCTCTGCGTTTAGAACGATTACGGGATGACTATTTTTTGTTAAATGGGAAGGTAATCGTAACCGAAGTTCCTTCCCCTAACCGGCTTTTCACTGTAATAGTACCCCCATGAAGCTCTATGATTTTCTTCGCAATAGGTAGTCCTAGTCCATATCCGGGCGCTTGCACTTTTGAGCGGGAAGTGTCAGCCCGATAGAACCTGTCAAAGATATGCTGCTGATCAGATTCTTTTATACCAATTCCTTCATCGGTAACAGCAATAGACACCGAAGAGTCCTTTTTTTCTGAAGTTATTTGAACAGCCGTTCTGTTTTTGCTGTATTTGATTGCGTTATCCAACAAGATAATGAGCAAATTTACCAGACTTTCTTTATTGCCTCTTACCTCAACGTCCTCAATTGTTTTGAAAATACTTATATCCTTTTGCTCGGCTACTTTTTTGATTTTGTGAATAGCTTCTACAATTACTTCAGATATTTTTACCTTCTTAAAATGCGAGTGTCCATTGGGAATTTCATATTGAGCAAGATTCAACAAAGATTCAGAAAGTGCTTGCAGTTTATTTACTTCTTCTAAACTTTCCTGGATTATTTCTTTTGATTCTTGTAATGTTTGACTTTTCCCCCGTAAATATACCTCAAACGCTGTTTTTAACGAGGTAAGCGGTGTTTTGAGTTCGTGGGAAGCATCACTGATAAACCGGTTCTGCTCGTCGACCATTTCCTGGATGGGATGGAGCGTGTGGCCAGACAAGAGATACGCCAATCCACCGGCGAGAATAAGAATCGTGGCATTAATGACGACCAGGATGAGTAATACGCGTTGTTTTGTTTCTTCAATCAGTTCCGGAGCGGGGCTGATTATGCGAATCCGGTCACCTTTGCGTGGATCAATAAACTCAGGGAACTCTTCCAGCCGCTTTTCGAATTTAAAAATCTGTTTCTTTTCAAAACGCTCGACTTCTGTAACGAGAGCCCGATAAATCAAAAAGCTAAAAAAGAAGCTGACTATCATGATGATAAGCAGATACCAGGCAGTTAGCTTTAGTCGTGCTGAGTGAAACATATTAGTTTATTTTATAGCCAAATCCTCGTATGGTTTGGATTAAAGCGGAGCTCTCTTTAAATGGTGCATCAACTTTATTCCGCACATTTTTAATATATACCTCTACTGTGTTGGGCAAGATATCAGAATCGTAATCCCACACATGACTGATAATCTGATCTTTGGTAACAATTGTTCCTGCATGGCGCATAAGATATTCAAGTAAGGAAAATTCTTTACTTGAGAGCTGAAGGGTTTTCCCTGCACGTGTTGCAGTAAAGTTTTTTATATCCAGTTCCAAGTCCTGAACTTTTAAAACGACATCGAGAGTATGTGAAGGGCGCCTGCTAAGGGCACGAATTCGCGCCATTAGTTCTTCAAACGCAAACGGTTTGGTAAGGTAATCATCTGCTCCGGTATCCAGCCCATTTATCTTATCTTCGATCTGGCTTTTTGCTGTGAGGATGAGAATGGGTGTATGGTTATTCTCTTTTCGCAAAGTTCGGCATATCTCAATTCCATCCATTCCCGGCAACATTACATCCAGGATTATTACATCGTACTCCTCTGTTGATGCAAGATCGTACCCGTCAGTTCCTGAATACGCCACATCAACGGCATAATGTTCCTGCTCTAAACCTTTTTTAATGGTATTTGCGATTCGATGTTCATCATCTACAACTAATAGTCTCATGGTATGTATTATATAGTCGAATCTGAAAAACAGCTGAAGAATGTAAGAACAGCCTCATAAAACGCGAGTCTTTATTCGCATTGTTGGAAGGCTCTAAACCTATTGACAAATGATGGAAAAGGGAGTATCGTGAAAATTGTATTGTACATCACAATTACTATATGCTAAAAAAGCTCAGATCCTTTTTAACCTCATCTAAAAATGCTTCAATTCTGGCAATTCTCGCTAGTTTTTTATTTGCAGGGACACTGTTTGTCCCCATGGTAGGGGCAGTGGATCGTGACCAATTTGATGCTTTTGAAAACAGGAAAGATCAGATCGAAGAAAAGGCAGATAACCAGGCTGAAAAAAAAGGAACTGACCTGGTCCCCGATGAGCAATCGAGCGTCTGGGATTCATTTTCTTTTGGACCCCTAGGAAGTGCTCGAGGTTGGATGAAAGAACGCGATGTCTGTAAGCTCCTCAACGAAATCAATGCTCTTATCCAGCTTATTCAGAAGGTAAAACGGCAAACGCCCTCACCGTTGTGGGATGAATCAATTTTACAACTCTTGCAGTTACGACAGGATATCCTTTCACAAATTCCTGAAGCGAGGAAGTGCCCAGGCAACGAAAGCTTTCAGATGGAGCCGCAAGTTCAGATAAAACAAAGTGACAACACTGCATTTAGCGCGCGTATTCAGTTGGGAATGCCAACATTTACCACGGTACGACAGGAAGGCGAAACATTTACCAGAGTGCATACCCCCGGTGTTGAAAATATGACCGGCAATCCCGGAGAGCCTGCCCTTCCCGTCTGGAGAACCTTAATAGCGGTCCCAATGGGTGCGGATATCAATATCAACTTGAGAAGCGGGACGGCACGGCCGACGATAAATGCCAATCTGGTGCCCTTCCAGCCCCAGCCGGTTGACCAGGCTTCCCAATTCCCTACAGTTACTACGACACCGAGTACGCAACCTTCTATAACTACCGAACCGTCAGTTGAACCATCAGTAGAACCTTCACCAGAAGAGCCCACTCCGAATGAACCTTCTCCGGGGAATGGCACGCTCCGTCCACCTCTTCCACCACCCGAAGTATTTGCTGATAAACCATTTGTGAAAAATGAAGATTTGTACTCCCAGAATCTGTTGCTGCCTGCACGAAACGAAATTTGCAAGGCAGAAATAATCGGAGCTTATCGCGATACTACCATTGCTCAAGTTGAATGTGCCACGGGTCGCTATAACCCGGTAAACGATGAACTGCGATTACTTCAGTCATTTGATATTGACATTACGTTTGAAGGTGGGAATGGCAAATTCCTTACAAACAAGGAACTAAGCCCTTTTGAAAAGAAAACTGAGTCGGTAATTGGCTCTATAATCAACAAAGAAGTGGTAGGAAAGTATGTTGAACTGTTGCCCTTCTTCCCCAACATCTGCTGGGGTGAGGAGCTAATGATTTTGACCCATCCCAACTTCCGTCCGGCAGCTGATAAGCTGGCTCAATGGAAAAACCAGAAAGGGATTGTTACGAATGTCTTTAACGTAAATGACGGCGCCGGTCCTGGCCCGGATACGAACGACCAGATAGATGACTTTATTGAAGACCGTTACGATGACTGTCTTACCCGACCAAGCTATGTCTTGCTTCTGGGAGACTCGGAATTTGTTCCAACATTCCAGAGGAATACATCGGGCAGTCCCACTACCGGAACCGACTTCCCCTATGCCAATTACTTTATGCTGCCGCTCCTGATCGATGTCTTCCCGGATTTCGGAGTAGCCCGTATGCCGGTGGATACGCTTGCACAAGCCAATACGGTGGTTGATAAAACCATCAATTACGAAAAAAATCCACCTGGGGATTCTGACTTCTACAAAACGGCAGCAGTAAATGCACAGTTCCAGTGTTGCCGAACCGATGTTGCTCAGGTAGGTACTGACCAGCGAACATTTGCTGAAGTTGCAGAGTTTATACGAAGCCGCCTGGTAGCAAAAGGATACAGTGTAGACAGAAACTACCGTCGAACAACAGATGGCGCGTATGGAGGCGATAATACTCCCCGGCGCTGGTTTGACGGCACCCTGATCCCACCCGGTTCAGGAGTAGAACCTGGCAGCGGTTTTGGCTGGAATGCTACCACTGCCAATGTTTCTGCCAGCTGGAACGATGGACGCTTCCTGGTAGTCCATCGCGACCATGGATGGCCACATGGATGGGGTGATCCTTACTTTGATTCAAACAATGTAAATGCCCTAACAAATGGGAGCTTGCTGCCGGTAGTCTGGAGCGTAAACTGCGCCAGCGGGCTCTTTGATAACGAAATTGCCGCGGGTGATTATGGAACAACAGTGGGTGATGTTTATTTCTCTGAGCGGTTGCTGCGAAACCCCAACGGGGGTGCAGTCGGTGTCTTGGGAGACACGCGAAACAGTCCCAGCTGGCCTAATACAGCGCTTACAAGAGGATACCTTGATGCCGTTTGGCCTGATGCGATTCCCACCTTCGGGAGTAACACTCCTCGAAGACGGCTTGCCGATACTCTCGATCATGGGAAGATGTATATGCTGTCCCAGATTGGTGTGGCAGGTGCAGGGGTAAGCTTGGATTCAGCAATTAGCGAACTAAACATGTGGCATGCATTTGGCGATCCTACGCTGGAAATGTGGACGCGGAAACCGTTTCGACTTAATCCCGTGCTGGCAGGTATCCTGATCCGCAATCTGGCAGTAGTTGAATATGATGAAATGGACGGCACTGAAATTACCGCCTTCCAGAAGCTTGGCGATGGTAGTGTAAAACCAATTGGAAGAGGTGTGCTGAAAGGAAAACGGGCAGAGTTCCCGGTACTCGACCAGCCTGAAGAAGACGGAAGAGTCTTTTTTGCAGCCTGCCGAACCGATGGTGTGTGTGTCCCAATGGTCAATGCGGCAGAGCCAACACCGACACCCACTCCAACAGCTACACCTACGATGACGCCAACAAAAACGCCGACTCCCACCTTAACGCCTTCAATTACGCCAACCCCAACCAAAACTCCAACTCCGACACCCCTCCAAAACACAGGATCTCTCACATTCTCCCCGGAGAAAATGGTCCTGGAAGGAGATCAGCGGACTTTTGAGATTCAGGTACGGGTAAATCCGGCCAATGAGCCTTTGCGTAGCGCCCTTGCTTCCATAGAATTTGACAAGGAACAACTGGAGGTAGTTGATATTGTCCCAACTGACTTCTTCCCCGCAGTGAGTGATGAAATCCTTATCGGACTCATGAAGCTTTCAGGATTTTCCGATAAGAAAATATTCGGTGCGGGCACAATGGCGACTATTACCTTTGTTAAAAAAGGTGAAGGACCAACGACTATCCGATTCCGTTGCGGTGAGGACATTTCTGACTCGTCAGAGTTGAAAAGGTTTGCCATGCCGTCAACAGATTTTCTCAATTGTGCCATGACGAATACAGTGAGTGTCCAATGACACTCACTGTATAGTCTGATTTCATACTATACAACCTCGAATCCAGTCTGTATACTGATCGCATGAACCTACAAATGTTCTACTATGCGAATATCAAAAATTCATTAGGAGCAATCCCAATTATCGCATCAGAAAAGGAAATAGTATGGGTAGGTGTTCCTGGTACTCATATTGACGAAGGGCGGAAATGGCTTGCAAAACGCATAAATGGAATCTTTAAAATGAAGAACAAAGAAAATACTATATTACAACAAGCTAAAGAGGAACTATCCGAATATTTCAAAGGGGAAAACGTTAGATTCTCAGGGCCATTTCACCTGGATGGGACTCCTTTTCAGCAGGCAGTCTGGAAAGAAATGCAAACTGTACCCTACGGGGAAACGCTTTCTTATGGTGAAGTGGCAAAGCGGGTGGGAAAGCCAGCTGCTAGCAGGGCAGTAGGTGGGGCTTGTCGGGCCAATCCCATTGCCATCTTTATCCCCTGCCATCGGATTGTCGGATCGGATGGAAGCTTAACAGGGTATGCAGGCCCTTCACAAACTGGGCTCAAAAAAACTCTTCTTGCAATCGAGGGAAAACACGTTTAAGCTGGATGTATGGATCTGAACAAGCACGGGTTTACCCTAATAGAAATAATGATTGCCGTAATGATTCTGGGTGTTTTTATAACTATTCCCATTTTTGCCTATAATGTCCAGTCCCGGAACTCCCGTGATGTAAAAAGAAAAGCTGATTTAAACAGTTTCCAACAGGCTCTACAGCAATACAAAACGATGGAGGGCAACTACCCTGACGAGTCTCAGTTTGAAACTGCAATTCAACGGTATATTGAACGAGTCCCCGAAGATCCTCGTGAAGGACTACCTGCTCCACACGGGAGCAGTGCAACATACGGATATACCTATCAGAGAACCCCATCGGGATACCGGCTTGTTGCCTTACTGGAACAAGATGCAAAAGCTGATGATGGTACTCGTAGTCCTGCCTATTATATCCTTACGGAGGGAGGAGGATCTGTTTCAGTATCTTCTGTATTACCTACAATTGCCACAAGACCTTCAAATTCACCGATTCCTTCACTTTTTATTTCCGCAACTGCTACACCCATGCCTCCCACACCCACTCCTACAGGCGCGGTTTTGGTACTTTCCAATATTGCTGATTCCGGATTCGGAGGATCTCTAGGACTTGCCCCGGATGGCAATCCTATTATGGCTTTTATCAGAAACGGTACGTTGATGTACGCAAAGTGCGGGGACAAGTCTTGTTCTGCTGCGGGCGGAGTGACAATTCAATCATTGGTTACAGCAGTAAATGGGACACCTTCTTTAACAACATATACGTCTATTATTAACGGCTCAGACGGATTCCCCATGATTGGCTATATTAATCAATCTGCAGGAAGGAATATGTATGTATATGACTGCACGAATGCGGCTTGTACCACTGGAGCAGTTCGGATCATCGACTCTAACAATAATAGCGGATATTATCCCGATATCGCGCTCTCTAATGATGGAATTCCTCTTGTTACCTATTGGCACTCCGGGAATAACGACCTAGCCATAGTAAAGTGTACTCAATCGACATGCGCAACAGGAGGAACACAGGCTTTTGCAAATGGCGCCAACGGGAACTCGTTTTACCCGAATATTGTAATTCGTGGTAACGGCTTACCCCTGTTTATATACAATAGCGATACCGACCAGGATCTTGCCGCTGTTCGCTGTGGAGATGCAACCTGTTCCCAAGCCTCTATCGATACCTTAAATTTCCTTACCGATCAGAATCGGGCTATTTCGTTTGTGGCAGCAGCGCTTGGGAATCAAAACCTTCCCATTGTTAGTTATTACGATGAAGTTGGCCAGGATCTTCGATTTGTACGTTGCTCTAACCCCAACTGTTCCTCTTTGGTGACACCGGTGACGATAGAATCGAATGGGGATGTTGGTACTTTTAGTGCAATAGCAAAAGGTCTCGATGGCTTTCCGGTAATCACCTATATGAAAGTAAATTCAGGGCAGACAAATAATCCCGTAAATGCAGAACTCAAAGTAGCAAAATGCAGAAATGCTGCTTGTACCACTGTAGTTACCACGACTATTGATACGGGGAATGTCGGAATGTTTAGTAACATTGTGGTGCCTTCTGACGGGAAGCCGTTTATTACCTACTATGACCAGGGAAACCAGTGGTTAAAGGCTTACAAATGCGGAAATAGTTCTTGCCAATAGGTGCGCCGGGGAGATTGACAACCTATAAAAATGGTATAATAGACAACTATGGCATTCCGAAAGCTCAAGCGTGGATTGCGAAAAGCAATTCACTGGGCTAAAAACAACCGGAAACAATTCTTCATCCTTGTCGGCGTCGGGGCATTCCTCTTTTTTGTCGGAATTCCGGTATTTACCTACGCGTATTTTGCGCGCGATTTGGGCAGCAAAGAGAGCATTATTACCCGCAATGAAGAAGGAGTAACTTTGTTAGATCGAAAAAATCAGCCGTTTTACACCTTCTATGATGCAAAAAAGCGCGAATATGTCCCCCTAGACCAAATTTCCAAAAATTTGCAGAAAGCAGTTATTGCCGCTGAAGATCGAGATTTCTTTGAACACCCAGGGTTCTCTTTCCGAGGTATTGTTAGAGCGTTTATGAGCAACCTCCAGGCAGGGGGGATCTCGCAGGGGGCTTCAACAATACCGCAGCAGTTGGTGAAGAATGTTTTGCTATCCCAGGATAGAAATTACCTTCGTAAATTTCAGGAAGTAGTACTGGCGATTGAAATAGATCGCCGGTACAGTAAAGACGATATTCTTGAAATGTACTTGAATGCCGTTTACTTTGGAGAAGGTTCATTTGGTGCTCAGCAAGCAGCAGAGGTGTACTTTGATAAAAGCGCTTCGGAGCTTACAGTGGCAGAGGCAGCAATGCTTGCGGGATTGCTTCCAGCGCCTTCGGCCTATTCCCCGATTTCTGGAAGCAAGGAAAAAGCGGTACAACGGCAGAAAACCGTGTTACGGCTAATGCAGGAACAAGGGTTTATCACAGCTTCGCAACGGAGTGCAGCAGAAAAAGAAAAGCTCAAATTCTCTGAAACTGGCGCCGAGTTTAACGTAGTGGCACCTCATTTGGCTCTCATGGTAAAAGACTTTCTGATTGAAAAATATGGAGAGAAAGCCGTTTCCGGGTCTGGTTTCAGAGTCCAGACTACCATAGACCTGGATTTGCAGAAATTCGCCCAGAAAACCGTAGAAGAGCAGGTTTCAGGACTTGCACGAAATCGGGCGACGAATGGTGCACTTGTTGCTTTGGATCCGGAAAATGGCGAGATTCTTGCCCTTGTAGGGAGCCACGACTGGTCCGATGAAGATAACGGAAAAATAAACATGGCCGTTGCTCCACGCCAGCCGGGATCGTCTTTTAAGCCTCTGGTATATGCAACTGCCCTCGAAGATAGGCTTATTACTGCCGGTACCGTTCTGGAAGATAAGGAAAAGGACTTTGGTGGAGGGTATCGCCCCCGCAATTACGATTTAAAAGAACGTGGCCAGGTTACCGTCCGCCGTGCTTTGGCGAATTCGTTAAATATCCCGGCGGTGGAAATAATGGAAAAAGTAGGCGTGGCTCCTATGCTGGCAAAGGCCGAAGATTTAAGAATCACTACCCTAAAAAGTACCCGCAATTACGGGCTGTCGCTTGTTTTGGGAAGTGGTGAAGTGCCTTTATTGCAAATGACCAATGCCTTTGCGGCCTTTGCCAACGAGGGCGAACAGTTTGAACCGAGCTATATTATTCAAATTCGCGACAAGCGCGATAAAGTAATCTATAGAAGTAACAGCGATTCAACGCGGGTGTTTCCAACTGAAGTTGCTTTTATTATCTCTTCGATTCTCTCTGACACCCGTGCACGCGCAGAAGTATTTGGCAGCGCATTAAATACTTCTATCCAGGCAGTCGTTAAAACAGGAACCACCAATGACTATCGTGACGCTCTTACCATAGGATATACGCCGCAGGTTGTGGTAGGTGTATGGGTGGGAAACAACGATAATAAACCGATGGATACGGTGGCAGGGTCACTCGGAGCAGCCCCCATTTGGAGACGGGTAATTGAGTACGCCATGCAAGATGAGCAAAAAAACTGGTTTAACAAGCCGTTTACCGTTGCCGATGTCAAAGTCTGTGCAGAGCGGGGACTTAAGCTTGATGATGTCTCTGCTGCAAAAGATGGCGATAGGGTAAAAGTGAAAGACGGAGATAATGAAGTGGAAGTTACAGTACTAACTGAATATTATATTAGAGGAACCGAGCCCGACAAAAAGTGTTTCTTGGAATCTCCCACCCCTGATCCTACTCGGGAGGCACAAAAGCGTGAAGAAGAAGAAAAGAAAAAGCGCGAAGAGGAAGAGCGTAAGCGTACACCTACCCCACGTCCTACGAATACAGCAGGAGCGCCGACTGCCACCCCTGAACCGGAAGAGGAGCCGACCAACACACCGGTAGTTACTATTACCGTACCTGTCACGCTAGCGCCGACTGGAGCAGTAGGGGGAACTTCACCATCACCCACACCAAAACCGTAAAACGCTAGGTAGTCCTCAAAGAAGGAAATGGTTCTCTATTACTGATGTTTATAGCAGCTGAGTTGATACGATGCCTCTTCAAGCTGGTCATCGCTTTCAAAGTTGGTAAGGTATTCTGCTAATGCGTAGACGGCATCATCCATGCTTTCGGGATCACTCATGTGAGCAAATAGGAGGTTGTCATGGGCATCGTTTTTTAAAGCCTTGAGTTCTTCTTCTTTTAACTTCCCTTGTTCCTGAATCCAGTTCAGGTAATATTCGTTAAACTTCAGGTAGATCGTCTTAATAGTCGATAAATGCTTTTCGGCGTCATCCTGGGTGTTATATTCTTCACTTAATACGTCTGACATAAAATCTATTAAGACCTCTTCTGCTTTTTCAAAATTGCGTTGAGCCAGTAATAGGCAAATTGAGTCGATTATACCTCTTTCTGCCGGAGTTGAAATTGTATAGAATACTGCATTCATGTTAGTGGAATAATTTGTATGTGCGTAGACATTATATCTCTGGCATGGTAAAATGTCAAAAATAGTTGTTTTGTTTCAACAACTGTAATTTTACATTAACAGTTTTGTCAGGATTTTGTAAAGATATTACTGTGATAATCTAAAATAAATATAGATTTGTTGAATTTTGACAACAGTTGCATTAAAATAACATAAAGAGCCTTAGAAGGCTTCAAAACAATACACATTCCATACACACAATGAAAACAGTCAGTGAATATTTAAAACAGCTTGGATTATCTGAAATTGAGGCTAAACTGTACCTTGGATTGCTGGAACTGGGGAGTACAACAGTAATGGAGCTGGCAAACCATGTGGGAATTAAGCGTATCACTGCACATTTTAATGTAGAGAGCCTGATTGCCAAGGGCCTTGTCACCGAGAGTAGAAAAGGCGCCCGGCGGCAGATTGTGGCAGAAGATCCGGGAAAGCTAGAGAATTTTCTTGAAGATAGAGAAGTGGAGTTACACAACTTAAAGCAGACACTCCCGACCATTATCCAGTCGATTACGAAAAATATGCCTAAGGGTAAAGGTATAAAAGAAGTAGAAATTAAATACTACGAAGGTCATAGCGCCGTCAAAAGAGTATATGAAGAATCTCTCGATTCCAATGAGGTAAGATCATTTGTGAATATCGATAAATACTATGAAGTATTTCCCAACACTGAAGAAATGTTTATTGAGGCAATGAATAAAAACGAGAAGAGACAGGTGTGGGATATATCAATCGAATCTTCTATGGCGAAAGAAGTAGCTGAAGGACATTCAAATTACTATGTCAAATATATTCCTCCATCAGAATTCTTTTCGGGATTTGATATTCTGATGTTTGACGAAAAAGTAGCGATTATCCAGCTTGAGAAAGATAACACCACTGCAACGGTTATTCAATCACCACTGATATATTCAAGTTTTATGGCACTCCATCAAACTATGTGGAAGTTATTGTGACAACTGGAAAACAAACTGCAGCATAGTTTTCATTTCCTCCAGCGCCTTAACCGCGATTTCTTTTAGTTCGTGTTCTTTTTGACTTCGTAGTTTTGCTACCTGGCTTTTCATATTGCTAGCTGAATTTTGCTTATCGAGCATATTCTTTCTGGTAGTTCTATAGTCCGATGCAATCGTTTGCATTTTGTTGAGAAGAGTAAAACCTTGCTTGTAAGGTATGAAGTTGAAACACTCCTGATACACCTCGTTTTTTGACAAATCCAAGGATGTTATAGTGGGGCTGACCGATAATGTATGAACGTATTTCTCAACATTATGGATATTCGGTACTTTGTTGATTTTTCTTGTCCTTCTGTGTCTTTTCCATCTAAAATCAGAAGGTTCGTCCATTGCTATGAAAGCAATGTCTTCGTTGATGCTATGTGGTTGAAGCTGGTTATTTTCCCCGTTATTTTGGCCGAATAGTCTGTAGTTAAATTCTGTTTTAGCTTCAATTTCAATACCTGAGAAATGGTTCCATGATTCGATAACAATCGCTTTAGGAGTTTTTACAAAGCCTTTTTTTTTCAGAATGGAAAGATAGGGCCCGGTATACATCATCCAGATCAGACTATATGATTTTATGTATGAATTTATACTTTTAATGAAGTTCTCCAGCTCGTTAACCTCAAGAATTTGTTTCCTGTTTGTTATTCTGTCAATAGTTGACTTTGTCAAATCGGAGAGTGATATGTTCAGTTTTCTAAATAAACGAGTTCTTGCAAGTTCAAGGTCTTTGTAAATATCCCGGTCAACAACTCTTAGTAGATTTATTTTTTTTCCGGAAGCATATTCAAGATATCTTTTGGTGCATTCATATCTTTTTTCCTCGGCATTATGAATGGCAATTTGAATTTCGTCTTTTTCTGTTTGGTGCAGCTTACGCGAAAAATAACGCTCCAGCGCATGAACAACTTTTTCTGTCCACATTCTTTCTTCCGATATTGCAACGTATTCGGTACCGTTGTATTTACCTACAGCTTCTATGATCTGATCAAACGCAATTGCGCTTTGAAGCCATCGAGCAACTTCAAATGTTGTTGTAAATGTTTTTGTCTCTCCTGATATATAGTCAGTGAGCTTTCCTTCTGATATTTCTTTTAAGCACTGGGTTCTTACAGCGCACCACCCACCCAAGACTGTAAATTCGTATCCTTTTTCACCTAGTTTTTCAATACCATTGGTAGCGAGAATCACTTTGTGGAAAGTTTCTCCTAAAAATTTTTCTGCCCAATCATGCGAGGGAAGTTTTCCGTCGGGGATACCTCCATTTGGCTGTTGGAGCATATCTCGGATAATAAGTAGTTTTTGGTTCTCGCGGGCTGAATTCAAAAGTTCTTGCTCGACACAAAGAGAGCTTTTTAACATAGTGTAGTTTTTACAAATACTATAGCTGAAATTATATACTAAATATGTAGGTACACAACCTGAGTGTATGAAAATAGAAAGAGTTAATCCCGCTCCGGTGTCCAGAACTCTTTGCCTTTTGCATCCCAGTGAATGCGAAGTTCATCCGGTTCCTGCAAGTTAAACTGCTGTGTTACAAAATAGAAAAGTTCGACTTGTGTATTAGAAAAATTTGCATTTCCGTGGGCCACCCCTTTGGGGATATACAGCAGTTGGGATTTCCCTCCACCCAGGGATACTCTCATGGTCATATTTGCTGTAGGGGAGTCTTTGCGGACATCCCACAAGCCTACAAAA
>CAYOVA010000008.1:38343-47777 GCA_964407325.1 uncultured Gammaproteobacteria bacterium | reverse complement strand
CAGCACAAAAAATTTCGACCGGGTAATAACATCAAACTCAACCCCTGAAGAAATTGTGGAAGATATTCTAAGTAGTGCCGGAGAGAGGACTTGAACCTCCACTTCATTGCTGAAACACGCCCCTGAAGCGTGCGCGTCTGCCAGTTTCGCCACTCCGGCTTTTCGATCCCGTAACCAACTTTTGTGGCATTCCCTCTATGTCTCGCCACTGAAGGCTTCAATTATCAGACTCCTATTATACACTTTTGTTTTGCTATAATGGCACCGCGTTTGCAGGCTGCGAACCTTAACACAGAAGCGAGGATACCATGCTCTATCCGAATCTACTTCATACACCGCTGTATCTTGGGTTGGCTTTTGCGGCAGGGCTTATTCTGGCAGTAGATTACTTTAGGAGAATAATCACCTACGGACGAAGTTACTGGTACAACACTCAAGTAGGGATAGTGTACCTACCCGATCTGTTGAATCTAATCGTTGCCCTACTACTGTCTCTAGCCATCATATTCAGCGGGCTAATGCCCATCCTGGCCATTGGTACCGACTGGATGGACTGGATAGGATGGCTGCCACAGGCGTTGCGAACCGCTCAAATGGTTAAGCATCTCATTCTACCATTGTACTACTGTGGGCTTCTGCTTTTGACGGTAGCTCATCGACGAAAGAAGATGCCACCTTTTGTTGCAGAATTGAAAGGAGCACAAGTTTTCATCAGGATCGGTGTCCTGTACTTTACCCGGAAGGAAATTCTCCGCGAAGTCATCTGTTTCCTCGTCCTCGCACTCGTCTAATAGGCTACGACAGCCACAAGCTCACAGTTCCACCCGTCACAACGGGTGGAACAACCTCATCTCCACCCTAATGTAGTGTAAAATATCATCAATATGAAAGACTTTGATGCGTTTGTAGCTCAACTTCTCGACAACCCCACCCAGGAAACAACTCTTTCTATCAATGGCGATAGACGATATTGAAGGTGAAGTGAGATTTTCAGATTATTTTCCGGTAAATGGTGAAAAGGAATTCCTGAGTTTAGGCTGGATTATGAAGACAGGAAAACGGGCCGATGTAAATCCAAAGTTTATTTCTCATGAGAGCGTAGATCTGGAATCTTCTGTTTAAGTTTTTTCTCAAAATCGTCGGGGAAAAACCAAAGCTGAGTCTGTGTAACAATTTCATTAGTACGTCTGCGGTTAATGGAGTAGAGTTGCACTTTAGCTAAAACCAACTCACTCATTTCTCGAAGCGCTGGGATAAGACCTCGCGACCAGCCATCATCAGAATAGGGTACCTCTGGAATTTCAACATTTGGAAATAGCCGTTGTATCCAACTGTTATTCTCCAAAAATGTTTCATAAGTATGGTATTTATTCACGACTGGCTTCATCTGCAGGATTTCATGCGCAATATACTCATTTTGCTTTGCTTTTGGAATAGCCATTCCCGACTCATCAAAATACAGATTCAAGCACAACTTATCTTTCGGATTTGCATCTTTATATGACCTTTTTTTGCCGAGCACCATCGCCGTAATTACTGTTAGGAGGCGACCCGTCCATAGTCTTCCCGCAGCAGTAATCACGCAAATATCAATATCATCATTATCTTTCCCATTGAGCATTGCGAGCGAACCTGAAATCCCGACAAAATGGATTGCCGGGAAGAATGAGACTAGTTTGAAGAACCATTGCACAGACTGTATTTTCTGTTCAGATAGCTTTCTTCGCTTCTCATATTGTTCAAAAAACTTGTTATTACCCTTCGCTGTATACCTAGTTTTAGATTTTCTCAGAGCCTCAATATTCCTTTTTTTTACCATTTTTTCCAATATGCCTGCTAATTCCTTATGGGAAATTTTTTCAGAAAGAAACGTATGTATCTGATCAGATGAAGGAGGATATTCGAATACTGCAAAATAGCTAAGAACATGCAAAACTGCAGACTCAATTTTCATACCCTTACTATACCAGCTCCTTTGAATTATAATACGGGTATGAAGAAGACGATCTTCTCTTTCATACTGTGTGCGCTCCTCCTGGTACCGGCTCAGGCAGCCCAGGTTCAGAATTTCGATATCGAAGTAAATACCACCGTCAATGTCACTCAAACGATCCAATACGAAGAGCAAATTGATTCATTTACCACCGGTATCCTCATAAAAAAAGACGGCTCTATCAAAGTTGAAGAAACGATTGCATACGATTTTGGCAAGCAGAATCGGCATGGCATATTTCGAAACATTCCCTATACCATAACCAATTCCGATGGTAAGCAGTACGCCATGGATATGCTGGTGCTCTCAGTAAGCGACGAAAATGGTGTTCCTTATAAATATGATGTGTCTACAAGCGACGGCGAAGTGGTTGTGAAAATCGGTGATCCGGATGTAGAAATTTCGGGCAAACATACCTACAAAATCAGCTATGACGTAAAGGGTGCATTGCGTTATTTTTCAGACCATGATGAACTGTATTGGAATGTTACCGGAAACAATTGGGGAGTACCCATGCAGAAAGCAAGCGCCCTTGTAATTTCCGAGTTCCCCAACGATTTGCAACAGGCTAATATTGTGTGCTATACCGGTGAACAGGGGAGCACAGCAAGGAATTGCCAGACTGTTCTTGACCGGGGAGATGGCGGGTTTGAAGTTTCCACAAGTGAGATGTTATATCCGCTACAAGGTCTCACTTTTGCCTATCGCTTTCCCAAAGGCCAAGTTGCAGTACTTGAACCAAAAGAAGTAATTAACTTTTGGGATACTATACAAGGCAAAATAACCTTGGTTCTTATTATTCTGGCATGTCTGTGGTGGTACTTGGGTTACCCGATTTGGCTCGGGATAAAATGGTTTCTGTTTGGTCGTGATCCCGATGTGGGGAAACCAGTTACCGCTTGGTTTGATCCACCGGTAACAAAATCAGGAAGACCATTAACACCCGCTGAAACGGGCGCAATTCTTGATGAAAAAGTCGAAATGAAAGATATGGCGGGGATGATGGTAGACCTGGCTCGTCGCGGCTACTATACCATTACAGAAACGAAGGAAAACGACTTTACCTTAACAAAAAAGAAAGACAAAGACGATACCCTGCAACCGTTTGAAAAAGATTTTCTTACCGTACTCTTCACCACAAAATCTTCTGTGCGGATTAAGGATGCAAAATTAGCTTCTTCAGTTAGCAAAATCACAAGCGATATTTATAAGGACCTCACAACAGAAGGATATTTCCCGGAAAATCCACAGAGTGTACGTACGTTCTACGGAGTGCTTATGGGACTGGCCGGTATGACATTCAACTTTCCCTTGCTGATTGCAGGTACCTTGTTCGGATTGAATATGGTACGCAAAACGGTGCATGGCGCGAAGGCATCACAGGTTGCAAAAGGAATGCAAAACTTTTTAAAGTCCCAAGAACGTCAATTGCAGTATCAAGGTGATAAGCAGCTTTTGTTTGAAAAGCTCCTGCCCTTTGCGGTTGCGTTTGGCGTAGAACGACAATGGACAGAGCGGTTTAAAGATATTAATCTGCATGAGCCCGAATGGTTCCATAGTGCAACCAGTGGCGGTCATTTTAATTCTACGTACTTTTCCAATTCGCTTCACAGTTCGGTAAACTCGTTTGCTAGTGCGGCAACCCCGGTCAGCTCGAGCACTGGTAGCAGCTCTGGGTTTTCCGGTGGGTCTTCAGGTGGTGGCGGCGGTGGCGGCGGCGGGGGAAGCTGGTAATGGAGTGTTGAGTTTACGTGCAAAACTGACAGGAGCCTGCTAGTGCAAACTCAGCGTGACGGTAAAGGCTCTTCATGATACAATTATCATCTTGAATATGGAATTGCCTCTAGGCAAATAGCATGTTCCCGTAGCTTAATTGGATAGAGCAACAGCTTGCGGAGCTGTAGGTTGCGTGTTCGACTCACGCCGGGAACGCACATCAAAACGTCTCCTTAAATTGACAAAATATACATTTAAATGTATATTTAAATGTATGAATTACATAACGACAACTGATTTGCGTACAAAATCCTCTGAACTTGTGGACACCTTAAAAGCAGGTGTTGAAGTTACGCTTGTACATCGATCAAAGATTATCGGAACAATTCGGGGTATTCCTCACCAGTCGAACACAATTAAGGAAAAAGCGTTTGCAAAGTTCCTTAAAGAGATAAGACCTGCAAAACCATTAACAACAAAAGAGAAGAAGGATGCGTATTCTCGCCATTTAAAGGAGCGGTATGGCTAAGGTGTACCTGGATACCAACTATTTTATTGATCTTGTCGAAGGAAGAACCGAAATCGATCTCGCTACCTTGGAGGGACATTCCCTTTATATATCGCCATTGTCAATCCATGTTCTTGTGTATGTCTATAAATATTCAGTACCCAACAAGAAACTGACCCAATTCACAGAATTTTTTACTATTGTTCCATTAGATGCGGTTATAACGGAAAAAGCCCTCATCGGACCAACAAAAGATTTTGAAGATAATATACAACTCCAAACTGCTGCTATAAGCAAATGCGACATATTTCTAACACGAGACAAAAAACTTATTGATACTGCTTTTTTTGGAGTTATGCAGATAAAAGAAGCTCTATGATTTATAATAGGTTCACTTAAATTGTAAAGGGGGCGTAGTTTAACGGCAGAATAGAGGTCTCCAAAACCTTTGATGGGGGTTCGATTCCCTCCGCCCCTGCATACTCTGGTCGTACTATTATTGAACTCTTCATCTTTGATACAATTTAATTATGCGTAAAATCATAACTACTACAATGATTACTCTTGACGGCATTATGCAAGCTCCGGGAGCCTCGAAGGAGGATGCATCAGAAGGATTCAAATATGGTGGCTGGATGGTTGGTTGGAACGAAGAAGCCGATAAAATAACTGATCAAATACAGGCTGATCAATTTGATCTGCTTTTTGGAAGACGCACGTATGATATTTTTGCTGCTTTCTGGCCGCACCACGAAGATGAACCTCACTGGGGGAAACCATATAGTAAGGCGAAAAAGTATGTTGTTTCGCATAATACAGTTGAACTCCCTTGGAACAATTCTGAGCTAATTACAGGAGATGTGGTGGCAAAAATAAAAAAGCTTAAAAATACAGACGGTCCTGACCTATGGGTATGGGGCAGTAGCAACCTTATCCAAACTCTCCTTAAACATAACCTTATAGATAGAATGTACCTTTGGACATTTCCCATCACTATCGGCACTGGAAAAAAACTATTCGCCGAAGGCACATTGCCAGAGCGATTTAAATTGACTGATGGAAAAATTACCTCAACTGGCATAATTTTTGCCACCTACGAACCCTCAGCACTGCTGGACACAGTATCAGCATAAGCCAATATTTGATTGATCGCTGGGAAATTGATCCATCTTTTTAAGATCCAATATGTTGATGCTATTCCAAATTGTTCGAAGGTCGTGCATTAATGCCTGCAAGCTAAACATCTTCTTATAACTTCTCGTGTCGAGAAAGGTAAAAAGCAAGTATAATCCACGTAATGTACAAAGCGCTCATTTCCGACTTCGATAATACCCTTACAGGCAAAAATCTCCCAATAAACGACAAAACTGCTGCTGCGCTTCACTCCTTAATTCAAAAAGGGATACACTTTGCTATTGCAACCGGCCGACCTTTTTCAGGTGAAATTGCAAATGAATGCAAGCGCTTATCGATTACTACTCCTCAGATAGTATGTGGAGGATCGGTAATAATAAAACCAGAAAACCAAGAAGTATTATTTGCCGAGTACATTCCTGAGTCAACGGCTCGTGAGATAGTTCAAAACTGTAAGGATCAAAGCATTGTCCCCATTGTCCAAAACGAAAAGACAAACTATACACCAAATGCTCAAACATACCGGCCGTTTGGTGCAAATGCAGTCTTTAAAGATCTGTTGGAGGTCGATTACACCAAGATTGTGCAAATTGATTTAAGTCCCTATCTCGTAAAATTCCCCCAGGGAAAAGCTGTACAGTTAAAAGAATCCTTTATTCAAAAGCACACGGACATTCACATTTCACTTGTTAAATTTGAAGGTTATTTTGGGTTAAACATAACATCGCTAAAAGCATCGAAACATGTTGGAGTGCTGGAATGGATGAAGCTTATGAACGTGGATGCCGAAGAAGTTGTAGGAATCGGCGACGGATATAATGATTATCCACTTCTAACTGCCTGTGGATATAAAGTTGCAATGGGTGATGCTCCCGATGAACTAAAGGAAATAGCTGATCTGGTTGTTCCAGCGCAAAAAGAAGACGGAGTCGTTAAAGCGATTACGACAGTTTTTGGTATGTAAGAGTTGCGGCGGAATAGACTATAGGATATAATACTCCATGCCCTTGAATCAGCAGGAAACTGAAAGCAATCTATTCAAACGTGAAATAACCGAACTTCCTTTACGGTATCATCATATAGCTCATTGGGCTAATGTCCTTGACTTATGGTACAACGGTGATTTTCAGAACAGTGGAAATACTTCCAGATTGGCTCCCGGTGATTATTCACGAGAGGCAATTGGAAGAGAGTTATACACGTTCTGTTCAGGTTTTGCCCAGTTTCAAAAAGAATTACACATAGGACGGCAGCTGTACCAGAAAAGGTGTATTGATGATTATGGAATTTTAGACCAGGAACTCACGCAACTTGGTAATGGCACTGGGTCGTTTGAAGTGGTGGTACTTCTTGATACTGTTGATACCCTGCTTAAGCAATCCGGATTTGTGGAGATTTTTGATACTGATTTGAGAGCCCAGGATCTTGAGGAAGAAAGCCAAACGTATATTAACATAATTACGGAAATGCAAACTCCAGATGATATCCAGGAATTAGTTAATGAATTTGGAAAACGATCAGCTGATTTTGCAATACCTCTCTCAGATTTAGGTATTCTGTTTCATCGGATATCCGAACAGCAGGGGTTTGAACGTGCCCGTTCCCTGCTACGTGCTGTTTTTAATGTAGGTACAACAGATGTAAGAAGCTTTTTCCGGCTCGCAAAGCCAGCCGAACTCCATAAGGAAATAAAGGATGAAATTGAAGACGCTCAAGAAGAGTATGAATACGAAGTAGATTTAGTGGGAGATATTTCACTAGGAACTGATCTGGCAGATGCTTTCGGCAACAGAGTGTTTTTTACTACCTATAAATTCCTTGCCGCTGCTCATGCAGCTCCTGCAACACCTGTAGTTATTTCTTCAAAGGTAGATGATATCTGTGCCTCCTGCCAGGGACGTGTCCATGGAGCGGGAAGCCACTGTAACGTTCGTGTCGAAACGAATAGAAGTGCTGATTACTATTTCTGCCATCGACTTTCCGCTTTTGCAGTTTCTCAAGAAACCCCGCAGCACATTCGCGATCAGATTACAGTTGAAGATGATTGCATCAGAATCCCAGTTGGATTACTTGTTGACAAGGAGTTTCTTCAGGCATTCTTTGATACGACCAATCTTGGGTACAACTTTTCGTAAACGTATGAGTATAACTCTTCCCGCAAAGTGGCGGCGTGCACTGCATGCTGCCACTACATAATTTCTCGTCTATACTAACAGTATGACAGAAACTTCTACACAGACGACTTCTTCTCCAATGCAGGAGCAATCATCTCAGTCGGCTCCTTCTGCTGTACCTGCAAAAAAGATTGCGAAACCGTTTTTTATTTTCCTGGGTATAATCGCGTTACTTTTTATTCCCATAGTGGTATTTGGTGTCACATTTTACGTTCCGAACCAAGATAAAATAGCAGATGGAGTAGCGCGATTATCGGTAACGCCAACTCCCAAAAAGGATATTCTGTTTGGTTCCGGGGACTCTCCTGTTCAACAAGAAAGTACGCCGACACCTGCTGTAACTTCAACAAGCTCAAAATTAGGTATTTTTATACTTTCTAGCTATTCTGAAGGTGCGAAAAAAATAGTGCAGGCTGCACCTCCAGTGTTAAAAGTAATGGATCCGCACAGTAGTCCAGAAATGCTGAATGCGGTCAAAGACTACAAGCAGGCAAAACCGGATGGGGTAGTGGTGGTCCGCATTTTTGGACGGGAACCTGCCTTCAAGCTACAGGATGATCCAGTCCAGTCAGCAGAAACCTACTTTACTCAACGTCTTAAACAACCACTCGAGATAATGCAAAGCTCAAAGCAGCTCTACGACTATATCGAAGCTCCCAATGAAGTTGAAAATACTCCAGGGTGGGAAACTGTTGAGGAAGTAGCTTGGAATGGCAAGTTCTGGGCTCGTCTTACGGAACTGAATTATCAAGCCGGATTCAAAACGTGCATAGGGAGTATTCCGGTAGGTAATCCCGGTGGAGATCCCAAGCTTATTCAGGAGAAACTCAAGGCGTTTTCCCCGGCACTTGATGCAGCACTTAAAACGGGGAGTACCATTTGCTACCATGGCTATTCGATCGAATATAGTACAGACGTGGCGATTGAAAACTGGTTTTCGCTGAGGCACCGAATCTTCACCCATGCCTTGAGTGAAATTAACCCGAAATATAACAGTACTCAATTCATTATTTCCGAAGGAGGAATTGATAAATCCGGAAACCCGGAAACAGATGGCTGGCAAAAACGGGGGAGCGAACAGCAATTTGTAGATTGGTTGAGATGGTACGACAGTGAACTACAGAAAGATCCGCAGGTTATCGGCGTCACGTTGTTTCAGATTGGTGATAGCTACTGGAGTTCGTTTGATGTAGAACCGATGGCAGAAGAGATTACTGATTTACTAGGTAATTAAGATTTCTTTTTTGTATCGACCCAGAGATATTCACTCTTGCCGGGGATTTCGTTGCACGCTTGTAAGCAGTACCGATGATATGATGGCTACGATTCCTATATAAGTAACAACACCTACTACTTCATGAAAGAAAAAATGGCCCAATAGTACGGCAAACACAATCTCGGCCGTACCTAGTATCGACCCAACAGCAGGTTGCACATGTTTAAATCCCTTCACTACGCAATACATTGCCGCGAGCATACTGAGCGCATAGCCAATTTGAGCGTACCAGGAAGTGACCATTAAAAGTGGAGGGAGTTTTTCGCCAATAAACAAGGAAATTATTCCATTACATACCGCCATAGTCACAAACACAAAAACAAGTATTTGGAGAGCAGAATATCTGTTAGAAATTTTTTTTGTGAAAACCACTTCTGCACCACCCATAATACCGGCCAAAATAGCACAGAAAGCTGGCCAGACATCATAGAGATGTATAGAGAAGGAAAAGATTGTACCCATACCAGCAAGAGCAAAAAACAGGGCGACGCACTTTCTTAGACCCATGACTTCACCAAAAAAGAATGTTCCCAGTACAAATCCGGAGATAGTAAGTGAGGCATAAAACAGAAGAGTCGCCGTACCAATCTCAAGTTCACGAAAAGCAAAGTAGTACGGTGCCTGGTTTAAACC
>CAYOVA010000008.1:12791-38243 GCA_964407325.1 uncultured Gammaproteobacteria bacterium | reverse complement strand
ACCCATATTGGTGCTAGTATAAATAGTGTTAGCAATTTCTAACAGTTGATGTCCGAAAAATCAGACAGCTTAATTTCTCTTCTCAAACCATTCGGACTTTCACCAGAAGAATCGAAAATATATCTTCACCTCTTGCAAAATGGCATCCACTCGGCACTTACTATTAGTCGGCAAATTAACATGGCTCGTACCAAGGTGTACCGAATTTTGGACAACCTATACGATAAAAAGTTAATTTTTCACAAGCTTGATGATATTGGAATTAAATTTGGTGCCAACACACCAAAGCAGCTGGAACTGCTCATAATCGAAAAGGAGCAGGAAGCACATGCCCTACGCCGTTCTGCACCGCTTATTTTGCAGCAATTGGAGGCATTAACCGGTACAGACCATTTCAACTCCCAGGTCCGCTATTACAAGGGAAAACAAGGGCTTGAGCAGGTAACTTGGAACAGTACCAAAGCGAAGGACGAAATCAAAATCTACGAAGTCAGCAGCACAATGGATGCATTCCTTGATAGCGCATTTGCAGAAAAAGTGAGATCAGAGCTGCTGGTAAACCAGGTACATGTAAAACAGCTCACAAATCAGCTAAAAATAGCGAAATTCACCGAAGTGCGAAACCACGTCAAGTACTTCTGGGAACCGCGCTACCTAAATCCAAAAGACCTACTCATCCAATTTGAAGTCCTTATCTACGATGATGTCTATACCATGTATTCATACGAACACAACGATATCTTTTGCGTGGAAATTTACAACTCCCGGCTGGCAGAAATGCAAAAACAGCTCTTCAATTTTATCTGGAAAAAATCGAAAAAAATGAAAGTAGTCAACGCACAAGGTCAGGCTCATATATAATATAAATCTGCATTATTTTTACCCTATGTAAGGATGTACTACAATAGGGGTATGAACAGGATAGTCTTAGCCATTCTCGCAATTATCATAGCCATCGCTGCTATAGTAGCTGCAATCTTTGCACTGCAAAATCCGTTTGCCGGCAATGCTGCTTCAGAAAGTACACAAGCTAAAATTCAATCTGCTTTTCAAAGAAATTCTCCAACTCCTGCACGGTCACCCACACCTACCCACATGCCAATTTCTCCGGAGGGATGGGAAACATACACCGATCCTGTACACGGATTTAGCATTCAATATCCTCCAAACTATTATGTAGCCGGTTCCCTTCCGTTGCCTACGCATAAAACAACCCCCAGCTATCGGGTTATTAGTATTGAACCAACCGAGTTGCTCGAAAACAAAGAGCCAATTGGTGCAACATACGCAGTCATAATTGCCGTTGATGAAAACACTTCTAAACTTACATTTTCCAATCCACGAACTGTGTTCGGGAAAGGACCGTATCTAAAGTACAATTCGCAACTAATAGGTGCTAAACCGGTGGATAAGACAAGCTTAGGTGGGGTAGAAGCGTACCGCGTAAATGGCTGCTGCGGAACAACCGTTCGGGTTGAAGCGGATCTTCTCGCAATACGAGAAGGGAGAATCTACGAAGTAACCATTAGTCCGCGCAAGCTGGAAGGGGATAGAGATGTAAATAAACAGGTGGTCGAAGATATTATTGCCACCTTTACCTTTACAGAGACACTTCCGATAGCTGGTGAGCGGTAATTCTTAACTGCTATACTTCTGATATGAAAAAAACTATTGCAGTGTTTTGTGGTCGAGAATACGGCCCGAATAAAGAAAAATATCACGCCATTGCAGAGCAAATTGGTCGTCTTATTGCCGAAAACGGGTATACCTTGGCTACCGGTGGTGGGCCGGGTATGATGTCAGACGTAAACCAGGGCGCATTTGAAGCCGGCGGACATGTTATTTCAGTTCAGTTTACCTTTAATGAAACCGTGCAGTCTCCTTACTTTACCGAAAGCGTCACTTTTGAGGACCTACGCGAAAGACAAAAGTACCTTATCGAACATTCCGATGCTGGAATAGTTCTGCCTGGAGGGGTAGGAACCCTCTATGAGGCAGTAGAGATTCTATCTATGAAACGCGTTCATAAAATCCCAATGGGTTTCCCTCTTATATTTGTCGATCCGTTTTACCAGCTGGTTGAGCAGTTTTTGCGTTTGCAGGAATCGGAAGGTTTTCTTCCTTTTAACGTTGACGACGCGTGTATCTTTGCATCCACTCCTGAAGATGCTATTATGAAGCTGAACACGCATTCCCAAAAATAAGGTGCGGATTTGTTGAACAGCATTACCATTTAGCCCCAAAAACGATGTCAGAGATACAAAAGCCGAAAATCTACAACGTGGATCGTTATGTCCTTGCCACAGTTCTTCATAAACCGCAAGGAAAAGGACAGTTTCCGGCAGTAATTTTGTTTCCCGGATTCCTTGCAGGAAAAGACGATAAATACATTGTTTCTTTGGCAGATCAGCTGGCTGAAAACGGAATTGTTGCGCTCAGATTTGACCCGGCAGGCTTTGGGGAGTCAGAAGGTACTATAGCCGAAGACTATAGACTCTCAGTTTTCATGAACGATATTGACATTATGTGGAGCTACCTCAAGCATCAACCGTTTGTCAATGATAAGGTTATCGGTCTATATGGTCATAGTCTGGGAGGAACGGCGGCAATTTGCTTTGGCGGCGATTATCCAACGGGAATTTCAGCAATTGCTGCCGTTGCACCTCCGCAAACTTTTGAAAGCGGAACACTTATGAAACTAAAGTTTCCGGAGTGGGAAAAGAGTGGGGTGCTCGTTGTGGAACGAGAACCCTATGGGAAAATGGAGATACCTTATGCCTTTGTGAAAGATGCTCGACTATACAGTGCTCTTGAGTCGGTAAAAGCTGTCCAGCGCCCGATTTTAGTGGTTACAGGCACAATGGATACGCATGTCTCACCAAAGGAAACCCGCGAGTTGTTTTTAGCTGCAAATGAGCCGAAGGAGTTAGTGGAGATGCTCGGTATGGACCATGTGTATTGGGAAAAAGACGAGGAGCTTGCGAAGGTAAATGAGGCGGTGGTGGGCTTTTTTAGGAAGAATCTGCGGTGATAGTGCATTTGAGCTTAAATCTTATCTTCTTGATTCACATTTGAGCGTAGATGGATGAGTAATTTACTTGATCTTGCGTATATCCTATAGTATAATATGGGTAACGCTCCTACGCTTTGGAGCAGCACTTAAACCCCAACGTGTGTTGGGGTATAGAAAGGAAAGACCGATGCAGACCGAAGAGCAGCTCGCAAAGAACGCAGTCGCAGCATGGCTCTGGTCCCAGGCTCGAAGTGAGGCTGAGATTCAGCGCCGTGTTCGGGAGTATGAGGCACGGCTCCGCGCTGAGACAGCAGGCGAAGCCGAGGAGCTTCGCTTACAGGCTGCCTCGCTGCTAGAAGCAGCGCACCAGGCAGGCAGTACGCTTTGGCTGGTGTCCGGCCTGGACATCCAGCACGGGGAGACCATCTCCCTGGAGTACGTCTGCCCGGACTGTGGGTCTCCGGTCACAACTGGCCTCCTCGGGGAGGAGTACGATGACTGGAGGATTATGCCGCACTGCGCTAATCACGCTTGCGGTCGGCAAGCGACTTCGGAAAAGTCGCCATTCGACAGCTTCATCGAGGCTACTCCAGAACCGGAGTAGCAATATTGAGAGGTCGACCCCTCTATAAAAACTCGGAAGTCTCGATACTTCATGCCAACGGAGCAATCTGCGCATAAATCGAGCGCGGCGAATCCGCAAGGACCGCCAAATGGGGAACCCGGCAGGGAGAGTGATAAACCCAGCCAAGTTCCTGGGATGTATCCGGGTCAAGCCGGCAGGCTCATAACCTGTTCCTAGGATGCCAGGGCCCCGCGTAAGGCAGGATTGGCAAAAACTCACTTATCTTTCTGAAAGGAGAGAATCGATGAGGAAAATCATCGAAGGGGACTCCGCCATAGCAGCGGAGGAGCAGCCATCACAAGGCTGCCTGCATTCGAGAGAATACACCCCTACCTACACAAAAAAACTCTACATAAAACTTCATTTTTACGCTTGACTTTTAGCATTCGTATATTATAGTAATATACATGAAAGATGTAATCACTTTTGACTGGGATCAAGGCAATAAAGATAAAAATCAGATCAAGCATAAGGTTAGTAATCTGGAGTGTGAAGAAGTATTTCTTAATAAACCGTTTGTCTATCCTGACCTCAAACATTCACATAATGAAGAACGTTTTTTCGCATTAGGAGAAACCAAGAACAAAAGGTTACTGTATATATGTTTTACAATAAGAAAAAATAGTATTAGAGTTATCTCAGCACGAGATCAACATAAAAAAGAAAGAATAGAATATAACAATTTATTACATTCAGAGCAAAATATATGAAAGAATTAAAAAAAATTCCACAGTTTAAAAATGAAGATGAGGAAAGAGAGTTTTGGTCTGTTGCTGACTCAACTGATTATATCGATTGGAGTAAAGCTAAACCAGTAAGGTTCCCGAATTTAAAACCGTCAAGTGAAACTATTAGTTTGCGCATTCCTCTGATGCTTCTGGATGAAATTAAAATCATGGCAAACAAGCGTGATATCCCATACCAGTCCCTTATGAAGGTAATACTGGCAGATGCGGTAAACAAAGAAGCCTATCTGAACAAGATACTTTCAAGCGGGTCGAGGAGCTATTATACCGAAAGCACCGGCGCTGGTCTCGTAATGGATACACTTCCAAAAAAGAAGAAACCGAAACGAAAAACCACTAAAGCGAAGTAATAGAAAAACACATAATCACGTAGTCTTAAACGCCTCTTCCAGTGCCGCGATCTGGTCGTCGATATCCTCGATTCCTACCGAAATGCGGATAAGTCCGCTTTTAATTCCGGCTTTTGCCCGTTCTTCTTCGGTCATTTTTGAATGGGTCATAGAGGCGGGGTGTTGAATTAAGCTCTCAACGCCTCCTAACGAAACAGCAAGGGTAAACACTTTAATGTTATTTGCGATTTTCTGCGCTTTTTCAAAGCCACCTTTTACGATAAACGACATAACCGCACCATACCCACCTGGCATTTGCTTTTGGGCTAGCTCATACTGGGGATGAGACTGTAATCCAGGATAGAACACCTGCTCAACATCAGGATGTTTCTCAAGGAACTGGGCAACTTTTAGAGCATTTTCGTTAATCTGTTTTACGCGAATATCAAGCGTAGCAATTCCACGCATTATTAAATACGCAGTAAATGGAGACATGGTTGGACCATATACAACTGTAACATCTTTGCGAATGGGTAACAACAACTCCTTTTTCCCTAGTATCGCCCCGGCAATCAAATCGGAATGGCCGCCCATGTATTTGGTTAGACTGTGGACAACAATATCTACGCCCAGTCCAATGTTGTCCTGCATCGGACGGGGTGCGAATGAAGCATCAATCATAGTCACAATCCCGTGCTCACGAGCTATTGCCACAACTGCTGCAATATCGATAATCTCCATGGTCGGATTGGTAGGCGTTTCAAGATAAATAAGTTTTGTATTGGGCTTTATTGCAGCTTTCAAGCTTTCAATATCAGTGAAGTTGGTGAACGTAGATTCAATTCCATATTTGGGTAAACAGCGGTTAATAAAGTCAAAACTGGCGCCATAAAGGGTACAGTGGGCCACAACATGATCTCCCTGTTTCAACAAAGAAAACATCGGGCCAGTTATTGCCGCCATTCCAGAAGCGACCGCAATACATTCATCTGCACCCTCTACTGCTGCTACACGTTCTTCTAAAGCGCGCACTGTGGGGTTAGTCCAGCGGCTGTAAACCATTCCGCTTGATTCCCACGCAAACCGGTGAGCACCTTCAATCGCATCAGGAAACGCAAAAGTTGAGGAAGGATAAATTGGTGGAACGACAGACCCATAAGACGGGTCAGCAGTACGAACACCAGTATGAATTGCTTTGGTTCTACGCTTCATTACAAATTACTCAAAAGGTAATCTAAATAGTATACGAAAGATATAGTAGTTTGTAAAGTGACGTGTATCACAAGCTGGTTACTGCTTGGGAGCTTCTCCAGGAGTAGATACTTTTGACTGCAAATTATTCAGAATTGCATTCAAAGCATCATCATTTACCTGGGGAGCAGCTGCAGGTGAAGCTGGAGGCTCACTAGGAGTTGTAGGTGCCGCTGGTGCAACAGCTGCAGGGTCTGAAGCAGCTGGGGCACTTGGCATGGAAGGTGCAGCCGGCATAGTGGATGCTGGCGGTTCAGCGGATGGAGCGGCGGTCGGGGCATCTCCCCCTACCGTTACTCCTGCTGACAAATCAGGAACAGAAACTGGTGCTGGAGCGGGTGCTTCAGCAGGCATAGCTGGCGTCTGAGGAACCTCAGGCGCTACTGGCATAGCAGGTTCAGAAGCCGGTGCTTCTGGCATTGCCGGCTCAGGCATCGCCGGAGTTGCTGGCTCAGGAATAGCTGGAGCAGCAGGCTCTGGTGCAGCCGGTGGTACGGGCTCCGGTGGTGTCCCTGCCGCTGCGGTAGGTTCTGGTGCAGCAGCTGTCGGGGCAGCCGGCGCTTCAACAGGTATAGCAGCAGCTGCGCTCGATCCTGCAGCTCCGGTACCTGCGCTAACATCATTCCCAATCCCATTCCCGGTCTTGGCTGCATCTGTCGAGGCGGAGGCAGCAGCTGGACCCTTTACATTGAGTTCCTTTTCGAACTCCTCCTTAGTAAACCCTTTCAAAACAACCTTCGAACCATCATCCTTTTCAATCACCGTAACTGGCGTACCCGCAAAATTATTTGAAACAGTCAACATTTCCGTCAACCAATCCTTATTCTGTTCCAGATTTTTTTCTTCAAAAGGCAAATTAAGACCCTTCAGGTATTCCTTTTCCTCTTGTGAAAATTTGCAATCAGTTATGGTATAAACGGTGATTTTCATTGATACGTTTCATTATGAAAGAAACAAAAACAGTTGTCAACACTAAAAGGAATTTTTAGGTGAGTGTGTAGCAGGTGTGTAGATATATCGAGGCTGGTATTGCCTAAGTTCTAATCAACAACTACAATCGAACGAACATGAGAACAGCAGAAGCAACACTTCGTTCACAAGCAGAACTTCGTAATGCCGCCCCCCATGCATTTGTGGAGGATGATATTCGCGCGGTATATGATGAAAATCAGGTTTTTGTTGGCTGGCCAATAGGGGCTGAAAGAATATTCGATCATATTGCGCGTGATTATACTGTGGCTATTTTAGGTGCACAATTGGGAGATGAAGGCAAAGGTCGAATCGTCGACAATAAACTGGAAGCGATGTTGAAAATACCTGGTGTAAAAGGGGCATATGTAGTCCGTTATGGTGGCGGTAGTAATGCAGGACATACTATTTACACCGAGGATGGAAGAAAAGTACCCCTTCATCAACTTCCGTCAGGAATTATGTACCCCGAAGCAATTGGTCTTATGGATAGCGGCATGATTATTCACATGGAGGATTTGCGTACAGAAATCGAAGATGCGGAAGATATAGTAGGTGACTTGCGTGAAAAGCTGATGTTGAGTGAAGAGGCGATTATGGTAACGGATTTGGATCGCGCCATGGAAGTCCTGAATAGGGAATTGACAGAAGGCAGATCTGCTGGCGGAACGGGAAGAGCAATTACCATAGGATATTCTGACTTTCTTACCAGGAATGAAATGAACGTAAAGGATTTAATCGCCGAAGATTGGGAGGCTAAGATGGCTAAGCGGTACGATGACTACGAAAAGAGATTCAGAGATAATCAGAAGGATATTTCCACTATGCAGGTTCCTGATCTTAAGGCAACTCGTAAAGAGGGAAAAGCTATTACTAGGAATGTAGGAACAAAACAAGAATTTATTGACAGACTTCGCGATGTGAGAGGATGGTATCTGCAACGCGAGGAACAGGTTCCCTATGAAAAAAGAATGATCCAGAACACCTTCCTGGTGCATCAGGATTTGTATCACGATATGTCCCAGGGTGTACTGTTTGAAGGAGCCCAAGCAATCGGTTTAAATGCCTGGTTGGGGAGAAGGAAAGATGTAACATCGTATGATACCTCTGTTACTGGTGTGAACACCGGAACCCGGTTTTGGAAAGGTGAGAATATCCAAGATAGAGTGGGGATATTCAAAATTCCATACATGTCTAGTGTAGGCAGTGCCCGGATGATTACAGATTTGCAGTTGCCCCGTACCGGAGTCTCCGAAGAAGAAGCGGCGGCAATGAGTCAGGAGCAACAGAACGGATTGTGGATTCGGAATGTGGCAAATGAAAAGGGAACAACAAGTGGAAGGTTCCGAGACATTTGCGAAATTGACCTTGAACTGATGAGATATAACATTCGAATGGGTGGCATCGAAGTGCTTGCCGGTACGCATCTTGATATTGCTAGAGCTGATTTTCCAATTCGCGTCTGCACCCACTATACAGATGTACATGGGAAGCGGATTCCGTACCAACCAGGTGTTATTCACCAGGAAGGATTAACTCCTCACTATGTAGAATTACCGGGATGGGATGGGGAATCAGTCGCTCGTGCAACCAAATTTGAAGACCTTCCTGAAAACGCTCAAAAGTTCCTTGCGTTTATCCAGCGGCAAACGGGAACTCCGATTGTGTTTGCTACCACTGGTCCAAAACGAGAAAATGCGCTTGATATTCCCGGGCAGAAAATGCCTCGATCTGAGCTTATTCGTTCTGAACGGGAGGCAAAGAAAATTGGAATGGGAGTAGACAAAAGAGGTTCAATTTATCGAAGAGTAGCTGCTGCATAAAATCTTTTTACTAGTGTAGAATTACAGTTATTTTTAAGAACTACACTGACTCTCATTTGCCTTCGGCACCAGATAGAAATTCTGTCCGCCACTTGCAGAACCTTGCTTCAATTCAACAGTGTTATACGTAGTTCCAGGCTTAATAATATGTGTGTCGGGGATAACTGGTTGTGCTTTTAAGGATAAACTTTCGCCTTCTTTTAAGTCTGTAGAAAACGTGTAGTGGCCGTTACTTGCAGTCGTTAATCCTTTATATGCAGAGTTGTCTGATGTTTTAAAAAGGTTGACGGTAAGCCCTGAAAGCCCTGTTTCATCGCCATCGCGGCTGCCGTTGCAGTTTTTGTCTTCGTACACATCTCCTAAAAAGTTGATCGAAAATTTCTTCTCCTGGGGAGTGGGTGTTGCGGTGGGAGTAGTTGCAGTTGTCGGGGTAGCGGAAGGGGATACTGCCGCTTTTTTTGTCGGAGCTGGCTCTTCATCTTTTTCCTCATCCATTGCCAGTTCTTCCTCCTCTTCGGCTTCATTTTCTTCATCCTGTGCAATCTTTTTTTCAGATTTTTCTTCAATTTTTACCTGTTCTTCGTCTTCCGAGTTTCCGCTAAAACTGCCAGCCATTGCAATGCCACCAAGAACAACCGTGACCAGCACAATAACAGCAACAAATGCCATTACCGGATTGTTCTGGAAATATATTTTCAGCCGGGCAAGTTTTTCTTTCATACTGTGTATTATATACAATCCGCGGAACTTAACCGGTCAGGTTTTTCCAGTCAGCAGCAAATTTCTTGAGACCCTCATCCAGAAGATCACCATCAATTTTTTCAATTGCGTATTCGGTATATGGTTTTCCCGGTGCAATTTCTTCATATACCATGCCTTTCAGGTCCGGTTCGTATCGGTAGCGTTCGTCAGGTACCCATTTTTCGTCCAGTATCCAGTCCTGGATAATTTTAAGAGGCACCGTTACGATATCCGCGCCAAGGTAAATACTCTGGTAAAAGTGGTCAAGGTTGCGAATTGAGGCAGCAAGCACTTTAACGTGGCATTCGCGGTTTTCAATTTTTTCATAATCGCGATATTGCTTGAGTATATTCTTGATTAGGTCTGTTCCATTCATACCGCGATCATCCCAACGTCCCATAAATGGGGAAATAAAAGCGGGGGACTGGGTTGGTTTTGTTGCTTCATACACTGCGGCAGCCTGCATCTGGGTAAATACCAACGTCATATTTACACGGCCGCCTTTTTTGGTGAATTCGTGAGCTGCCTCTACTCCTGCCATGGTGGTAGGGAACTTCATGTAGATATTTTTTCCCCAGGTATACATTTTTTCGGATTGTTCGAGAAGATCCTTTGCAGTTGAATCCCAATTTGCATTCACCTCGACAGAGATCGGGCCGGCAAGTTCCTTTTCGATCTCCTGAATAATCTCTTTGTATTTGGTAAGAAGATCCTCTTCGGTTAGCTTTTTGCCTCCTGCAATGTATTTTTGCACATCGGGGTTTTTGGCAACAAGACTGGGGTTGGTAGTCTGGCCGTCAATAGTGCCTATCAGGCCTTTTGCTTTGCGGGTTTCGTCCGGATCTCCGGAGTCTAAAAAAAGTTTTGGAAGTTTAATACTCATGCTTACAAGTATATCAAAGGTCAAAGGCTGAAATTGGTCATTTTAGGTAAGAAAAGGGGAAGAGTTAGGCGGCTTTTGCTATTGATACTGAGCGACTGTTATCAACCTGCACAGGGAGTACAGCATTGAACCATTTAAAAGCAGCTTTCGCAAATGCTGCCATTTGTGGAAAGACATTAAATTCAACTTCTGCAGAAATCTTTGATTGAGGATCATCAACATGTAAATTTGTTTCTTCAATAACGTAGTCAATCACTTCATTCGGGTCTGTAACAAATGAGTCTTTATTAAAATTTCTAGGGTTATTGAACACTTCCAAAAAAGGTATCATTTCTACAGGAGAGAGTGAACCTTTCACGTTCCATTTTGTTGAATCTGAATTATCGATTTTTGTCCAGGGGGGATGAGTTCTTACATGAAATGCTTCTTCAACATTAAGTGCAGTTCCTGGGTCATCCGGAGTTTTTTTATACAACCCGTATGGAGTAGTCGTCCGCTCAATTGGGCTTGTATTTCTATTCCATTTTCCTTTAAATGCATCAACTTCATATCCATGCTCCGCTAGTTTTGTAAGAATGTTAGGAATTGAATCTAATTCATCTTTCCCAATAACCTGTGCGATAACAAGCTCTCGCCGCGCTGTTGTTGGGATATTAGGCCCTTCGCTCACTAAATCTAGGTTTGGAAGTTCGACATCTTCACCTGTGTCTACTGCAGCAATTACCACTACCTCAACTAAATTTCCGTACTTATCATAGTTCCATCGAAATCTAATGTTAAAAGGATTCCTTGTCTGTCCAGTTGCTGCTTCAGGAGAATTCTTTTTTCGAAAATAGACATCATTTGAAAAACCTGCTTTTACTGCTAACTTATTTTTTGCATCAGGTTTTTCGGGAGGCTTATTAACACCTCTTGCTTCAGCT
Organism: uncultured Gammaproteobacteria bacterium; assembly: GCA_964407325.1. Taxonomy (GTDB): domain Bacteria; phylum Patescibacteriota; class Microgenomatia; order UBA1406; family GWC2-37-13; genus JAOAFZ01. The sequence continues at coordinate 26,940 of CAYOVA010000008.1, read as the reverse complement.
CGAACGTTTAGCATATTAACAATTTCTCCTATTTTTGCCTCTACACTTGCATCAGCAGGAAGATGACTTACTGCATCACCCAAATCTTGGGCTATATTATCAGTAATGGCGTCAATTGCGACTGCTGCATTTTTGCTCCATTCCTTACCCGCTACTTCAAAGTGACTATTTACAATTTGAGTTTTATCTCGTGAAAAAATGCCCATATCTAGAAGAGTGTTACGAATTGCTATCCCTTCAGCAGGTACTGGTGACAACAATTCAGGCATTTTTTCAGTTTCATGCGAGGTAGGAGTATCAGGCTCAGGAGTTGAGGGTACAGGTTTAGCAGATAATGCTTCCAAATTTAATGGAGTAGCCTGTCGCATTGGATCGATATTCTCTGGGTGAGCTGTAATATCCGGATGTATAGGTCCGTTTTCAAAATCCATACATCTATCCTACCAAACTCTTTCTCCCTGTACAATTAAACCTTATGCGTGTGCTTTTAACAGTGTTGCTAATCACGAGTATCGCAGCAGGGATCTATTTTTTTGTTTTTGTGCCTAGTCAAGACTCTGAGGTGGCGCCAGTTGTAACTAAAACTGAATCTGAACAAGTCGAAAATGCACAGCCAAACCGTGAGCGGGCCACTATCGCGTCTGAATCCATATTTGTCCCGTACTGGGCTGATATGAGTGCAATTAGCTCAACTGACGCAGACCGTTTGCTCTATTTTGGCATCTCCGTGGATGAAAATGGGGTAGTGGAGAACGATGCAGGGTACAACGCTCTTGATTCTTTCCTGGACAACGCCGGGTCTACAGACAAATACCTTACCGTTCGTATGCTTGATGCCGAGATGAATACAGCTATTCTGAAAGATAGTAGCTCGTGGCAAACAATTGCAGAGTCGATTACAGACCTTGCCAAAGAAAAAGGGTTTGATGGAGTTGTTCTTGACTTGGAAGTTGGCCTTGTTGCATTCCATATTGCCCCTGAATCAATCACGGGATTTACCGAGACTCTCCATGAAGAATTAGAGGGGCGAAATTTGTCATTGGCGATGACAATCTATGGAGACACATTCTTTCGAAAGCGTCCCTACGATGTAAAATCGCTTGGGAAAATTGTCGATGAAATGATGATTATGGCGTACGATTTTCATAAATCGTTTGGTACTCCTGGTCCTAATTTCCCACTCAATGGTCGAGAAAAATACGGCTACGATTTCACCACAATGGTGTCGGATTTTACTACCCTGGTTGAACCGGAAAAACTGTCTGTTATTTTTGGCATGTACGGCTACGAATGGACAGTTGATGAGCAGGAACGCCCCACAAAAGCGGGGACTGCGATTACCTTAAATCAAGTAGAGCAAAAGTTCTATCCGCAATGCTCGCTCAGCAATTGCGAAATCAACAAAGATCAGCAATCGGCTGAAACAAAAATTTCCTATACTGCTGCCGATGGCAGAACCCATATCGTGTGGTTTGAGGACGACTCTTCAGTGGAATTTAAAAAGGATGTGGTAGAGGAATATGGCGTATCAAAGATAGGCTATTGGGCTTTTGGTTATTTTTAGTACATATTTTTTACACATCCTGGTACCGGGATGGTACAATATACCAACATGAAAATCGCAATGGCTCATTTTAGGGCGGGGCTCACAGACGGCGTATCTTTAGAGATTGACAAACGCAAAAAACTGCTTGAGGAAATGGGTCATAGTATTGTTCTTATAGCCGGGACACATGCAGGAGATCTTGATCTCTACATTCCCGAATTTGAGTACAAAAAAGATCCTGTCGTTGCAGAGATTCAAAAACTTGCCTTCCAGCCGGAGAAAGATGCTGAATTCAAAGAAAAAGTAACTGCTGCGGCCTCCCGAATTGAAGCGCAGTTAGAAGAATTTTACAAAAAAGAGCAGTTCCAGGTAATCTTTATCCATAATGTATTTTGTCTTGCAACTTGCATTCCGGGAACACTCGCGTTCTACAACTTCCTCAAAAACCATCCGGAACTGAGGGCTATTACTATTCATCACGATTTTTACTGGGAACCGGCTCGGGCAGCGGTGTCCGCTTTTACAGCACCCACAGCTGTGCACATCCAAAACGAAGCATACGCGCCTAACCTACCTAATCTTACCCATACGGTTATTAATTCTTTAGCACAAAAAGAACTTAAAAAGCGCAAAAATATTGATGCAGAAATTATCACCGACACCTTTGATTTTGACCAGCCCCAATGGGTAAAAAACGACCGCAACAGAGATTTCCTTAAAGATAACGGGTTAACAGAAAACGATTTAGCATTTCTGATTGCGGTTCGGGTACGCGACCGGAAGGCAGTTGAACTGGCTATAGACACGGTTGCAGAAGTAACAGCTTACAAACAGAACATTATTGGAAAGAAAAAATACAACGGCGCCGAAATTACACCGGAAAGCAAAGTTGTATTGCTGATCCCAGGCGAATACACGCCCAAAGAAGAAGCCTATGTGCAAAAACTCAAAGAACGTGCTGCAAAAAAGGCCGTTGATGTGCGTTGGATTAGCGATATAGTCGGCTCGGAAGAGCAGCAGGCATTGGGAGAAATTAAATACGCACTCTGGGATTGTTATGTGTATGCGGATGCAGTTATGTACACTAGCTATTGGGAAGGGTGGGGCAACCAGTTTATCGAAGCTGTCTTTTCAAAAACGCCGGTAGTTGTTTTCGAGTATCCTGTGTTTGAATCGGATATAAAATCTGATGGGTTCCATGTTGTTTCCTTAGGTTCAGAATACACGCTCGACGAAACAGGCCTTGCCACGGTGCCTCAGGAAAAAGTCAAGCAAGCGGCCGAGGAAATCTGTACTATAATAACTAATTCTGAACAATACACCAAAATAGTCGAGGAAAACTTTAAGATTGGAAAAGGCAAGTATAATACTAATACCAGATTAAAAGAACATTTGTCGCAATTTATACAGCAATGAATAGCCTTTCATTTAAATCTAAATTTATTATACTGCCGCTTGGCTACCAGAAATCCCTTTCTCCCATGTTTATTATCGGCAATTTGATTGCCTCCGGGCTTAAGCCTGAAAAAGCAGGAATCCTTGCAACCTACATTATTGATGACATCCCCGAAACCGGCGCAACTGAAGAAGAATTTATTGAAATATTCCTTTCCTACTTGCCCGAACAAGCAAAGCGTCGTTTCCTTACGCTAGATATGATGAAAAAGTACCTGGTCAGTCCACGCAGTAAATCGCCGTTGTTTATTTTCCTGGGCGGTTTTACAGGCAAAACCTTTCTTACTTCATATGTGCAGCAGCACCTGGGTATAAATCGTGTTACTTCGCTGGATGATGAAAAATATTACATTCGCAAAAACAACCCCGATCATGAACATCTCTCCAAATCCACCTATGAAGAATATGACACCTACGAGAAAACGCTGGAAGACTTTTATCCGCGTATGAAGGATCGCTTAAGCGAAAACATTCACGATTACAACGACAAAAAAAAGTGGACGTATTTTTGGGAAGGCATTTATTTTACGGCTGATATTATCGAAAAAATGAAGCAGGATTTTGAAGATATCGATATTTTGTGCATATTGTTAATCCCCCCCTTTGAGCAAATAAAGGAGCGCTACGTTATCCGCTGGATGAGTGAGCTGGGGCGCAAATACATAGTCGATAATAGTGCAAAAATCGAGCAATATATCAAGAACGTTGAGCATATTAAAGAGGTTATGCTCAAGAATATTCATAACACTCCGGAATGTGTAATTATCGAAAACGAATACTTTGATGATGTTTTGGGTAAATTCTACGAAACTATTCACAATCGTCTTAACACCATTGCTGAGCGAGAAGGTATTGCCTATTGGATCGACGAAGTTCTGGCTGACAGAAAAAAACTTATTGCCTATGAACAGTTTCTTGAAGAAGTATGACATTTAAACAACTGGTAACTAAACCTATATCCGATCGCAAGTCGATTGCTGATAAGGTCTATGAAAAAAGCATTGAAGTTGTTAAAGCTTCTCAGTTTGCCGGTGGGGGAACAGGTGCTTCATTAAAAGGCAGTCGCTATTACGGCCATACCTACCCGCGCGATCATTCCTACACAACACGCGCTTTTGTTGCAGCAGGGTTACAAAAGGAAGCCCAGGCTGCATTACGGTATATCTTGACAGTTGAAACCTCTCCTGAAGGAGTGTTGTTTCAACGTTACAGTGAAGAACAGAAAAGTTCGTCGAATAAGCCGCCACAGATAGATGGGAATGCACTTACCCTCATTGCCGTTTCCGATTATGTGCGTGCCTTTGGTGACAGGGAACTTGTGGAAAAATACCGTGAGCAGCTGTTGAATATAGTGAATGGACTCAAGTCACATTTGCATGAGTTTTCAAAGGGTTCGCTGGTGCATAGTGTAAATGCAATTAATGAATTTTCTCCGTATGAAGAAGGGTTCGAATTATACACCAATGCATGTACGTGTAAAGCGTTTTATGATGCGGCCGAATTTTTGGGTGATCCTTCCTTAACAGAAATTGGCAGCCAGATTCAAAAAGGGATCGAAGCGTATTTGTATATTCCCGAATACGGTGGTTTAATGACTTTGATTCGGCCCGAGCCAAATCCCTCTATTACCAATGTCGCCAACTTAACCGGCTTTTTGGCAATTACCGATTTTGAAGTGTTTCCACTGGAAAGCAACATAGTCGAAGAGAGCATCGACTTTCAATTGAGAGGCACCTGGAACGACGAAATTGGGGCATATAACAGATATGCTGCTACAATGGGCCGACACAATTTTGGCAATGGACCCTGGCCGATGGTGATGTTGCGACTGGCTCGATACTTTGTGCGTGCCGGGCGAATGGAGGAGGCCGGGAAGGCCTTTGATTGGGTGTTGAATGTCGCAAAGCTGAATGAAGATGTCGAGTACGCCTTGCCTGAACACGTTGTAACCCGAGCAGAAATAGAAAAAGAATTTGCTGCATTTATGCGCACCTTCGATATAAACCCTCGCGAAGAACGAGTGGGCGAGTACAAGAAAGTGCTTGCTTCCAAAATGATGGAAAAGTATCAAGTAGGTTATCCTATTAATCCATTGGTATGGTCACACTCCATGTTTTTGATAGTCTGGAACGATATGCAGAAGGTGATGTGAGTTAGGAAGGCTATTCAAAAAGGGAATGTTAACCATATAGCTGACTGTGAGTGCCGATGTATTTGCAAACAATTGTTTCCGAATCAGCATAATTAACATCTATATAAAAAACAAATCTCCAGTCCCCAGTGATATTAATACTGCTATATCCAAGATAGGTTCCTTTTAACTTATGGTTTCTTAGTAATGGGTTATTCGGGTCAGACAAGAACAGGTTTAATCTTTTTTTGAATGCAAGCTGAACTTTAATGGGAGCTTTTTTTAAGTATTTTAAAAAATCTTTATCGTACTCGACTTTTTTTTTTAGCTGGTGCGTCTTGAATAATAGTGTCTAAATAGGCAAGAGCATCATCTGGATTATCAAAAGCAATATATTTTCCGGCTTTTCGGTTTTCTTCTGATCGTTCTAACATTTTTTTAGCCCAGTCTGAAAGTTCCAGTTCTTCCTCAGAGATCTCGAAGCTCACTTTTTTTGTCCTAATGAGCTGTTTAAGATATCCGTTAATTATTGAACTTAAGCTTAATCCCAGCTCTTCAGCAATCTTTTGAGCCTTAGATTTCGTATTCGGATCAATTTTTACATTAACTACTGCTGTATTCATATATACAAAGTATATACCAGATGTGGATAAAAGCAACATATTATAATTTTCATGCGTAAGTGAAGTTCTACTTATCAATACCGACCCGGTTGTATCCCATCTGCTTAAAATGCTCGTCAAAGCCCAATACAAGCTCAATATTTTCCTGATCCATAATGGCAAAGCTTATGCAGTCCGAGTAGGAAATATTTTTTGATTTAGCTTTACGGAAGTAGGAATCGGCTTTAATGTAGGTATCGTCGTCGGGATTTATGAGATTGTAATTCTGATTTATATAGGTAAGGAGTTCAATAGATGCTGCTTTACTAACTCTCTGGCTAACCAGTGTTAGAATCTCGGAGTATACGTTCATACCAATATAATAGTCATTTTCTTGTACCGCTATTTTCTTGATTCTAAGTGCTTTCTTATGACATGAGTCTTTTTCGTAAGCTAGAGCGAACAAGTAGCTTGAATCAACGATTATTTTTTTTCTCATATGGTTCTACATACAGATAATAATCGTGATTAAGAGCTACATCTGTTTTTCCTTCTATATCTTTCCATTTGTGTTTTTTTGCGAGGTTAACCAGTTTAGTGAACGGATCTTTAGGTTTTTTTGCCATTGGATGTTTCTGAATAGAATCTTTAATCATATTTCTCACAACCTCAGCTACCGATTTGTTATTTTGAGCTGCAATTGTCTTCAGATCTTTGAGTGTTTTGGAGTCAAGATAGATATTTGTGCGTATTAGCATACATCACATTATATACATCACTTTACTGAATGTCAAATATGTAGGGTTGATAGTGAATAGGGGAAAACAGTCCAATAGTATCTTTTAGGGAACTGTTCAAAAAAGTTCATCTTCCAAGACATTTGACGACGTCTTTTTCTTTCTTGTTGGCTTTTTTTGAACAGGGTTTTCTTCTGCTTTAGATTGCTGAGACTTCTTTTTTCTAACGGGAGGATCTAATTTGAATTTTTCAAAGACACCCATTTCCTTTAATTTCCACATGAATAAAGCCCCCATATTGCGAGCCTTTGAATCGATCACAAAACTGTATGCTTTTTCCAGAATAGGGCGGGGAATTACTTTTGCGTAGCGGATATAGAGTCCTTTCCGCCTGGAATCGTTGAGTTTTTCTGCCAAATGAATCCCAAAGCTTTGGTATTCGCGGGATACGTATTTGTCTTCGGTAGGGCTAAATTTTTCAAGAATATCGGCTATCGATTTCACACAAGCATTGTAGCAATTTCAAGGGTGAAAATCAGTAAGGAAATAGGGGAGTTGAGTTACGAAATACAGTTACGATATACGCAGGATTTCCTTTGTTATATGTTCATAGATGTGCTTGTAGACCAGCCGGATTCTATCAACTTCTTCAGCCTGAAAGTTTTGCAATACATAGGTTTCCCCGGGAATGCGGTAACCTTCCTGGGAATTTTGGCGGTTTTCTATGCCAATGCGGATTTTGTAGAATTCATCACCGATCTTTTCGCGGATTGAGCTGATGCCATTGTGAATTTTCGGTCCTTTTTGCGTTACTTTGAATTGGCCGAGAGATATGTCGAGGTCGTCGTATAGCACATAGACCTGGGAGGGGTGGATTTTGAAGAACTGCATGACCTTTTGTACGGCACTGCCGGAGCGGTTCATATAGGTTTGGGGCTTTAGAAATATGATATCTTCTTGTTGGGACGACTGAGGAGAGCTGTTTTGGGAGGAGTGCTGTTTTTGGACTGGTACCTTGCAGTATTCAGCTTTAAAAGTTTGATCGGACTTTAGTGAAGAGCCTGCAAAGACAGGCTGGGTAAGTAAATAATCTATGGCTTGAAAACCCGCATTATGACGGTTTTTCTGGTATTCGGGACCTGGGTTTCCTAAACCGGCAAATAGATACATAGACAGATTATAGCAGAGGAGGGTTGTGTGTAATTTGGAGGGATTTGGTTAGAGAATGGGTTTGGTAGTGAGCCTGCCGCCGGATTGGATCCGGCAGCAGGCCCGAAGCGGAAAGACGCCGAGAGGAGGCTTGTGGTGAGTGGGGGTTCAGCGGGGTGGCCTACGGGTCGTACCAATTCCCTGCGCCATCGCAGTAGTAGGTACGGCTGTCCGTTCCTGGGATAGGGATGTTGGGCTCAGCCCACCATCCACCACCCTTGCCGGGTGGCGGCCCTTCGCAGTGGCCCAGAAGCGAAGGATCCGTTACCTGGTATTCTAGTATCCACCCTCCGCTGTCGACTGCCGCAATATCAGGGCGGCAGGTGAACAGGTAATACTGGGCAGGGGCATTCGCAGGGGAGCCAGGTGGTGCATACCGGGCAATGATCTGATGCCCAGGCAGTACTACGGCGTCTATGCCAATAAACCTCTTGGCATTACAGGTTGTCGGCAGCACTGGGCCCGGCCGTGGGGTTTGGGTGGGGGTGCTGATCTTGCCCAGGAAGGTCTCCTGGATACCCCCCAACGATACCTTGCACTCAAAGCGGTACCTATTCCCATTCGGGTAGGTACCCTCCCAGATCGTACCATCAGCGACGGTTTGACCCGGGGCTTCGGCCTTGCCCGTGGTGTCGCACCTCAGTATCACCGTCGGCGTGGGCGGGATCGGCGTCGGACTGGGCAGCGGCGTCCAGGTCGGAGCCGGCGTCGCGGTCGGGAAGTACATCGCGATCAGCGGGGCATTCTGAGCCAGGCCCAGAATGCAGGCGACCACCAACGCCAACGCCAAAATGATGACAAGGGGCACCATGATCTCCCCACACGTCGGACCCTTGTTCTGTCCCATTGGAAGCTCCTCCTCTGAGAAGTCTTTGTTTCCGCAGCTCAAGCAGGCAGTACAAGACTACGGCTCAAGCTTAAAATTAAGCGTATCCAGATGCTAGCCTCAACTGCGGTAACAAAGCTATGTAAAAGTGCAAGTTAGCCTCAAAGTTAAAAATATTACTATCCTATAGTATACCATAAAATGAGGTAAAAAGCAAGCATGATTGAGGCTGAAATTGTAACTATTATATGAAGATTACTTGTTTTGTGTAGCTGACTGAACCATCATTAAAAGCAGCATAAGCAACAGTCCACCGCCTACTAGCAATGCTTTTTCCTTTAATTCATTCACGCGCTTTGTTACTTCCTCTTTCTGGGTGGCTGTCATAGTAGTATTCTTTTCTAGCTGTGCTAGGGCTTCTTTCGCTATATCATCCATATTTCCGTTTTCAAGTGCAGTATTAATTCTCCCCAGTGTTGCTGAATCAAGTCCGCCGTTTTGCGCCTGTTCGAAAAAGCCAGTAATTGCATCCATTGATTTTTGATCACCCATTGTTACGTGCAGATCCTTTAACATGGAAAGCTCATTCTGTCTGGTTTGCTGTTTTTGCAGCAGCACTTCCAGTTGTGCGCGCTGAGTAGGATCTGTTGTTGTTTCTATTTGCATCTTGAGCCGTTTTATCTCCAGGTCAGATGCATTCCAGTCGGTTTCGATTTGGGTAACAGACATTCGGGTAAACTGCTCAGAAGTAGTTATCCGAATCAGTTCCCGCATATCTTCAGCAGTGCAAATCTCTTGTCCCGCCAAGCGATCATGAAGTGTCTGCAATTCTTTTATGCGGTCTTCCATACCGGTTATATCAGTTGCCGTAGCGGCCTCATCCATCATCTTTTTTGCGTATTTTCGTGCTGATTCAGCTTTAATAGCTGGAGTTTCACCCGCAGCTTCTTTCATAGCACGGGGTTCAAAATTGGAAGGGGTATAAGGCAGTATCCCTTTTTTTGTTTTTACATAGGCGCCAAGAATTTCTTTTTGTGCAGGGCTCATGGTATCGGTAACCAAAGAATCCGCATGCGTCAACAAAAATGATTCCTGCAATACAGACATCGGTACGGTAATATTGGAACCGTCTTCAGTGCGCACAGAAACAAGATTACCTTTACGAACAACCACTGCATCAATGCGTACTCTTTTATGGGTATTATCGATATCAGCAGTTGCGTCAGTGGAGTAAACGCCTTTTCCATCAGGGGTTAGGGCTATGTAGAGATCATTTTCCTTGCCGCGGAGATTAATGGATTTGTTAGTTGCACTGTCTTCTGAATGAGGATACATGCCATCACCCATATTGGAGATACGACTAAACCAGACACGAGTATTTTCTTCCGGCGTAAGTTCACGATCCATTCCTGCCTCATACGCACGTGTAGTTTCACCAGCTTGATGCAAAACCGATGCCAACGAAATGGTACGCGCCTGTTCAAGAGAGGCTTCAGTACTTGCCGGTTTAACTCGTTCATATCCTGCACCAAGGGTTTCAACCATTCCTCCAATTTACTTGATTTACAAGTAAAAAACAACTATATTGATACCTAAATGGAGTCCCCCGCGCCAGCTACACAGATCGTTTCAATGGAACCAGCTACTCCGGTAGTAGATCATATGGATGTGATGCGCCGAAATTCTGGGGGAAACGGAAAAAAGGAAGAAACTCCCAAAACTGCACAGGAAACTCGCATGCAAGAGCAGCGAAAAAATCCGCGAAAGGATGCTATCGAAGCTCAGGAAAAATGGCCTCCCAGTATTGAATCTTCAACACGAGCAACTATGGCTCGGGCAATGGCACGTGAGTACCAGGCACTTGTAAAGGTAATAGATGACGCAGGCCCTACTGCCGTAGAACCCTGGCAGTTAGCTTACCGGGATATTATGGAACAAATCTACCGCGAACGTATGATGAGCGCGAACATTTCTTCAGCAAGTCCGGAAGATATTGCAAAGTCTTTTGCGGCGGCAATGGCTGGAGAAAACGGATCCCAGTATGAAGTGATGGCATTGAAAATTATGGAGTCACAGCAAGAAGCGCTGCAGGTTGCAACAGGTGCTTATGCCCGTGTTGCTGAACGCAGCCATTTTGATTGGCATATCACTCCTCGACGGGAAAACGCGGAAGAACGCGAACATGTGGCATTGCTGCGATCTACGGGAGGAGACGGGCAATCGGAATATGCCGGCGATCGGCACGTTGGACAGCGCGAGTTTTTGCGTAGGCTTGCCTCACCAATTGCCACTTTGTGGCATGATGATCTAATAAAACAAAATCGCGCACTAGCCGCCGAAGGGAGAAAAAGATGGAGAATTATCCAGGGCACAACCTTCCCTTCAAATGCAACCTATGATCCAGATAGGCGATTTTCCGGTCATGAACTTTCAGAAGTACAAAAAGCTTACCTTGACAGTTTAGAAACACTATCGCAAGTTCAGCCTGGTGATCGGATTCCAGCGGGTGCGCAACAACAAGTCGATAAAGAGTTGCAGTCAATAATTGATGCCAGAATGAACGCCTATGCGCACCATGATGTGCAGCCGAGGGGAGAATTGCTTAATGTGGTGGAGGTAAGGCTGGGAATGTGGGATAGACTGGCAGGTGTGGATGCCGCTCAAGTCTCCAACCGGCGCATTGTTCTTAACCGGCACGGGTTTGAAGGCAATGTGGTTATGATTGCCGGCCGTGAAGCAGACAGAAATGCTTTTATGGACGAGATTGTCACACAAATCAAAGATAATACCGACGAGCGCGTAGGGAAAATGCTCAAGGAAGTATTGAATCGGGAAGCACTGAACGATCAGATTACCGTGCTTGAGCGACAGGTACAACCACGAGCACTTACCCAGGAAGAACAGGACAAAATTACGGAACTGGATAAACAGCAACAGGCGCTTACTGCTGATATTGGCGTTGTTGACCAATATGAGAAAGCGCTGGGGGATAAAGAAGAACAAGAAAAGGGACTGAAAGAGCTACGCGCGACTATTCCGGCAACGGAGATGGCACGAATTGACCAATATAACAATCCGGATCCTTATGATCCCGCAAATGAAGGAATACGCTATTGGTCTGATCAGAAAGCCCGAAAGCAAATTGAAATAGACAAACTTACCAGTCGCGTAACAGCGCTCAGAGAGCACTCCAAAAACCTCGGTGAAAAGCTTTCAAAAACACCTGCAGCAATGCAAGCAGCAGTTCAGGCAGAAATGGCGGCAAATAAAACTGATATTTCTAACGCAGAGGGTGATTTGGCAACGGCTAAAACAGAACAGCTTGATATACAGAATAAAATAGATGTCAGACAAGCCTTTGTCGACAAGTATAAGGCCATTGTTGATGAAATCAACGCTAAACAGCGAGCTCTGGAGCAAACAACCAAGAATGCGGATAAAATAAAAGCACAACTCAAAGCAAAATCATACAGTACCTCGAAAAAACCTGAAGAACTAAAGAAAGAAATTCAGGCAAAAATCGAGGACCGGAAAACGCAACGAAGTATTATCGAAGCGGCTACCCGGCCGGATCGATTTAAGCAACGACAACTGGAAGCACTCCGTACGTATCGAGACCAAATTGCGACAGCCACTGCAAATGATAATATCCAGAATCGCGTAAATCAGCGCTATGATAGTCTTCAAGTTGCAACCCGTTTGGAAGCAGCAGCCGCAATTTACCCCGGTTATAACACAACCTACCTTCGCACCATGCAGATTCTTTTTGGTGACCGCTCCACTCAGGATACTACCGAAGGCCGTAAGTTGTTTGAAAGTGGAACTAGGTTACTTCGCCCTGAGGATTTTGAAAAAGTAGTTGACGATTATATTGATGAAAGAGGGTTGCCACGGGGAATGGCGTTTGGCCCAGAACACGTTAACGGCGATTTCGTAAACTTCCTACTTGACGATATGCGAACTAAAGTGCGCTCACGAGAACTGGGACTGTTACCTCCTGCCCACGAACAGCGTATGCGTCAGGTAGAAGCCGTGAAGGCTGTCGATATTGCCGAAGAGAGGATGGAGCTGCAAAAAGAAGAAAATACAAAGATGGATGCATATGTGGAGCAAACAAATACTCGAAAGGTAAGTATTCAGGAAGCAATCGAAACGAATGTTGCAGGCGGTCAAACTTTCGCCGATATTGCCCACGACTTAAATGATGTTCACTTTGACGGTGAACCGGTCTTGAGCGATACCGAAGTTGAGGAGATGTATCAGCAGGTCCGCACTGTGTTCAGGGATGAAGTGGTGCGTTTGGTAGCAGATCCTCCGCGAGCTGCGATTATCGCTGAAGTTGGTACAACTAAGACTCTTGCCGATATTATGGCTGATGCGGCATATAATCCCCCTGCCATATCTGCCAAGATCCGCAAGACCATCGAATCCGCCCATAAAGCGGCACAGGCAAAGATTCTTGAGGTAAATACCATGTACACCGACCGAAAGAAAGTTCAGGAAATGGCGGAGATCGTGACCGTAAATAGAAGAAACGAAAGCATCGAGCTGTTTGAAATTGCCGTTGAGCAAATGATACCCCCCGGGGCGATGCAGGATGATGTATTGCAAGCGCTCGCAGATGGCGCTCCTATTGAGTGGATTCTTAAGCAGACTCAATTTGCATCGGTATTTGACCAGCTTCAAAAAGCGAATCACTTTGCTCAATCTGGAGTTACCCTACTTGGAGGCGTAATGTATGCAGCAACGCCGGCTGAAATCAGAACCCTTGAAAACGGACTCAAGCAAGGTCTTACTCTGGATGAGGCGATAGAAGCGCTTTCACCCCCTGGGCAAACCGAACTGCGCTTGCTGGTTCAGGAAATTGCGATTATGACTGGTGCTGCTTCACTCGATGATATCAAAAAGAACGACGCCATTACCAAAGCAACCCTAGACAGGAGTGGTGACAGAAAACCTCTGTTGAATGCCCCGGGTGCACCTGACGAAACACTCCGAAGGATGGTAGATGCCGCCCAGGCCACAGAAGATAGACTGCGGCTTGACCAAATTATCAAGATGTATGCAGAGATATTCACGAATGACGAAGGCCTTGAGGATCTAACTGCACGTATTGTCTATGACCGGCAGCTGCAGAACGATATAGCCTATGCCAAGATGCTTGCTGAGCAAGTCATTCAGTACCGCAATGCAAACAGACCCACTTCAAGTGCTTTCGCCGGGGGTGGCGCAGGCGGTTCCACAGATATTACCAATTTGAGTGCCACAGGTTCAGCATGAGAGACTTTACTACCCTTGAAATAATCAAAATCGTGCCCATGTCAAAGGAGCTTCGCGAAGAGCTCATCTCTCATTGGGAAACGTATGAGGAAGAGCGGAAATATCTGATTAGTCGTGCATGTTGGCAATCCTTTCACGAATTTAGGGATAAGGTAACTCAATTTGTATACAACGAATTCCTGACAGAAGTAGAAGGTGGAAGACGAAAGATGACCGATACCTTTATGGAAGATGTCGACAAGGAAGTTGAAAGTGTGTTCAATGAGATGCTTGCTGGCAAACAGAATGAACGGGAAGAGATTTCCCAGATTCGTTCACGACTTCAGAATTTAATTTCCGACAAAATACACTAATGACAGAACA
>CAYOVA010000008.1:0-12691 GCA_964407325.1 uncultured Gammaproteobacteria bacterium | reverse complement strand
AAAGATCTGCCCGTACTCATGAGCGCTTTCGCGTTGCAACAAATGCTACATACGCTGATCAACTTGCCGAAACTGCACGTATTGTGGGGCAGAATAGAAGAAGAATTCGTCCACAGGGTCCTCAGTTATTTGCAGATGATTTGAGAATGTTTGAAAGCGCATCAGAACAGTTACAACGAATACGCAGAGAGGCTGGTCTTCCCGAACCTCGTGCCCGACGTCCACAGCCTGGCGAGCAGCCACCTCAACCGGATGCGGAGCAAGAAGAGGAAGAACTTACACCGGAACAGCGAGCAGCTCGAGAATTGAAACAGCGATTAGACAAGATCACAGGTGCTCAGAGAAGAACCCAAAGAAGAGATGTCCTGCGAAGAGGCATGAGAAGATTTACCCGTCTTTCAGCAAATCTGCTGCGAACTCCAGAATTCGACAATGCTAGCGGAATTTCCGTTGCCGCCCGGTCTGAACGGGGAGTTGACCCAGATAGAACCAACAATGAGGATGCCTATTACACCCTTGCAACGGGATTTTCGTCGGCAGAATTCGACCCGGCAAATCCTTCACCACGAGCTCAAGAATCACAATTGCTTAATGTACTTACGAATATGTCCTTTGCCGAAGATGGTGAAGTTGTCCCCGACGAAGAAGGAATAAATGCTCGGAAAGCAGAACTTACAGAGGAATTGCACTATGTTGAAAATCAGCTTCGTGCCTATTCCCGTGCCGGTATTATTTCCGGACTGGAAATAGTTGCCGATGGTATGGGAGGGCAGGGAAGTGGTGAAGCAGCAAGTTCTTTATCCACCTATGCGGTTATGGAAACCATTGTTGACTTAGTAGATGACGGTGCACCGGTTAATGAAGACTTACTCAGACAGGCCGCAATGGAAGCATCACGTAAAGTTCAGATATATAATACTCTTAATGCAGCGGATAGCAATTCCACCCTTACTATTATTCTGCGAACTCCGACAGAAACGTTTGCCTTGCCCATTGGCGATAGCCGTGTCTACAAGCAAAGTCCTGATGGAACTGTAGTGTGTATGTCTACTGATTCCACTGTTGCTATGACAGCACTTGTTGCCGATCCTACCCGGCGCCCGTCGGAGTATTTCCAGATGCAGGGCACCAATGTTTTGTCGGAATCGGTCGCTCGATTAAATGCTGATCAGATCCGTATTCAGAAGTTAGGAAGATTAAGCAGAGGAGAAAAAATAATTGTTACTAGTGATGGAGTACCCTCTGACGTCGAAGGTTTCCATGATGGAGAACCGATATCACCGCAACTAAAGGAGATTTTAGATCGAATTGATAAGGAATATGCTGAAGCATTAAAAGAAGTTTCAATTGATGCTTCACCCGACGAGATACTTCGTCTGCGCCAGGAACAGGTACGTATTGCTTTTGGCAAAATGTTCCGCGAAGTAAATCTGGCTGGACTGGATGCTGAAGTTGCAAACAGCCGGGAAAATGGTGCGAACGCTGTGGCAGAACATCTATTACGAAATCATGGGCAGTTTAGTGGTGATAACCTTACTGCGGTTGTTATCCAGAGCCGGGAAACACGAGATCAATTAACCGAGCGAAGAACTGAAGCGCAAAGAAATGAATTTGTAGGTGGAGCTCCGCAAACGGAGGCCGCGATAGTTGCACAGATACAGCAGCTGAATGCAGGCATGACGAATCCAATAGCTATTCCAACGCAAGAAGAACTGGAAGCGTTACGTGCAGAATACTGGAATACCAGAGGGAAAAGACCGGTTGAAACACCTGAACAAACGAGATTAAGAGAGCAGAGAGGAAGAGGTCCGCTTGCTCGTGTCCGTGAGCGAGCACGAGGAAGGGGAGTTGAAGCTCCCGAAGAAGTGCCTGAAGGTGGTACTCATACGTTGCCGGTTGATGCGCAAACGGGTGCAGCTATTACTGCAAATAATCCAAATTATGATCGGGAATCCTATGAAAATTGGCTATTCAGAAGAATTTCGGGTACAGACGAGAATCGACCCATTCATGAAATGCCTGAAATTGCAGCTCCTACGCAGGATTTGGATACACCAGTATACGGTACTTTAGCTCATGCCCAGCGAAGGGCTCAAGAAGGTGAGGCTGAACCAGAGGAAGTACGGCCGTTTTCCAGAGAGGAAGAGCAACTACTGGAACGTCACGATCGCTATGACATGATTGAAAGGGAAGTTGCATCAGCTATTGAACTTGAAGGGATTACACTACCCGATCGTGAACAGCTTGGTAAGCTACGTACCTATTACGATCGGAGAAATCGTTCTACTAAAGGATATCGTCGTTTCCTTGAAGAAGTCGCACGGCGACAAATTGTGCTAACGCCCGAGCAACTGGATGCAGATCCGAATGCTGAGCCAGCAGTAGCAACTAAACCAAAACGTGCCCGTACAGAGGAACTGTACGAGCTTGAGGCAGGGATGCTGCCTAAATTTCTAAGGGTCCAGGAAATTCGCTTGGAGGAAACTCTTGCGGAGATGGGCCTCAGCGAAGCAACGGAGAGTGAAAAAGACGCACTCCATGTAGAATGGCGGAGGCTTCCTCACCCGCGACCTTCGTACCTGGCGTTTTACATTCATAAAGCTTATGGATTAAAACAAGAGGATATTATTGAAAACCTGGTCATTAGAGAAATGGGACATGCAGAAGATGTTCTCGAGCAAAGCGGAGTTACCCTACCCAATGGACTGACATTACAGCAAATCTACTCTGATTACAATAATACTCCTTCTTTCCAGATTAGGTATTTAATATTCGCGGACTATGCGATTGCTAGAATCGCAGATGAAAAGGCTAATCCCGGAGGATCAGGAGATAGTGGAGATGCTGGTGCAGGATCGGGACCTGATCCGGGGGAACCTAGCGGTTCTGGACCGGCACCGGAGACTGACACCGGAGCTGCACCAAGTCCTGAAGAACCACCAACAAATTCTGGCCCTGCGGAACCTGAGAACGGAGCTGGATCTGGAGTTCCCACAGGAGGTGAAGCGGTTCACGTTGAATCTTCTCCCCCCGTTGCAGTACCTCCCCCTGCCCCACCTTCAGGAGGTTTTCAGGAAGTGGATTTATCACCAGATACTCCTCAGCCGGATATGCAAAGAGAGCGTGAAGCTTCTTTGATGCAAGCGGAAGCGAAAGTAGCAACAGAAATGGGACAAGCTGTTCTTATGCCAGATGAGGATTTACGTATATTCCGAAGCCAATTCCAAGGAAGTACAGAAGAATATGAGCAGGCATTGTTGAGGGAACTTATTCGACGAGCAGGTATAGCGCAAACAAGTGAAGCGCCTGCAGCTCCCGAAGATGAATCTCTTGAGCCTGCGCAAGAACAAGGAGAAGCACCAGCACAGCCAAGTTCTTTTGATTTGTTGCAACAACCAGCACCAGAACCACCTCCAGCACCGGAGCCAGAGGCACCACCAGCCCCACCAGCACCAGAGACTCCACAATCAACCGAGGAAGATTCATTTTATGAAGAGTACCGTCAAATACCCTCAGAATATTTAAATAGCGTGGCTACGCATATTGGATCTGTAGAGTGGGTATGGGATCTTGATATAGACCTTTTGCAACATAATATTCTTGAATTCTACAAATCCGGGGGACAACCCGAAAATATCCTAGCGTTTTTGGAACAAAGGCATAGGGCACCAGCAGCTGAACCAGATCTAACGACAATAGGTCGGGAAGTTGAACCGGCTCAACCAGCTGCTCCCGAAGCACCACCCGCAGCACCCCCAGAAACTCCTGAAGAACAAGAAGCAGGACGTAAACAAGAGTTTGTGATGAATGCCATAGAAGATCGTTATCGCGCTCTTGGATTTCCCATCCCTGAAGAAGGAGAAGCACTAGAACATCTGCGTGAGGAGTATAACGAGTCGCACAATGGGCTGGAGCCATACTTTGTTTTTATAGAACGTAAATTTGCTGAGCAGGCAATTGCTGCTATGAGACTCCAGAAAAAGCGCTCCAACAAATTTAGAATCATAGCATCCTTTAGTGATGATGAACTCCAGGCAATGGACCAAACATCATTCAGAGAATATGAAAGAAGAGTGGTTTCTGATCCTGCTGCAGAAGCAATGCAAATAATAGAAAATCGAGTCGGGTTAAGAAATATTCAACTTCCTGAACGTGATTCACGAGAAGGTCGCTTGCAGCGCATACATTACTTGCGTGATGATAGTACACAGCACACCTATGAAGAGTATCTGCTTTTGCAAAGAGCAGAGACTCAATATCAAGAAGAAATAGAAAAGAATGTGCAAGACTTTAATTCACCAAAGATTATGAGGGCTTTGGAACTGGAAGAAGCGCGAGCGGGCATGGCAGGGTTTGCCTATCCTGATGATAGAATTGCATTGCGGACAGCATTTAGAAGAGATCCCAATGGATTTGCCCTGGCAGAGGATGATGTTGCAACTCATTATGCAAAATGGTTGCGTAACCACTTTATTAACGCTGTTAGTGTGGAAAATACGGTAATGCCAAACGAACGGGTAATTCCTCCCTATGCATTGCAAATATACAGACAGGCAGAGCAGACATTACGAGATGAGGGTATTGTCTTTCCCAAAGGTTTTGACATTCAACGATATGAACTTGATTTTTTCTTCGTTTATGGAGATCACCAGAACTTTGGAAGATATCTTAGAGACTATTTAGAAGGATTAAGTACAAAAGCCGGTGAGCAGGCACAGACTCCTGAAGCTGGAGTTGCAGCTGCCCCAGAACAAGAAGCTGCATTAAATGTAAGACCAATGGCTCCTACATTTGATGACATACCAACACAAGACCTGGACAATTTTAGGAATTGGGATCTCGATCTTATTGATGAAGGGTTGGATATTAGTCCGGAACAGGCGAGAGAAATGGTCTTAAATTTCTATAACAGCGAAACGCCGTTAACGGAGGAAGCGTATAAGGACCACATACGCCAGCAGTTTGCAGCACGAGCAGCTGAAATTCAACAACAACTTGGAACAAGAGAAGCAGAGTTTAGCAGGATCG
Source organism: uncultured Gammaproteobacteria bacterium (assembly GCA_964407325.1). Taxonomy (GTDB): domain Bacteria; phylum Patescibacteriota; class Microgenomatia; order UBA1406; family GWC2-37-13; genus JAOAFZ01. The sequence goes on along the minus strand of CAYOVA010000008.1, from coordinate 7,663 downwards.
AAGACCAGGTTTCAGATGACTTAGGAGTTACGATAGCAAGTAAAGTAAAAAAATCTATCAGAAAAGATTATCTTACTCGCCTGGCGAGGGAATCTGACTTAACCTATGTAGATTTCCTGTATGAACGTTACTCCAAGCCTGTAAGTGGAGCCAAGCGGGAACGCAAAAGAGGCAGAAATAGAGGAGAGGACGACACATTATAAATTCACACTACCCATGCAAGACCAAAACAACCTTCCGGATCCATTACAAACTCCTGAACTTCCCGCAGACACAATGACACCGGAAGAACACGAACGGGCACTACCGGTTGTGCAGGAAGAAAATGGCGCAGAGCGCATTTCACCTTCTCAGGAAGAATCGCAAGACCACGAAGCGCAGCAACAGGATGATCGCCAAATGGATCGCGAGTGAGAATCCCAAAAACAGCGTCATCACGGTAAAGAACGGACCGAGAACTCCCTGGCCGTTTACCAGGTACTCCAACACCGGCCGTATATCTAACGAGAAAAAATACATTACTATTCCCACCACTACCAAAAACACCAGGAATGCGGCTCCATCAGTCAAATCAGAAGGTGAGGCAAACATCGATGAAGTTATGGTAAAGGTAATATAAAAGAACAGTATCCACTGCCAACTTGCCCCGCCTCGAACAACAAGCCATTCATAAGCAACCCACAAGCTCAATAAACTAACGGGTAAGGGAGCGATCCCCACTAGAAATCCCCGGAAGAAATCTGCTTTTACATACGAGACATGGCCGAGTTCTAAATGGTTATGTGTCCACGAGGGAAACAAATGTAGCCCACGTACCTGTAACATTAATACAATAGCCGCAAAAAAATGTGCAAGTTCATGAATAAGGGTTCCCGGGAAAAACAGAATAGCGATTACTATAAATGGCAAGGGGTGGGGAAGTATGCGGGATAAGGTACTATATAATACCTGGGTTGAATGGCGGGTAGCGAAATACTGGGCTCCGAGAAAAACGATAAAAAGAAAGAGGATCATTCTTTATGCTACCATATCATTTAGAGCTGCGCGAGAGAGTAAGTCCACAAAAAAATGTTTTATGCAGCCAGTATTTCAGTTTCTTCTTCTACACCGAGTAGGCGGAGGACTACGTCTTTTTTGTAGCGGCGGTCGCCACGGGAGTTAATACGAATAGCCGGTAGTTTTCCTTTTTTCCCCCATCTTTTTATCGTTAAGGGAGAAACTCGTAGTAGTTGAGCTACTTCGCTGATAGTTAGTAGATCCGGTAAGTTATCAAGTGAAAGTGTTTGTTCCGGTTTGCTCATCTTCGGCATGGTTCGTAGTATAAAAGATACTTGCAGGAATTGCAATAGGTGCATTACAATGAGGAATCATGCATTTTGTTTCCAGTCAAAAAGGAGAAATTGTAACTGCTGTTGCGGTTACTGCATTTGTATTATTAAGCGTAGTGACTCTTGCTATATCTTCTGTTACACAAAACAATAATAAGCCTATAATCCAGCAGTCAGAAGCACAAACAAGGAATGGAAAACAATGCAGCGACTGGTGTGCAACAAAGGAACAGTGCGCAGATGCTCAAGGGAAATTTGTAACACAAATGTGTACATATGATGGGTGTGGAGTTAAAGACACAGCTCCGTGTGTTGTAGGAACAGCAGCTCAGACTGGAGAAACCTGCAGCGACTGGTGTGCAAAAAAACCTGATAAGAACGGAGATGAATGTTTAGATAATGGAGGTAAGCGAGTGCCTATTGCATGCAGTTTTGACTTTTGCAGTGGAAATACCTCTCCTTGTCTTGTTGATAACGCTCCTCAACAGGAAGGCCCAAAAAAGGAACAGCCCCAACAGCGTCCTCCTTCAGGGGGAAATGGGGATGAAAGTGTTGACGGTGTCCCGCTTTCCGATGAACAAAGTCCTAATCAGTGTAAAGCAGGGGCAACAAAGGGCTGGTACTGCGAACGCAACCGTCCCGGTATTAATGGTGAGCCTGCACCCAATTGTATTCGCGTGTACTGGAACAAATCCTGTGGTGATTATTATAAAACGGATAATGCAAGGGGGTGTTGTAGGGTAGAGGGAAAAACACCGACTGTGGCTCCACAACCCAATCAACAACCAAGCGGTTCTCCTGGGCAACCGACAACAGCAGTCGAACCTACACAACGAAGTGCTGAACCAACGCAGTCCCAGTCTCAAACTCAAAAGTGCGCTGCTCGTAATCTCATGATTGGTTCGCAGTGTGCTTCTACGTGTACTCAGCCTGATAAGCGCTGCCAGGTTGTGAGTGACGGTTGCTGGAGGTGTGTTTCCCGGAATGTAACTTCGCCTACACGTACACCAGCACCAACAAGGTCAGAAGATCAAGATAATCCGCCCGGGGATCAAGAACCTCCGCCTGATGAGGAACCTACTCCTCGACAGGAGCGATCAGAACGACAGGAACCATCACAACCACAGGAATCTCCTCAAGCCGAGGAACCATCAGAACCGCAGGATCCTTCTCAAGCCGAGGAACCTTTCCCTGACGAAGAACCCGAGAGTAGCCCAACCCGTGCTTCCGTACCGACTCTTACACCACGTTGTGCAACGGGATACCCGTACGCAGACCAAGACATTTGTGTTGCGGAATGCGAGGGCCGCTGCGAATCCAGTACCAGTAATACGGGCAAGCGATGTTTTCGCTGTCCTGTTAATCTAACCATCACAACGGCTCCTTCTCGCACTATAACTCCCTCAAGTACGCCGCCAGCCTCTGGCACCCGGGTACCCTCAGCAACAACGGCTCCTTCTCGTACACCGGCACCGACCAACATCACCCTGCCAACTGCTTCACCCACGCGCGAACCCCAAGGACCGAATCAGCCCTCGCCAACACTAGTACCCACTTCGGCAACGGGGCCCCAGGGACAAACATGTACTTTTGTCGCTCACTGTGATGAAAGGCAAAACTATACGATTGCATACGCCGTACGACAAACACCCAATTGTGCAACGTGTCGAAAAGAATACTACAAAGGAATGAGCGATTGTAACTCCCAGCAAAACAAACTTGATATCTGTCCCACGTGTAATCCTTACGGGAATGATATTAAAAAGTGGTGCAGCGATCAGACAAGAAGATTACTAGTACAGTATAGTATCACTTTCCCAGACAACTTTACGCAGTATGACAACTCTGAAGAAATGGAAATGTTCTTTACTACGAGTAATATATGGGGCACCAGAACGGCTTTGTGTAAAAAATCAGTAGTCCCGGCAGACATACTCTTCGGCAAAATCACTAGAAGTTGCACTCTTGATGTAAAAATACAGGAGACGATGGCAGATACCAGTTTTGAAGCATACTTTATGTATACCTATCAGGGTAAGCGCAGATCGCTCAAAACAATGCCGGTAGAACCCAACTGGGAAATTTCACCTGCACAACTGCAGTTTATTCAAGTTCTTACCACTAATCAATGAAACCAAAAGTAAATCTATTCATAACCAAGTTCATCATGTTTTTGGTTGTATTTGGACTCTCATTTCTTTTAAGCGAGATGCTTGTGCGAACAGTTTTTGTGTCATATCGCCCGGAAATAAGAAGAAATATGAGGGAATATATGGTCTTCCGGTTTACCCAGCTCAAAGATCTGTTGCAAAAAAAGGATACGGTTATTACGGAAAGCCAGCTTCAAGAATTTGCTGACTATACTGCACCCGGGGTTAAAGCTTCCGAAACGAAAGGCACAGGTTTTTCTGAATACGAATTAAACAACATCTCCTGGGAAAAGCACACCATCACACTGAAAGATGGTACAACAGTTACCATTGAAGTTCCCAAGGGACAAAGTCCCCCTGATGCTTCAGTTTTTGAACCAGCCCCCACCAGTGATAGCATTCAGGAAGTTGATTAAATTTTTTTGTATACTAAATACATGTATCTTGGTCCCTTTTATATAAATACGAAAGAAATTTTCCTTGTTCTTGCAATACTTCTTCTAGCCTGCGCCATGATATTTAATTGGCCTATTTGGTGGTTCGATGCCAAAACCCTCTTGACATTGTCTATACTAATATTATTAACTAAAGGATTGTTACCAGCAATTCATAACGAAGCATTTTTTGTATTGGCGCTTGTTACAATGTTTCTAACACTGTTTTTGCCGGTATTTCAGGTTATTTTGTTTTACTTTATCAGCTTTATACTCTTTCGAGTATTAAAGGTAATATAATGAAAAAAATATTTTTTTCTTCACTAACATTTGTTATCAGCTTTCTTTTCATAGGAATACATACTGCATCTGCACAAGGGCCAACACCCACGCCAACTCCCGGGGGAGGAACGTTTACCCTTACAGTGCAGGCAATTATTCCCAATACTACTGGTGGTACAGTACCGGCTGTTAAAGGCAAGACAATACTGGTACGCACTACGTTTAATGCTCAAAAACAGTGGCCTGCAATTAGCAATCCAATGCAAATGCAAATCAGTTTAAAAACCAGTAGCAACGGTGTTGTGGCAAGCACAACAAGTACTTCTCTTTTCCAGGGAGGGAATGATACTCCCTTTACGATTCCGGCAACAATACCCGCAGGAACGGGGTATTATATTGAAGTAAAAGGGTTACAAACAGTAGAGAACGGAGCGACACGGGTTAATCCCACAGCGAAAACTGCACCTTTTTCGATAGTTGATGCTGCTGCGACTCCAACATTAACACCAACTCGAACACCAACTCCCACACAGGGAGCAGGTGGATTGCCGGATTTGCAACTTGATTCTATTCGTACCGATCAGCAAAGCTCAACCGTTATCGTTCGCTTATGTAACAGGGGAGGTTCTACTATACCGGAAGGCAAGAATTTTTCATCATCGGTCACAAATCCCACCACCGGGGCAAGTAGTGTATCTCCTAACTATACTCAGGCAATTCCGGTAAACAGTTGTGTCGAGCAAAGCATTCCATGCGCAACTATTCCCTGTAATGCTACCAATGCCACTATCGTCATCGATCGGTTAAATCAAGTTGCTGAAGCAAATGAAACAGATAATACACGAACAGGAGTAAACTTGCAGAACACTATTTCGATCGCCCCGCCAAACTGTGTTTTACAGCCACGTGGTGATGCAGATTGTAATGGAGCTTTCCAGAGTGAAGACTATACCATCTGGTCAAAGTTTTTCCTGGGACTGGATTACCCCAACAAACTTCCGTACCATAAAGCGGACTTTAACAACGATGGCAAAGTAAGCGTCACTGACGCAGAAATCTGGAGAATGAGCTTTTATGGACCTGCCCCAACTATTGTTGCGAGCACCATCACCATCCCTCAGGTTTCCGTAACGGGTACTGTTCCTACAGCTGTCGTTATAACACCTACAGTAACAAAAACGCCTACACCGGTGGCTTCTGTAACACCCAGCAGAACACCAACCCCTTCACGAGCGCCCACGCCAACTGCCGGACCGACATTTTTGTCATCTTTTACGACAACAGGAAGTGGGGTAGGTATCGATGTTGATACTTCAGGGAATATTTATGTTACCGATGTAACCGCGGGGATAGTAAGAAAATTTTCGTCAGCCGGTCAACAACTTCTCACAATTGGTACAAAAGGTACCGGTAACGGGCAGTTCCAGTATCCTTTTGATGTAGCGGTAAATCCATTAAACAATAATATCGCTGTATCTGATTTGTCTGCACCAAATAAGGTTCAGTTGTTTAATTCGTCTGGTACCTTTATTCAAACGTTAGCTTCACCCAATACAATCAATAGCGCGCAAGGTATTGACTATGATAAGTCCAATGGAGACCTCTATATAGTCGATTCAAATCGTGCAGTTGTACATCGTCTTTCTTCGACAGGTGCCTGGAGCATGATAGGGGCAACAGCAGGAGTCGAGCAAAAGCTTGTTTCGCCCTCTGCTGTAAGTGCAAGTGCCGGACGGGTAGCGGTTATGGAAGATGATGGTATCGGTCCAAGAGTAAAACTGTATCAGTCGAATGGAACTTATATCAAAATGTTTAACAACGGACAGTTCCAGCGGAATTCGTTTGTAGAAATGGATTCATTCGCATATATCTATGTATCCGATACCACTTCCCGCAAAATCTGGAAATATGATGCAAATGGCAACTTTATTTGGTCGTATAGCAGTCCTGCATCGGGGAATGGAAGTATAGGGAATCCTGCAGATATTGCATTAGGCGGGCCTACAAATCCGGCAAACGGGTTTCAGAATATCTTTGTTGTCGATTCCCAGACAAAGCAAGTTGTCATTTTTAAACAGTAATAGAATTTCACTTGTGCAAACACAAAATTATCACTACAATAATTAAATCACTATGAAAAACTGGCGTTCATTCATTAAGGAGTCTTTAAAAAAAGAGCATGTTAAAGCCCAGTTTAAGCCTGGATCTACGTTATGGAGAATGTTTATTTTCTCGGCAGTAGCTGCGATCTCATTGGGGGTAATTTATAACTTTATTTACCAGTACATTGGCGGAACACGGGCAGCAACAGAAAATGTTGTAGTCACTGCGGGAGCCTCAAAGCCACAAGTAGCATTGAATGAAGAGTTTACCGTAAATATTCTGTTTTCCGGTGCGAATGCGAAGAAAATTTCGCAACTTGATTTTAAATTGAATGTAGCACCTGAGGGAAATGCAGCAGTTGCTTATGTTCCTACAAAAATAACCAGTACGGCAGTCGGTGCCACAGTAACCTACTTTGATGAGATTGTCTTAGAGCAGCCAGCCGCTAACACCAGTGCTGTTCGGGCAGTCCTTACCTCGAAAAAGCAGGATGCTCAATTATCAGATAAGGTAGTAGTAAAGGTTACGTTTAAAGGAACAGCAAATGGCCGAGTTAACTTTAGCGTCGATCAGCCTTCTCTCGAAGTTGTTGGCCCTGGGGGAGATAATATCCCTACAACCTTTACTGTTGGTACCGGATCAAATGTAAGCACCCGTGTTGATATTGGTGAAGGACCTTCGGCCACTCCGATTTCCCAAGCCCCAACTATAATTACTCCTTCTATCACACCATCAGGGCCAACCGTAACTGTAACACCTGTAGCACCAACACCTGGTATTACTATTACGCCACCACCTGTTTGCACACCCGGACAATCGAATCAATGTCCTGCAAGCTCATCATGTAGCGCACAAGGTCAGTGTGCATGTAATGAAGGCTTTAACAATTGCGATAACAATTGGGCTAACGGCTGCGAAACAAACGGAAAATGCGGATTAAATACACCATGTAGTTCCAACAGCCAGTGTGAGAGCGGAGTATGCAGCCCTGCGAATATGTGCGTTCCTAATTCGACTACCGCCACACCCTCTCCAAACCCGGGGACAATTACCGTGACACCGTCACCAATAGTTACAGTTCAAATAACACCAAGTGGGCCTACAAAGATTCCTTCGGGCGGATCATGTAATACATCTGCACAATGTGAGTCGGGTTTTACATGCACTAGCGGAAAGTGTTTGCCTATATTCTGCGACGGCCAACACAATTGTCCCGGCGGCTATAACTGTCGTCAGGGAGTATGCTTCCCGGGGAGCTGTAGTACAACAAATACCTGCTCAAATGGATACACGTGCCAGACCCCTGAAAACATTTGTATGCCTCAACCAAATTGTGGTGCCGACAGACCATGTGCACCAGGGTATA
>CAYOVA010000007.1:31273-54710 GCA_964407325.1 uncultured Gammaproteobacteria bacterium | reverse complement strand
CCTGGTCGATAGTCATCTTTGCACCCTGTTTACCTGCTGGAATCATTTTTGAAATACGATCGCCGGCCGAATATGACATACCTAACGCTCTCGTAACGTCACGCACTGCCATTTTAGGCTCCATTGTTCCAAAAGTGATGATATGCGCCATCTTGTCTTCACCGTATTTATTGGAAACATAGCGCAAAACTTCATCGCGGCGGGAATCGGCAAAGTCGATATCGATATCAGGTGGTGATGGGCGTTCCGGATTGAGGAACCGTTCAAACGGAAGGGCGTATTGGAGTGGATTCACGTCGGTAATTCTGAGGATATATGAAATAAGAGCACCGGCGGCTGATCCACGGCCAGGACCAACGGCAATTCCCTGCGCTTTTGCCCAGTTAACAAAGTCCTGGGTAATGAGGAAGTAGTTGGCATAGCCTTTATCGTTGATAACTGAGAGCTCATAGTCGATGCGTTTAATGACTTCCTCTTCGGGAATGCCGGTAACTCGGTCTTTTAAATCGTATACCACTTTTCTTAAATATTCTTCAGCGGTGGTACCTTCGGGAATGGGATAGCGGGGAAGCACTAACGAGCCATAGGGCACTTCAAAGTTAATCGAATCGGCGATTTTAACAGTGTTTTCGATAGCTTCGGGAAGGTCAACAAACAGCGCCTTCATTTCATCCGGGGATTTAAAGTAGTAGTCTGGATGGTCGATCATGGTTAATGGCCTGTTCTTTTCAAAGATTGCATTTCCGGTTTGGATACAGAGGAGAATTTCCTGGGCATAGGCTTCATCAGGATCAACATAATTTACCTCGTTGGTTGCAACAATCGGGATACCATGTTTCCGGGAGAGCTTTAGTATCTCCCTGTTTACATGTTCCTGGTCGTCCAAGTCTGCATGCCTTTGCAGTTCAAGATAAAAGTTCCCTTCAAACAGTTCCAGATATTTCTTTACCACTTTCTCTGCTTCATCGGTCTGATTATGGAGAAGTAACTGAGGAATTTCCCCATTCAGAGAGCCACTTAATACTATCAATCCTTCTCTGTGTTTTTCCAGCAGTTCAAAATCGATGCGAGGCCTGCTGGTTGGATATTTATTGTCTAGATTACTTGACGTAACCATACGAATTATATTTCGGTATCCTTCAAGGGTTTGTGCTATTACAACAACTCTATCCTGGTCTTTGTACATGCCGCCCGGATCATCAAAACGGGAGTTGCGGGCTTTGTAGAAATCAACTCCGATAATGGGTTTTATTCCTGCATCTTTGGCCGCAATTATGAATTTAAAGACACCATACATCTGGCCATTGTCAGTAATAGCCACCGCTGGCATTCCATATTCCTGGGCTTTCTTCATTACCTTTTTAGTACGGGCTAAACCATGCAACAGGGAGTATTCAGAATGGAGATGTAAATGCACAAAACTCATACCTGTATTATACCTTTTTTGAGGCTGAAGGGGAAGTGGAGGATTTGGAAGAGTATTTTTATGAAAGCTGTTTTTTTAGCTCTTCCTTTACCGTATTTGCATCTGCCTGGCCTTTCATTTGTCGCATTACCTGTCCTAGCAAGAACATTAAAGCATTTTCTTTGCCAGACTTGTAGTCCTCAACCACTTTTGGATTGGCTGAGAGGACTTCTGAGCATGCTTTGGTAAGTGCGCCCATATCAGTTTTCTTTTCAGCAGTAAGTGATTCGATTTGTTTGATTATTTCTTTAGTTGTTCCTTCCGTTTTTACTTTTTTGTTTACTATAAGGTTAGCAATTTTCTGTGCTTTATCTGCGCCCAGTTTTGCAACTATCTCTTCAAATAGTTCCGATCCTTTTCGTGATCGCGATAGCACAAATGCATCCTGATACCGTAGTTTGAATTCTGATATATATCGCTTTATCTTTGCTTCCGGCAACTCCGGAATTTTCGCTTCGACTTCTTTTAAATATTCAGCCGTAAATGTAAGTGGTGGAATATCAGGCTCGGGGAAATACCGGTAATCAGCGGCTTCTTCTTTGGTTCTCTGGCTTACTGTAATTTGTTTATTTTCGTTGTATCCCCTTGTTTCCTGCACAGGAATTTCGCCCTTTTCAAGCATCTCTGTCTGGCGTGGCAGTTCATAATCAATAGCTGCCTTTGCGTATTTAAAAGAGTTAATGTTTTTTACTTCAACCTTATACTTTGGATAGGTCTTCCCGTCCCATTCTTTTCCTTCTTCCAGCATAAGCACCGAAATATTCGGTTCTAACCGCATATCGCCTTTTTCCATATCTGCATTGGCAACATCAAGAGTCCTGATAATTGTTTGCAGCTCTTCCAGAAAGCGTTTTACATCGTCAGAGTTATGAAAGTCCGCCTCGGTAACAATCTCAACAAGTGGTACAGAAGAGCGGTTAAAGTCAAGTAATGTATCCTCTCCTGAGTGGATGTTCTTGCCTGTATCTTCCTCTAAATGAACACGTCGCAGTCTGAAGGTTTTTTCTGTTTTCTCATCAAAACTCACAGTTACTTTTCCATTTATACCAATCGGCTCGTCATACTGGCTTATCTGATAGCCTTTTGGTAAATCCGGGTAAAAGTAGTGTTTGCGGTCAAACTTGGATTCTTTAGGAACTTCACAGCCCAGTGCTTTGGCTATCATGATTGTCCATTCAACAGCAGTCTTATTCGGAACAGGCAATGCACCTGGCATACCTAAACAGACCGGACAGACATGAGTATTTGGTTCAGCACCAAAATAGTCAGCGGAACACTGGCAGAACATTTTTGATTTTGTTTTCAGTTCAACGTGGATTTCAAGCCCGATAATGGGAAATGGTCGTTTACTCATATTTCGCTACTCCTTTCTTCACTACATCAAAGAAATTAGTCTCTTTTTCAAACTGGTAGGCTATATCAAGCAGTTTACCTTCTTCAAACCACGGTGCTTTAAATTGCATACCAAATGGTAAGCCATCTTTATCAAGTCCTGTAGGGATATTGATACCCGGAATTCCTGAAACTGCTCCTGGCTCGTTTAACACGTCCATTTTTTCTCCGAAGAACGGGTATTTTTCAAATTCTCCCAGGGGGAGTGCTGTTATAGGCGTTGTCGGGGCAAATATTACATCGACATCCTTAAATGCTCTTTTGAAATCTTCGATAATCAAGGTTCTTACTTTCTGTGCTTTTTTGTAGAATGCATCATAGTATCCATGTGAAAGAGTGTACGTTCCCAGCATAATGCGCCTTTTTGCTTCAGCTCCCATAAACGAGCGGTTGTTTCCATAGCGGATACCGTCATATCGTGCCAGATTTGAAGATACTTCAGCACGCTGAATAATTGTGTACACAGAAATTGCATAGTCAGGTGACAGCAACTCAATTTTCTTTACCGTGTGGCCCAATTTTTTAAAAATCTCCAGACATTGTTCGTAATTTGCTTTTACCTGATCGTCTACACCTTCAAGATATTCATCAGAAACGCCAATTGTCATTTTGCGGCCCTTCTTCATTTCTGCTTTATAGTCGGGAACCGGCTCGTCCGGGGTTGTTGCATCAAAAGGGTCTTTTCCGGCAAGTACCTGCAAGATAGCTGATGCATCTTCAACTGTTTTCGTCATGGGTCCGGGACAGTCTAGCGATGAACCCATCGCAATTACGCCATATCTTGAAACACGACCATAGGTAGGTTTTAATCCGACAATGCCACACCAGGATGCAGGCTGGCGAATTGACCCGGCAGTTTCTGAACCAATACCTGCTGGAGCTAACCCGGCAAGCACAGCGGCTGCTGTACCCCCCGAAGAACCTCCAGGAGCGCGAGTTGTATCCCATGGGTTTTTACTTGGACCATAATCCGAGGTTTCAGTCGACGAACCATGCGCCCAGGCATCCATGTTGGTTTTCCCTAAAGTAAGTGCACCGGCTTTTTTTAATTTTGCTATTACTGTTGCATCATAAGGAGGAATAAAAGTGTCAAGTACTTTTGAAGAGGCTGTTGTTCTTACTCCATTTATGCAGAAGTTGTCTTTTACCGCTAAAGGGATGTTCATTAAATCTCCACTGGTACTAAAAACAGTGTTTTCTTTTTCCACAAAAGTGAGGTAGGCATTTAAATCAGGATTGTATTTCTTTGACCGTTCCAGATAAAATGCATACACTTCCTGTGCTGTTACTTTTTTGTCAGCAATAAGTTTGCTGACTTCCGTCATTGATAACTCTGCAGTTAACATTAAAGAATTCTGGTAACTTTAAACGCATTTCCTTTTTTTGACTTTGCATTTTGAATAACTTCTTCCGGTGAAAGTCCCCTGGTGTTTTTTGTTCCATCTGTAAAGAATATATTTTCAAGCACCGTTGAACTGGCACTTGCCTTTACTTTTGATGTATCCAGTTCTGAAAGATTTTCCACATACTGAAGAGTCTGTTCAAGCTGGGTTAAGTATTTCTTTACTTCTTCATCGGAGATTTGAAGATTGGCCAGTTTTGCCAGATGAAGGATATCTTCTTTAGTTAATGATGCTTTTGCCATGAAGATTATTATAGCGGAGACAGGCTATATGTGAAGGGGGAATTTGACTGAAATGGCTGTTACGCATATAATATGTATATGTCGCTCCAAGTGAGAGCGGCGGTATATCGAGGATCGTATGCAGTTCTGGATGTCATCTGAAGGGGCCGTGACGTTGTATCTTCTCCTTATCGCCTATCACCACGAAATGGCTGGTAGTTGCCAGGATCCGTCCTGGTGCGTAACCGGGCGAAGTTGCAAGTACGATCCCCCCTGCTAATCCGGGCCACGACAGCCCTCGTCTATGGTGGCTCATCAGACCGACGATGAGCCACCCCCAATACTATTGCTTATGCTGCAATCACGATCGGGGTTTGTTCACTTCCCTGTCCCATGGGGTTATCTCGCATTATTTTTTGAAAGAACATATCTGTCGTATCTGAGGCATTTCCTAAAATATCTCTTCCTAAATCGTTTGCATCGATAATTACCACTCCGCCAAATGTATGCTTTACATCTTCAGGTAATGTTTCTTCTATTACTTTTCTTATATTTTCGGCAGCTTTTTGGGGTTCTTTTGGACCTAACTTTGCAGAAACATTTGACGGATATAATGAATATTCTGTAGGTCCATCAATCGAGGCTACCGTTCTTCCTGCAACGTGATAAAACATTCCTTTCATGCCAAACGGTTTTGTGATTACTGAGACAAGTGCAGCTAATGCAATACGGGGCAATCCAACTTCGCGAATAGCAATTTCCATGGTAAAGGGACTTCCCAATCCGATACCATAGGGGGTTCGCTTTACAAACTTTGAAAAGAAACTGGCCGCTGGTGACGGCTTAATATCCCAAATAAAATAAGATCGTCCTTGTGAAATTGCGACAACTTTTTCGGAAACAATTACATACCAGCGTTTCTTTAACACTTCCTTATCATGAGACTTCAATTCTTTCAAATACTTCTTTATCTCTCCTGCAATTTTTTTCGCAAAATTATCCCCTTTAGCAAACAACTCTGTTTTTATCGGATATCGCGCAATATTTTTACCATCAACGTCAATTTCGATATTTTTTCCTTCATTCGGATCGAACAGTCCCTTTTCCTTCTTAACGGCACTCTCTTTCTGTTCATCAAAATATATTCGCATCCAGATCTCAACATTCAGGAGTCTCCAGAAGAGCATTGTGTCATCGTTTTTCCCCTGAATAAACTCTTCGAAGGCTTTTACAACTGCCTGCTGATTAAAATATTTACGATTTGCAAACGATTCACTTAAAAAGTAGCCGTAAATTCTGTTTTTCATGCGTAAAAACCATTCATGTTCAGGAGTAGTAAAACCAATCTTGTTACGGCGCTTGGTAATCATTTCCGGAAGGTATTCATTCGCGGCATAGCGTAATATAGCTTTGTTCCAGCCGTCCCGAATGATTGCTTCATCGGGCAGTTTAAAGAGATATTCAACCAGTTCAAAATCAAGGAACGGAACACGTCCCTCAATTGAAAAGCGCATTGCATTTTTATCTTCGTAGCGAAGGAGTGCTTGCAAACTGTTTCCAAAAATATCTTCAACTAAACGCATTTTTAGATTATCACTAGTGCTTACAAATCGCTGTTTTTTATGTCTTTCCACAAAGTCATTTTGCAACAAATCGTTTATAGAAACCGTTTTGTTTACCCCAACAATACTCATCAGCTTCTGCCATCCCAGTTTTGAGAAAATATCCATTGAAGTAACGACTTCGGAAAGGATCTTTCCAATATTTCCCTGCTTCCAGAGCTGCTTTAGATAGACAAAATAATACGGAAGATAGCCAGCCATCATCTCGTCAGCTCCCTGACCGTCTAATAGTACAGTAACATCTTCGTGTGCACGTCGCATCACCTGATACTGCGCATATGGTCCAGTACTAATCGTTGGCTCTTCCTGATACTTTACAAAATCTTCAAGATCGTTAAAAAACTCTTCCGGTTTGGGAAATACTTTAATGCTTTCTATATTCTTTAATCGCTTTACCAGTGCATCCACATACTTTTCTTCATCATTTACAGAACCGGGGAATACTGCTGAATAGGTTTTTTGCGTTTTACCTAGCGAATCAGTGTCTTTTGCATGTTCCTGCAGTAACTTGTTTACCACAGCTACAACTGTTGAAGAATCCAGCCCTCCGGAAAGACACGTACCAACAGGCACTTCTGCAACCAAACGGCGCTGAATCGATGTAATTAATTTCTTTTTAAACACTTCGCGATCTTCATCAGTAGTATTCTCCTGCGCTTTCATGTTTTCCAATCGTTCACGAAGATCGGTGTAGCGCTCAATACGTGCTTTGCCCTCTTCCACAATCATCATTTCTCCCGGAAGCAACCGGTTAATGCCATAAAAAAAGGTTTCTTCACCTTCATCATGTATGCGATACCGAAGATACCGGTAAATAGTACGGTCATTCGGTTTTTTCTCAATTAGACCGCTTTGAAGGATTGGCTTGATTTCAGAAGCAAAAATAATGCCTTTATCTTTCGTATAGGCATAGTAAAGCGGCTTGATTCCAAAATGGTCACGCACCACAAGCAGGCGCTTCCGTTTTATATCGTACAAAGCAATACCAAACATCCCGTTAAAACGATCAAAACACTTGTCGCCCCATTCTTCGTACCCATGCACAATGATTTCGGTATCTGATTTTGTAGTAAATTTGTGGCCAGCAAGTTCCAGCTCTTCACGCAGTTCGCGGTAGTTGTACATTTCGCCGTTGTAGACAACAACAACAGATTTATCTTCATTATAGATAGGCTGATCGCCCCCTTTTCGGTCGATAATAGCAAGACGACGACTCAGAAGCGTTACTTTTTCGCCATAATAAATGCCATCACCGTCAGGTCCACGATGAACCATACAGGCTGACATTTCCTTTATCAGTTTGTCATCTTTGAAGCCGTAATAACCGCCTATTCCACACATAGATGTATTATAGCCGATGAAAAAGAAAAACACTGCTTAACAAATAGTCACGCTATAGGTCTTACAGAAATATGTGTTTCCAGTGTGTATGAGTGTGATATAACGCACAATTTTCATACTATAATAAAGTATATGTTTCCTTCAGTGAGCAGTATGTTCCGGTATCTGGTAGTGTATTTGCTGATTTTGATCATGTTGGTCGTGGTCAGTTTGTACATTGGTTTCTCTTTCTTTCAATTCCTCTTTGATCGGGGGAGATTCTAACTTACATTGAGCGGAGTATCTTAATACGTTCCGCCGCTGGAGGATGAGTACTAAATAACTTCTGCAGCCAGCTTGCTTCATCAGTATTTCGTAGAGGGTTTTCAATAAAAAGGTGTGCTGTAGAGGTTGTTGCAGAATAGACTCCATGAGGGAAGCTGGAAATCTTTTCCAGTGCTGAAGCAAGACCTTCCGGATTTCTAGTAATTAATGAGCCGCTGGCATCTGCCAGAAACTCGCGACGACGCGAAATAGCAAGCTGAATTAGTGTTGCTACTATTGGGGTTAGAATAAGAGCAACAATAAGTAGGACTAACATGATCGGGTTTTTACCCCGATTATCATCATCCCCGCCACCCCACCACATAGAGCGCATGACAAAGTCGGTAACAATTGCCAGCGTTCCAACTAACACAGATACAATCGACATTACAAGAATATCGTAGTTTTGAACATGTGCCAGTTCATGCGCAATTACGCCTTCAAGCTCACCTCTATTGAGTGTTTTGAGCAATCCGGTTGTAGCACACACAACTGCATGTTTGGGATCGCGACCTGTTGCAAAGGCGTTTGGAGCATCATCTTCAATAACATATATTTTAGGTTTGGGAAGACCTGCTGCCATCGCCAGGTTCTCAGTTACTGTATATAAGTCAAAAAACGTATCACGGTCTGCAGGCATAGCGTGAACTGTAGCAAGGACAATTTTATCCGAAAAAAAATAGCTAAAGAAAGAAGACCCAAGTGAAATAAGAATACCTAACACCAGATACACTGTTGGATTTTCCATGTAAATCCCAATCAGGTAAAAAAGTCCGGTAAATACGATTCCAAATAAAACAAAATAGAAGAAAGTCTTCCACTTGTTAGCGGAAATATGACTGTAGAGTGACATGGTTATTAGTCAAACTTAACCTTTACGTTCTCGCGTTCTGCCGGGTCTGCCTTGAAGAATTCATATGTCTTGAAGTTAAACATTCCTGCAATTATATTGCTGGGGAACATTTGCACTTTAGTGTTGAAGTCAAGAACATTGGAATTATAGAACTGGCGTGAATAAGCAACTTTATCTTCTGTATCTTCAAGCTGTCGCTGGAGATCCTGAAAGTTTGTATTTGCTTTCAAATCAGGATACGCTTCTGCGACGGCAAATAACGATTTCAAAGCTCCTGTTAACATATCATCGGCTGCTGCCTTATCCTGAGGAGTTTTTGCGGACATCAATGCAGAGCGCGCTGCTGTAACGGCTTCAAACACACCTTTCTCATGCTTTGCATACCCTTTTACCGTTTCTACTAAATTAGGGATAAGATCTGCTCGTCTTTTGAGCTGGACATCAATACCCGAAAGAGCCTCTTCAATGCGGGCTTTCAACGTAACAAGAGCATTATAAGTTGCGATAACAAAAAGGATAAAAACAACTGCGATACCCAGTGCAATAAACATGATATTCATGGATGGTTAGAAATATTGCTAATAAGATTATTCTACCATAACGTAAGAGCCTGCGGGGCGAACTTGAAAAAAAGCTCCTGCTCAATTATAATCGTGAGGCTATGGCAATTCAAACAACCTACCAGGAAAAAGTGCAGAATTTACTCCAGGAAAAAACAACAGTTATCTCATTAGGACTGTTTACCCTCTTTTTTATTGTCTCTGGAGTACTTATTGCCACAAATCAGCAGCGAATTTCTGTTGCAGAAATCGAGCAAGCAAATCGTGAAGCCTTTTTGGCACAGCAAAATCAACCCTCTCCATCGCAATACACTGTACAGGAAGGAGAAGGACTGTGGCAAGTTGCCGAAAAAACTACTGGAGATGGAGAAAACTGGACCAAGATTGCAGCAGCAAACAACATTACAAATCCTGATATAGTTGAAGCAGGGATGAAACTGCGTATTCCACAGGAGTTACTTGCAAAAACTGACGCAACCCCTCCAACAGCGACACCAGGGGTACAAGATCCCGGAACTGGTCAAATCGATGGAGGCATGACAGGACAAGCAAACCCTGCATCTAAAGAATACATTGTCGAGGAAGGTGAAGGCCTATGGCAAATTGCCCAAAAAGTCTATGGCGATGGGAATGTATATTTGGAAATTGCACGAGCAAACAATCTTGATCCAAACAATCCGCAAGCAGTCTACCCTGGTATGAAGCTTATTATGCCTTCGCTGTAAACTGATATAATCTCCTTACTAGCGGGATTCGTATAGTGGCAATATACCTGCTTCCCAAGCAGGGGACGCGAGTTCGATTCTCGTATCCCGCTCACAGGTTTCTGCAATATCAAATAAATACTTTCAACAATGAAAAAAGGCATTGATTACATCGGCGTCGCAGTTGGAGTAATGATCTTTAACGATAAAGGAGAACTCTTCATTTCAAAAAGAAGCCAGAACTGCACCAATGAAAGGGGCAAATGGGAAATCCCCGGAGGGAGTGTTGAATTTGGAGAAAAGCTTGCAGAAGCGGCAATCAGAGAAGCCAAAGAAGAATTTGGAATCGATATCGAAATTCTTAAACAATTCCCCGCAGCCGATCACATTTTAGATGAGGAAAACCAGCACTGGGTACCTACCACCTTCCTTGCAAAAATAGTAGGACATCAACAACCACGAATCATGGAACCCCACAAATGCGACGAGATCGGCTGGTTTGCATTAGACAATCTTCCCCAACCACTTTCCGTGATTACTGCTCACGATATCATGTATTATACGCGCTATGCGCGCAATGCATGAAATACGCGAAATTTTAAACCCTACCCCTCTTGAAGTTGTTTCGCTTATGGATTGGCAAATGTACCCACCACAAGCCGAATATGAAAAATTGCTTCCCTATTTTGATCATAAATTGTGGATTGAGAACATGTGGAAGTATGCAGTTGCAAGACGGGAATTTCTTCAAATGACGGGCATAGACTATCCTCTTATGACTAGAATACTCGAGTCCCAGTCTTTTTATAACTCATTTTTTGGCAATTTGGAAAATGTTCAGCATGTACGAAACACTGTCGACTCAGTTTTCCAGACGCAAAGAACAACTCCGGATTTATCCCATAGACAATTCGATGCTGTAGAAGGTATAAAAAGAGAATTTCAAAATGGTTCACCAAATCCAGTGATATGCATTTCAGGGGACCATTCTACAACTTATTTTTCTACACGAGCAGCTCAAGAACTAGGAAGTCAGGGTAAAGCGGGACTGTTGGTGTTTGACCAGCATATAGATACAGAGCAAGATGAATTTGTACTTACAACCGGAATTGCAAAAGCAAGTGTTTTTTCTCAAATGGCTCGCCTTCCCCATTACATGGGAGGCCCTCGTCTTGCAGCTATAGGAATTATTGGGTCAACCCGAGGTGCCTATCGAAGACACTTTGCAGAAGAAGACCCTGTTTTAAGAAAAACGGGAACAGACTTTATAATCTACCCTGAAGATGAATACACAAGTACTGACGGAACAATCGATCGTATTAAACTGAAAAACTGTATTGATCTTGCCATATACAGAATGAAAGCAGCAGGAGTTTCTTCGTTTGGAATTTCGGTTGATATGGATGTATTAAACGAGATCAGTGAAAAATTGACGGGAATGGAGTATTCTCTTCTGCCTGCGCATGTCAATTTGGGTGCTCAGAATCTCAAAAGAACCTGGAGCGCACGCAAGCATAGTGAATGGGTTCCGGATTATTATGAAGGCTTTATATTACGACTGTTGAAAGCTTCGGTTGCAATCTTAGAACCTAAGCCGGAACTAACACAGTATCAGTTGGAGCATTATCAACCAGCGACTGTCGGATATGGCACGGGAATGTCTGTTAATGACATTTGCTCGGCAATTTATCATGCCTCAGCTACTGCGAGAATGCATGGAATTCAATTTGGACTTTCTATATCCCGAACAGGGAAAAAATACCTCGGTGACATTGTTGAACTTGCCGGATATGATTTTAGAAGCAACACCGCCACTGCAGCACACAAAATCGCTGAAGCAATGAAGAAAGCCGCACTTCTGTAGAAACTCTCACAGGTACAGTATAATATCAACTACAGCCGGTGTAGCTCAGCTGGTAGAGCAGTCCCTTCGTAAGGGAAAGGTCGCGGGTTCGATTCCCACCATCGGCTCATACTTGGTTATTGACTTCACAAACATTCTTACATATCATAATCTTATTGTGATTAACAAAGAAAACATAAGTCACTTCTTAATTAACTACTCCATCACGTGTGTACTGATGTTTATTAGCTATCCTCTTACGGCGGTTATCTGGTTTACAACAATCTTTCCTTCTTCAGCATACAACCCGGCAACCGATACATCTCAAAGTTTTATTTTTTGTGTTGTTTCACTCGCCTTGCTCTATAGCGCATACATCTACGATAGCGTCAGAAACAAACAAAGTACTGATCGACTACTTTGGTTTGTTTTACCTGTTACTGTAGGAGTATCATCGTTACTCCTACCTCATAATGTGGATCAAACTCTCGCTTTTTATGTTATTCAACCAATATTACCGGCACTTGCGAAAACACTTCTTATGAAGCCGGGTAAAAAACCCAGAAAAAAATAGCATTAGCTTGCTGAATCATGCTGTATCAGGTAACATACCTGTATGTACCGCAATAACATTCCTTCACGAAGGCAAACTCATTTTAGAAACCAGATGATTGGGTTAGGTATTGGTATTGTACTGGTGGTAGTCTATCTGGCTGTTTTTGGGCTTAACTCAATTATTCAGTTTAGTGTTTGGGTAGGTAATTTGGTCTCAGGAAATGCCAATTCCCAAACCGTACAAACTCAGGAAGACTTTTACGGTGCATTGTTTGTGGACGACCTTCCCCGTGCTACCAACAGTGCCGAAATTATCGTGAGCGGTAATAGTTCTAACTTTGAAACACTGATTTTTAAAATTAACAACAAAACTGTCAAAACACAAAAAGTGGGAAATCAGGATAATTTCTCTGAAACCATTGGAGATTTAAAAGAAGGTGACAATACAATCCAGGTTGTTGCAAAATCAACACAATCAAAAGAAGAGCGTGAATCTGACCCTGAAACGGTAATTTACAAAAAAACAAAACCCAAACTGACAGTTTCAGAACCGGCCAACGATTCTACAGTCAAATCGCAGGAAGTACTGTTTAAGGGTGAAACCGACGAAGAAGTAAGTATTGAAGTCGATGGCGCACCCGCTGTTACTACTGCAACCGGGACCTGGGAATCTCGGGTTCGTTTGAAAGAAGGCGATAACACCATAATCGTGGTAGCTGTTGATGAAGCAGGCAACGAAGAAAAGATCGAGGTAAAAGTTAAGTATCAGAAAGAAGACTAACACTTCCAATATACAACCAGGCAAACAGCACAAACGGATGCAGCAGCATGTTGTCAAATAGCGATACAACAATCAAAAACACTCCTGATGCAAGAAAATATTTGTTTATGCTCATAACTGCCTGTAGCCACTTGATAAACAATAGTAATCCTATTATTCCTGTAGTTGCAAGAATTACCAAAAAGGAAGAATGAAACGAAGAGGCAGCATAGTTAATCTGCACACCCGGAGCAGTTTGAATGCGTTTAATACTGCCGATATGGTTATAACCAATTCCTGATACAGGATTTATAGTGGATATGGCTAATCCTTGTAGGTAATCTTCTGCACGAGAGATCGCAGTACTTGTTCTGAACAAATTAACTCCCTCACCACTAGGACGAGGTATCAATAAAAGAATTCCTCCTACCAAACAGCACACGGTAATAACACTTTTCCAGTGAATTGCATTTCTAAAGATAGTAAGAAACACTGCTACTAATCCGATGTACACTGCTCTACTAAAAGAAGCAACTATCCCTATCGCAGAACCAACTGTTAAAAGCACATACAACAGATTTTGCTTATGAAGCAAAAAATACACGGCAAATAATCCTACTATCGTGGCAAAAACAACAGGTTCAAGATACGTTCCGAAAGCTCGGTAAAAATGAGGATCCCAACCGGCATAGGTCAAATTACGTAAGTTGGGATAATACAAATACTGAACAAGTCCTGTTATTCCTAAAATACTAAAGAAAATCTTAAACCCAGCTTGCAGCAATCGTCTTGATATAAACCCTTTCAGTACCCAGCACAGTACATACGAAAAGACAATTAGATACATTGATAAGCGGCAAAAATAGAGAAACGCAACGATATTCTGGATAAAGATAAAGAAAATGAGAGATAAAAGCAGTGAAAAGGCAGTCCACATAAGAAACGTTTTCATCGAGGAACTGACTTCAATTAAGCGGATTTTTTCGAACGGAAGAGTCCGTAGTTGCAGTACCATCAATACTACTGAAAACAACAGAAACACTTCATACAAGTAAAAATGAGCATTCCCAAACAATACCACTCTTCCGATTTGCCCGAGCGCCGACAAAACAAAAGACAAAACAAAAATATTACTGGTGATTTGCTGGAGCCGGTTTTGCATCGAGGTAATACTGGAATAACTTAGCACGCACAAGAAACGAATGGAAACTCATTGAAAAAGAGTAGATAAAGCCTCCTGGACCATCTTGAAAACCACCTTTCAAGAAGTAGGTATACAAAAACTTGCCAAACGGATACGCGAGCATATCAAATCCGTTAACGCCTTTTTTGGCAGCATACAGCTCTTTGGCTCGTAGTGTACTATATCGGTTAACTGTTCGCAGAAAATCAGCAATTGTCGGATGCGGATAATGCATAATGACATTCTGTAGACTTCCAATCTGACCGGCGGTCGGAACCCATTCCTCATGAACAATTCCCTTCCACGAGCCTGTCGCTTTTCGTACTAAACGGATTATTCCCTTCTGAGCAGCATCTGACAGCTCCCCATGGGAAAGTTTTTTCCCCATAAACATATCTACCCGTTTAATCCGGTAACAGGTTATATCTCTGGCAGCATCGAACTGTAGTGCTTTTATCTCATTTTGTAGGTCCGGTGATACCACTTCGTCACTATCTACAAATACTATCCAGTCATGGGACGCTTGTCCCATTATCCAGTTTCGTTGAGCAGCAAAATCATCCTGAATTGTATGCTGCATTATCTTCTGTGTATATTTTTGCCCAATAGAAACGGTAGAATCAATGGAATTGTCATCTGCAATTACGATTTCATCACAAAAGGAGAGACTTGTAAGACACTGTTCGAGTGTCTTTTCGCTGTTATGAGTAAGAACAATAGCAGTAAGAGCCATAGCCTATTATATATAAAGTTTTTCCAGCTCGCTCACATAGCGTTCCCAGCTAAATACAGAAGTAATATTCGGAGGTTCATCAAATTCAAATGTTCCTACAGCTGCCTTTTCAAAAAGAAACTGCAACTCTTCCATCGTCTCAGCTGTTTGGACAAAGGGATATTGCTCTTCTGTAACTGCCGTTTCCAGTGCAACGACTGGGCAAGCGGCTGATAATGCCTCAACCACAGGGAAATTAAAGCTCTCGTAATAGGAACAGGTTACATAGGCAGTTGCATTTGCATACAGGTTCGCCAGTTCTTCGTGAGTAGCAAACGAGACTTGTTCAATATAGGGTGGCAGGTTTTTGCGCTGTGTGCCTACCAGGAGTAGTTTAAATGGAGTAGTTCTATTGTTTTTCCAGAATTGGGTAAAGGTATGAATCAATCCACTTACATTTTTAATAGCCTGATCGGATCCTACGTACAAAAAATACGGTTGCGGTTTTCGTGCGCGTTTTACCGGTCTTGAAAATATTCCAAACGGAAGAACTTTTATCTTGTTTTCTACTTTAGGATGAATGCGAATCATTTCTTGCTTCACCATTTCCGAAGAGACAACAATAATATCAGCTGTTTTGGTATATTCGTCCAATTGCGCCTTAAGGCGAGGGTATTCTTCTTTGTAATATTTGGGGTAAAAGTAAAACGATAATCCATGGGAGAACACTATTTTCTTTCCTTTAAAGCCAAACGGAACTACCTGACTCGATGCTAAAAAAACATCGGGCTTATCCGATGCTAGCTTTAATGGCAACGGGACTTTCATCCAGGCAAAGGAGGGAGTTACAAGAGTATACTGCAATTTTTGAACCCGTTCTTTTTTGGGAACTTCGCAAAAACTGTAGATTGTGTAATCGTGAGTACCATACTTCGAAAGAGCGTGAAGTAGTTCTGTTGTAAAACGAAATGTCCCAAATTGTTTTCCCGGTGGCGAGCATAATGCTCCCCCGTCTACTGCTATTTTCATATCAGGTATTTACCTTCTTCTACCAAGGTGATTGGCAATCGGGCCAGTTCATACATCTTTTGCCGGAAACTACCATACTTCCACAAGAACTTCATTCTATTTCGAGCTAAATATTTCTTTTTTTCCGGATTGGCATCGGAAGATTCAAAATGTTCGTACCATTGTTCCGAATCTATTCCTACTCGTAACCCTTTTCTTCTAGCTCGGGTACAAAATTCAACATCTTCATAATACATAAAAAACGATTCGTCAAGGTAGCCGATTTTGCGGAACACATCTTTGGTTACCGCCATAAGTGATCCGGAAACAAAATCACAGCTAAAAAAGCGCTGAACAGGTTTATTCTTGATAAGGCCTCCGCTCATTCTCCATTTATCCAGCTCTCCGCCATAGTAGATTTTCCCATTCTGCTTCATAGCGTACCCCCAGATGTCGAAATGTTCAGCTGCTACATGCAATTCATCGCGTGGAATTCCTGCCATATGAATATCGGGATTCCCAAGAAAAAAAATATCATATGAATTGAAGTTTGCTTCAATCAATCCATTTAATGACTCTGCATACCCTTTTTTTTCACCGGAAACATCATCCGCATGCAGGGGAAGACCGAGGCGACCACAATCTGTGCTTAACTGTTTCTTAAATCTAACTGGTGTATTGTAGTAGACAGTAAAAAATGCAGCGTTCATATTATTAATTTATTTGTAGCGCCAATAGAGTACAGAACGTGTGGTCGCAGAGGGACTTGAACCCCCGACATTTGCAATGTGAATGCAACGCTCTACCAACTGAGCTATGCGACCTGTACCAGCTATTATACCTTGTTTTCGTACGCGAGAACGGGTACAATCTTACAATGATACTAGGGTTTTTGAAAGGACTTTTTTTCTTCGTAATGGAGATACTTGAAACGATTGTCTTTATCGGCTCTCTTTTTATCGTTCTCTATCTTTTTATTGTGCAACCGAATCAAGTTAAGGGCGTTTCCATGGATTACACATTTGCATCGGGCGATTATATTTTTACCAGCAAGGTTACCTACAAGTTTCGTACGCATAACCGTGGAGATGTTATTGTTTTTAAATCCCCTAAAAACCCGGAAATAGAATACATTAAGCGTATTATTGGCTTACCCGGAGACACAATAACCATTACCAATAACGACGTGTTTGTGAATGAGCGGAAGCTCGATGAACCTTATATTGGTTCTCCTACAGTACTCTGGGAAAACGGGTTTACCCGTAATGGTGTTCCCTATACTGTTCCAGATGGGTATATATTTGTTATGGGAGATAACCGAGCCCGATCTTCAGACTCGCGTGAGTTTGGACCAATTACGTTTGAAAGTGTTGTAGGACAGGTATTTTACCGCTACTTGCCACCTCAGAAAGCCGGCTTGATCGAAAACCCCTTCCCGAGTGATTTTAGGAACCCTTTAAGCTATACGTACTTCGATCAGGAATTACTTTCTTTAAGCAGATGATAGAGCTTTGCGACAGTAGAAGATGTCTTTGCCAGACTTCCTTTTGCAGTGATGGTGAGCTTTGAATGAATACGAGTTTGGACAAGATCGAGATGCACATCTCCCAGCAGCCTTTGTAACAATCGCTCGAACCGTTCAACATCGTCTTTTGAGAGGCGTTCCCCTTCAGTTTTCGTTTGATAGAGCTCTTCTCGTACTACTGATTCAGTTTGCAATGAAGTAAGACTCTCAGAAAGAACTTTTTCGTACACCTTTACCATTGTCTTTACATCTTTAAGCCGGGCGATAATAAACAGGTGGGAAGCGGTAACTAACCGTGCATAATAACCATCAATAATAATATCCGGAATCTTGTTTAGCCGGAGGAAATGTGAAACGTATGCCGGCTTCATTCCTAATTCTTTTGAGATGTCAGTTAATCTAATATCATATTCTTTGAGGAATTTAAGAAGTCGTGCTTTTTCAAAAATATCTTTGCTGTTTTTGATACGCTGATAAGCGTGTTGAATGTCGTCCATTGTATGTTAGAAGAATTGTTACGGTAACAACTAATTACTCTATAAGAGATTATACTTGAAGAAATTTAATTGCACTTAATTAAAACAGATTTTGGATGTGTGAAGATTAGAGAGTTGCTGTTTCTGCTGCATCACTTGGAATTACTTCCGGTTCTGCTTTCTTTGCTTTTTTAGCATGCTTTTTTGATGATGCTTCTTTTACAGGTGCTTTTTCTGCTATGGCCTGCGCCATATCGACATGAACAAACATCTTGCCACGCTGTTCCTGGAAGCGAACAACACCATCAACTCCTGCGTGAATGGTGAAGTCTTTTGCCATGAATGTTCCAATTCCCGGATTGAACTTTGAACCTTTCTGGCGAATAATGATACTTCCTATTCTTGCAGTCTGGCCACCAAACAACTTCACACCACGTCGCTTTGAACGTGAATCACGATTTCCTTTTACTGCGCGCTGTGCTTTTGTATGTGCCATTGTTAGATTGAGAGAATTTTAATTTTGGTAAGTTGGGGTCTAAAGCCTTGCTTTTTTCGATATCTTACTTTTGACTTGAACTTGTATACATGAAGTTTATCTCCCTGCACATGTTCAATAACCTGTGCTCCCACAGAATTTTTGAGTGAAGGTGCTCCAAGTTCTACCTTATCACCATCAAAAGTACCAAGTGTTTCAAGTTCGATCTTGTCATTAGCTTCTCCTGTTAATTTTTCCACAAAAATCTCTTCGTTTTCACGAACAAGATACTGTTTTCCACCGGTTCGAATAATTGCGTATTTAGCCATAGAAGTATATATTTTACGATTGTAACGGTGAAAATGCAAGCGTATTTCTATTTGCGCTACGACTGTTCGGACAAGAACGCCAATCCTATCATCCAGGTCAATAAACTCGACCCTCCATATGAAATTAACGGGAGTGCAGTTCCGGATACCGGCAATAATCCTAAATTCATACCAATATTAATAAATACCTGGAATATAAAATAGATAAAAAAACCTGTGGCAAAGAAGTACTGAAAGCGATTATGATCGCCTTTTTTACCTACGTTCCTTAAGATTGTACGTATAAACATAAGAGCAAGAAAGAGATACAGCACTATTACCGTAGCCCCTCCTAAAAAGCCAAATTGTTCAACTAAGGAAGCAAATGCAAAATCGGTATGGTTTTCGGGAAGGAAAAACAAGGTGGATTGTTTCCCTAGTCCCAGTCCCCTTCCAAACAACTGTCCTGACCCAATGGTAATAATTGACTGTGACATGTTATATGCTGTCCCTTGGGGATCAAGCTGTGGATTCATAAACGAAAGAATACGGTTTTTTTGATAGTCTTCAAGAAAAAACCACGCCCCTGGTAATAGGAGTAGACCAAATCCAATAAGAGTAAAAATATACCTTTTTGGGACTTCAGAAAACAAACAAATTACCAGAAACATAGCAGAAATAAGTACTGCTGTTTCAAGATCCGGTTGCTGGAAAATAAGAAAAGCCGGAATGGCAAAGCTAGCAATAATTACAAGAAAGGTTGAAAAATGAGCAAGATTACGCTGGTTTTTGGCAAGGAAATCACTCAAAATCAAGATAGAAAACACCTTAAAAAACTCAGATGGCTGGAAGTTGTAAAAGTACAGATTGATCCATCGTCTGGAACCGTTTATATCTTCTCCAATAAATAGTGTTAAAGCGAGCAATACAATAAAAATTACGTAAATAGCCATGGAGTTTAATCTAAAAAAGATGACACCGATTTTTTTTACGATAATAAATACAAGCAGAGATATTCCCACAAAGATCCCCTGATCCATTAACAGATGCGGCTTGATACCGGCTAGATTAAACAAGCCAAACACAAGAAGGATAAACGTAGGAATTAGAAACCGCCACATGCTATTATTCTACCTTAAGTTCTGGTCCAATTGCGATGGTTTCCGTTAGTACTGCCTTTGCAATTTCCTGTTCATGTCCTTTGAATTCTTCAGGAATGGTAAGTTTTACTTTTTGATCCAATTTTATATTCAGTTTTTTACGTTCAGATTGGATGGAACGAATAAGTTCTCGTACTCTTCCTTCCATAAGAAGCTCTTCGGTTAACGCTGTATCATATGTTACGTTAGGGTCGAGGGGTATAGGTTCAGCTTTCAATGAAACTTCTTTTACATTCAGCTCTTCGGCAATGAGTTTTTTGTATGCATCTTCATAATCTTCGTGTAGTAATTTCATATCTTTAGGCAGCACTACAAAGGCATGCTGCAAAGGTTGACGAACTTTGATTTTCGTTTCTTTGCGTGTTCTATGCCCTGCTTCCACCACTGCTCGCACGCGCTTCATATCTTCTATAAGTACTTCATCTTGCTTAACACTTAATTCCGGCCACTGTGCAAGATGTACTGATTCATTCCCTGTTAATGAGGTATACACTTCTTCCGTAATAAACGGCATTACAGGTGACAGAATAACGCTGAGATTAACAAGTACAGTATACAGCGTCTTGTAGAAGCTGCTTTTATCTTCTTCAGATTCTGCATGCATCCAGACACGGTCACGGCTTCTGCGGAGGTACCATGTGGAAAGATCGTTGATAAACGATTCCGTTTCGATAGCAAAGTCTCGTATGTTGTATTTTAAGAGAGATTCCTTACTATAACTTACAAGGTAGATCATTCTATTCAGAATCCACTTATCAAGAACATTTTTTGAGTTTTCCGGATTCAGTTCTGTACTGAATTCCTTGTAACTGATGCCATCAAGCTGTCCATATTCCATAAAGAATTTGTAGACGTTCCAGATTAACAAATACACCTGGCGACGTACTTCATCACCTTTTTTGTAGCCAAAGAGCATATTGTCAGTGTAATTCTGGCGGGCATACATCCAGCGCATGACATCAACACCGATTTTATCGGCGCCTTCGTTGAATTCGATTGAGTTGCCCCAGCTTTTATGCATTGCACGGCCGTCTTCAGCAAGAAGAGTGGCATATCCGATGACTGTTTTGTATGGATTGGTATCCTCCAAAACAGTAGACATGGCAATCATTGAGTAAAACCAGTTTTTAAACTGACCAGGGAACGATTCGGTAATTAAATCAATTGGGAACCATTCATTAAAAAATTCCTTATTCGCGATATAGGCAACTTTTCCGGTTTTTGGATCAGTAATTGTTGAGTATGGAACGATACCTGCATCAAGCCAGACATTTCCGACGTCAGGAACTCGATTCATTATTTTTCCGGATGCGGATTTTATTTTGATGTTATCTATAAAAGGTCTGTGTGGAGTATGACCTTCAAGTTCTTCATATCCTTCTATTGCTCGCTGCTTTAGCTCGTCTTCCCCGCCGATGACTTCAAATTCTTTTCCATCTTCAGATACCCAGATTGGCAATGCCAATCCCCAATATCTTTTTTTTGAAATAAGCCAGTCATGCATTTTATCAAGCCAGTCCAGTTCTCTATCGAGACCGAATTCAGGAATCCACTGAATTTTTTTCGCAACTTCTACCATTCTCTGTCGAAGTGTTCTCTTGTTTTTACCATTTGCTGAAGGCTTATCCATGGCAATGTACCACTCGTCTACGACGCGCCAAACTAGTTCTGTTTTACATCTCCAGCACAGCGGATAGCGATGCCTGTATGACTGTGTTTTGTAGAAGAATTCACCATTTGCATGTTCTTTAAGGAATGTAAATATCATTCCTGGCTTTTGTTTGGCATTCTGTCCTGAAAATTCACCAAGTCCTTTGTAGTAACTGGCATCTTCTTCAATCAGTTCGATTACAGAAAGCTTGTACTGTTTTCCCAGGTTAAAGTCTTCCTGTCCCTGTCCTGGTGCTACGTGGAGGATGCCCGTACCTTCTGTTTCAGTTACAATTGCAGAACCGTCGACGACAGTATGAAAAGTATCAGGATGAAGCGCTTTTGCTTCCTGTACCCGTTCCAGCTCGTCGAATGGGCCTTCGTAACTGATGCCATGTAGGTCTTTACCAGTGAAAACTTTGACGACTTCATACTTTTCTTTGATTGAATCTTTCGTTCTTGATTCTGCAAGGATGAGATTTTGGCCTGATTCAGTTTTAATAAGGTTGTAGTTAATTTCAGTATTCACTGCTAAGGCCACATTACCCGGCACTGTCCAAGGTGTCGTTGTCCACGCAAGGAAATAGGCTTGTTCCTGTGCTCCGACTTTTCCTAAATTATCTGGTGCTATTTTGAGTTTAAAGAATACAGTCTCATGCTGCACTTCAGAATAATCTTCCGTAAGCATTTCGTGTTGAGAAATAGAGGTGCCACAGCGTGGACACCATGGTACAGAATCATGTCCTTTATAGATCCAGCCGTTTTCAAAACATTTTTTAAGGAAGTGCCAGATCATGTAGTTATTCTCGGCACTCATTGTGTAGTACGAGTGGTCCCAGTCCATAAAATAGCCCAAGCGTTTGGATTGCTGAGTTTGGATTTCCGAAAACTTGAGGACACGATCTTTACAGAGTTGTACGAACTTTGCGATACTTGCTTTTTTGTCACCAGGAACGAGGTTTTCGATATCTTTCTTGCTTTTAAGACCCAGTTCTTTTTCTACTTCTACTTCAACCCATAGACCCTGACAATCAAATCCATTTTGGAATCGTTGTTTGTGACCGAGGAGATTGTGAAATTTCTGCCAAAGGTCTTTATACGAGCGTCCCCATGCATGATGAACACCCATAGGATTATTTGCTGTGATAGGGCCATCCATAAAGGAGAAGGTTTCTTTTGAAGAAACATTTTTAGCTCTGTATTTATCTGTGATCCCGGATTTATACCAGTGTTCCAGCCACTTATGCTCCATATCAATAAATGCCTGGTTGGGATTCGGCTTGTTTTCGTGATCTTTTCCAGGTTGATCTTTAGAAGAGACATTGGTCTGCTGCATAGTGTTCTATTGTAGTCGAAAAGTAGCGATATAGCAAGAAGTTGAGGGTGAATGTTAGGAGAGTGCTTGGTTGGCGGCGTCAGATGTTTTCACATCCAACGCCGCCTTGAGAGGAGTCCCGCCGTTGGGCAAGTCCCTCCTGCTACTCGGCAGGATCGGGACCGCGCGGCCAGATCTCACTCTCCGTGAGCCATTTGGCAAGAGGTTCCGGCGAAACGTTGCCGGACGATGTCCTGCCTCCTGGCTCAAGGGGCTACTCCGCCGGGCTTGCTCACCTTATTGGTGGCTGCTTCCGCGAAGTCGCGCCCCTTTTCGGAGCGGGGCCGGCGGCGCCGAGTGCGTTTTAGGCGGCCGGGCGGGTCCGGCGGCGCGCGCTGGCGATCGAGGCGGCGCAGGTCAGCAGCAGGCCGAGGGCGATCAGCACGAGGCGGGCGCGCGGGCGGATCGAGTCGGTGCCATTCAGCATACTTGCGGTGCGGTGCATCATCCCGATTGCCATGGTCAGGTCCTCCTATGTGCTCTAAGATGGTTCACAACCCGGACGAATTCCGGGAACTCATAGTATATCAGAGACCTATAATA
>CAYOVA010000007.1:12050-31173 GCA_964407325.1 uncultured Gammaproteobacteria bacterium | reverse complement strand
GGTTCACAACCCGGACGAATTCCGGGAACTCATAGTATATCAGAGACCTATAATAATGCAAGCGGTAAATTATTCTAACCTAAAGAGAGATTTTATAAAGGGAATACAACTCAAATTACTTTCGTCTCAAAAACGCAGGAATATCAAACTCATCGTCATCATCAACTGGAGGTTCGGGAACATTCCCTGTTGGCCGACTGACTGGAGGAGCATTGTGTCCGTGCTGGACAAAAGTATCAACTGCTTTTCTATCGGGAGCCTGGTCATCACGCGGGTATAAATCCTCCATTTCGTCTTTTTCAGGTGGTTCTTCATATGCTGGTGACTTTTGTCGATTAAACTGGAAGCGAGTAGGGAGCTTGTTTTCGTCAAATCGTGTTGCAACAACGGTGATCTTGATTGTATCAACCATTTTTTCATCAATTGCAGCTCCGAAGATAATTTCAGCGTCGGAATCAACTGTTTTCTGAATAATAGAAGCGGCTTCATCAATTTCGTTCATTGCCAAATCTGGACCACCTACCACGTTAAAGAGAATACCTTTTGCACCTTCAATAGTGGCATCAAGTAATGGTGAGGAGATTGCTTGTTTAATTGCAGCTATAGAACGCTTTTCGCCCTGGCCCATCCCGATACCCATAAGAGCGGTACCGGCATTCTGCATAACGGTTTTTACATCAGCAAAATCTACGTTAATCAAACCAGGTAGGGTAATCAATTCTGCAATACCACGGACACCTTGATACAGCACTGAATCAATCTTTTTAAATGCTTCTAAAATGGAGGTTTTTTTGTCGATAATCTGAAGAACGCGTTGGTTTGGCACAACAATCAGTGTATCTACTTTCTCTTTTAATCGTGCAATGCCGTCTTCAGCATTCATGCGGCGCTTGGCACCTTCAAAATCAAATGGCTTGGTTACCACACCTACGGTAAGAGCTCCAGCCTCTTTCAGGATTTCTGCAACCACAGGAGTCGCACCAGTGCCTGTTCCTCCACCAGCCCCACAGGTAACAAAAACCATATCAGCACCAGCTAGTTCTTCTTTTAACATTTCGCGTGATTCTTCAGCGGCTTGACGCCCGACTTCCGGGTCACCACCACTTCCTAAACCTCGAGTAAGTGCTTCTCCAATTTGAATTTTGATTTCTGCTTTGTTGTTAAGAAGAGCTTGAGCGTCTGTATTGATGGCAACGAATTCTACACCTGGGATACCGCCCTCCGCAATCATCGAAGAGATAGCATTCCCACCGCCGCCTCCGACGCCGATGACCTTAATGTTTGCCGGTTGTCCAGCATTTGGTTTCACTAACATACAGTATGCGCATTATAGCAAAGTCTATGGTAAAAACTGCTTAAAAAAG
This sequence comes from uncultured Gammaproteobacteria bacterium, assembly GCA_964407325.1. GTDB lineage: Bacteria > Patescibacteriota > Microgenomatia > UBA1406 > GWC2-37-13 > JAOAFZ01. The sequence continues at coordinate 29,809 of CAYOVA010000007.1, read as the reverse complement.
TCCTTCACTTTTGAAATTCCCTCCCCCATATTGATATTCTTGAGCACCTTGTTAAAATCTTTTCCTTGTGGCTGTTCACCTCCTGCATACTTTCCGCCGTAATAGATCAATCCAGCGGTTGTTGCATACTGTGGATCCATAACTTCATCGGTAAGACCGGTTAATTTATTTGAAGTTCCAATACGTATAGGCAAACCGAGTATTTTACGGCCCATTTCGATCATACCGATAGTTTGCGCCCCACCTCCGGTAACTACAAGTCCTGAGGGAATCTGCTTTGAGAATCCGCTCTTGTCGATTTCTTCTCCGATAAAGTTGTACACTTCCTCAAGTCGTGGTGCGATAATTCCATCAAGCACTGCTTTTGGGGTAACATCATCAAGCTGCTCGGGTAACATCAACTGCTCAAAACCGAATTTATTCTCTTTATCGCCTCCTCGTTTCTTTAACGCTTCCTGAATTGCACGGGAATTCTTGGACAAATACATCTTAATCTTTTCCGCTGATTCCAATGAAACACGAAGACCAACTGCAATATCGTTTGTTACATGTTTTGCTCCAATCGGGATAGATGCAGAATATGAGAGAGCCCCTTCAACGTAAATACACATGTCGATTTTCCCACCGCCGATGTCAACAACGCAAACGCCAAGATCTTTTTCTGTGTCAGTAAGAATGGCTTCGGAAGAAGCTACCCCTGAAAAGATAAATCCAGCATTCCCAATTCCCAAATCGCCTAAACAGCGTTCGATATTCTTCAAGTTGGTGGAAGAGGCTGTAATGATATGCGTATCTACTTCAAGACGAACGCCACTCATACCAACAGGATTATTAATCCCCGATTGCCCATCTACGCTGTATTCACGCGGTGCTACTTCGATAATCTGTCGTGTTGTGCTTAAAGAAATTGCTCGTGCCGCTTCAATTACCCTATCAACATCTTCTTCGGTAATTTCATGATTGGGAGTAGACACAGCCACAATGCCATGGGAATTTAATGAGGCAATATGAGGACCACCAACAGAAACAAATGCCTGATTAATTTTGTGCCCAGCCATCCGTTCCGCCTTTTCGACACTCTCTTCAACGGCAGATGTCACTTGCTCGATATCTACTATCATCCCCTTCTTTACACCGCGGGATGGAGAGATATTAAAGCCTATAACACGTACTTCTGGAGAGTCATCACTGGTTATTCCGACAATGGTCGCAATTTTGGAGCTACCAATGTCTATCCCTGAGAGAATCGTTTCACTCATAGTTAAAAGGATACCATATTGATAATGGAAAGTATATTAATTGTTAGCAAAACTTCACATTATTGCTGCTCGTAATAGGGCTTATCAAAACGAACATCGATAAGCCTGTATTTTTCACCACGAATTTCCAAATCTTTCACCAGCCGTTCTATCTGGTACCATTGGAATTCACTTTCTTTTTCTGCAGTAATCCGAACCTCTTTTTCTTCTGCAAAAATAAAGCGTATCATAGAGTAATCCTGTATATCAATGGAAAGAGGTTTTAAACCAAGTTTAAGAAAACGTTTGTAAAAAGATAAAGACAGCGAAATATCAGTAAAATTCACATTCTGCCCGGCTTGGTTATTAAGAAACGGCAGCTTTTGGTAATGTGTTATTTTAGGGAGGTTCGACGGTTCCTCTCTCACTTTTTCAAGTATTGTTCCATCTTCAGCTACCAAGTAAAATCCTACATCACCAGTAAGTGCCGCGACAGGCTGTCGTGTTTTTATCGTAATGGTCAAGGTCCCGGGATACTTCTTATCGACAGTTATATCTGCTATTTTCGGGTTATCGCGTTTTAGCAAGCGAACAACTTCATCCTCCTTTAGCAGGAGCATACTGTTACCCTGAAATGCCTGAAGACCAGTAACAGTAATTTTTTTACCTGTTTGCTTCACTATAATTTCATCGACTCGCAAGACTCGATCCACGAGAAACAAACCAATAAATCCTGCCACAATTGCAGAAATAAAGGAAATATAGAGGATACTATCCCTTAAGAACTTCTTCCATGACAACTTTTGGAGCATTTGAATTATATAAGATTGCTAATGATTTAAAATTTGCAGACATTTCCTTCCGATTTTTGTACACTTTCATAATAGTGGTATACAGTTCTTCAGATTGTTTACTTTGTTCAAAAACTTCTGCCACCCCTGCTTTTTGAAGCATTTGCGCCTGAAGACCTTGTTCATTGCGAGCCGACCACGGTAATGGTACCAGGACAGACGGTTTACGCAGTGCAACTAGTTCTGTTACCGTATTTGCTCCAGAGCGGCTCACGATAATAGTTGCGGCATCAAAAATACTTCCGATTTGCGTGGCCGGTACATGTTCTAGAATAATGTATCTGTTTTTTAAATCTTGTGAAAGCGCACTGCGAATTTCTTTTAGCTTCTCATAATCCCGAAATTCTTTTACATTTCCCGCCTGATGAATCACAAAAAAACGTTTTAGTAACTCAGGAACTACAGACATAACATGTTTATTTAAACTATGTGAACCAAGAGACCCTCCGGTGATGTAAAGAACGGGAACATTTTTAGGAATACTGAAAGGTAGTTCTTTTTTCTCAAAAACTGCTTCCCGCACCAAATTACCTGTAACCATACACTTTTCTTTAGGAAGATGCTTTTGGGAATCCGGAAAAGACAAAAAAACCTTTTTTGCCAATTTACTGATTTTTTGTGTCGCAATCCCGGGGGCAATAGTTTGCTCGTGAATATAAACTGGTATACCCATCCATTTAGCAACGTAAGCGATTGGAAGAGCCAGGTATCCCCCAAATGTAAGTACCCGATCCGGCTTCGTTTGCATGAGTATCCTCCAGGCGTGAAAGAATCCTGCAGGTATGTAAAACAAATTTCGTAATGAGTTAATGGATAGCAAACGGGTTACACGACCTGCCGAAAGATGGTAAAAAGGAATATTGCGTTCGGAAATTTCCTTGAATTCAAATGAAATCGATTTTTCACGCTGATTGTTGTATTTTCTTCCAACAAAAACAAAGTGTATGTCTTGAAACTCTTTATGTGACAAAGCATAATCGATTACCGCAAGTGCGGGTGCAGGATGACCACCAGTAACCAGTATTTTCATAGGTTCATTATACTAGCAACAGGAAAACTTATTGCTTGTACTGGACATGGCCATTGCAGAAAAGCCATTCACTGTTTAGGTTGCCGCTTTTACAGCTTCCGTTCTGTTGATTGTAGTTTGTGACTACTGAAGATGCTTCAGTTTGGTAACGAGTAGTGGTATTCGTTGTTTTATCAGTAATTTCAATATAATCGATCCACAAATCTCTGTCCTTATTTCTTGCAGTTCCATCATTAAAAAAGTGAATTTGTACCATATCGGCAGTTAACGGTACTGTTGATTCATAGAAAAATTTAATTGATGCACGTGCTTGTGGGCTTCCTTTTACTTCAGGATTTATCTTGTACCCTCTAAACAATACATTCTGGTTGTTTATATATAAAGCCATTCTGGCGAATTCCCCGCCAGCTCTTCGTCCGGCTGCTGCAACAGTAAGTACCGAAACAATCCGTGGCAGTCGTGATGTTGGTCGGAGCGATGTGCGTAATGGAGTGGGTGTGGGGGATACCTGCGGTGTTGGAGTAAGTGATGGCGTCGGAGTGAGCGCTGATGTAATAAAAGGTGTGGGCGTAGGAGACTGGATACCTGTGATTGGTTTGGGCGTAGCTGTTGGAGTCCCCGCGCCTGTCGTTATTGTGGGTATCTGCGTAAGAGTAGGAGTACCATTGGCTGGGGTAGCAGTTGGCGGTTCAAAAGTAATCGTCGGGCTTAATGGATTAATAGTTACTGTTAATTGAGGATCTCCCGGAGTAATCCCTGTTGTTACTAAAATCTTTGCGGCATCGTTATTCCAATCTAGGAACGTCCAGTCATTTTTGAATACACCTAATTTTACCGTATATGTACCGAGCTGCTCAGTTGCCGGTTTCCAAACTGTTGAAATCGTTTTAGGTTGATTCGGCTGCAAATCCTGGAGAGTGCGGTAATCCTGATATATTTTTTTATCATTCGAGTCGTACACTTCAATATCAAGTAAAGCAGACATTGCTTGTGTTGCTGTATATGTAGCAGAAATAGTTACATCTTGACCAGGTTGTGCTGACTGGGGATTTGCGGTTGCTGACATGGTAAACTTTTGCCCGGCAGGAGTTGGTTGTTCAGTCCCTGAGACAACTTCCACACTATTGGTACCACCCCAACTAAAGAGCGGGCTCGACTCTCCTGTAATCCCAACAATTTCCGATTTTTCTGTATCCAGCTTAATGTTAGTAACCCCATTGTTAAGCGATTTAAACTTCATTTTTAAAGTGGCTGTTTTTTGCAGAGGTTCATTTTTATCAAGAGGTATTGCTACAACAAACTTAGAGTATTTTCCCTTTTCATCGGTGCCCTGGACTTCTGACTTAACTGTTGCTGACATATTTGAATTAAGAACCTGGAAGAATTGAGTACCAGCACCAGGTGCTTCAACAATTCCTTTATTATCAACGTCATACCGCAAAACAATAGCTGCTGCAGAAAACCCCGCATCGGCTGCGGTTGCAGGTGTAGTAATATTCATGGTTAATTCAAATTCCTGCCCCGGGGAAACAGTGATTTTGCTTGGTGTAAAAGAAACCTGCGCTTGTACAGAAGCCGCCTGTGATCTCCCTGCCCTAAAGAAGTACACTAGTGCAACCACTGCTACGAGTAAACCTAATGTAATGGCTGCAATAGATAGTATTTTTGTTTTCATATTAGAACAGGAAATTGGCTAACCAATTTGTGAAATCGTCAATAGTCACTTTACCGTCGTTGTTAAAATCAGCGTTTAGATTACCACTTGTTATTCCTCGTCGGAGTAATTCGTAGTCAATAAGCGAAGTCTTTGTATCGCAATCTGCATCTCCTAATGCTTTATTTGTGCAGTTTGGCGGAGTTGTAGGTGCAGGGGTAAGAGTAACCTGGCTACCCGGATTATGTGAGGCCAGTGTTTTTTGCATAGCTCGATACAAATCTTCTGAATGTTTGCATCCTCTATTTACTGTGCCATCATAATTTGAAACAAGTTGATGAGAGTCACATCCCCAATCATTCCAGAGCCATGCTAAATAGTGAATATTATTTTCATCGTAAAAAGCGGTAATTTTATTTACAAATTCCTGGTCAAGGTTACTCCTCCATGATACAGAGATAGATTGTCCGACTTCTCCGGCTATAACTGGTACAACCTGCGCAACCGGTTTGTACTGCTGTTCCCAACATTGTCTGTTATCACAAACATTAAAGTTGTAGTTATGGATCGAAGCCATAATATTGGGATCATTTGGTTTGTACTGGAGGAAGTGAGTCATGTTATTAGCAAAGGTAAGTCCACCCAAGATTATTATGTTCTGAGCGCCAGTGGCACGAACAGCCGCAGTTACTTCATCCATTCCTGCTGCTTGGAAATTGTAGCGTGCACCGCCATTAAAGGAGTTGCTCGCATGATCCCACCATTCGTCCAGACCTGCACAGTTTACTCCCGTTCCCGATCCTTTTTTCCAACAATTCCAGGTTGCCGTTGTGCTTTCCTGATTCCAGTCTTTCCACTCGCTATATGGTTCGTTATGCAGATCAAACAGTACCGAACTATTATTCTTAAAACGATTGGCAATATCAGTCCAAGCCCGAATAGAGTTGTCACGATTCAGCATTGCCGTTTGATCACGTGCAATAAAAGTTCCCGGAGCTGACCAGTGGATTTCAACTACAACCGCAATGTTATTTTGAGTAAGGAGGTTAACCCAGTTTGTAATGGAAGTTCGATAGGTTTCACCGGAATAACTTGCAAATTTACCGAGATACTCTGTTTTATTTGAATGAACATTGGTACGTGTATCGGGATTGGGGATTCCGTTCCAACATGACTCATTCAGCGGAACGCGGACGGTGTTGATATTCCATTTTTTTAAGCCATTAATTGTTTCCTGATTTGCGGGGACTTCAAAAATTCCCCATGGCATTACTCCGTTATCTTTTCCACCTACACAAGAATATTCAGTTCCCGAAATATTAACACCCACCAGTTTTACAAACTGGCCATTTTCATTTACAACTTTGTTGCCTTGTACCTTTAAGCCTTTCATAGAAAGCACTGGGATTTGCCCAGGAGTTGGACCTACTGTAGGTGTGTTTACTGCCGTTATTGCTGAAGTGGGACTCTGTGAAATGGTTGTCCCATTCGCTGTCCAGATTTCAATACCCGAGATATTCGCATCACCGGAACCAAAAGCGTTGATTTTGATTCTCCCATTTGTGACGACAGCTGTAAATGGTCCCAGCTTTGCCCAACTTCCCGGAGAACCCGATGAAATATTCTGGGCAACGGGAATATCCTGTACGGCAAAATTTACGGTTTGGGCAGCGTTATCTTCCCAGATGTACAAATACACACCATAGGTTCCATTTGGCACGTTATTTACATATATAATCGGTTTTCCATCTCTTCCCCATGCAGCATCTCGTATCATTGCTTCCACACCTGCCGGTGCTGATGGAATTAAGGGAGTACTGGGATCACGAAAACGGTTTGAATCAACAGTAACATCTGCATTTGCTTCTGCCAGCCACTGCCGTCCATCGATGGTCACTGCATCCCCGTAAATATTTATGCCTTTATAGAACTGACCCAATTGAAGAGCAATTGTGGGTGCAGCTGTTGGGATTCGGGAAGGAGTAGGCGTTATCGTTGGTGAAACTCCAGGTGGCAATGTGGGAACGGGTTGACCAGCAAGAAGGGGAGCAAGAGCGTTATACCATTTTTGAGCCATCAATTCTCCTCCTCTACCATTCGGATGGATACAGTCATAGGAATGCTTGTTGGGATCTTCGAGTGGTTCATAATCGTTTGCATTCGTAGAGTTCTGAGGTCTTCCAGCAATTACTCTTTCACCCATTACATCAGCCCAATCGCATGTTGGTGGTCTGTTATTAGGTCTTAGTTTTGGTAAATCAACAGTTCGAGGTCCTGAATTAAACCCTGTATTTTGATCGACTAGATAGAGGTTGTAGTTATTTTTTTCTTCATCATACACACGGCGAATTACTCCATTCAGATCAGCAGTTTTTACCGTTGCTGCACTATTTTGGGCAAGAGGATCAGTATTAACTGTAAGCGCAAGGAGAATTCTGGCTGTAGGGCGTACCGCTTTTATATCAGCAAGCATTTTCTTCAGATAGGTATAAACTCCCTTGTTCCCCCATTGATCATCATACATATGAGTCCAGGGTGATCCAAGTACATCATTGGTACCGGTATGAATCAAGACGTAATCAGGTTGCTGTGTTTGCACCCAACCTCGTAAACTTCCCGCCAAACCACCTGTCGTCCATCCTGAGTGTCCTTCACTATCGGGATCAAACTGGAAAGGAAGAGTTTGTCCATCGACTATACATGCTCCATAGGGAGGGCCGTGAGTCTTGTTTGATCCAACAAAGTCAACGTTGTATCCATCTTTCCTTAAACGACAATAGACATGATACCGGAATGAACCAAGTTCGGTAATAGAGTCACCTACAAAGAGAATTTTTGTTGGAGTGCTTTGGGCTTTAGAAGAGGGAACAATAAGAATGATACCTGCAAGTAATAGAAAAAGGGCTAGCCTCTTTAGCATTCATTTATTCTAAAGTTAACTAGCCCCTTATTTCAATCCAAAAATACTATAATACTATCGTTAAGGTGTCGGCGTAGCAACAGGATCAACTCTATAAGTCTCTATACCAGAAATATTCGCATCCCCACCGGTGAAATTAAGGTTTAACTGAGTATCTCGCACGGTAACTCGATACGGTCCGAGTTTTTTCCAGGTACCTTTACTGCCACTTTGAATTCCTGAGGCTACCAGCTTTCCTTCGATTACTAGAGAGAAAACCGCATTCACGTTATCTTCCCAGTTGTACAGGTAAATATCATACGTGCCTGTGGGAACGGCTGTTAATGTCATTCGTAATGGTGAAGCATCATTTCCCCATGCAAAGGAACGTATCATTGATGTTCTAGTAACATCAGTTGATGGAACCAGCGCTACAGTGTTGTTTACAACCATTTTCCCGGTTACATAGAATCCAGGCGTCGAACCAGCAAGCCACTTACGGTTATCTATAGTTATGGCTGAACCATTAATATTAATGGCTTTATAGAAGGTTCTTTTCATACTGATAATTGGAGTTGGGCTAACAAGAGTGGGCTTGGCAGTAGGAACATGGGTTGGTGATGCAGTAACCTGAATAGGTGTAGGCGTTTTAGTAGGAGTCGCCGTTGGTGCTCGAGTGATCGTAGGAGTTGGCGCTCTCGTGGGTGTCGCCGTTGCTGAAGGTGCGCTGGTGGGAGCTGGTTGCCCTCCCAAAATCCCAGCGACAGTCGGATACCACTTATTCGCCATTTTTAACCCTCCCTGGTTAGCCGTGTGGATTCCATCGTATAAGTCGTTGGGATCTGCAGGATTTATTCCCGCTGCTGTCATATCAACCAAGTACAATGGTGAAGAAGGATTGGTATTTTTTTCATTAAAAACCCGTTGCACTACTTCATTCACCCCTGCTACCTTTACTTCTTTGGAGCTTTCAATATCTGAACGAATCGGAATAATTTTTGCTAATACTATTTTTACGTTTGGTTTAACTGCCCGCGCTTCATCTATCGCTTTATTCAGTTCTTCGTACATTCCGGTATTTCCCCACTGGTCTTTGTAGAGTCGTGTATAGGGGGATCCTAATACTTCATTGGTGCCAATATGGATAAGGATTATGTCGGGTTGCTGCGCCTGTGTCCATGAACGGATATTTCCTGCCACATAACTGGTAAAAGTACCAGAATGTCCTTCCTGGTCTTTATCCCAGGCATATCCCACATTTACTCCATTGACAATACAATTCGAGGGTCTGTTTGCGCTGTCCGGACTGTATACATTGGAGCCAACAAAGTTTACATTAAATCCCCCAGCTCGCAGTTTGCAGTATAAATCGTACCGGTATGATGAACTTAATTCGGTTATCGAATCACCCACGGGCATTATCTTGGTGATCGTTGTCTGGGCATTTATATGAAAAGGAAGTAAGAATAGAGAAAAAGTTAGTAATAGTGTTTGAATTAGAGCTCGTTTTATCATATAAAAACATATTATAGTATTTTAATGGAAGTGTCAAATAGCCCTTATTTTATTGATGCAGACTGCCGGATTATGTTTAAAGTTATGCCAATTAACAAAAATGAAATTATCATATGGGAGCCTCCATACGATATAAATGGTAGTGGAACACCAGTTAGTGGCATAATCGAAACCATACCTCCCAAATTTACTATAATCTGGAGTCCGAAGAAAACAAAGATACCCCCAGCAAGGAGCTTGCCAAAAGGATCGTCAGCTGCCGCATATACTCTGTAAAGAAGGTACAAAAACATTGCAAAAGCAATTATAAACACTGTTGCTCCAATAAACCCAAACTCTTCACCGATGATGGCAAAAATCGAATCGGTATGAGCTTCTGGTAAGAAAAGATATTTTTGCCGTGATGCTCCAAACCCCTTTCCAAATATACCACCGCTTGCAAGAGATATTAAAATTTGGTTAATATGGTAAGAAATTCCCAACGGATCAGCTTGCGGATCAAGAAAGGCGACTAAACGGTTAAATCGATAGGGTGCAGCCTTAATAAGGAAGAAGAATGCCACAATACCCATGGGGATAAACAAAAGCAACTTCCATAAATCCTTTCCAGCAAGAAAATAAATCATTACGGACAATGAGAATATGACTATTGCTGTGCCGATATCCGGTTGGAGGATAATAAGAAACAACAATAATCCAAGAAAAAATAAAAACGAAGTAAAACGCCTTCTTTTTTCCCGGACAGAAAACCAGGAAGCAAGATAAATAATCGTTGCAAATTTTGCAAACTCCGTAGGCTGTAAGTTAAACGGACCAAGATCAATCCAGCTACGCGCTCCTCCACCAACACGCCCGATTGCGGGAATAAGCACAATAACAAGCAATAGTATTGCGGTCATCATAAACGGGAATGCAAGTAAACGAAGCTTTTTATAGTCAAATAATGCGAAAATAATCATGGCAACAAATCCAGCGCAAAACCACATTGCCTGCAATTTAAGATAATGAAAGCTGTCCCCCACCTGGTCGAGGGCAAGAATAGATGAGGCTTCGTATACAAAAAATAATCCAAATAATGAAAGGAGAACGGGTAACCCTAATAACCCGCTAAAGCTACCTAGCTTGACCTGGGAGGTCGATTGTTTCTTCCGCACTATCTTCTTTGCCATATTCCTTTACCCACTGCTGAAACTCATTTCCTTTTTCCTCAAAGTTTTTCCAGACACTGTAACTCGGGGACGCAGTAGATAATAAACATACCATATTTTTTGGCGTATTGGCATAGGCAAAATGTACTGCTTCCTTCATTGATTTTGTTTCTATGCTTTCAAAAGGATATTGCATTTGTTCAAGCATCTTTAAAATGGTTTTCCCTGAATCCGGGAAAAAGACAAATCGCGTAATTCCTTTCTTTATTATCACATCTATCAACGGGCTAAAGTCGTAGCCTCTATCGAGTCCTCCCAGTAAAATCATTCCCACATCTGAAATTGATTCGAGCGCTTCAATGGTAGATTCGGGTGTAGTTGAAATTGCATCGTCATAAAAAGTAATACTTTTGTACGTGCCAACCATTTCCAAGCGATGGGGCAAAGGCAGAAAGGTTTTTAACGCCGCATATACTGTTTCATCATCGACTCCAAATTGCCGTGTCACCGTAACTGCTGCCCGAATATTATCTTTGTTATGTTCCCCTTTCAGTAAAGTTACCTGTTCGTTTATGGGGAATTCCTCATAGGGCAATGCATTGCATTCAACACAGCGAGCCCATTCCAGCAATTGGGGGAATTTTGGATTATACACAAAAATATCTTCCGGCTTTGCAAATTTCACAATATTGCGCTTTGCTTCATGGTATTTCTCCACTGAACCATGGTAATCGGCATGATCGGAAAATAAACTGACTATAATTGCAATATGGGGTGAATACTGAATATCATCCAGCATGTAACTGGACAGTTCCACTACCCAAATAGTGTCTTCATCGTTGTTTTCAAGGAGTTGCTCGAGCATTGGTTTACCTATATTCCCGGCAATTCGCACTTTTTTTCCGGCTTCTTTTAGAATGTGGTAAATAAGTGACGTTGTTGTGCTTTTTCCTTTCGTACCAGTTACCCCAATCGTAGTCCCCTTTACTTCCGCAAAAAAAATATTCGTAGCAGTTGTATAAGGTATGGCAACTTTGTGTTTTGAAATACCTGGTGAACGAATTGCGATGTCATACTTTTTTTGATCTTCTAAATAGTTTGGATCATGGTCTTTATCACCTATTGCAATTTCGATATCAGGGATTTTTGCTTTTAAAAAGGCCTCTGTTGCTTTCCCTTCAACTCCATAACCGAGTAAATACACTTTTTTTCCTTTTAGTTCGTCAACTTTCATACGTCTTCTATGACTGGTAACAGTTCTGTGGGAATAGTATGTTCTTTTACAGGCTCGAATAACCGATGCTGCATTGTGCTCGTATTCGATAGAAATGGGAGTACCTCTGCTTCAAACATCTTCATAATAGGAGTGTCTTTACAATTTCCTTTTTCTTTTGCCATGTTAAATGCTGTTGCAACTTCATCTGGGGTGCCCACACAATCAAGAGGTTTGTGATTCTTGGTGCCAAGAAGTTCTCTGTACACATCACGTAGTTTTTCGTCCTGGAACATATTTTTGCCAAAAATATCAAGCACCTGGTGCTCCGGCAAAAAAGCTGCCAGCATCACAAAAGCAAAAGCACATTTTGCACATTCGCCGCACCACAACGTAGGCATACGCACACCGTTATTCATTCGATAATTGCGGTTACAGCTGGTAAACAACGGAAAATACTGAGGATATCGGGAAAAGATCTCAACAATTTTAAGCTCGGTAAAGGGGCGTAATAATGAAAAATACGTAACAGCACCGGAAATATTCTGTCGAACATAATCTTGGAATAGAGTTTCAAACTGAGAGGATTTACTCCATTGATGATTTACTTCTACTCCCAGATATTCTACGTTGCCGTAGTTGGAACTATGCTCATTCGAGGCAATAACATACCGATATCCATACAACACGGCTGCGGTTATTCCCAGAAAAGCATATATCGCTGAAATCGGAATATGACCGTTGTAGATATTGGGTAACGTTTTGAGTTTTGGATCAAGTTTTCTGATAATTTTGAGGGAAGGAAGTCCTAACGCCTGGACTACAGAATCGTTGGTAAGACCCTGACCTTCGTTTTCAACAGCAAAAGCGGAGAGTTCTTTACCGCTTTTTTTTAATAACTCTGCTGAAACTATCGAGTCCTTCCCCCCACTTACACCTACCAGTATTTTACCTGTAGAAGCCACCTCAAAGCTGCTGACTTGATGATTTTCATCATAGGGGAACGTAACATAGTTATGAAAGTTCAATTTGTTGGTGTAGTAAAACTCACCCATGCCATAGGTATAGATAGTATTCCAAAATGCAGCTTGTTCTTTTGTTAAAGTAATTTTCGGAAGTTCAACCTGTTGTGGTGCGTATGTTTTCCAGTAACTCACTCCTAACATCAAGTGAAGATCGTCAAGTAAGCGATCCAGTAGTTCTTTGGGAATAGTTTGCAATTCCCTATCAGGGAACGAGACAGTTTCTTCAAAAGCAATCATTTCTCCGTTATGAAGAAGCTTATAGGAGAATACCGCTTCCCACGTTTCTGGATCCAGTGTTCTGTGTTCAAATACAAACTGTGAGTTTGCTGACATAGTGTTATTTTACTGCATGAACGCAAGCATAAGTCCGAACATGGAGAACAGAATACCAAAAATCATCATACGCATAACGATTTTGGGTTCTTCCCAGCCACGAAGCTGCATCCATAAATGAAGCGGGGCAACAGGAAAAAGTTTTTTGCCTCTTATCCGTTTGCTTGAAAGCTGCAGGAAGGATGAAAGAATTTCCAATACAAAAACACCTCCCATAATGGGCAAAGAAAATGGTTTTCCCAGAATAAGGCCAATAACAGCAAACGTTGCGCCAAAGGAAAGGGCTCCAGTATCACCCATAATAATGCGTGCAGGATACACATTAAAGTACATAAATGCCAGCAATCCACCGAGCCAGCTAGCAATGAAAAGCGAAGTTGGGACATCAATAATGGAGCTTGCTATAACCCATAGACAGGTGAGAGCAACCATTAAAATAGTGCTTGCCAACCCGTCCAAACCATCGGTAATATTTACTGCGTTGGCAAAGGCTACAATAATAAATGCAGCAAATACCATGTACCACATGCCTATATCTACTACTCCATGGTAAGGCACATAAATAATTGAAATGCCGAGGCGTGCATAGAGCCAATACGCGATTATACTCGCAAGAATTATTTCCAAAACCAGTTTATGCCGCATTCGTATACCGAAGAAGCCGTGGCTTTTGATAAACAACATCTTATGCACGTCATCGTACACCCCCAAAAATGCAAAGCTGATAAAGGTGAATAACAAGAGTCGTACTTCCTGGTTGATATCGTTGTAATTGGAAGTTATATTAACTCCCATGTAGGCAAATACCAATAGGGAAATAACAAATATCACAACAGTTACCGCTACCACAAGTATCCCACCGCCTACCGGTGTCCCTTTTTTATGCTTGTGGAATTTATCAAAAATCGGGGTAGGATTGTTAAAAGCATCAACCGTTTTTTGATCCGCTCGCTGAAATTTTATCCTATAAAGCAGGTTAATAAATGGAATTATCAATGCAAAATGGACAAGAAAAGAAATCAATGTGGTAAGTAAATGTAACTCCATAGGAATAGTACCTTAAAAAATCCTCGGCAGAAATATTATCCCTGCAATAATAAATGCTCCGATAGCGAAAAAAAGCATGGCACCTGCCCCTAAATCCTTTGCCGTTTTTATGTGTTCATTAAAATTCATATCAACTGCATCCGATAGTTTTTCAATTGACGTATTCAAGGTTTCAATTGCCAACCCTACAAAAATAAGGATGAGCAAAACAAGAAACTCGGTATACGTGATTTGATAATAATATCCTCCACCTAAAGCAAGTAAAGCTAATGTTAGGTGAACCTGGTAATTAGGCTGAGTTTTAAGAGCCCAAAATATACCCTCAAAAGCATACTTAAAAGAAATGGTGTGTCTGTGAAGTCTATGTTTTATGTGATCGTGGATCATACTACTATTGTACTTAACGTTTGTGCAAGCAATGTACTGTCGTGACGCAAAATACTTCTGCTTAGAATGTCAGCGTCATTTTTTTTAAAATCCGATCGGTCAATTAAATCTGCTTCAACAATATGCCCCGTATAATTTTCCGAATTCAAATCGTTTTCCACCAGCTGCTCGTTATGTTTATTGTACCATTCCTGAACGGCCTCGGGAATTGAACCGGTATTGGTAATGACATAATCAGGTTGCTTACCCAGATACCGTGTAAGATCCTTTATATGATCAGATGCTTTGTAATGAGAAGTCTGGCCCATTTTTGTCATCAAATTCATGTTGTAGATTATTTTGGAAGGGCACTGTTCCAGTGCGTCTTTTACGCCTTTAACAAGTAACACAGGAATAATGCTGGTATATAAATCTCCTGGCCCAATAATGACATAATCTGATTCCTGTATTCGTTTTAACGCCATTTGGTTTGCTACTGCCTGTGGTTCCAAGTAGGCTTTTTTTATGCGGGTAGTTTCCTGATTATCTTCGTCAATATTTCCCTCACCGCATATGACAGTGCCGCTTTCATATTCAACACACAAGTGTGCTTTATCGTACGTTACTGGCAGTACATCTCCTTTTGTTTTTAATACAAATTCAGCATTCTCCAGCACTTCATCGTAGTTTTCCGAGACTTTTTCCAACGCTGAAAGGAAAATATTACCAAAATTATGTCCTTTCAAATCCCCCTGTTCAAAGCGATACAAAAACAGTTTACGCCATAATTCCGGAGCTTCTGATAAGGCTACTAAACACTGCCGCAAATCTCCCGGTGGAAGGACACCAAGCTGATCACGTAACCGTCCGGTGGAGCCGCCAGAGTCCATCATAGTTACTATTACCCCTAGATCAACAGGTTCTTTTTTTAAGCCGGAAAGCACCACAAATGTACCTGTGCCGCCTCCAATTACAGTAACTTTTTTCATAAAAAACGTTGCTCTATTTTATCACACTTTCGCGATATCTCCGCCTAAACCCCTCACTTTGCCAACAAAATCCTCGTATCCACGTTCTAAATGGGAAGCACCATTAACCACCGATTTCCCCGGTGCTATTAACGCTCCAATTGCCAGTGTTGCACCAGCACGCAGGTCTGCAATATTCAGTACGCCATTATGCAAAGGCTGCGGACCATGTATCTCAATTACCTGCTGATACTCTTTGCCTTGTTCGTAGTTAAATTCATAGTACTCTTTGGGATTATCGATAGGCGGTTGAATATACTCGATAGCCGCCCCGATTTTGTGCAATTCCTGGACATAGCTGAAACGATTTTCAAACATTCTTTCGTGAATAACCGACTTACCTTCAGCTTGCGTTAATAAGACTGCCATGGGTGGCTGCCAGTCAGTCATGAAACCAGGATGAGGAGCCGTTTCGATGGTAACTGCCTTAAGCGGACCTTCATACCAGTAACGAACTGAATGTTCAGAGATAACCTCGTACTTTCCACCCATTTCATCGAGCAACGAGTGGAATGCTCCTAATTCATCTGGTTTTACATTGATAACGGTAACAGATCCTTTTGTAGCAATCGCCAATGCAGCAAAAGTAACGGCTTCATTACGATCGGTTGAAATAGCGAAGGGCTCAGTTTGTCTCAATGCCGAAACGCCATCGATAATTATTGATGTACCTTCACGGCGAATTTTTGCTCCAGCTTTATTTAAGAATTCGATTAAATCGTCGATTTCCGGCTCGAGGGCAACATTTTCCAGAATTGACTGCTTGTCGGAAAGAACAGCAAGCATTATAAGCAGTTCTGTTCCGGTATGTGAAGGCTTGGTAAAGGGGTATTTTCCTCCGGGTGTACTAGGTAGTGAAGCATGAAAATATCCAGTATCAGATGCATAGTCAACCTCCACTCCAAGTGCCTTAAGACCTTCGATACTCCTATCAATAGAGCGCGCACCAAGACGGCAACCACCAGGATTCGGAATAAAGCAATCTTTAAAAATATGAAGAAGCGGAGCAAAAAACATAAATGATACGCGGATCTTTGATGCAAACAGCAAATCGAGTGTTTTTTCTTTTATTCCGTTTCGTTCAATGTAAACAGTGTTGTTGTCAATAAAGGCTGCTTTCGCACCCAAGGCGTTTATAAGATTCAACAGCTCATACACATCACGTATACGCGGAATATTCTGTAATGTTACCGGTGTTTCAAACAGAAGCGAGGCTATAAGAACTTTCAGGGCAATGTTTTTTGCCCCAGAAAGTGAAACCTCTCCGTGTAAAGGCTTTCCGCCATTTATTACAAATGCATCTTCCATAGTGTTACATAATTATAACCTCTTCAATAAGATCTATTCCGTATACTTCTTTAACTTTCGCTTTTACTTGGTCTATCAATGTACGTAAATCTTGCGGATTTCCATTCCCTCTGTTCATAATAAAGTTTGCATGTAGGTCAGAAATGTAGTATTCACCAACACTCAGTCCCTTCATACCGGCTTTATCAATTAAATAACCGACCGATTTGGTTGGCAGGTTGTGTTCTTTTTGCACTTCTTCAGTTATATTCTTAAAAAAGCAGCCGGTTGTGGGTTTTCCTTTAGGTTGTGTTTTGTGCCGGTGTTCCAACGCCTCCTTTGCACGTTTGTTTAGCTCCTCGGGATCCATTTTTTGCATATGAAAGGTACCCTCCAGAAAAAATTCCTTTGTTTGTTGTAAAATGCTATACCCATACGAAAAATTAAAGTAATCCTGATCAACCTCTTTTGTTTTCCCCTCGTTATCTATAAGTACTGCCGATATCAGGTTATCTCCCAAGTACGAATCAGGTCGTGTCCACTTGGAATTCATGTAAATGCCTCCTCCAAGGGTTCCAGGTAATCCAAAGTGATACTCAAATCCCGATAACCCCATATCGGCCGTCTCTTTTGCCAGTCGTGTAACCACATACCCGGAAGAAACACGTAAATCAGCATAATCTGAGGCTTCATTTACAATTTCCTTTTTCTGGTACATATTCCGTAACACCAGTCCGTTTATCCTTTCCGAAAGAATGGCAATGTTTGAGCCTCCACCAAGGACAAAATAGGGGAACTCATTTTTCTTGAGAAGGGGAAACAACTGAATCCATTCCTCCCGTGTTTCTACTTCAAGGTAAAAAGCTGCATCCACCTGAGTTCGCATGGTGAGATAGGGAGAAATGTTTTTATCTTTTTGTACTCTGTTTTCCCCGACAATTGTTTCAATGGCAGTAATGTTCTTTAATGTTAATGACATACTTATCTGCTTTGTAACATTGATAATATGGCAGGTTGTAGCTTATATACGTCTCCTGCTCCTGCCATTAGCACAATATCATTCCCAGTAATGCTATCCTTGAGAATCTGGACCGCTTCCTCATCAGTTTGAGGTGCAAAAACACT
>CAYOVA010000007.1:0-11950 GCA_964407325.1 uncultured Gammaproteobacteria bacterium | reverse complement strand
AGATGTTCATCCTGAAAAAAGAGAGAAAATGACGTTTCACTTTTGTCGAAATGAATATTTTTTACCCGATATTCTGCTTCTTCATGCAAACCGTAGGTTGCAATAGATTTTCCTTCTATACGTTGGGCGACTTCCATAAGAGGCTCGTTATCGGCACACAATATCAATGATTCTGCATCGTTTGTGCTTGAAACATTGTTCATAAACAGCTCAAAGGCATTTTTTGTATCTTCAATATCAACAAATACATCAGGATGGTCGAAATCGATATTAGTTATGATAGCGTTGGTTGGCTTTAAAAGATGAAACTTGGGAGTTTTATCAGCAGGTGGATTCATTGCATACTCATCTGCTTCGACAACAAAATACTCATTGCCACCTAAATGACTTCCTAGGTATTCATTGAAACTTGGAGTTCCTACCATATAACTTGGATCTCTGCCAAGCTGTAACAGGGCATACGTAAGTAACGAGCTGGTCGTTGTCTTCCCATGACAACCTGCAATAGCAAGGGAAATGCTGAATTCGCTGAGTAATTCACCTAACAGCTCTGCTTGATGCTGCACTTGTATCCCTTTTTTCTCTGCTTCCTTTGCCAGAGGGTGTTCTTTCCCGCCGTGAGCAGCAGAATACACTAGTACGTCTACATCATCAGTGATTTGAGCTTTGCCAATAGGCTCCCATGAAATTGTATTGTTCACCAACACACTATCAGTTGGGAATACTTCAGTTACATCAGCACCACCCACAGTATGCCCGAGCTGTTTTAGTAAAGCAGCAATGTTAGCCATACCGGCTCC
The DNA here is from genome assembly GCA_964407325.1 of uncultured Gammaproteobacteria bacterium. Classification (GTDB taxonomy): domain Bacteria; phylum Patescibacteriota; class Microgenomatia; order UBA1406; family GWC2-37-13; genus JAOAFZ01. Next base: position 11,150 of record CAYOVA010000007.1, on the reverse strand, counting down.
TTTAATACCCAAAAGAAAGTATTTCATAGCTATATTGTACCATTTTCAGGCTAGTCTTATGTAAGGGAGGACACTTATTTGATTATTACGTATGCAATCATTTCACCGAAGTTTTCTTTGCTGTCTCTGCGATACGAGTAGTATTTTTCTTTTGTGCAGGACGTGCACTGGGAAAGGTTATTAACATTTGCCCATGGTAATCCTGCTTCGAGTAGTTGCTGGACATTGAGTTCAGCTAGATTTAGGAAAAAGTTGTCTCCGTCGACTTTGGTAAATAAATGAAGGTACGTGTAAAATTCCTGCTTAAATTGGAGATACCTGTCTTTTTCCACGTTGTAACAACACATTCCGATGGAAGAACCTACGTAAACAACAATGCATTGTTTTTCAGCACCTGCTTCGACCATTGCGTCGATCATCTTTATTGACATACGAGCCAATGATCCTTTCCATCCTTGATGAGACACTCCTATTATTTTGTTTTTGGTGTCAATAAATACGATGGGAACGCAATCTGCGGCAAGAGCCGTTAAGAAGATTCCTGGTGTTTTTGTGATTGCACCGTCTACTTCTGCAAGGATAACTGATTCTTCTTTACTTTCTTCAACCACTTGAATAGCAGTTCCATGAACCTGATTCATGCGAACAACTGTTTTCGGTTTTAATTTCAGTTGTTCTAGAAGCTTCTGCATTGTTGCTTCATCACGCCCATCTCCAAGCTCTTTAGTAGTAAAACCCCAGATAAAGCCGTTTTCGTTGTACTGCAACGGTTTTTCCTGCGTAAATTGTGAAAAATCCGGTATGTTATCCATAATTTCTTTTGTATTTTTCTAATGCGTCTCGAACTGACTGCTGTTCGTCCCAGTGGTGTTCTGTTTTGCCACGGGCAAGGCTTTTTTCATGACCTTTGCCAGTTGTAATAATAACATCTCCTGGTTGAGCTACTGAGATTGCCTTTTCTATTGCTTCTTTTCTGTCGTGTATGATAGCATATGTCCGTCGTTTTCTTCCAAAATTGTCTGCATCGACTTCGGTAAACTCACACTCCTCAAGACCTTTTGCTACCTCGTGTGCGATCTTATCAGGATCTTCGTCGCGATAATCTTCTTCTGTAATAATAACAAAATCGGAACGCTTTCCACTTTCGCGACCCATCATCGGGCGTTTGGCTTCATCACGCTTTGCTGCACAGCCAAACACATGGATGAGTCGCCCATCTCCCTTTAAATAACTTTCATGAACTGCTTCCAAAGCTACTTTTGTTGAATGGGGTGTGTGCGCAAAGTCGACTATCACCGTGAAAGGTTCATTTTGAATTATTTCCATGCGGCCTGGCGGCATCTTAAACGATTTCATTGCTGAATAAATCTCCTCATCCGATAATCCCAACGTTTGGCATGCTGCATATGCTGCCAGGAAATTGTATTTGTTAAATTCCGGCAAGGGAATCCCGATTTTTTTTGAAATATCGAACTTGACATCTCCATTACGCAATCCATACGAGACGATATTACCATTCATATACTGGACAAGTTTTTTGAACGACATATCATCCCTGTTAATAATGCGCGTTTTTGCCATCTGAAGCAGTTTCGCCTTTGCTTTTACGTAGTTTTCATATGTTTTGTGATAGTCAAGATGTTCGTGCGTAATGTTGGTAAGTACTCCCACCAAAAATTCCACTCCCCAGATTCTGTTTTGGTCAAGTCCATGAGAAGTCGTTTCCAAAATAAAATACTCGTCACCGTTTTCTACGCTTTCCTTGAGGAAACGCTGTACTGTAAAGCTGTGCGGGGTGCTCACATGAAACCCTGTGTCATATTCTTTAGCTCCTACCTTTGCATAGACAGTTGAAACCATTGAAGCTTTTTTTCCGGATTGTGTGAGGATGTGATAGATAAGCGACGTTGTCGTTGTTTTACCATCGGTTCCCGTAACGCCGATTACCTTTATTTTTTTACTGGGAAAGCCATAGTACAAATTTGCAAGAACTGCGACCAAAAGGTGATAAATATTTTTGATTGTTCGCATATGTTGTAGGCTGATGGTGTGTTATTCAGGCACTATATTATAGTACACGAATAATTCCTTCGCGATTTCGAAAAATACCGGCGCTGCCGTTTCCGATCCCCACTGAGATGTTTTTGGTTCCCTTACCACTACTAGGGCAATAAATCGGGGCTTTTCTACTGGTGCAAATCCAATAAATGAAGCAATCGTTTTCTTCGCATCATAGCTTCCTTCGAGGGCGATTTGGGCTGTTCCAGTCTTCCCTCCGATCTTGTATTCAGGTGGAATAATAAATTTGGCTTCTGCATTGGCAACTGCTGATTGAAGCATCTTCTTCATTACCTCGGAAGTTCGCTCGCTTAAAATACGATCTTCAACTTTCGGTTCTTTTGTGCGGATCTTATCACCTTGGTGAATTTCCTTAACCACATATGGACGCATCAAATAACCTCCATTTACAAGACTGGCAAATGCGCGCACTAGTTGAATCTGGGTAACAGCAATACCCTGACCGAAACTGGCTGTTGCATAGTTAATTTCATACCAGTCCTCTTGCGGGCGTAAAATTCCCCCCGCTTCACCTTGCAAATCTATTCCTGTAGGACGGCCGAACCCGTATCTGTCAAGATAGTTATACAATTTATCCTCTCCCAGCTTACGCCCCACGTATACCATACCGATGTTAGATGACTTCTCAAGAATGTTTGTCATGGAGATCTTTCCGGCATATTTGTCATTCCAGTTTTTAATCTGGAAACCGCCAATTTCTAGCTTGCCGCTTTCATTCATCGAATCCAGCGGCTTTACTGCTTTTTCTTCAATTGCAGCTGCCATTATAAGTGGTTTAAACGTAGATCCCGGCTCGTAGGTTGAAGATAAGGTCGTGTTTATATATGATTCGGGACTGGCTTCATAGAATTTATCAGGGTCGAAGTCTGGAAGGCACACCTGTGCCAAGATTTCCATTGTGTAGGGGTCGGCTACCGTTGCACAGGCCGATGCGGCACCAAACTTATCAACAGCATCCTTTAATTTCGTTTTTACAATGTTTTGAACACTTTTGTCGATCGTTAGTACCAGATCACGACCATTCTCCGGTTCTACTCGTTCCTGATGACCAACAAAGATTGGCTTATCAAGGACATCGCGTTCTGTTTTCAGATAGCCCGGTAAACCGATTAATTCCTTTTCATAGAATCCTTCGATGCCAAAGTATCCGGTATCTTCACCCTCTTCATCTTTTCCAACAAAACCCAAAAGGTGCGCTGATAACGAAGATTCCGGATAAAACCGTTTTGGCTCGTTTTCAAAACCCACACCCGCCAGCTTCTTTTTTAAAATAGCATCACGCTTATCCTGGTCAAGTCCCCGAGCTACAGCAAGCCACACTTTTGACATATCAATCTTTGCTTCTAGAGTAGCTTCTCCCAGCTTCAAAACTTCATCCAGTTCTTCTACTAAATCTGACTTTGAAGCTTTTACCAGCTTCGGCTCAACGTAGAGAGTATACTTCGTTTGATTTACAGCTAAAGGAAGTCCATTGCGATCGTAGACTTTACCGCGTTCTGGCATAATTTTTCGCGTTTGTAAGTGGTCAGTAGCAAAAACACCAGCTTCAATAACCTGGATGTAGAATAGCTTCACGAAAACCGCGAATAAGACGAGCAAAAAGAAATAGAGAAGTGCTTTACCCTGCCACATGTCTTCATTTTAATGCATACTTCTTCTCGCCGAAGAAGACTGGTTCTGCTTTCTTGTTGTAGTCAAGCTCTGCAGCTAACGATGCAGCGTATGTGATCGATTCGACTTTATATATTCGTGTTTCAAGTTCGATATTTTCCTGCCGAAGCTGTTTCATATCATTTTCATACTGGTGAATTTGATCGCTGAGGGAGATACCTTGCATAAAAACATATACATTACCAATCATTAATCCGAAGAAAACAAACCAGATTGCGGAATTTGCTAACAGTTTCATGAACTTATTTTTTGAAAAACTCGTAATTGTGCAGAGCGTTCAAAACTCTGTCTGTTTTTTTTTGTGATTTTGACTTTTATTTCTTTGAGTTGATTATTTGACTTTCCGAATTGCTTTACCCATCTGTCTTCTAATGAGTGGAATGTGATTACTACGAATCGACCATGTTCTTTTAAAAGATTGACTGCATCACCAAGTGCAGCCATTAGGTTGTCCTTTTCCCCGTTTACTTCAATGCGTAATGCTTGAAAGACCCGGGCTATGTTGGCTCCTGGAACCTTTTTTATTGTGGTTAACAGGTCTCCAACGTGCTGATAGGTGCGGTGTGTTCTGTGCTGTACGATTGCTTTTGCAAGAGCGGATGATTGCGTTTCCTCTGCATTTTTGATAAACATTTCTGAAAGCTCATTCTGCTCGTAGGTATTCAAAATATAAGCTGCGGTAGTACCTTTCCCCTGGATCTGCATATCAAGCTTTTCTTCAGGCTTGTTAAATGACAGTCCAATGTTTCGGCTGGTAAGTTGTCGGAAAGAAAGACCTAAGTCCATCAAGATTCCGTCAACCTGGTTAAATTCGTTTTCTGCTGCTACTTTCTGAATATCTTTGAAGTTTGCGTTAACCAGTGTTACATTTCGCATCTGCAACTCCTCAGTTAAGCGGACAATCTGCTCTGCATCGTAATCAAGTGCCAGAACTTGTGCGCCTGTCTCAGCTATTTTTTTAAGGTGCCCGCCTTCTCCTGCCGTACAATCTATGAACTTTTTCCCTGTTGCCGGTTCCAAGGCTGTTAGTACTTCTTCTAAAAATACGGGTGTGTGCATATTATTCTTCGATGTTCTGGTTGTAAGCTGACCATTTTTCTTCATCCCATAACTCAAAATGATCGCCGACACCAATAATCACCACTTTGTTACTTTCTGTCAGGAACTTGAGCAATGATTTCGGAACAACAAATCGTCCCTGATCATCAATTTCAACGTAACTTGCTGAAGAGAATAAATATCGTCTTTTGTTGATATTATCTTTATCCAGCAATGAAACACTGAGTAAATCCTTTGCTCTGTCTTCCCAATCCTTTCTGTCATAACCTGCCAGACACGTGTCAAAACCTTTGGTGACTACAAAACTGTTTCCTTTTAAAAGTTCTCTGATTTTCTTTGGTAACACGATTCGGCCCTGTCCGGTAAACGAAACCGTGTATTCACCATAAAAAACCATATATAACCATTATGCGCCATTTTTAAACGTCTGTCAACACTAAATAGACTCTGTTTTTAGTAGTCTGAAAGTGTATAATCAATCCATGAATCGGTTCCTCACGAAAACAAAGGAGATTATCTTTGCCAGCCAAACGAGCATGTTATCTTCCACACTCATAATTTCTGGCATGATGCTTATAGCCCGTGTTTTTGGTTTTTTGCGCTACCGTGTTTTAACCGGCATATTTAACACGGAAGAACTGGATATTTTCTTTGCCGCTTTTAGAATCCCCGACCTGATTTTTGAAATTCTTGTTACTGGAGCACTCACTACTACCTTTATTCCGTTCTTTATTAAGTTCAAGAACGATCCGGAAGCTTTATCGAGAAATATCTCTCTGATTATTAATATTGTTTGTATTGCTGTATCTATATTTATTGTTGTACTAACTTTTGCAATGCCGTATATAGTACCTTTATATCTTCCAGGGTTTGATGCCAGCAAAAACCAGGTGATTATTGATTTCTCCCGATTACTGTTAATAGGGCAACTACCATTTTTAGTAGCAGGAAACTTCTTAACAGGAATGGCGCAAGCTCGGAAAGCATTTGTACTGCCGGCATTAGCTCCAGCTATCTACAACATAGCAATTATCATTGCCACCATTGCGTTTTACGATACTATTCATCTGCTTGCACCTGTTCTCGGTGTAATCTTCGGCTCTTTGCTCTTTTTTATTGTGCAACTTCCAGTTATCCGATTTGCAGGGTTTAAATACCAACCTGTCCTTGAAAAAACAAAAGACAGTTACCATTTTTTGAAGATGGCCGTTCCACGCATATTAACCAACATTGTGGCTCAAATTGACGCGACTGTCGATTTGTCATTAGCCACGTTAATAGGATCAGGTTCTTATACTATTTTTTACTTTGCTCAACATTTGCAACTCCTTCCCATATCACTTATTGGAATGGCATTTGGCCAGGCATCATTCCCGTATTTGACGGAACTTTACCAGCAGGATAAAATTAAAGAGTTCCGGAGGGTTATTTTGGAATCACTACTTAACCTGCTTTACCTGACACTCCCCGTTATGATCTTCCTCATCGTTTCCAGAACACCTATTATCCGCCTATTTTACGGAGGTGACAAATTTGACTGGAATGCTACTGTTCTAACTGCCAGAACGCTTTCCTTTTTTGCGCTATCTCTGCCACTGCATTCTGTGTATTACTTTCTCACGCGATGTTTCTATGCGCTCTTCGACAGTAAAACACCTTTCTACGTAAGTGTTCTCTCCATCCTTATTAACGCAATTCTGAGTATCTATTTTGTAATTTATATGCAGTTGCCAGTCTGGTCTCTCGCGCTCTCATTTTCCATTGGAATGAACATTAATGTTATTATCCTCTTCCTGATTCTCTATTCCAGAATCAAAGGATTTGAGTGGAAACTGTTTTTAGCTGAAATTGTCAAAATATCTGCTGCAGTTGTGATTGCAGGAGCTGCTGCATTCTTTTCACAAAGGTTACTTGACGGTGTAGTGTTTGACACAACACGTACCATCAATGTCTTTTTCTTGCTTATTACGAACGGTATTATTTTTCTGATTGTCTATTTGACCACAACATGGCTTGTAGGAGTAAGGGAAATGTATCTTTTGTCCAGAATGGTGCTCAAGCTTAAGGAATACCAAAGAAAAGTGGGAGAAATGTATTCAGGAATTCAGTAATCAATGTTATTTTTGATACTATTTAAGTCAATATGTTAGATAGCGATAATAAACTGGCGGCAATAAAAGTAATACAGAAAAAACTTCTTGGAAAAAAACTTACTTACAAGGAAGTATTTACGGTAATGGATGAAATTGCAAAAGAAAGACTTGGAGATATCCTGACAACTTACTTTGTCGCATCTGGATTCAAAAACGGCTTCTCGGCAGAAGAATTGTATTTCCTAACGAAAGCAATGGTTGATACGGGTACTAAGCTCCACTTTGAAGGCGTAGTAGCCGATAAACATTCAACTGGAGGCTTGCCGGGAACCCGTACTACCATGATTGTCGTGCCCATTGTTGCAGCAGCGGGCTTCAAAATACCCAAGACATCATCGCGAGCCATTACCACTCCTGCCGGAACAGCAGATGTTATGGAATTGTTGGCGGAGGTTACTTTCCCTCCCGAAAAGATTACTGACATTGTAAATGACATTGGCGGCTGTATTGTCTGGGGTGGAAAACTGGGTATAGCTCCCGCTGACGACACGATAATTCGTGTTGAAGAGCCTTTGCTGTTTGAATCATTTGATAAAGTAATTGTCTCGATTATGGCAAAGAAGATTGCTGTTGGAGCAACAAACCTTATTTTGGATTTACCTTACGGGAAAACGATGAAAATCCGGCACAAAAAAGATGCTGAAATTATCGCAAAAAAATTTATTCGCATTGGAAAACACTTTAATGTTGATATCGTTCCCTTTATGAACCATTCGATCGAACCCGCGGGAAATGGTATTGGTCCGTTTCTGGAAGCAGTGGATGTTTTGAAGGTTCTGGAAATGAGAAAAGATCGTTCACTGGGCCTGGAGAAAAAAGCTTTAAAGATCGCTGGCATTCTTTTGGATTCCTGTTTTAGATCTGCAAAAGTAAACAAGAATGGTCACCAGGTTGCAGAAGATCAGCTCTATAGCGGAGCTGCCCATAAAAAATTCCTCGAAATAGTAAAAGCACAAGGAGGCAATGATACGGTATCCTCTGTTTCTTTACGCTCACCCGCCTTCAAGATTGAAATCCTCCATACTCACTCTGGTAGAATTAGCGAAATTGATAATCTCAATTTAAACGCAATTGCAAAAACACTCGGAGCACCTTTTGATAAATACGCTGGGATAGAGCTTCACCACAAAGTAAAAGATAAAGTTACAAAGTATGATGTAGCTCTTACTTTTTTCAGTACTGATAAACATTTATTACGGGAGGCAGAAGACATGATGCAAATGTTTCCTGTATACTATTATGAATCATGAAAAAGAAAGGTAATCCAATAGCATTACGGTTAGGTATAGTCGGTATTGTTTTGTTTGTCCTGTTATTGGGAGCATTTCTCGTTTATCGTGAAGGTACCTTACCGGTAAACGCTAAAAACACTACTTCTAAAATCTTCACCATTGAACCGGGCGAAGCCATTGATAAAATCATTCGCCGACTTGAAAGCGAAGGACTTATTCGAAACCGTCTCGTTTTTTATACCGTTATCAAACAGAAGGGTATTGATATGAAGATTCAGGCGGGGAAATTTAGACTCTCCCCTTCGATGAATGCATATACTTTGGCAGAAGAGTTGACACACGGCACCGACGATACCTGGATTACTGTTATTGAAGGCCTACGCAAAGAAGAGATAGCTGAAGAAATCAAAGATAAGCTGGGAATTCCGGTGATTGAGCTTGCCTCCATTGCCCAAGAAGGCTATTTATTTCCCGATACCTACCTTTTCCCTTCCAGCACTACCGCAGAAGAAGTAATTGAGGCTTTTAATGCAAATTACAAGGCAAAAGTAACTCCGGGAATTATTGCAGCAGGGGAGGATCTGGGCTTATCAGAAAAAGAGCTTATTACGCTTGCGTCACTTGTTGAGCGGGAAGCGCGTTCTGAAGAAGCTCGTCGCAATGTGGCCTCCATTATGCTTCGTCGTATTCAGGAAGATATGCCGTTACAAATAGATGCTACTGTACAATACGCACTCGGGTATGACACCGCAGAGAAAACATACTGGAAAAAGAATCTGACGTTGGCAGATCTGGAGATAGATTCACCATACAACACATATAAGAATGCCGGGCTGCCACCGGGTCCTATTTGTAGTCCAAGCTTATCTTCAATAATTGCAGTATCGGAAGCAGATCCTTCTACGCCATACCTGTTTTACATTACGGGAAATGACAATAAAATGCACTATGGAAGAACGCTTGAAGAACACAATGCAAATATAGAACGCTACCTGAAGTAGATGGATTACTTAAACGCGAGAACAGAAGCTATTTGACTATCGGTAAGCACCCGTGTCGGGAGAATGTATTCATCTACTTTCGTATAGATAATAAGCATATCTTCTTTTTCTCCAATCGAAAGAATTTCCGCAGCATCAATAATAATTTCGTCTTCTGTTTTGCTGTCGATAATCTTCATCTGGTTATTTTCAAGAATAAAGGTATAGTGCCTTCCCATAAGAGTTTGAGAGCTCTTCAGGGTTGATCTATAGTGTCTTACCATCATAATAAGTATAAACGAGGGAAAATAGACGGCAAAGAAAAGCGGGTTGAGAATGTTCAAATAGATTGCAGCAACTAGAAGTGAAGCAGTCAGTACCAGTGCATATCCTACTGCGTGAAAAAACCGTTTTGTTTCGGTTTTTTTGAGATACTCAATGGGATGAAAAAAGTAGGCATGCCAAAAATAAGATACTATATCCTTTTTCCAAAGGATAAAGTCTACCTTAAATGCGTTGCCGTTAATATACGTTGCTGCCATAGCAGCGTATTATACCACATTACTATAGGTTTTAAAAGCTGTATGTTCTTGCAGATATTATTCTGAAGCAGAATTGTTTCGTTTAAGCACTTCACGGGGTTTGGATCCTTCAGCCGGCCCTACAATGCCAGCTCCTTCAAGTTCGTCAAGAATACGTGCAGCACGGGCATATCCCACCTTCAAGCGGCGTTGCAAAAGCGAAGCGGATGCTTTATCAAATGAAGAGACAATTTCCACAGCCTGTTGGAATAGTGGATCAGCATCCCCACCGCCTCCTCCTGATACTCCTCCACCTGACCCTCCTCCGATAAAGGTCCCGCTACCGCTTGTTATTTCATCTAGATACTGCACATCCGGAACTTGTGATTTGAGGAAGTTTACACATGCTGCCACTTCTTTTTCGTCAACAAAGGCACCTTGCATACGACGTGGCTTAGCCTGATCCGGGGGAAGATATAACATGTCTCCCCTACCTAGCAGTTTTTCTGCACCTGGACCATCGATAATAACACGTGAATCGATCATGGAAGATACCGAGAATGCCAATCGTGTCGGGATATTCGCTTTCATGAGACCTGTAATTACATCCACTGAGGGCCTTTGAGTTGCAAGAACAAGATGTATACCTGTGGCACGTGCCATTTGAGCGATACGGGTAATAAAATCCTCAGATTCTTTTGATGCAACCATCATAAGATCTGCCAATTCATCTATTACATAAATCAGGTACGGCATTTTTTCTACGCCATTCATCTTGTTGTATCCTTCAATATTGCGTGTCCCTACCTCCGCGAACTTTTTGTAGCGGTTATCCATTTCGCTGATAGTCCATTTGAGTGAATTCAGAATTTTTGGTGGATCGACAATTACTTCGTGAATAAGATGAGGAATTCCATTGTACAAGGAAAGTTCAACACGTTTCGGATCAACGAGGATAAGCCGCAATTCGTCTGGACGTGTTCTGAAGAGGAATGTAGTGAGCCAGGCATTTAACATAACAGACTTACCTGATCCGGTTGTACCTGCAATAAGCACATGAGGCATTTTGGTGATGCTTGCACCTACAGGTTTCCCTGAAACATCCAGACCAAGAGGTACCATAAGTGGATCTTGGGTATCAAAGGTATCAGCAGAAAGCATGTGCTTTAACGTAACAATCTGTGATCTGATATTCGGAATTTCAATACCAACAAGCGAACGTCCAGGTATAGGCGCTTCGATACGAACGGCTCCAGTAGGCGCGGCCAGCGCAAGTGCTAAGTCGTTACCAAGAGCTGTGATTTTTGAAAGCTTGGTACCGACCGCAATTTCCAGTGCATACTGCGTAACAGTTGGACCTTTATTAAGCTCAACAACACGAGCCCGAATTCCAAAACTATCGAGCGTCTTTTCGATAATATCTGCGTTTTTGTTGACATCTCCACGATCAGCTTC
>CAYOVA010000006.1:0-59886 GCA_964407325.1 uncultured Gammaproteobacteria bacterium | reverse complement strand
CAAGACCTTGCCAATGCACTCGTTAAAATAGAACGTGTAGCCCGGAATCACCCGATGGCTGTTAATCCGGCCTACGCGTCGCTGTTTATCCAAAACCCCTTCCATGCACAGGGGCTTATGGAGCTATTTTCCACTCACCCTGCAACAGAAAAGCGCATTGCCAGATTAATGAGAATGAAATAACTTATGAAAATACTTATTGTCGAAGACCAGAAAGACTTAGTAAAAAACATGAAGCAGTATTTAGAACTGGAAGGTTTTAAAGTGGAAGTCGCCTACGATGGTGAAGAAGCTCAGGAAATGGTTGAAAATGAAAAACACTTTGAAGCAATTGTGCTGGATCTGAATCTTCCCAAAAAAGATGGCATGACACTCGCCCGCGAGTGGCGCAATAGCGGGATTAAAACGCCAATCGTTATCCTTACTGCTCGGACAGCAAAAGACTCGGTTATTGAAGGGCTCAACATTGGTGCCGACGATTATATTACCAAACCATTTGATATGGACGAGCTGGTAGCCCGTGTTCGCTCAGTAATAAGACGCAGTCATTCACAGGCAAATCCCCGGATAGAAGTTGGTGATTTAAAAATTGATATGAATTCGAAACAAGTATATAGAGATGGTGAAGTCGTTAAACTGGCTCCAAAAGAATACGCTCTGTTTGAACATTTAGCACTCCATAAAGGGCAAGTTCAGGAACGTGATGTTATTATCGAGCAGGTTTGGGGGGAATTCGATAGTCTCATGTTCTCACAAACAGTAGATGTCCATATTGCGTATCTTCGTAAAAAGCTCGGGAAAGATATCATTAAAACTGCTCCCGGCGGGTATATGATTGAGTAATCCTATGTTTAATGAAGTAAAGGTAAAGCTTGCCATGATGTTTACCTTGATTGTGGCAGGACTCCAATTTCTATTCAGTTTCGGTTTTCTGTTACATCAGATGATGTATTATGGCGTTTTTTTGAATCGCCTCATGGAATTTGCCATTGTACTTACCATTGAGATCGTTATTATCTCTATTCTTACCTTTATTGTCGGTTATTTCTTTGTAAAGGAAACAATGAAGCCGGCGGAAGATATGTTTAACCGGTTAGATCAGTTTACCATTGATGCTTCCCATGAGTTAAAAACACCACTTGGTATAGCAAATTCTTCGCTTGATTTGGCACTGCGAACGAGGCAGTACAAAAAGTATATTGATGAAGCGAAATCGTATATAAAAAAAGCAAACAACGTTGTAGAGAAAATGCTTGAACTGGCACGTTTGGATTCAATTTCCATGACTACAGCCACTATTAACCTCAATAATGAAATAGAACGAATCTTGAAAGGCTGTATGCAGGAGATCAAAAAAAAGAACCTTACAGTTGATAAAAAAATGGATTCACAAGTCAAAGTAAAAGGAGATTTGGTACTGATTGAACGGTGTATAAGTAATCTCCTGGAAAATGCGATCAAGTTTAACAAGATGAATGGGATGCTTGTTGTAAAGCTATCTAAGTCAAGTTTAAAAATCGGCAATACAGGGGAAACCATTCCATCGGATGATCTTGAACGTATATTCGACAGGTTTTTCCAAAGTGATATTTCCCGTTCCGCCAAAGGATATGGAATTGGATTGGCAATAGTAAAAAAAATTTGTGATCTTCATGGGTGGAAAATAAAGGCAGAAAGCGCCCATTCCGTTACAACGTTCACAATCTTATTCTAAACTTAACTCAATCTTAATACTGTAAGGTGTATTCTGGAATTGTTATAAGTACAAGGAAATACGCATATGAAAACCTTACACTTCTTTTCCTTCCTAACTTTCCTTTATGCTTTACACATCCGGGAGCTTGCTCTTCTCCCGGTACGAGATGGGTTCTTCCGAACACATAAACCGCGCGATTATCTTTGACTAGATTAATACAGTGATCCGCACTTTCCTACCTGTATAATTTAGCCCTTCTTAGTAATACTATATAATGATAAAGCTGTAACAAAATTATGATTGAAAGCTCATTTTTTAACTGTAAAGGATCGTTGTAATAGTCTAAACCTCCATCTTTTTCCGGTTGCATATTTAGTGTGTATTTCTTTACAATGAAATTTCACTAATAACATACCTAATACATACATGGAAGATTTTAGACGCGGAAAATACCTTATTTTTATCACATTTACTGCCATTTTGTTAGTAATTGGTTTCTCGGGTTTCCGCGAAATGATGACCGTTCAAGATGTGCCGGCCATTCTCGGTGAAGAGAATAGCGCCGTAGTAATAACAGGAACGCAGGAGGAACAACTGGTAAACGAAAGTAATGCTGGGATAGCAGGGGATAGCAGTACCGCTGCACCGGAATCAACTGACACACACGAAACTGGTTCTTTTCCAAGCAATACACCGGTGATAGTAGTACATACTGCGACCCCACTACCTACAGTTACTCCCACACGGGCGGTACAGAAGGTCAATACTGCCAATGCTCTTGCTGAAAACCAAACAACAATGCCATCCAGTCCCATAAAAAATCAAAGTGAGCCACCGTTTCCTGCTTGCCCCGCAAACACTACTCAAATAACCACATTTGGGACTTTTAACATGGCGTGGAATTTTTCCCAGTTACCTGCCACTCAACTGGTAACTGTGTCCTTGCCGAAGGATTTTGTTCCTCGCCCCGGCTCGGTACAGGTATTACAAGGAGAGGGGCATGGTTGGGACCAGGGATACAGCCAGATCTCAGGACCCAAAAGTAAAATCCCCGCCAGTTGGCCCTCAGATTCAAAACAGTTTCAACCCTATGAAACGCTTTCTTTCCATTGGGGGAACAACACAAATGCACTCCAGACAATTGGATCATTTACCGATCAAAGCCCAGGTGGTGGAGAGCTGACAAGTGACAAAGAACATATCACAGGGAACTATACATTTCCTTTAAAAATGCTGCAACCCGGGAAAAACTATTTACAGATAAAAAAAATCCCGCCTCCCGATGGAGGAGTCAATTCAGTATTTACGAAAGGTGTTATCTGCGCTGATGCACTTACTCCCACTCCCAAACCTTCAAATACGCCCACCCCGCGACCGTCTAATACTCCTACCGTTCCACCTACCAGTACTCCAAAACCTACTAATACCCTGACTCCCACCGCCACTCCTACACCTATACCAATAAAAGGCTCAATCGAAGTTTGTGTATTGATAGTCGATCAGAAAAAAACCATTGTCGACGGAAAAGCGATACCTAACATTGTCTTTAAAATGAAGGGAAAGCAAGCCAACACTTCCATCTCAAATGCTATTGGCTTAATTGGGACTAGTACGTTTACCACACCTCTTACCTACAACGCAGATATTATTGGAAATGACAATAAAAAAGATGCAAATTGTACCAAATACTCTAATCTTACTCTTGGATCTTATTATTATGAAAAACAGGAAGCCTCCGGCGGAAAGTGGGAAGAACCTCAATACAACGACCAATATACTGAAACAATCTCTACCTTAGAAGATTTCCATACCTATGATGATCAGCTCTTTGATACAAACCCCGGGAACGATGATACCCGAAATCATAATTCTGATGGACATATTGGACTTACAGAATCGCGCCCAGATCGCCGGCTGGTTATTTTGAATCAGTATACTGCTAGTGCAATTGAAGAACCTTCTCCTACTAGCACCCCTACGCAAACACCTACGCCATTTCCGACACATACACCAACACCAACTGCCGTGCCGAGTCCAACTGTTACACCCACCCCTTCGTATACTCCTACGCCAACTATTACCCCCACACCTACTCTCGTTAACCTTCCGCCTTCAGTAAACGCAGGTCCCACGCAAACAATATATTTAGACGAAACAGCAACTCATAATGGAACAGTAGAAGACGACGGCAATCCAAACCCACCTGGGACAGTAAATACCTCATGGACAGTAACCTCAGGTCGGGGAACCGTTACCTTTACGAAAACGCATCCGTTGCGCCCGGAAGTTGTGTTCTCGGATCCGGGAGTGTATGTGTTTGAACTATGCGCCACCGATTCTGAGTATGAAGTATGTGACACCACCCAAATTACAGTTGTTACACCGCCTACCAGCACTCCCACGCAAACGCCCACTCCTACCATCACACCGAGTCCCACGGCGACCACGCCTACTCCTACGCAAACGCCCACACCAACTCCTGACTCAATCTCAATAACTCCACAGGCGGAAATAGTTTTGACACAGGAATTGGGAGAAAAAGAGGAGGTTGATTCGACAACTGCAGCAATCCCTGTTACTCTCACGGTTGCTAATGAAGGAACAGTAGAAATCCACAATATACAAGTTTATAGTGATCTTGACTCTGACGGTTCATTCCAGGAAAAGCTTGAAGAAATTACAGAACACAAAGCTCCAGATGAAAATCTTATTATAAACGAATCGTTTGAAGGCAAAATCGATACCGAGCACCTTGCAGAAACGACACAGTTGCAACCTCAGGAGCATTTTGTAATAACATACCAGGCCATAGTAGAAAAAACCGATGGTGAATTTGTTATCCCTGCTGTAGTTCGTGGCGCTTCGGTGACTGGTCCCGTTTCCGATGAAGATACCGATCCAGTTGCCTTATCGGTTGTACCTCACACTGTTACTCCAAAACCGAAAACGCCAACGCCCACACATGCACCTGCTCAAAATCAAACTAACCAGCAATCTTCTGTAACAGAAGCTGTACAGGTAGTACGGGAAGAATATGTTGAACCGGTTGTTCGCTACATTTATAAACAGCTCCCGTTTGATCAGGATATTGGTGGTGTAAACGAATCTGATGAACCTGAAATTGAACGCCTTGTGGAAGCAGGTATCCCAATCAGCGCCAGCTTTGGCGTGGGTCTTATGATTGTGGTGATTGTAGCAGGACTAAAGATTATCGATATGAAACGGAAAAATAGAAACTACACACCGCTTCCTGACTACATTACTGAAGAACTAAAGAGACCTCAGGAACAGGGTGCTGTAACTGCTGTGCATGAAGTAAATAAACCCGATAGCACCAGCCAGCAATACTACTAAAATACAAAATTCACTATAGTCCCAGGCTGTCGGTTTATCGTACTTATGTTTTGTCCTGAATCGTGAAAAGATCATATTGGTTTGGCAATAACTACAAATCGATGGGTGGGGTTCCATAGCGGAGTACACGTGTACAGCGTAAGGACTTCGCTAGTAGTAGGTAGTTCTATTGCTGGTCCATATGGTTCTACTATTTTTGTTTCAACAATCTGGTAGGTAAACTTTTTGTTCCCCCAAATAACAATTATTTCATCGCCTTCAACCAGCTTAGGTAAATGATAAAAGGTATTGGGACCGGAGGTGTATAAATAGCGATGCCCGACAAGCACCGTATTACTGCCATTACCGGGAGTGGCAGTCTTCGGCCTTCTCCAGATACCGCTGTCCAATATCGCGGCGGACGTTCCTTCAAGAATAGGGGAGTCTACATGGATTTTCGGAATAACAACTCGGTTTACACCCAAGTTTTGGACTGCAGCGCTTTCTTGCGGAACTGAACCATTTTGCAAAACAAAAGTAGCTTCGGGAAGAAAAGGAACTACGACGATATACAAACCTAACAAGACTACAATAAGGGAAAGGATGTTATTTACCCGGTGTATAAAAGTCTGCGAAATCATACTATACAATTATCGGGCATACGCTAGAATTAAACAATGTACAAAAACTTCTCCAGCTTAAAATCGCAACTGCTTTTGGGGGTGACCATTTTAATTAGTGGCATTGTTTTTTTTGAAACTACTGCGGTAAATGTTGCTGTCCCTTCAATCCAGGCTGATTTTGATACGAATATTTCGCTTATCCAGTGGGCAATTAACAGCTACAACTTAATGCTCGGCGTGTTTATTTTGACAATGGGATCGTTAAGTGACCGATACGGCCACAGGCAGCTGCTGCTCATTGGGTTGACGTTATTCACACTGGGTTCGGCTTTATGCGGATACTCCGCCAATATCTGGATGCTGATTTTTGCCCGTGTCATCCAGGGCATCGGAGGCGCAATGATAGTCCCGCAAAGCATTGCAATTATCAATAGTTCGTTTTCTTCGGAAGTGAGAGGACGAGCACTGGGGATATGGGGCGCAATTTCAGGTATTATGACCATTGCCGGTCCTTTTTTAAGCGGTACCATTGTAGATACACTTACCTGGGAGAATATTTTTCTGCTTCTGGTTCCGCTTGGTATAGTCGGTTTTATAATTGTGTATCTGATTGTACCGGATACCAAAAAGCTAAAGAAAGCATCGATAGACTGGGTTAGCATTCTACTCCTAAGCACGGGTTTATTTGGAGTTTCATACGGACTAATTCAATCATCCTCTCAGGCATGGGAAGACCTCGTGATTGAAGGTTCTATTGCAGCGGGTGTGCTGTTACTGGGTTTATTTGTGTGGCGACAAAAAAAAGTTCATTCGCCACTTATATCTTCGGAGGTACTAACACGAAACGTATTACTTGCAAATGTCTACACCCTTTTGCTCTACGGTATTATTAGTTCCCTTGCGTTCTTTGGTGTGATGTTTTTCCAGGAAGTTGCCGGGTACAGCGCTACCCAATCGGGTTTAGCATTAATGCCGGTTTCAATAGTTATTGCTGTTATGGCGGTATTTTCCGGGACTATTGCCGATACTTACGGCACAAAAAAACCTATGGTGGTAGGCTCAAGCCTGGTAATGCTTGGCTTGCTACTTCTGCTACGCACTACAGAAAACGCACGCTATGTAAGTGAAGTATTGCCGGGAATGTTCTGCATCGGCCTTGGGTTTGGTATTTTTGTTCCTTCGCTCACCAAAACCGCACTGTCTGTACCGGAGGAGTATTCGGGAACTGCTTCAGGAATTAACAATGCCATCTCCCGTATAGGAGGATTGCTGGGAATTGCATTACTGGGCGCAGTATTATCGTCCTCGTTTTACCATATCTTACGTCGGGAACTCAAGCCACTGAATCTATCACCAGCGGTTTTTCAAACTATATCAGCTGAAAGTAACAAGCTTATGCAAATTGATATGAGCGCCTTTCCTCCCGGTCTTCAGAATGAAATTAAAAAGCAAATGAGACAATCTTTTCTGGAAGCGTACAAAATACAACTTATTCTATGTGCAACTTTGGCCGCTGGAGGAATTGTATCCTCGGCGTTACTTAAAGAAGAGAAGCGTACCTGAGAAAAGTACTATCATAATAATCCGCCTCGTAATATCCGGTACTTTGTTTCTTTTTCCCAGATATCTTTGAGCTTGGCAAAGTTTTCATCTGGTTTTTGCATAAGCCGGGCAAGATCATCAATTTCTTCTAATTCCTTTGGACCGATTTTGTCAAATTGGCCATAAATGAATTCAGGTACATGGATATAGATTACTTCGTTGTTCATTAAACAGTGGAAGTCGTAGAAAAGCTCCCATGAAATAACCATTAAACCAGTATGATCTGCTGCATTCCAGAAAGTTTCGCCGGATTTTCGCCCTTCACGCACATCAAGCCAGGCATCGGCCGAGTAGATAAATGTACCATCTGGAATATCATAAGGATCAAAATCAAGATAGGCTTCTAAACTCCCGTCTACATCAACACGTACCCAACGCTGATCTTTCGTATTCCAGTACTCGGTTATCCAATGGTCGGCAGCACGCCCTCCATAGAGATTGAAATAGGGAGCAAAACCAGAGCGGACACGCGCGGGAATTCCTTTCGTTTTGAGAATTGATGCCATAAGCACCGCAACAAAACGACATGTTAGGATAATGCGATTCTCTTCCGCTCTTCTGTGGTGAAAGCCTTTCGGATCTCTCCGGTATATTTCCGCCAGCATTGCGGCAGCGGTAATAAACACATCATCTTCCGGTTGGCGGTACCAGGGAACTTTTGTCATATCACCATACACTTCGGGAATTTCAACGCCAAGGCGGCCGTTTTCGAGTACCTTGCGGTGAGTTAGCTGGTTGCGAACTAACAAGCCAATTTCTTCAATATCGTTTGGTAATTCTTTGGCAATTTTTGGAGCATACAAACCTGGCCAGGTATACTGGCTATACTGGAGATAAAATGACTGCTCAGATTGTTGTGTTAGTTTTTGTTCCGCTGTTTTAGAAGAGCGGGGAGTGCGTGCTGTCCGTTTGAGAGAAGCTTTTAATGGTGTGCTATTTCTCGTTTTTCTCATATAGATTCATTATAGACTATAATACGCTATGCCAACACAGGAACGCCTGCAAAAAATCCAACAGGTGGTACAGGAAAGACAGCAGGGAATTGTGATAATTGAAGATGTGTACGACCCTCATAATGCCGCAGCAGCAGTACGAAGTTGTGATGCGTTCGGTATCCAGGAGCTGTGGCTTATATTCCATAAAGCGCCCAAGTTTAATCCTCGCAAAATTGGAAAGGCTTCGTCTACATCGGCGAATAAGTGGGTTGATTTTCGGATATTTGAAGATACTTCCGAATGTATTGCTGAAGCAAAGCGACTAGGATACGAAGTTGTGGCAACCGTACTTGATCCCGAAGCTGAGTCGTTATATAAAGCTAGTCTGCTGAAGCCGAAAACGGCAATTTTGTTAGGGACTGAGAAAGAAGGATTAACAGAGGAAGCAGTTTCTTTGGCAGATCGCAAAATCTACATTCCGATGCGTGGTTTTGTGCAAAGTCTGAATTTATCGGTAACTACCTCAATCTTTTTGTATGAAATGACGCGGCAGCGGATAGAGGATGGGATGGAGAAGTATGTGCTGGAACCAAATGCTGCGGGAGAGCTGGAAACTAGCTTTCACGAGCGGTAGAATCTCCTTCACGCTCTCTTTTTCGCTTTTCCTGGTTCATTAATCGAGTTTGTAACATACGAATTTCTTCTATTTTTTGCCATTTTTCTGCAAGCTTTCCATCCAGTAACTCGGGGCGGTGATCGTTTACCACCCAAAAACGAGTTGCCCAGTAGGTGTAAAATTTAATTTCAGTATCAGGCACTCCTGCTGCCTTTAAAATGTCTGCGTCATGTTTTATTTGTTCTGAAACCTGGGTAGAACCAATCAAGCCTTCAAAGTTTACTTCAGAATCATAATGAACTCCATATTCTGCTTCCCATTTCTTCTTGTAATCCTCAGGTATCTCACCCTCTCTTGCTGGATCAATGGCAAGTACTACTTTCCCGTCTTGAGTCTGCAAAACAAACGCTCTTACAAAAGATTTAGAATAATCAAAACCTGGAGATTTTCGTAATTCAGCTAAAAGCTCTTCCCTTCTTTGTGCCCCATACCACTCAGCATCTTCAAACCAGGTTAAGGGAATGGAAGAATGGTGCATTTCATTCTCGGGTAGTTCTAAAGTAGGAGAAGGCGCTGCGATCATAAGTTCACCAGAATCTTTATGCACATATGCATAAGTAATTTTTGCGACCAGCTGTTCGGTACTTCCCGGTCGATATTTAACTGTTTTTACTTTTGCTTCGTTATAAGAAAGCGGAGGATACTGAGTGATATCTGCTTTAAAATAATCCTGAAAGGTTTGCAGCTCACCATTTTGTTCTGGACCGGGCAGTCGTGCAATATCATGGTAATAGCTGTCCGCGGATACTGTACGTAACTCTTTTCCTTCCCGTTGAAATTGTGCTTCTGAAGCTTGAAAAATTATTTCCTCAGGAACTTTCATAAATTGTTTATCTTCAGCCATAGTTATATAGTAACACTTCCCCTTTACAAAAACACTTAGCTAGGTGTATTATGCGGGTAATCCCTACAGGGGGGATTATATTATTGTATTACCATGAAAAAACAGGAAAAAACTGTCAAACAACAAGCTCTGCATCGTCTAAAAATTATTCAGGGACATCTTCGCGCAGTAGAACGGATGATAGAACGTGACGAGTATTGTATTGATATTGTCCACCAGTCAATGGCCGTGCAAAAAGCATTAAAGCGAATGGATATGGCCTTAATGAAAGAGCATTTAGGAACATCTGTTGTGGAACAGTTTCAGAATAATCAGTTCAGTAAGTCAATTGAAGAGCTGATGACGTTGTATGAGATGAAGTAAATTGCTTTGTATATTACCACTCCATTAAGACTTTCCCTTTTCCTGTAAGAACCGGAGAGACCGTTTTTTGTGTTGTAAAACATCCCCGTTATCCTATATACTATTCTATTCCTACAAAAGTTTTCCTTTTGCAACAGGCTAATTTAAAAATCATTTTTTATGTTTAAAGAAAATAAAAATCTTCTGATTATTGCGTTAATAGCGATTGTTAATGCCCTTGGGTATGGCATCATCATTCCTATTTTATACTCATATTCTGTGCGATTTGGATTGTCTGACTTTCAGAATGGGCTGCTTTTTGCACTATTTTCACTATGCCAGTTTTTATCTACTCCTATTATTGGCCGGTTGTCAGATAAATATGGACGTAAGCCATTACTGGTCGCCTCTATTAGTGGAACAGCCTTATCTTTTCTGATGATGGCCTTTGCTCCAAATGCAATCTGGCTGTTTTTTGCTCGAGCACTAGACGGTATTACAGCAGGGAATATTCCTGTCGCATCAGCCGTTATATCTGATACAACTCCTCCAAAAGACCGTGCTCGAGGATTTGGACTCATTGGAGCATCATTCGGTTTCGGATTTATATTTGGCCCGGCAATTTCGGCGGCTACAGTGGGAATTAATCCTTCATTGCCATTTATCATTGCGGCTGTCGTATCGATTATTGCAGTAGTACTTACCGCACTATTCCTTCCTGAAACAAATAAAAATATCGGTCAGGTAAAAAAAGAAAAACTGTTTAACTTCAAAAAACTGGCAGCAGCACTTACACACCAGCCTGTCGGGACAACCTTGTTACTTACCCTTGTATACTTTACAGCTCACTCAATGTTTATTTATGCGTTTCAGTCATCTTCAGTAAAGACATTGGAAATGAGTCCCAATCAGATCTCACTTGTATTCACCATGTTCGGCATACTTACACTCATCTCACAGGTAGTGTTGCTGGGAAGAGCAACTAAACACTTTGGGGTTAAAAATACACTGCTCTTTGCTCTCGCATGGAATAGTTTGTCTTTTGCCGGGATGTTCTTTGCACGCACCATTCCTTTCTTTATTATTGCCTGTGTAGGACTGGGACTTGTTTCATCCTTTGTTCAACCGTTAATCCAGACAATCCTATCAGAAGAAACTTCAGAAACTGAACAAGGGGAGATGCAAGGACTAAATGCCTCTTATATGAGTATCGGGCAGATAATAGGACCGATTATTGCCGGTGCACTTGCAACGTATTCTGTTCCAGCTCCATTTATTGGAGCTGCTATATGTGCCTTAATATGTTACTTCCTTGCTTTCAATATCTTTGCTCATATGCCAAAGAAAGTTAAGATACAGCCTGAAGGCGAAGCACAGTAATACTTGAAGCGTCCCGCACGGGTTCGTGCTACAATATCCTCATGAAACTCTTTAACACACTCTCCCGGTCTTTAGAGGAGCTGAAACCCCTCAATCCTCCCGTTGTTTCGCTCTATACCTGCGGGCCGACAGTGTATGACTACACCCATATCGGGCATATTCGCAAATACACAATGGATGATATTCTGCGCCGAACTCTTGAATTGAGCGGCTATGAGGTGCAGCATGTTATGAATGTAACCGATGTTGGCCACCTCACTGATGATATGGATTCCGGTGAAGATAAACTAGAAAAAGGTGCTGCCAAAACGGGAAAAACCGTCTGGGAGGTAGCTCAGTTCTTTACTGACTTCTTTGTTTCAACAATGGAGAAGGTGAATGTGAAAGTACCTTCCGGAGAATATTTTTGCCGCGCTACTGATCATGTTGATGATATGATTGCAATGATTTCAGCTTTAGAGAAAAATGGGCATACGTACGAGACCGATGAAGCGGTGTATTTTGATGTAACCACCTTTGCTGATTACGGCAAATTGTCTGGCCAGAAGCTGGATGAAAAGAAACAGGCCGTGCGAGAGGAAGTGCAAGTTGATCCGGAAAAGCGTAATCCAGCTGATTTTGCACTGTGGTTTAAACGGGTAGGGCGCTTTGAGAACCACACGATGCACTGGCAGTCTCCTTGGGGTGATGGCTTCCCTGGTTGGCATATTGAGTGTTCTGCTATGAGCACCCATTATCTGGGAAATCGAATTGATATCCATACTGGGGGGATTGACCATATTCCCGTTCATCACGAAAACGAAATCGCGCAATCTGAAGGAGCCACCGGAGAAAAGCCGTTTGCGCAGTTCTGGGTGCACCATTACTTTTTGATGGTTGATGGTAAAAAAATGAGTAAGTCTTTGGGCAATTTTTACACGATTGAGGATGTCGAAAAAAAGGGTATAGATCCGGTTTCGTTACGGTTGCTGTTTATGCAGACTCATTATCGTCAGGAAATGAATTTTACCTGGGAATCGGCTATGGCGGCGAATGAAGCGTACAAAAAATTGGTAAATCAGATGATGCGGTTACGGGAGAATAACAAGGAATTGTCTGATGATGAAACGGAGGCCTATGATGTATTGCTCTCCCAGTTTAGTGCAATCCTTGAAGACGATTTAGATACCCCAAAAGCGGTAGCGTTTTTGTTTGAAACGCTGCGTTCTTCAAAGTATTCCGACAGCGTAAAGTACCACTTTGCCCGTACTGCGGATGAAATATTCGGACTTGATTTAGCAAAAGTGCGCGATACTTCGTTACCTGCTGAGATAGAGGCATTAAAGAAACAGCGTGATGAGGCACGTGCTTCTAAGGACTGGGCTAAATCTGATTCCCTCCGAAACCAGATAGAAGAAAAAGGGTATACTGTAGAAGACTTTGCCACCGGCACTGTTGTAACAAAGAAATAATATGACCTACGAACCAAAGGGTATAAAAAAACTGTTCCATAGTGCACGCAGATACTTTGCAAAACGCCATCTTGCTTCAAAAAAGGCAATTCAAATTGGTATTACGGGTAGTCAAGGGAAGACCAATACTACTTATGTTATTTCTTCGGTCTTGCAGGCTTTGGGAGAAACGATAGTAACAGATACCAACCTTGATACCATCTACAATGTACCGATAACTGCGTTAAAAGTCCGCCCCTCGACTGAATACGTCGTTTGGGAACTGGGAATAGACCGCCCGGGAGAGATGTCTTCCCACCTGGAAATTGCCAAACCTTCAATTGGGATTATTACCGGGATTTCTGCAGTACACACCGATAAAGAACATATGGGCTCTATTGAAAATCTGATTGCTGAAAAGCGCAAACTCATTGAAGCTCTCCCGTCTACGGGGTTTGCCTTACTGAATTGGGACGATCCGAATGTGGTTGGCATGGCGCCCTATACCAAAGCATCTGTAGTTAAATTCGGAACTAAATCAGAGTGCGATGTGTGGGTGGGAACATCGTCGATTAGTTCTACCTTACATGGAATATCATTTCAATTGCACGACAAGGATACCGTTATTCCAATTTCAACAGGACTCATTGGTATACACCACATTTACAATATTATGGCTGCTTTTTTGGTATTTAAACATGTGAATGGGGGGGATGTCTCGGTGTTTGTTGATGCGGTACGAAAGTTAAAACCGTTAGCCGGACGAATGAGTGTGGAACCTGGACCACGAGATACAGTATTGTTGAATGATGCCCTTCGTGCAAATCCCACATCTACACGCTTTGGTTTGCAAACACTTGCTACATTGCAGGATGTAAAAGGCAAAAAAATTGCGGTATTAGCTGAAATGGGAGAATTGGATAAAACGGAAGAAGAGCATGCTCGGTTAGGTGAATTTATCAGCAAAACTGGAGTCGATTTTGTTGTTTGCATAGGGCCGTTGCAAAAGTATGTGTATGATGCTGCTATCAAGGGTGGCTTCCCAACGCAAAATGCTTTTTGGGTGCCGGATGTTTTTGAAGCGGCAAAAGTGTTGGGTCCCATTGTCCAAGCCAATGATGTGTTGTATATGAAAGGCTCCTTATTGCGGCATGTGGAGCGGGTGTTGTTACTGCTGCAAAGGACTCAAGTGAATTGTACTGTTGTATCATGCCCCTTCTATCGTCATTGTTCGCAGTGTGAATATTTGAAGATCGGGTATCAGAATGTAATCCTTAAGGAGATATAGCTGAGGAAGCGGCATGTCGAACACGCCGCCTCCTCAATTCCCGGTGGTGGGTGGCGGCTAGAAGAACAGCCGCCAGACCGCTGTGATGAGGTCGTCGAAGACGATCAGCAACCCCAGCGCCAAGCCGATGGGTCGCCACCACCCGAAGAGGTCGCTGTCGACCTCGTTCTTCGGAGCGGGTTCCCCGATGAGGTCATTCGAAAAGCCTATTACCGCGTCCACGACGCGGTCGGCTACCTTCAAAAACGTCTGAATCATCTTTCCCTCCGCACACGCGAGAATATAGACCTATAGTATACCACAGCTGAGGCTATTTTTCAACTGGAAATTTACAGAATAATCCTTGCATCGACCGCAGTTACGGCATCAGATTGTACGAATAAGGGATTTATATCGATTTCTTTTACTTTCTCAAAATTGGCCATTAATTCACCGACTTTAAAAACGCAGTTATAGAGAACGCCAATATCAGCTGGTTTACTTCCACGGAATCCGCTTAACAATCGATACATTTTAGTTTCCTTTAACATGGCAATAAAATCCTGTTGGGAGAAGGGGAACACGCGATTGGCAGTTTCTTTAAATAATTCTGTATAAATACCACCAAGTCCCACAACTAATACAACTCCGAAATTCGGATCTCGCTTTCCACCAATAAAAAATTCATACCCAGAAGTTTGCTTTTGCACATATGCCCCTTTTGCACCTTTAACCGCCATCAGTGTTTCAAGTATTTCTTCTGCCTGTGACAAGCTGCTTATATTGGTATACACACCTTTTACTTCCGTTTTATGGGTTATCACATCGGAGGCAATTTTCATGGTTATCGGATAATGGAGCTCCTTTACCACTTCCTTCAATTTTTCATTTGAATCAACGAGTTCTACTCCGGTAACCGGCACTCCAGCCAGCCGACATACTTCAATCGAATCTTCCAGATTCAAAAACGGCTTGCCTTTTCCGCCTTCGATAATCTTTTCAATCTTATGCTGCGTTTGTTCGTCAACCTGGGCATAGGGATAATGGTCGACATGTCCGGCATGAGTACTTAAATACTGTTTGTATCGCACTGCTTTCCCAATCGCCAACACCAGATAATCATGGTAGCGAAAACTGGCCACTTTATTTTTCTCAAAAAAGTCATGTGCCACCTGGACACTGTCTTTGCCCATAAACACGGGGTAAATTGGTTTTTCAAAACCCTGCTGGGCTTTTACAATAATCTTTGCCGTTTCAAGAATCTCGGTATTTGCCTGGGGCGTAAGAAGAATAACGACAGATCCGACATCGCGTTCCTGCAATGTAGAAGTGATGGCTTTTTCATAGTCATACGCGCTTGCATCACCCAACAAATCAATAGGGTTGTGCACGGTGATTTTTTTTGAATCGCCGAATACTTTGGACAAATCGTTCTTAACGCTGTTTGAAACAGTCACTAAAGACAAATTTTCAGAGACAATTTCATCCGTTAACAAGACACCAACACCTCCGGCATTGGACAATACCAGTACCGAATCGGATGTAGGTACTCTGTCAAAGCTAAACATATGCAACAAAGTTGTAAATTCAATATAGTCTTTTGCGCGAATGGCACCGCATTGGTGGAATAGTGACGTATAAATACTGTCATCACCAGCTAAACCACCTGTATGAGACAACGCTGCTTTGGAACCCTCCTCAGTTGAACCAGATTTCAGAATAATAACCGGCTTTATCAAGGTAGTACGCGATAAAGTTTTCTTAAACTTTTCACCGTCTTTTACATCTTCCAGGTACATGGCGATAACCTGGGTATTTTCATCATGTGCTAAAAATTCCAGAGCCTCCGATTCATCAATAATGGTCTTGTTTCCCATGCTGATAAAGTAGGAAAGCCCCAGATTGTGGCGAGCAACCATTTCATCAACGATAACACTCCCCAATGCACCCGACTGGGACACAAACCCAATATTCCCCGTGGGGACAATATGCTTTAAAAAGGTTGTATTTATTTTGAGGTTCGTATTTACAAAGCCAATGCAGTTTGGACCAAGCAGATTAATGCCATATTCAGCGCACTTTTCGACAAGAGCCTTTTCGCGATCTTTGCCTTCTTCGCCAATTTCCTTAAAACCGGCTGCAAACAGCACTACATTTTTGATTTCACGCTTATTCAGTTCATCAAGTGTTTCTAACGCTACATCCGCAGGCACTGCCAACACAGCTAAGTCAATCGGCTGCTTAATGCTGGCCAGTGTTTTATGGACTTCCTTTCCTAACACTTCGCCCCCTTTTGGATTCACAAAATACAGCTTCCCTTCATACCCCTGTTCAATCATATTGCTGGCAACCAGATACCCTACTTTATGGCGGTCATGGGAGACGCCGATAATTGCGATCGAGGAAGGGTTGAAAAGTGTCTGCAAATCCATTTCCTAATAGTAAAGAAGTCAGCTTAATTGTGCAAGGTCGAGGTACATACGATACTTACTTTCTTGCACCAGAAGAAGTAGGGCGCAGGTAGTATTCACTACCGTCACTACACACCGCTGCGCCTCCAGGAGCTTCGGAAGTATTACTATGTCCACTTGTCCCCAGATGAACCGGGCGAATTCCGACACTGGCACCGTAAAACGCTTCACCTTCAACGGAAGTGACAGGATTCCAGGTACCTTGTGCCATTCCACCTTCGTATACATAATGGGGAGGAGAATTGACTATAGCAGCACCAAAACCAGGTTGATTTAAGAAGAAAGTTACCTCGCTTTCGTCACCAAACCGCGTCAAAACAGGTTCACCCGGCAAAAAATTGGAGTGAACGTACCCGGGCAACACATGGTAACCGCCTTCACAGGGAGAGCCCGGTGGCTGGGCAGGACCTTCGGTTATTGTCGGGAAAACTTCGTATTCCTCTCTGGGACTGGTAGCACCAATTCCAACCAATGCAGCGACGAGCAAAGCATACGGTGCTAATCGATATCGCAATTTCATTTCGAGTATTATACATAACCCTGTAGTTTTGTAAACACTGCCGAGTATAATATCCTAATGAAGCTCTTCTGGTACATTGCCATGGCAACAGTAAATACCTACATTGCCTATCGACTAAATTTTATTTTATGGCGTGTACGAACAATGTTTTCTCTATTGCTGTTGTACTTTTTGTGGACTCAGGCTTTGCTCGCCAGTCCCGAGATTGCCGGTTACACAAAGCCAATGATCTTTACGTACATCTTTCTGGCAAATTTTCTGAATGCAGTTATCCTGAGTAGTCGCACAGATCAGATTGCGGGAGAAATCCGGAATGGCGATATTATTAACTTTATTTTAAAACCTTCAAGTTATTTTTTCAGGGTGGGTTCCCGTGAAGTAGTTGATAAGATTCTCAATACTCTTTTTTCAATTGCAGAAATTTTTCTTTTTACACTGATTTTTAAGCCGGAATTTGTTCTGCCATCTGATGTACTTCATATAGCTGTGTTTCTTGGATTTATTGTTCTGGCAACGCTTATCTCCTTCTACATTTCCACAAGCCTTTCTTTGATTGCATTCTGGACTTCAGAAATCTGGGCACCAAGGTTTATTTTCATGATCTTTTTCTCAATAGTTGCAGGAACACTCTTTCCGTTGGACATCTATCCCGAGCCCCTTTACAATGCGCTGTTATTTACACCATTCCCGTACCTTGTGTATGTTCCGGCAGTTGTATTTATAAAAGGGTTAACCAGTGAGACCTATTACTTTGCCGCCGGAGGCGTTTTCTGGTTGATAACAACCTGGGGCTTGGTCACCTATATGTGGAGAAAAGGATTACGTGAGTTTGCATTTTTTGGACGCTAATAATTATGATAAAAAAATACCTGAGCGTTCTCAAAAGATACTCGATCAATAGTATGCGAATCTCTCTTGAACACAAGAGTAGTGCATTGATATTTCTTTTTGGAAAGCTGCTGCGAACGGTAATGGCAGGTGTCTTTATTGTCGTTCTGCTAGATAGAACAAAGTTTCTCGCAGGATACACTATTCAGGAAACATTGCTGTTTTACATGACCTACAATATTGTAGACAGTATCACTCAATTACTGTACCGCGAAGTATACCGTTTTAGACCACTTATACTCTCGGGTGACTTCGACACCATTCTTGTAAAACCAGTCCATCCGTTTGTCCGGGTTCTTATTGGTGGAGTAGATGTGCTGGATATTATTCCAACAGTGCTCTACATTGCTGCTGCAGGCTATTTGTTAGCAATAATTCCCGGCATAGAAGCAGTAAATCTTATCTGGTACACACTCCTTATTCTTAACGGTATTTTTATTGCCACTGCCTTCCATATACTTGTATTAGCTCTGGGAATTATCAGTACCGAAGTAGATCATACAATTATGATATATCGTGATATAACACGCTTTGCTTCGTTCCCGATCGACATCTATTCAGAACCGCTTCGTTCCATAATTACCTTTGTGCTTCCCGTGGGAATTATGATGGCCTTCCCGGTTAAATCGGTTCTCGGAATACTCGCTCCGGAGTTTATTTTTATCAGTTTTGCTGTTGCCTTGCTCTTTATGCTCTTTTCAATTATGATGTGGCAATTGGCATTAGCAAAGTATCAAAGCGCAAGCAGTTAATATGATATCAGTACAGAACTTAACCAAAACGTATCTTTCTCCTAAAAAAAGCGGAAATCCCATAAAAGATTTTTTTAACCGGCAATATAAATCGTATACCGCTGTTAAAAAAATTTCTTTTGAGATCGGGGAAGGGGAGTTAATAGGCTTTATCGGACCGAATGGAGCGGGAAAAACTACAACGCTCAAAATGCTTTCCGGGATTTTGTATCCCACTTCCGGCAAAATAGATATTCTGGGCTATGTTCCTTTTGAAAAAGATTACCGCTTTCTAAAACAGATTGGTTTTGTAATGGGACAGAAAAACCAGCTCTTGTGGGACCTTCCCGCAACCGATTCATTTTTGGTAAACAAAGAAATCTATGAAATTACCGATGCTGATTATAAAAAGACAGTAGGGGAGTTAAGTGAGTTGCTTGATGTAAATAGTTTTATCGATCAGCCAGTGCGCACTTTATCATTAGGACAGCGCATGCGTCTGGAACTGATTGCATCCCTTATCCACCATCCGAAAATACTGTTTTTAGATGAACCCACTCTTGGTCTGGATATCTTTGCCCAATCGATTATACGGAACTTTATTAAGGACTATCAGGAGAAGTACAAAGCGACAATTATCTTAACTTCGCACTACATGCAGGATGTGCAGCAATTGGCTAAACGGGTAATCCTTATAGACAAAGGAGAACTTGTTTTTGACGATACACTCGAAAAGCTGGTGAATAAACACTCACAGGAAAAGATTGTCACAATTACCCTTAATAAAAAAGCAACTTTGCCTGATGTTATGAAGAAGTACAAACATGAATATGACCACCCGCAATTAAAGATCCATGTTCAAAAAGAGGATCTTCCAAAAGTGTTATCCACTATTCTACCGGAACTGGATTATGTTGATATAACAGTAGAAAACGAAACTATCGAAGAGGTGATTAAGCGTTCGTTTTCGCGGTGATCAGACTTAAAACTGAATTATTTCATTTACCCCAATACAGTACTGAGTTTCACCAATTAGAAATTGGATACCTTTACAGCTGCATTTTTTTGTTTCTCTTAAAAAGCTTTCAGTTATATAGACCTCACATGCGTTTAAAAATATAAAAGAAACAAAAAGGATACTAAGAACGCCTAATACAATCCATACATATTTATTTTTATACATAGTATTATTGTAATACTTTATTTTTAATAAATTCTAATTTCTTAGCTGATTGTTCTTCAACATATTCCGGTTTAAAGAAATAGTATCCTAACAGTTCACTAAAATCTTCTTCTGGATTACCAATAGGTTCAGAGAAAACAACTTTACTATTTTTTTCTTTCAACTGGTACTCTTTTACTGGTCCTGCATAATCAGAGATAGGTTTCTGATCGCTATATTTATGAACCCACTGTTGAATCTCTTTAACTTCAACTACTTTTTCATTTTTGTAAATAGTTGCAGTCACTTTTTTCTTCTCCCAAAAATTCTTTACATACTCTGCGTATACTTCAGGATTAATACTTACATATGAGTGGGTAAGTTCATGTGCTACGGTAATTTTAAAACTCAATTTTCTATATTCACTGGATGAAGTATTAATCTTTAAACTTGAATCAGAGATACAATTATACGAATTGTTGTAAACGTTGATTGTTTTGTAAATATTGAGAGGTGTTGTAGTAAAAATTGGTTTTAATTCTGGACCTTGATATGCTGCACAAATAGAAGAGTTTTCCCTTGGTGCTTCAGATTCTCTCTTAATTTCATTTAAAGGGTTTTCTGAAAAGAAAGATTCATTTTCATAAAACTTCCTGGGAACTTTTTCAAAGGTTTCCTCAAGCAATACTAACTCTTCCTTCTCCCATTTTTTACTTCCGTCATTTACATCAATCTTGTACTTTTTTTCCAGTTGATTAATTTTTTCTAGCCTTTCACGTTCTGCAATTTGTTCTTTAGTAAGTCCTAGGATCGGCTTTAACCAATCTGGAATGCTTAATCCTAATATTGATGGATTCTCATTTACAAGTGATGAGTTGATACTTTTATTCTGGAGATTATTTGTAAATAAAGTACCAGCAACGTTATTTACTAAATGTACAGATGAAAGATGTATGTTGTTAATAAAGGAGCGAATACCACTAATTATATTCTTTCCCACATTCACAACCGTGTTTTGCACCTGTTGTGCAACTTTCTGCATCGTCCCCACAACTGCCTGCGTTACCTTCTTTACTGTTCCAACCAGCGGCTTTACAACCTTCTCCTGAACCCATTTCGTACCACTATTCCAGGTATCTACAAACCAGTTTCCGGTTTTCATTGGAATGACTGTGGTCTTGCCGGTATTCTGCTTTTTGCCTTTCTTTGCAGCCTTTGCAGCTTCTTCCGCTTCAAAGGCCTCAATATCAAAGTATTCCAGATCTTCAACATTTCCTTCACCAATCCATTTCCCATGTTCGTTGTAGTAGCCGCCTGCACCATTCCCGCCAACCCCACTGCCACCATTTGCACCTCCGCCCATATTCCCGCCAAACCCTGGCAGGGGAGTAATAATAGGTTCTGTAGCTGGCTGGTAGTCTTTTTCACGGTCATAGCTCTCAAAAAATTCGCCCACGCTTTGCCGTTCACCAGCCAAAATAGCGGGACTAAAGGTGACTAGAACTATGTTCGAAGCCACAAAAAAAGAAAGGAGTGTTAAAACGAAGGATCGGACTACTCCAGCTTTCTGGAGGCGTATATAATCACGCACTTTTTGCATTGCGTATTATACCATAACAGCACTGCTTTTACCGCTTCTCAAAATACAAAGTAACCACCGAAGTAATTGTTTGAGTTCCTTCCTGTAAATTCGCTGCCTCAGCTGCACCGTAACCGCCGCCGCCCTGCAAACGATCGTACATCGGCATTACAGGTGAACTTCCACCAGCTTCAACAATGTTTGTTACTTTCCCCAGCTTAATTCCCAGGTTCTTAGCAATCTTTTCTGCCTGTTCACGGGCATTTTTAATCGCCTGATTCCTAGCTTCTTCCCGATATTTTGCAGGATCCGATACTTTAAAGCTGGTACCGGAAATGGTATTTGCTCCGGCAGCGGTAGCTGCTTCAATAATCTGTGAAACCTGCTGGGTATCTTTTGTGGTAATCGTGACTTGTACATCTGCACTGTACCCGGTAATGGAACGGCCTGTTTCATAGTCATACGTGGGGTATACCGAGTAGTTTGCGGTTTTGATATTCTTTTTATCAATACCAAGCTTTTGCATGGCAGCAATAATAGCATTATTTGTGGTATTAATCTGGCTCTGAGCATCGGCCACGTTGCGGACATTGGATACGGTTATTCCAACAGTTACATTTGCAGAATCAGGCACTACATCAACTTTCCCTTCACCTACAACCGCAAGTTCTGTGGCTTGGGTGGTTGAGGTAACCTGAACGGGGAGCGCAATATGAAATACCTTCGCAATAAGCAGGAAAAAAAGAATAATGACACTGATAACAACGGGTTTTACGATAAATGACTTGTTCATAGATGTCTATGATAGTACTGAAAATGAGCCTTGTCAAAAAATAGTGTAAACTAAGAAATATATGTCATCACTTGAAGCTGAAAATCAACCATTCGCATACACGTTAGGGGAAGTTCTTCGTCATCGTCGTTTTAGCGATCCTGAGACAGGATCAATTTCCAACTCAGTAGGAGTAACAGCTGATAATGGCTTTTTAAGAAAAGACTTTGTAAGAAGAAACAAACCTGCACTTCAAAAGAGAATGGACGCTCTTAGAGAGAAGTACAAAGGAACGCAACTTGGCTCTGATAGAAAGGTGTTGTTAATGGCTTTAGAAGAATATGCAAAGGGTGAGTTAGAAGGTGGATTTGCACCTTTTGTAGATTTTATCGGAGGTACTGCCTCAATTCTGATGCTTCCAGAAGAATTTGGAGAAATTGGCATTTCTACTGAACTACTTTCAGATCCCGTATTCGAAATGGAAATTCGAAGAATTATGTTGAAAGGACTACACAAGGATATGTCAGATAGTCTTTTACATGCAGACGATGTGAAGTTATCCGGAAATATAACCTCCGCAAGACAACTAATGATTGACGATTTTGAAGCGAGGGCATCTGTGGATAGGGAGCTGATTCAGCAACTCATTCAGCGTGGAAATCAGAATGGTTTAGGAGAATCAACACAATCAACTCCAAAAGCGCTATCCGGCAGTCCAGAATTTTAGTTTTCTTTCCGTTTATATATCCGTACAACGGGATGGTCAAATACACTCCAGGTTTCTTCCGCATTTTCATCGGGAAATTCAATTAACGTTTGCCCAAATAATGAAATCTCAGGGTAAGATGCAAACTCGGCAACCTGAACAAATCCACCTTTGCCCGAAAACAAATCGCTGTAATACTTTTGAAGCTGTGGATATTTTTGCTGCAGCATACTACAACGTTCCGCTTGGTCTGTAACCGGAGTAAATAATGGAAGCGGCAACCGCTGGTCTATTGAAAGAAGTGGTTTAAAGCGGTGTTCATCAGGCACAAAGCAGGTATGGTTTTTAAAGACTCTTCGGGTATTTACCACTATGTAATCAGCATTCGAAAGATGCTGCTGTAAGTCGGTAGTCAACATGGGATTAGTGTCAAGATTATAAAAATCAAAGGAAATATAGTTAAAATTTCGCGTTTGCCAGTCTGCATCCGGCGGGACGATAGGAACATCTACCACATTGGCTGTTTCGGCGAGCAAAGTGCTTCCTTCCGGGATATTTTGGAACATCCAGTACGAGGCATAGTAGCGGACATCCGGCTTTGTATATACCGAAAGAAACGCCATACCGGGTAGAATGGCAACCAAAACAAGCAACGAATACACTGCCCGTACTCCCATTGCCTTGCGAGATTTACCTTGTGCTTTAACCTTTTCCCGCAGGAAAAAATACACCTGAACAAGAAAAGCAGCAGCAATCAAAACAGCAACAGGAAATACAGGTGCAATAAAGCGTGTCCATTTTGCATACAGGAACGCCTGAGGCAGGAAATACAGCAAAAAGGCAATGCGCAACAAAACAAAACTTTTGCTTTTCCAAGGGAGTAACAGAAACCCGGCAATAAATAATAACAGTACCGGCAAACCGAGTACATAAGGTAGGATAGCTCCAAACTGGAACAATACCGGTGCCGTGATAAAAAAGCTTCGGGTATAGAACACATCAAAAGTGCCAAAACCAACTCCTGATTCATACTGCATCGAAGAGTAAAAATCGCTGAAGTAGAGCCAGTTGTATGGGCTGAGCAAAAAGGCTAGCAGAAAAGAGATTCCGCCGTAGATGAAGGCAAATCCTGTTTGCTTTGCCAGTTTTCTTACTGCTGTTGCAATTTGGGATCTCCCTTTCTTCGTTTGTAGCGCTTTTTTACTTTTGGGAAACTGCAAACGCAAACCTGCCGCCAGCGTAATAAGCGGTATCAGTCCAAAGGGCAGTGCAGAAACCTTACTGGCCAGCGCCATTCCCGTTACAATCCCTGCAAAAAGAACATAGTTACCATAAGCGATTTTTTTGTTGAACAACACCAGGCTCAGCCAGATAAGCGCCGAATAAGCAGTCATCAAAATAGATTCTGTAGTACCAAAGTGGGCTAACTGAATAAATCCAGGCACAAAGACAATAACCAGGCTGGTTAATGCGAGCAGACGCTTAAATAAGACACCATCTACGCTCAAAGTTCTTTTTTTCTTAAACCACCCTAATGAAAGCAAACTTAACGAATGGTACATAAATAGTGCTGCAGCAACAGAACAGATCGCGGAAATAAAGCGCAACGCAAGGGTAGCGTCCTCAAATGAAATTGCCTTCCCGATATCCCCCTGGAAAAAGTACGTAATTTTTACCAGAAAGTATGCTGTATACATGGGTAACTGGCCATACGCAAAAAAGTGGGGGTGCAGGCAGTCAACCCAAGTGGTAGTATCGCATTTAAGCTGGATTATCGAAAGTACCATATTCCGTTCATCTGGATGCATCGGATAGGGAAGGCCCCAACCAAGGTTTACTAAGCGTGTATAAATAAGCAGAATAAAAATCGAAATAAGAAAAAGAACGAGGGGTAGTTTAGCACCCTTACCGGGTATCCATCCACGTAAGCCACCTGAACCTCGTTCAGCTGGCAATGTGGGATGTATTTGTTTCATATTATACATATACACTAACTTCCGCTTGATTTTTCAAGCTATTCCTACTATTATATCTAGATTAGAAATCACATTTGTATTGTACTATGAACGCTTACGAACTTACAGTCATTGTGCGCACCGAAAAGGATGCAGACGCTGTCAAAGCTATCATCAAAGAATTCGACGCCAAAGTGGAAAAGGAACAGAAATGGGGTAAAAGAGACCTTGCCTATCCTATTAAAAAAGAAACATCCGCTTTTTACTTTACCTACCAGATAGGAGCTGATCCGAAAACAATTAGTGACATGAAGAAAAAAATGAATTATGATGAAAAGATAATCCGGTATTTGCTGTTAAGCCGGGGTTGATTTAATAATTCATTACACCTAAGATTATGGCAAGTCGCTCGATTAATCGTGTTATTCTTCTTGGAAATCTTACTCGTGACCCGGAATTGAAACATACCCCTAACGGAACTTCAGTTTGTACTTTCGGACTTGCTACGAATCGCTCATGGACCACTGCAGATGGTCATACAAAAGAAGAAGCCCAGTATCATCGAATCGTCGCATGGCAAAAACTGGCCGAACTCTGTTCAAAATTGCTTGTTAAAGGAAAAAAAGTGTACGTAGAAGGCCGCATTACCTATCGTGATTACACTACTAAAGACGGTCAGAAAAAGACAGTCGCCGAAATCGTACTCGACGACTTTATCGTATTCAATGAAGGCAAAAAGGCCGAAGGGCCAGCTGAAGAAGTAGCAAACGTAGGAGGGCACGAGGAGTTTAATATTGCAATGGATGACGTTCCTCCCCCTGCTATCAGTTCATCACGATCTAAGGAAGATGTTAATCCGGAAGATATTCCGTTCTAATTCCTTCCCAGAAAAATAAAAGCGTGTTATAATATACCGTTATGGCAACATCAAAAGATTTTTTCAAAAAATTCAACATCGAACCGGATTACAAGGACATCGAAAATATCACGAAGTTCTTATCTCCTCGTATGAAACTTCTCAGTCGCGAAAAGACCGGATTATCAGCAAAAACACAGAAGAAACTTTCACAGGCTGTAAAGTACGCCCGATATCTTGCTCTTATTCCTTTCACTTCCTATCAGGGAGCAAATAAAGCAGAAAAGTAACTGTATTCCCAGTAGTCAGGTGTTTTATAACCTTTTTCTCCTCGTGTGAAATGTGTATAATGATTCCATGAGGATACCTGTTATAGTACCTGAAGGAGCAAAACTTCTTATAAAAAAAGGTCAAAACGTTGACTTTGATACGCCTTTTATTCAACGTAACACCGAAGACGAAATTAAACTTCCTGTTGCAGCTGCATTGGGAATTCCTCCTGATAAGATTTTTATGTATTTGTTTAAGTTTGTTGGCGATACAGTTCAGATAGACGAGGTGATTGCAGAAAAGAAAGCGATGATGAGTGCACGACAGTACTTGAGTGAATACAATGGAGTGGTAAAAGAAATTAACCATACAGATGGGACTGTGCGGATTTCTACTGCTACGAACGATTCTGTAGAGGAGCGATGTTTTTTTAAGGGTGAGGTAGAAGAAATCGAAGGAAACATCGTAACTGTTCAAGTAGGAAAGGGAAAACAATACCCTCTTCATGAACCGACTCATTATTTTGGTGGGCAAGTATTAATTCAGGAAAATGTACAGGCCACTCACATTACAGAAGATGAAGTAAACTACAAAGTTGTTGTTGGCGATAAAATGCCTTCCTACGATCAAATGAAATTTGAAGCGTTGGGAGCAGTCGGATTTGTGTTGCTACAGGTACCTGACGATACGGCATCAATTCCTGTAGCCATCCTCAAAGAAATTGCAGACTACGAAGAAATCAAAAAAAACAAATTTTCATGTTGCAATATCGGACCTGACCATACTACAATCTACTTCTATGAGTAACGACCATCACGGGCACGAACATAATAAAGAGCATCACAAAGAGACAAAAGCACATCATCGTACAGAAAAGACTATTTCGTGGACAAATATTATTCTCCTTATCTCCGTTGGGGTGCTGTTATTTGGACTCGGATATAAATATGGACAAGTACAGGCAACCAACCCAACCACTGCATCGTCTAACCCAGTATTTGGCAATGTATTTGAACCCAAAAAATCGGAACGCGCTTCAAAAATTGACTTTGCCTTGTTCTGGGATGTCTGGAGCAAAATAGAACAAAAATTCGTCGATGACAAAAAGATTGATGCGACTAAAATGTATTATGGTGCTATTAAAGGAATGGTGGCTTCATTGGAAGATCCCTACACGTTTTTCCTTACGCCTGAAGAAAACAAAAAGTCAAAAGACGATCTGGGTGGTAAATTCGACGGGATCGGAGCCCAACTTGGACTGCGTGGAGGTCTTATTGTTATCGTGGCACCACTCAAGAATTCTCCTGCATTAAAGGCAGGAATACTTTCAGGAGATATTTTGTACAAGGTCGATGGCGAATCTGTGCAAGGATGGACCTTAAACCAAGCTGTGAGTAAGATCCGAGGTGAGCGGGGAACTGTAGTAAAACTTACCGTAATAAGGAACAGCGAAGAAAAAACGTTTGATATTACCCGCGACCAGATTAAAGTCGACTCAGTCGAGTTAACCTACGAAAATGGAAGCAGCGGACAGGTAGCAGTAATTAAAGTAAATCAGTTTGGAGAAACAACCAACAGCGAATGGGATGCTGCAGTAAACGAGGTTAACAACCGCTTTGCTGGAGGACAGATTAAAGGACTGGTTCTCGACCTTCGTGATAACCCCGGAGGCTATCTGGAGAGTTCAGTGTATCTGGCATCCGAATTCCTTCCTGTGGGAAGCATGGTGGTAAAGCAGGAATCCACCGTTGACGGAAACAAGGAGTATAAGGTACGTCGCACTGGAAGATTACTGGAAATACCGATGTCCGTACTTATTAACCAAGGGTCAGCTTCTGCTTCCGAGATCCTTTCCGGGGCACTGCGCGATTACGATAGAGCAACAATTCTCGGAGAAAAAAGCTTTGGAAAAGGTTCAGTCCAGGAAGCGCTCGACCTCACAAAAGGAGCTGGATTGCATGTAACAGTAGCAAAGTGGATCTTACCAAAAGGGGAGTGGATTAACGGGAAAGGGATTATGCCCCAGATCGAGGTTAAAAATGATCTGGAGGAAGGAAATACGTTAACAAGAGAAACCGACCAGCAATTAAGTCGTGCTGTCGAGGAAGCCCTTAAATAAAGTGAACTTGATTAACCATTTCTTAATTCTCCAGTGATAGAATAATACTTATATGAAACGATTTATTTTTATAGTAGCGCTTATTCTGATTGGACTTGCTGTTATTCAGCGATATAGCGGTAATAATGCCTTTTTGAATAACGTTAATCAGGCGTTGCAAAATATGCTTCCTAACTCAAATATTGCCTCCCCATCAGCTTCACCCTATCGAATTGAACAAAAATCAGGACCTTCAACAATAACCGATCACGAAAAAATAGTGACCCAGGTAGTAGAGGAATCGCTTCCATCGGTGGTCACTATTGGTATTAAAGCAACTGCACGTACGCAGGATCAGTTTGCACTTGATCCGTTTAACCCGTTTGAGCCCTTCCGCCGTGTCCCAGGTCAAGAGCGAACAATCGAACGCAATATCGGGAGCGGCTTTATCATCTCTGCTGATGGCTTGATTATCTCCAATCGCCATGTGGTAAGTGTAGAAGATGCGACATACTCTGTCCTCACCAACGACGGTAAGGAGTACCCCGTCGAAAGAATCTACCGTGACCCTCTCAATGACCTAACCATTCTTAAGATCAACGCAAATAACCTAACGCCTTTACCATTAGGAGATTCATCTCAGCTTAAATTAGGGCAAACCGTTATCGCGATCGGCACACCGCTCGGTGAATTCACCAACACTGTAACCACAGGTATTGTGTCAGGTCTTGGAAGAGGTATAACGGCCGGTTCACCTTTTGAAGGATATGTCGAGAAGCTTGATAATGTGATCCAGACCGATGCGGCAATTAATCCAGGAAATTCCGGTGGACCATTGCTTAATTCAAACGGAGAAGTAATTGG
Source organism: uncultured Gammaproteobacteria bacterium (assembly GCA_964407325.1). Classification (GTDB taxonomy): domain Bacteria; phylum Patescibacteriota; class Microgenomatia; order UBA1406; family GWC2-37-13; genus JAOAFZ01. The sequence continues at coordinate 30,886 of CAYOVA010000006.1, read as the reverse complement.
AGTCAACACAGCTGTAGCAGGAGAAGGGCAGAATATTAGCTTTGCTATTCCTTCCAATGTAGTGCGCGACTTGGTGGATGGGTTTAACCAGCGCGGTGGTAGCTTTGACCGCCCGTATATTGGGGTACGCTACCGGATGATCGATACCGAAACAGCGGTGTTGAATGACCTCGTGCAGGGAGCGTATGTGATAGAGGTTCTTGATGGTTCACCTGCTGCGACAGCGGGAGTCCAGGAAGAAGATATTATTATGGAGTTCGATGGAAAGAAAGTTGAAGGCGGGGATGACCAGGGACTTGCAAAACTCATTCTTGAAAAGAACATTGGAGATACCATTGCCCTGCGTATCTGGAGAAATGGTGAAGTAATTTCTTTAAATCTGACAGTCCAGTCTAATCAGTAATTCTTGTAGTTATCTCTTGCGTAAGTTCTGCTTGCGGAGGCGAGATCTCTCCCGCCCCCGCTATGTTGTATCGAGCCAGCTCACCACCACGTACTTGGTGTATGGGTAGGTGAAAACAATAAGGATCGCTGAGGTAAGAATCTGCGACACATACGGGCGAAAACGACCGAAAACCCGCATCACCGACAGCCCGTAGACGCGAACGAAAACGATCTCGTTCAACCTCCAGGCGATAGTCCGGCCTACCATAAACAGCGTAAAGCTCAGCGCGATCAGTCCGGGCGGGTTCCCCTGCGACACCCTGAAAGTCCACACCAGGTGCATCGCGAATTGCACGAAGGCAATGCAGAGGAAGCTCATGCTGCTTGCCTGTCGCTCAGTACGCCCGAGTACAAGGAACAGCCGAATCAACCCCAGGTGCCCCACAACCGACACGAACCCGATGATCGCGAACCGGAGAAGCTGATTCTCCGGCCGTTGAACGACCTCCCAGAGGAACATAATCACCTCTCAATAGTTTCGATTGACTTTTTAAATTATACTATAAGCTTTTTCTTCTACATAACGATTATCCTGTTGCTCTGCTATAATTTCTCCATATGACAAAAATTGAACCACGAACACTCAAAGGATTCCGTGATTTTTTACCTGCTCAAATGCGGGTTAGGCAGCGTGTGTTTCAAACGTTCAGAAATGTCTTCGAGAAATTCGGTTATGAACCCCTGGAAACGCCCACACTGGAATACGCCGACATTCTTATGGGTAAGTATGGAAGTGAAGCTGAACAATTAATCTACAAGTTTACGGATCGCGGAGGAAGAGAAGTTGCAATGCGCTATGATGTGACTGTACCTGCTTGTCGTGTGTTAGCCCAATACAAAAATGATCTTCCTTTGCCATTCAAAAGATATCAAATACAACCTGTCTGGCGAGCAGACAACACGCAAAAAGGCCGCTTCCGGGAATTCTATCAATGTGATGCAGATACTTTTGGCACTACAAGTCAATTAGCCGAAGCTGAATATATTCAAATGGGAATTGAGGTTTTGCAGGAACTTGGATTTACTGGAATTGATGTGCGTATAAATAATCGAAAAATTATAGACGGAATGTTGTCGTTTGCCGGGGTAACACCTGAACAGTTTTATCCTGTGTGTATCGCAATAGATAAACTGGATAAAATCGGCTTGTCCGGTGTGCAAGAAGAGCTGAAAACAAAAGGTTTAACTCAAGAAGTAATTGATACCATTTCTACCTTCCTGACGGATTCATCAGAAGATAAGCTTACTGCACTGGAAAGCAAAATCAGCGCTATTCCTCAGGCTAAAGAAGGAATTGCCGAATTACGATCTCTATTTACTTTGTTGGAAACAGCCCGGGTTCCTTCAGACACATACCGTTTTGATCCAGCAATAATTCGCGGACTAAGCTATTATACCGGCCCAATTTTTGAGTTCGAAATTAAGGATGGAGGAGTGGGATCAATTGGAAGTGGCGGACGATACGATAACCTTGTTGAACTGTATAGTGGAGACAATGTGCCTGCGGCAGGAGGAAGCTTTGGAATCGAGCGTATTATTGAAATAATTAGCGATCGAAATTTAATCACAGCTACCTCAGAAATCAGCACATTAATCGCGCCCCTTGGTGAAAATGCGCAAAAAAAAGCTGTGGAATTAGCTGGAGCAATGAGAAAAAATGGGGAAATTGTAACCATATACCCGGATGCAGAAGCTAAACTGGAGAAAATGATGAGATACGCTGATAAGAAAAAAATTGGCAGAGTACTAATACTCGGGGATAATGAACTTGCAAATGGAACTGCTAGTGTAAAAAATATGCAAACAGGAGAAACTGCCCGTATACCTTTTAAAGATTTAGGAACTTGAGAAAATCCTTTTATGCAAATCAACACAAATATCGCTGTAATTGAAGCAATGCCTGGGGTGGGGGGAGGCGAATCCAAGATCTGGATGGATGATCTTCTTCATTCATATATAAAATATGCAGAGCGAAATGGCCTTAAAGTAACTTATTTATCTGATAATACCATTCAGGTAAAAGGTCCAAATGCTTATACTTTGTTTAAGAAAGAAACCGGAGTTCATCGTGTTCAGCGCGTTCCAGCAACTGAAAGGAAAGGACGTGTTCATACTTCAACAGCAATTATTGTAGTGTATCCACAGATCAATCGTAGCCAGGTACAAATCAGTCCGGCTGACCTGGAATGGCAATTCTATCGTGCAGGCGGGAAAGGCGGCCAGAACGTAAACAAAGTGGAAACAGCAGTCCGCTTAATCCACAAACCTACTGGTATTGTGGTAACTTCTTCGAAAGAACGCTACCAGGAGGCAAATCGGCAAATAGCTCTGGAACTACTTGGAGGCAAGCTGTACCAGCTGGAGGAGGAAAAAAAGCGCGGAGCAATGTTCTCCTATGTGAAGGATATTGGAAATGGAGAACGGGCAGACAAAATTAGAACATACAACTTTCCCCAGAATCGGCTCACTGACCATCGCTTCAACAAAAGCTACTTTAACCTTGAGGATATCATTGAAGAAGGAAAGTGGGACAAGGTCTTCACTGGCTAATACTCTCCTTATTGTAAGCACATACTGCGCGCAAACATGAGCAAAAATACATATTTTAAAACATACATATTTTATATAGTTTTTTCTATTGCAATGTATTGACCATCACTGTACATCGTCGTACCATGTGATTATGGGAACAGAACACTATGAATTTGAAGGACCAGAGATACCCGGTCCCCAAATGGAAGTGCGAACAATGGTAGCCGGTATGCAACAACGATACTTTGAAATCGTTCGTACAATCCAGGAGCAGTGGAGATTGGCAGGGAGATTTCCTTCACGCGATGCGATATTGTACTTTCTGGACTATTCACTGCACCATACGGCTGATCGTACAATAGCGGTGTTACATAATCAAGCTTTGCAGCGTCTGGGATTGCTGACTGAAGAAACCGCAATGCCGGAACCATTGCCAGGTGCACAGATTAAGCCAATGGTCACCTTTACCGAACAGATGACACCAGAAACATACATGGAAGAAATAAGAAGAGCATATGACCTCCGTCTTGCTGGTGAATTAACATCTATTGCACAAACACAGGGGTGGGATGCACATCAACTATGCTATAGCCTTGCATTACCTTCTCCATTGCAGCCAATGACAGCCACTCAGGATATGTCACTCCAATAATTCATACCCGTTGCAACATTCCATAAACCTGTTATAATAAATACTTCCTATGAAAATGAATATCCACCCCCAGTATTTTGAAGATGCTCAAGTGACCTGCAGATCATGCGGCACCAGCTTTACTACCGGCTCAACCATGAAGTCGATTATTATGGAAGTATGCAATAACTGCCACCCATTCTACACCGGTGAGCAGCGATTTATTGATTCAAAGGGTCGTGTGGAAGAATTTACTAGAAGAATGGAAAATGCAAAGAAGTACCAGGAAGCAATGAAACAGAAGAAAAAAGACAAAAAAGATGGAAAGAACAATCAAGGAAAGTCACTTCGTGAGCTGCTTGGGGATATGTAATTCATAAGATTGATTTTTGCTCTTCCTTTGTTTTCACTTGCAATTATTCTTACTTCATTTATTATGAATGTAAGGTGAAAAAAAACATACCGTTATTAATACTCCTTTTTATCTTTTTAATTATTCCTGTCCCAGCATTTGCCAGCTTTTCAATTCCTACCTTCCAGGACGTCCTTTTATTCCTGGCTCGTGCATTAGCTATTTGGACAATCGCAGTTATATCAATTGTAGGAATTACGGTATGGGCTAACAAAAAAATGCCGCTCAAATGGGCTCTCGTACTCAATTCGCTCCCGTATTTAGGACTATTTGCACTGATGATTCCCTTGTTTTTTCAACCTGGGGAAGACTTTACAATCTGGTATTTAGTTCGACTTATGGTATTCACAGCACCAGTTCACTTTTTTGTTACATATGTAGTTTTAAAAACGTTGTATTACACCAAGTCCTCAGTGGCAGTAAAAACAGGTGTATTGATTGCGTTTATAGTTGCAGTTGGGATTTTGTATTCGGGATATTTTATAGCCAATCTCCCTGGAGGTAACCTACCGGATAACGGAAGGCCACGGATTATAACGCTTACCCCCACACCCTCACTTACTCCCGGAGTAAATAATGACTCAACAAACTATTTCCCAAGGTAACTGTTGCTAAATTACTATTTCTCTGCTATACTTTATTTTTCACAAAGACCTCAGGTTCTTTTGGTGGCGACATGCGATTCCGATTTCTCGGAAAGTCGAAAGCAAAGGTAAAAGAATTACAATTTCCTGACGAGTGATCCTATGGCAAACCAGGCAAAACAAGCTCAAGTATCCGAGCTAAAAAACATTATTGGCGACTACAAAAACTTCGTAGTTATTGAATACAATAAAACAACACACAAAGCATTAGAAGACCTTCGTCGCAAATTACGCAAAGCAAATGCTTCTGTAAAGGTTCTTAAGAATACTCTTTTTGAAAAGACAGTCGAACAAATGGCCCAAAATGATACAGCTATGGGCTCAATCAAAGAAAAAGGTATGCCTTTAAAGGGACCTTCAGCAATGGTGGGACTTTCCGAAGATTGGAGTGAAGGGCTAAAAGCATACTACGACCATGCGAAAAAAGATGAATCATTAACCTTTAAGTTTGGTTATGTTGATGGAGCCGCATACGACGCTCGCAACGTCGAGGCCCTCGCAAAACTCCCATCAAAGGCAGAACTGATGGCAAAAGTGATCGGTTCTATGAAGTCACCGATGATGAAGACCGTATTCTCAATGAAATTCAATATGCAGAGATTTGTTACCGTCCTTTCTGAGAAATCAAAACAGGGCTAACAATCGATGTGCACGCGTACTATCGCGAAACGTATTTACCAATTCATCCATACTAGGAAGGGAGTGTGAAATAGAAAATGGCAGAAGAATCAACAGTAACACTAAGTGATAAGCTCGCAAAGATCGCTGAACAGATTGAGGGACTCAACGTTCTTGAACTTTCAGAACTTGCAAAGTACTTAGAAGAAAAATTTGGCGTCTCAGGAATGCCGATGATGGCAGCAGGACCAGCAGTAGGTGGTGCAGCAAGCACGGGAGCAGCAGAACCAGCTGAAGAAAAGACTGAATTTACAGTCGAACTTACCGAAGCTGGCGCAAACAAGCTCGCCGTAATCAAGGCAGTTCGTGAAATCGTTCCAACACTCGGACTTATCGATGCAAAGAAACTCGTAGAATCAGCTCCCAAGCCGGTTGTCGAGAACGCAAAGAAAGAAGCTGCAGAAGAAGCAAAGAAAAAGCTCGAAGCAGCTGGTGCCAAGGTCACCCTCAAGTGAGCTTAACGCTTTTGACGGCGCTATCGCATGCGATAGAGTCGGGAAAAGCAATTGTTCACTTGAGCGTGGCTCACCTGGGGGCCTGACAGGCACACTTTATGAAAGTAAAATGTGAATTCAGGCCGAGGTGAAGAAGCATAACTAATTGTGTTTCTTCACCTCTTTTTTTTGCCCGTACTTTGTTGCTCAGGGTTGCAATTTCCCCTCCAATTCATTAGAATGAGAAACTTAACTAACTATGGCTGATAATCAAGAACAACAATACAGTGCAGAATCTATCGTCGTGCTTGAAGGTCTTGAACCTGTACGTAAGCGTCCTGGTATGTATATTGGAAGCACCTCTCAAAAGGGTGTAAATGAATGTCTTCGCGAAATTTTAGATAACTCCGTTGATGAAGGTCTTGCCGGATTTGCAAAAAATATTATTACTGTTTTTGAAGAGAATGGATACTACACAGTCTACGATGATGGACGAGGTATTCCAACAGGTATTAACGAAAAACATGGTGTCTCTGCATTAGAGCTCGTTTTTACAAAACTCCATGCGGGAGGTAAATTTGAAGGATCTGCGTACAAAATCTCAGGTGGTCTGCACGGTGTAGGTGCTTCTGTAGTAAATGCTTTGTCCCAACACTTAATTGTAGAAGTAGTTCGCGATGGAAAAATCTGGAGGCAGGAATATTCAAAAGGAACACCTAAATATGGTTTAAAAGAAGTAAAAGAATCACAGTTAAAACATCCATTTAAAACGGGTACTGCAGTCTCATTTAAGCTGGATCCTGAAATTTTTAAAGAAACAATTGAAGTTCATTACAAAGAATTTAGAAAAGTTGTAAAAGAACGCGCATATCTTCACTCCGGGCTGTATTTGAAAATAGATAACAAAGTAGAACAGGAAAAAGTAGCGTATTTTTTTGATGGTGGTATCGTTTCATTAATTCGTGACATCAATCGCGGGAAAAAAGTGCTTCATGAGCCCATTTATATTCGCAAACAGGGAGAAGATAAGGAGGTTGAAGTAGTTATTCAATATAACGATTCACTTGCCGAAAACTTGTACTCGTATGTTAACACCATTAATACCCATGAAGGAGGAACCCATTTAACCGGTTTCCGTATTGCTTTAACACGATCCATCAACTCATATGCCAAGAAAACAGTCAGTGAAAAAGATCTCAAAGAATCATTTTCAGGCGACGATGTAAAAGAAGGTCTTTCCGCAGTGATTTATTTGAAAATGCCTTCAACCAACTTACAGTTTGAAGGCCAGACAAAGGGAAAGCTGGGAAACTCTGAGGCGCAGCCATTTGTACAACAGGCAGTTTCCGAAGCTCTTGATACATACTTTGAAGAGAATCCAAAAGAAGCAAAAGAAATCGTAGGGAAAATTTTGCTCGCGCAGAAAGCACGTTTTGCCGCAAAGGCAGCTAAAGAAGCGGTCTTGCGAAAAGGCGCTTTGGAAGGTGCAACACTTCCAGGTAAGTTGGCAGACTGCCAGGAAAAAGACCCTGCCAAATCAGAACTGTTCCTGGTTGAAGGAAATTCAGCTGGCGGAACTGCAAAACAGGGCCGAAATCGTGAATTCCAGGCAATCCTGCCACTCCGAGGTAAGGTTTTGAACACTGAAAGAGCCTATTTGGACAAGGTGCTGGCATTTAAAGAAATTAAGGACTTAGTTATAGCTCTGGGTATGGGAATTGGGGAAAATGTTGATTACGCAAAACTACGCTATCACAAAATCGTTATCATGACCGATGCTGACGTTGATGGTGAGCACATCCGGACGCTCCTTCTTACATTCTTCTTCCGTCATATGTTTGATGTTGTTGCGAAAGGACATTTATACATTGCTCAGCCTCCGCTGTTCAAAATCAGCTTAGGGAAACAGGCCTGGTATGCCTTTAGCGATAAAGAGCGCGACGATGTTATTGAACAACAAACCAAAAAAGCACAAGCAAAGGCAAAAGATGGAGAAGCAAAACAGGTTAACTTTAATGTTCAGCGATACAAAGGACTGGGAGAAATGAATCCGGAACAGTTGTGGGAAACGACAATGGATCCGAAAGTACGCATTTTGCGAAGAGTGGATATGGCTGATATTCAGGAAGCCGATCAGATATTTACCATGCTTATGGGCGATGAAGTCCCACCACGGAAGAAATTCATCGTGACCCATGCGCGAATGGCTGATCTGGATATTTAACTATGAATCATTCATCAGTGCTTTCTGCACTATGGACTGTGCTAAGGTTGGCAATCCTGATAACGGTAGTATTCCTTATCAAGATGTTTGTAGTTGATGTATATGGCGTTGCCGGTCCCTCAATGGAACCCGCTTTAAAAAACGGAAGCACCATTGCCGGGATTAAGTACGACAAGACATATACCCATGCTGAAATTGTACTTTTTAAACGACCAGGTCGAAACGAAATACTAATTGGAAGAATAGTAGCAATACCTGGCGATACAGTTCGCATAGAAGACGGGATTTTTTATTTGAATGGCAACGAGCTTGTTGAAGAGTATCTGGATCCGGAAAAACAAACAACCGTAAGTGAGGGAGGCTATGTAAAAGAAGGAATTGATCTATCAATACCTGCTGACAAGTTTTTTGTGATGGGAGACAACAGGGAAGTAAGCGTTGATTCCCGGGATTGGGGACTAGTACCGGAAGAGAATATCGAAGCAAAGTATTTGCGCTGTGTAATTAGATGTTAACATTTTAATTTTTTATGGATATTTCAAAACTATCTTCAGGAAAAAAACCGCCGGAAGAAATTAATGTAGTTGTTGAAATCCCGCAGGGATCTTCAATCAAATACGAGATGGATAAGGATTCTGGGTTTATTATGGTCGATCGTTTCGCCTTTACCGCAATGGGATATCCATTTAACTATGGATTTATGCCAGGAACAATGGCTGATGATGGAGATCCAACAGATGTTCTAGTTATTTCAACCTACCCTGTACATCCTGGAACAGTTATTCCAGCTAGACCGATTGGAATGCTCCAGATGGAAGATGAAGAAGGCATTGATACCAAGATTCTTGCAGTACCCACACCAAAAGTTGATCCTTTTTATGCTCATATTAATGACATAGATGATCTTGGTGATGCTGTAAAAAACAAAATTAAACACTTTTTTGAACACTATAAGGAACTTGAACCAGGTAAATGGGTCAAAATTAAAGATTTTTTACCAAAAGAAAAAGCTTTTGAGGATATCAAAAACTCAATGAAGTAAACCAACGCTTTTGCTGATTACAGCAAGCGATAATTAGGAATTTTTAGACCACATGGACGATAATCAGAACAACAATCCTGAAGAACCAATTACACCAGACGAACAGAACGAAATGTTCGGCAATGCTTCCCGCGACGTAACTGAAATTTCTTCAGAAATGAAGCGCGCTTACCTGAACTATGCGATGTCCGTAATCGTTTCACGTGCGCTTCCAGATGTCCGTGACGGTCTAAAACCCGTACATCGCCGTATTTTGTTTGCAATGCACAGGATGGGCCTTACTTCAACAGCCCGCTTTTCAAAGTCAGCTGGTGTGGTAGGAGAAGTACTTGGTAAGTTCCATCCTCATGGTGATTCTCCTGTATACGAAGCTCTTGTGCGCTTGGCACAGGACTTCTCAATGCGTTACCCACTGGTTCGAGGACAGGGAAACTTCGGTTCTATCGACGGCGATCCGGCCGCTGCTATGCGTTACACCGAGGTAAAGCTAAATAAGATTGCCGACGAAATGCTTGCTGATATTGAAAAAGATACTGTTCCTTACGTAGATAACTTTGACGGCAGAATCAAAGAACCGGTATACCTTCCAGCAAAACTGCCAAATCTGCTTTTAATGGGTGCTGAAGGTATTGCAGTTGGTATGGCGACAAAGATTCCACCTCATAATTTAACAGAAGTCTGTGATGCCATTATTCATCTTATTGATACAGGAAGACTGGATACGGGTGAAGCGCCAACAGTCCAGGAGGTCGATGATGAAACTGCCGCTTTAGCTGCAAAACTGGAAGCCGCAGCTACTGAAAAGCCAAAAGAAAAGAAAGTAATTGAACTGACAAATGCACGGGATGATTCGAAAAAGATGTTATATGACGCGACAGTCGAAGATTTAATGCAATACGTAAAAGGGCCGGATTTCCCAACTTCAGGAATTATTTACGGAGCAGCTGATATTAAACAGATGTACATGACCGGTCGTGGCAAAGTTCTTATTCGCGGTGTTATCCAAGAAGAGGAAATGGGGAAAGGGAAAACTGCAATTGTTATCAACGAACTTCCATACCAGGTCAACAAGGCAAATCTTGTTGAAAAAGTCGCTCAACTGGTTATTGATAAAAAGATAATTGGTATTTCGGATTTGCGCGATGAATCAGATCGAGATGGAATCCGTGTAGTAATAGAACTAAAAAGAGATGCCTCATTTAAAAAAGTTGTCAATAACCTCTATAAATTTACCGACTTGCAGACTTCGTTCCCGGCAAATATGGTATGTCTAGTCGATGGTGTTCCGCAAACATTATCACTCAAAGCAATTCTTGAGTACTTTATACAGCATCGTGTTGAAGTTGTAATTCGCCGTTCTGAGTTTGAATTAATCCAGGCCAAGGCTCGCGCACACATCCTGGAAGGCTATCTAATAGCTTTGGATAATATTGACGAAGTTGTGGAAATTATTCGTCGCTCTCCTGATGAACCAACTGCAAAAGCAAAGTTAATGGAACGTTTCGGCCTTTCCGAAATTCAATCGCAGGCAATTTTAGACATGCAGCTCAAGAGATTTACCGGACTGGAACGCAGCAAAATCGAAGAAGAATTAAGACAGCTGCGCGAATTAATCAAGTACTTGGAATCTCTTATCAAAGACATCTTTAAAGTCCTCGGAGTAATCAAAGACGAAATTCAGTACCTGAAAGACAAATACGGAGACAAACGAAAAACAAAAGTAGTGGCTGCAAAGCCGGGTGAAATTAGTGATGAACAACTTATCGAAAACAAAGAGGTTATCTGCGTCCTCACGAAAGAAGGATACATTAAGCAAGTACCCCGCGAAACATTTAAAGTACAAGGTCGCGGTGGTAAAGGAGTAGCCGGCATTGAGACAAAAGAATCTGATAATGTCTTTGCTACAGTTGTCGCACAAACTCACGACTTAATGATGTTCTTTACAAACATGGGACGCGTGTTCCAGACCCGTGTCTGGGAAATTCCACAAGGCTCACGCACTTCGAAAGGAAAGGCGATTGTTAATGTACTAAACCTTCGTCCCGAAGAGCGCGTTACTTCAGTGTTAAGCTATTCACCAACAGAACCGCTCCCGGATTCCTGCTTTATTGTCATGATTACCAAGAAAGGAACGGTAAAGAAAACTTTGTTTAGGGACTTCGCCAATATCAAAAGCAACGGTATTATTGCTATTAAGCTTGATGACGGCGATGAACTGCTTATATCCAAAATGACAGACGGAAAGGAAAATGTCATTTTGACCTCACGAGGGGGAAAAACCATTGTGTTTAAAGAAGAGGAAATCAGAAATACTGGTCGATCGTCTATGGGTGTACGGGGAATGATCCTCGAAAACGGCGATGAAGTCACCGCTGCCGATGTGTTCCCACAGGAAGCGTATGATAAATCACTGCTTGTAATTGCAGAAAGGGGAATTGGAAAACAAGTAAAGCTCAAGCTCCTCAAAGGACAACATAGAGGTGGAAAAGGTGTTCGCATTGCCCCTATTGATAAGAAAACCGGTCAGATTGTGTTTGTAGACATTATTCATGAAGAGCAGGCGGTATTGATTACCAGCCGCAGTGGACAGGTAGTGAGTATACCGATTAATGATATCCCATCATACACACGCGAAGCAAAGGGTGTTATCCTTATGCGCTTTTCAGATAGTGAAGATGTCGTAACCAGTGCAACTGCTATATAACAGGCTCTGTTACAAAAAACGAATAATTTTTTTGCGTTTAGAGCCTTAATACGGTATAATAATGTATGTTGATCCCATGCAAAGATATAGCCGCCGTGCTTGTACAGCGCATGGCGGAGGAAGTAAAAGAGCTAAAAGCTCAAGGAAAACAGCCGCGTTTGACTACTATTCTTATTGGTGAAGCAAAAGAACAGCTATCATTTGTTGCAATTAAGGAAAAAAAAGCAAAAGCACTGGGAATCGACTTTCAATTTATCCAGCTCAAGCAGGAACCCATGTACGAACAGTTTGTACGCATACTCCAAGAAGAAGCTCATAATCCCGCAAATACCGGAATTATCGTACAACTGCCGTTACCATCTATGCTTATGAGTGCTTCACTGTATAACTTTATTCCTCTTCAAAAAGAAATTGAAGGACACAGGGAAAAATCTCCCTTTTCACCTCCAATTGGTTTGGCTGTTCTTACCGCCCTTAAATATACTGCAACAAAAAGCCTCACTTATGATGAACTGGTTGTAAGACCGAGCGATAAGGAATTATTCAGCAAAATGGTTCGCGGGAAAAAAACCGTCTTGTTAGGAAGAGGATTGACTGGTGGGCACCCCATTGGGAAGACACTGTCCTCACTTCGAATCCCGTTTATCAATGTTTCATCACAAACCAGCCAAGCAATAGTTCGCGAATTTATTGCAGAAGCGGATTTTGTTATTACGGCCGTAGGGAGAAAAGTGATAGAACCCGATATGATAAAAAAGGGCGCAACTCTGTTAAATGTGGGTTTGCGCAACGAAGACGGTAAGCTCAGGGGTGACTACGAGGAACGAGAAGTTGCAGACATCGCAGGATTCTACACGGAAACACCCGGAGGAATTGGTCCGATTGATGTGCTCTACTTGTTCAGGAATGTGATTGACGCTGCAAAAATGCAATGAAACACCTTCATATTATTACCGGACAGACAGCTACCGGAAAGACAGCAAAAGCACTTGAGTATGCTTTACAAATAAATGGAGAAGTGGTTAATTTTGATTCGCGGCAAATATACAAACACCTAGATATCGTCACGGGAAAGGACTTCCAGAAGAAGAATTTTGCAGTCGTCAAACAGAACGGTATTCAGGATATCGGGTACTATACATTGGGGGTTCACGATATACCAGTCAAACTATGGTTATATGATATCGTAGATCCAAAACAACCCTTTTCCTCTCACGATTTTCAGAATCTTTGTATGGTTGTCCTAGCTGATATATGGAATCGTGGAAAGGTGCCCGTTCTTGTTGGAGGCACATATATGTACTTGTACTTTTTATTGTACGGGAGTTCTGAAATGCAGCCTCCCAATTGGGAGCTGAGAAAGCAAATGGAAACATTCACAGTGCAAGAGCTCCAGGAACTGGTACAACAGAAAAACAGTGAAGCATTCCAGGAAATGAACGAAAGTGATCGAAAAAATCCGCATCGTCTTATTCGTTTTCTCGAAAGAACTTCCTTTGAAAACACTATGAAATTTGAAACTATACTCTATAAAAAAATGCAATTGTCAAAAGAAGAGCTTACGATTTCAATAGAAGGGTTTCGGCATAAGAATCGTGATGATATAAAACCGTTAATCAAAAAAAGGGTTTTGTCTCGTATTGAAGCAGGTGCGGTTACCGAGACAGAACATCTACTGCAAAACGGGTACCTTCCTGAAGATCCGGGAATGAAATCGATTGGTTATAACCAGATTACACAGTTCATAAACAAAAAAATTACATTTGAAGAAATGGCCGAGGAATGGGTTACCAAAGAGTACCAGTATGCCAAGCGTCAAATTACATTTATGAAGCGTGATCCGAATATCCAATGGCAGGAAGTATAGAGTACTGTTGCAATTCAATTTTCTCCATGGAATAATGATAAGATGACTGCATCAGGTGAACATCATTATACCGACTTACCTCCGAGCGTAGTTCACCCTCCAAAACCTGATATGAGCGATTCGTTTGCTAGATTTGTGAATATTTTTTTAGTGCTCGGAGTTGTGGTATTTGTAGCCAGTCTCGCATTTGCAATCACACGAACACCCGAGACAACAGGAAGCCGGGCTTCAACTGATACGCTTGACCCTTCACAACTAGCAGAAATGCCCGAATCTACCGCTTTCTTAACGAAGACCATAGAGAATTACCCTCGTAGCTACAACGGTGTTACTATTCCTGCTTCACTATATACGGAAGCAGACCGAAAATTGTTTACAGTCCAGGAAGACAGAAGAAAAAAATACATAATTAATCGTGTAACCTTGTATTACGTAATGCGGGATGTTCTAAAAGCGCATGAAGTAAACTTTACCGACCCTGGAGAATCTCCTTCCTTTGAGCAACTGGAGAATTCTCTACCAGCAATGAAACAAGCTGTAGATCAAAATCTGCTTTCTATAGCTGACTTTGCTCTTGTAAAAGCCTATTCATTAACATTTCGTAACGATGACAGAGCTCGCGCGAAATTTGGCGAAGATTTAAGACCTAAAGCCCGTGAACTTATTGAAAAGTACCGCAGTCAAATGGAGGCAAACCCATCAGATCTTGAAACAGTTGTGAATGCTGCCAACAGGGACGCTGACTTGCAACTGCTTACAAACGGGGAAACAGTGGAATATTTCAAAGATTATTTTGCTGATTTGAACAACGTACCCGAACAAGATAACTACATTTACGATGAAGAATTTGATGACATACTGTTTTCGCTTACTCCCAACCAGGTGTCGCCCGTGCTTACTTTAAATAGTCAGGCGGAGTATCTTTATTTTGTTGTGTATCCCACTAGAATTGAAAAAAAAGAATATCAGTCGTTAAAGGATATAGTTGCTGAAAAATTATCATTGATCGGATACTAACTCGAGTGAAAAAAAACCAAGTATTAACCAGTTTAAAATTGATAACGGCAATTGCGCTGCTCGTGATATCTGCAGTGATAATCTATTCAACATCAACATCCCGTAGCACAGCTTTAACAACATCTTCACAAGCCGCGGATTCGCAATGTGGAAACACGTATACTGATTCTACCCGCTGTACCAATCCTCCTGCAGCGGTAAACTGTAGAGTTGAATGTGATGCAAATGGACAAAACCCACGAGCAGTTTGTGAATCATGCCCCTCAGGAGGAGGACGTACCCAAACATGTAATACCTATCCTAGCGCAGATAATTGTCCCGCCGGCCAGGAGAAAACCTGTCGGCAAATGTGCCGGAGCTGCGGACCGGCCACTGATTGCGAACAAGTCTGCGGAGGGTGCCAGCCTGTAGGAGGAGGTAACCCCAGTGCAGCTCCAACCCAACCTGCTTCCCGTCCTTCCGCCACACCAATCCCCCAAACCAGCTGTCCCGATGTAGGACAGTGGGGAGGTTGTAAGACTTCTCCGGGAGCAAGTGGATGCGACTCTGCTGACTTTAACCGTGCACCACCATCAGGATCTATGTTGTGTTGTCGAGGAGTGGGACCAAACGGATGCGGACGAGCTGAAGTATGCGATATTAACACATGTGGAGGAGGAGATGTATGTAATGACCCAGCAAACGCGGGACGCACTGTGCGCGGGGGAACGTGTAACAATCTTGTTTCATGCCCAGGCACTCCTGTCGAGCCAACAAACCCTCCTCAGCCTTCAAACACACCCGTGTGTGAGGAGAAGCCAAAAGGCCAGTTCTGCGATCGTCAACCTGGCGCAGGCTACTGCAAATGGGTAACAACGATTTACAATACGTGTACCGGCCAAGATATTCGATATGATGTCACAGATGTTTCTTGTTGCGAGGCTCCCAATACTCCAACTCGTACTCCTCCCACACCACCACCCGCAAAAACTCCTGTTCCTGGTCAACCAACTTCAACCCCAGTCCCGCAGCCTCCTGCCTTATGTAACTCGATTTCTGTTACGCTTTCAGGTGGAGGAAGTGTAAATGTAACAGAAACTACCAGTCCTAATACACTCCCCAGAATTCCACAACCGGGAGAAACCATTACTTTTAACTCAACCGGTGGACCAAGTTCGCGTTTTGCAGGATACTGGATTCGTCCAATAGATTCCCCCGATGTCTACGAACCGGCACGAAGTGAGTACTCGCTTAATTCCATCTGCGCGTTTTACATTTTTAGTCCTGATGCGGACAGCCCTGCTCAAAACAGCTTTACTATGCCAAACTGGAAAACCGGTGCCTTAACAAGAAATGACAATTACGGAAGAACAATTTGCGCCGGTAAACCGATTAACTTCGACAAGGGAGTCATTTTTGGCGTGAATTACTTGCAGAGCGGAAAGGGCTGGTCCAACAATATGTGGTGCCGCAATGCAGGACCAAATCCCAATATGGGTAAAATGCATTTGGGAACAAATCCCACAGGACAGAATTGTAATGCTCCATGTGTAGTACAAACATCATTTACAGGACCCACTCCAACGCCAGGACAACCAACTGTTCCTCCGTCGTCCACCCCAGTTCCACCATCACCGACAGCCACCTTTACCCCAACTCCTACACTTACTTACACCCCTACACCGACTCCAACACGGGTACCATCTTGCGGACGGCCATGTGGAGGCGAGCTAGGAGAATGTGCCCCTGGGATGACATGTGTTGACACAATAAACGGCAAACTATGTGCAATGAACCAATATCAGCAGGCTTGTACGGAACAGGGAACAATTCAGGCATGCTGTTCTGCGCCCACTCCCACACCGCAGCCGACCTATACCCCTGCACCGACATACACACCTCAACCGCAAATTGTCCAGCAACAGCAACAACAACAGCAACAAGCCCTGGTGGTGCAAAGACCAGGACAGACAATTGTTCAGCAGGTAACGCAAATTGTGCAGCCACAAATTTTCATAACCCAACCACCCAATATTATTGTGCAGCAACAACAAGTGCAGTCTGTCCAACCTTCCTACACACCATTACCACCACCACCTACCTATACAATCATCCCGACGTATACCCCGTATCCGACTCAGCAACCACAGCCTTCGTATACTCCAGTACCACCTCCTCCTGTATCTGGAAGTCCAATTCCATTCATAATTGCCGGAATACCCGTATTATTAATTTTGGTAGGAATGATCTTATAAATACTTGACACTCGAAGAAAAAAAAGTGTTATAGTTAAACATGCGGATGATCCCTCTACAAAAAAGAACATTACTGTTAGTTCTTATTTCTTCATTTATTGCTGTGGCTGGAGTCGCAGCTTTAGTTTTTTATAACAACCTAAACCAGGAAGCTCGAACAACTTCTACTCGTGCCAGTATTGGAAGAAGAGAAGAGATAAATATGTGCGACTCGGCTGTGGTAACCTTCCAGGCGCAATACATAATTAAGGAAGATGGATCGCGTGAAGAAATCCCATGGGAAGTGCAGGAACGATCTGATGCACATGGGTTTGTACATGCAATCAAAATAAAGAATATTGCGGAACGGCCAATTTCTGTTATCTATTCCAAAAATACTGATTTCTGTCGAGGACCTGATAACAGTGGAAGACTCTACGATATTGTTGAAGGAGACCAGATAGTAAATAGAGGCTGCTGGATGGGTGAACGGGGAGAACCAAATGATCCCATTATCAATGATGGTCAATTTGATATTAAAGTTGATTTAGCAGTTGGTGAAGAAAAGCTAATTGAATATCGTCGAGATTCTGACTATGTAACAAACTGCGGATCGTATCAAATGGATTTGAATTTCTATAAGGTTCTTGTCGACGGTGTTGAAAATACACAATGTACAACTCAGTGCGCAGACCATAAATGTATGTATGCTGCTACACTTGAAACCCGGAATTCTTGTCCTGCGGAAAAGCCCGTATGTACCGGAATGGAAGTAGGTTACACCGATCCAAATGGACAAAGGCAGACAAAAGTAAGTACCAGCAATACGCAAGTAATTCCGGTTCAAGCAGGGAGTGAAATTTGTTACAACAATATAAAACTCTCCAATGGGAAAACAATTCCAGGATATCATGCTCATTGGGACATTGGTTGTTTGTTTAGCAATCCGCCTACGTGTAGTATGGAGGACTTATACAACAAATATCGTCCCGGCGGGCCAGCGGCCAATCCACGATGTTTAACGGCTTCATCCCTTCCCGGAGCAATTGGACAAGTAAACGGGTACATTCAGCCGGTTGATCCAGCTACTGCTCCTGCAGCTTGTGGAGCTCGATTCCAGGTTCCCGGTGCCCCCACGCCAACAAATACGCCAGGACCAGGCACGCCTACCAATACCCCAGCGCCACCTACAAATACACCATCACCTGGACAACCGAGCAATACCCCTGCACCAGAACCCCCAACAAATACACCTGCTCCTCCTAGTGCAACACCTGTACCTAAAGCCTGCGGAGCAAGTGCATGTAATCCAGCGGATGGAGCAAACGCATGTGCAACAGGACTTGAATGTATTCAGGCAAATACAGGAGGATATGTATGCTCAAAACCGGAGTTTAAGCAGAGATGTGCTCAGGCACCTTCAGCTGGGACATGTTGTAATCCTCCTCCGTCACAACCACCAAGTATGTCATTAAACGCACCTAAGAACGCTTGTGTAGAAAAAAGCGCTGCCATAACGGTACAGGGACACCCTGGTACGTATACAGGCGTTACATATCAGGTTTGGGCAAAAAGAAAAGACGGACAAGGCATTCTTGCACAGCTTTGTCCCACAGATACCTTAGCAGTAGGAGACTGTCTCCTTGGTTCTAGCCAGGCAATTTCCTTTACAGTAAATACCGGTTCATTGCGAGCTGGCGATTACCAGATATATTCACAAGTAATTGGCACATCAGTTGGTACGTCAAATAATGTATTATGCAGTAATAATCCTGGTCTTACTAACGTGCCAAGTTGTGCCAGGATATGCCTTGCCGGTCAGTAACAAATATGAGAAATCTAAACTCTAAACAATTAGTTGTAACATTGCTTGCAATAGTAATAGGTATTGGAATTGCAGTATATTTCCTTACCAGGAATGGAGGAGAGCTCTTTACAACAGGCTCACGTGCAGATTCGCCAACGGAACATGCCGTAACCTGTAAGAACAACAACTCGAATCCAAACATAGTAGTTAAATGGGTTTCAAACTCACCGAGTTGTGAACGAATTGCAGAAGTAAAACCTGATGGTACAGCAGGACCGATTGCAGGAAAGGAAAATGTCAGACAAGGTACAAAAACACTTACTTCAGTGTTTACTATCCAGAATAAAGATACGAAACCACATAAAGTTACCTATCAACGGCTGGCATTTTTCTGCCCCGATCCGTATGGTCATCCGGCAAGTCTAAAACTTGATAGTGGACAGCAGACAGTTGTCATATGCACCAAAGATCCGGAAATAAAAATAGAAACAGTAACAATTCAACCAGGTCAAACACATACAGTGTCAATCACAAAAAACTCATACATGAGCCAGGCTTGTGGTGGCTTTCAAAACGATATCAATATTCTTGGCGTAGACGGCAATACTACCTGTCGTCTTCCAGGGCATTTTGGCACGTACGGCATTGGAGGAACATGTTATACCGGTGTTTCCTGTCCTAATGAACCGGCACCAACACGACCGGAAGGCGAAATAGCATCGTGTAGTTCAATGACAGTACAGGTAAGCGGCGGTACATCCGTAACAGTTAACAGTGCAACATCTCAAAATACACTTCCTTTTACTCCACAACCCGGACAAGAAGTAACGTTAACTTCAACTGGAGCAAATTCTAACAGTACCCATGCAAATTACTGGGTCAAAGCAAAAGACTCAGCATGGGAATTGTGTAATTTTTATATGCTTGATTGGGATCCTAACACACAAGTTGTAGGTGAAAACAGTATTAAGATTAAGATGCCTGATTGGAAAAACAACACCATTGTACGAAATGACGGTTTCCCCGAATGTGCAAATACCAGGCTCAATTTTGACAGCGGTGTTATATTCGGTACGAACTATGCTGCGGTGAATGGATTTGGTAAGGAACAACTTTGTTACAATGCAGGACCGCTACCTTCCACACCCGGAAAAATATTCGGTTCAGGACGCTGGGAAGGTACAGGATCATGTACAAATGTATGTGTTGTCCAGACACAACCAGGTGCAGCGCCTATAACCCCACAACCAGAACCACCTTCTCCTGGAACTGTTACACCAACATCTCCTGCCCCAACAATTCCACCCTCATTGCAAGGATGTGGACTGTTAGAGCTTACCATTAACGATTGTAGCTGTGGAACAAAATGTAATCCGGATTTGGGAGATGACGCTTGTTCAGAACCGGGAAATGTATGTATTCCCGCAGGAGATGGTTCTCATTACTGTGCAAAAGTAGAAAACGAAAACTCTTGTCGAGCAAACCCAACACAACCATCGTGTTGTGGAGTTATCGCAACAGCCACACCTTACCCAACTGCAACCCCGTATCCGACATTTACACCTGCACCGGTAGTCCAGCAACAGCAGCAGCAGCAGCAACAGTCCGTTGTAGCAGTACAAGGTCCTAATCGAGTAGTCCAGCAACCGGTTATAGTACAAGGTAGCCCTGTGGTTATCGCACAGCAGCCCCAGACAATAGTCCAGCAGCAACCTGTTGTTCAACAGATCCAGCCGACCTATACACCAATGCCAGCACCACCAACCTATACGATTATTCCGACCTATTCACCTTATCCAACTCAACAGCCTCAGGCAACGTATACCCCCGTACCACCTCCACCTGTTTCGGGTAATCCAATACCGTTTGTCCTAGCTGGTATTCCCGTAATCCTGTTGATTCTTGGAATGCTATTGTAAAATACGACTATGGATAACGACTTTTTTAATAAGGATGGCAGGCATCCGGAGAAACGATATGATCCAGCAGGAATTGATGAACGAACATTATCACTTGAACCTGATCGTCATGAAGATCCTCCCCGAGAAGGTACAAGGCATGCAGCAAAATTAGCAAGTCTTTCTATTTTGTTTTCACTGGTTTTTGTAATCGGTAGTTTGGCTTTTATAGTAAACAATCGACAACAAGTGCAAACCAGGGCGAGTGTAGATAATTTGTATGGCCCCTCAACTATTTCAGAGCAAGATAAAGAGCTTACAGCATCAGTTATTGACTATCCAAAACGCTACAAAGGAAGACCGATTCCAGAAAACCTTGTTGAAGAGGGAAACAAAAAATATCTAGCGATTGGGGAAGAAGAACGAAAAGACTACATCATTAACAGAATTGTGCTGTATTACATTTATACAGATGTCCTTTCCACGAATAACATTGCTTTTACACGAGCTCCTTCACCTGTTACCTTTGAAGGGATAGAGCAAAACCTACCGGAGCTTTCACAGATAATGAAACGAGAATACCCACAACCGGAAGTATTTGTACAAGCATATCTTGAGCGCTTCGAATATTAAGACTGCTTTCTGTTAAAGAGTTTTAGGAATGCTTCTTTTGGAACTTCGACCTTACCGATCATTTTCATGCGCTTTTTTCCTTCTTTTTGTTTTTCCAGCAGTTTCTTTTTTCGGCCAACATCTCCTGCTCCTACCACCTTACTGTTTTTCACCAAAACATCTTTTCTGAAGGCGGAAATAGTTTCTGAAGCAATGATTTTCCCTTTATACCGTGCCTGGATCTTCACTTCGTATTGTTGCCGAGGGATTAACTCCTTCAGCTGTTTTGTTAAGAACTGCGCTTTTTCAAGAGATCTATTCTGCACTACCACTTCAGAAAACTCTTCTACTTCATCACCATTCAACAGAATCGAAAGTTTATCGGCTGTTACCGGTTCATACCTAAGAAATTCCCAATCCAGAGAAGCATAACCGGAAGTAATGCTTTTGAGGCGATCAAAAAAATCAGAAATCATTTCCGACATGGGCATTTCGTATATCATTGTTACCTGGTTTTTGTTATCCATGGTAATAAAGCGTGCACGATATTCCTCACAGAGGGTCAAAATACTTCCTATTTGTTCGGATGGGGCAACTACCATGATCTTTACATACGGTTCCTGATACTCGCCATTCTCATAGAGGAAATCAACCTGCGGGGGAGTTAACACCAAACTCAAATCAAATTCGCGCTCCAGTCGCTCACGCACAACATCTGCATGAAGTAGTCCCAAAAACCCGACCCTAAAACCTGCTCCCAATGCTTGAGAGTAGATTGCGGTAAATTCAAGTGCTGAGTCATTTAAATACAACTTCTCTAGCGCTTTTTTTAAGTTCAGGTAATCGGCCGTTTCGGTGGTAAACATTGATGCAAAAACAATGGGATGGACCTTGCGGTAACCAGATACAGCCTTGCTTAGACCCTTTCCGTCTACAATGGTATCCCCAACCTGCACTTGGTGAATATCTTTCATGTTGGTTACAATGTATCCGATTTCGTTTTCGGTTAGTTCAGGTTTTTCTTCCAATTCAGGTGTGAAATACCCTACTTCGGTAGCTTCGAACGTAGATTGGGTAGCAGTAAGCTGCATTTTCATTTTTTTTGAAAACGTTCCTGCAAAGATGCGAACAAAGGCAATTACCCCCTTATGAGGATCATAGTATGAATCAAAAATAAGCGCCTGGGTTCCGTCATTGCCTGTTTTGGGTGGGGGAATCTGCTCTACAACACGATCTAACAGGGTTTGGACATTAGTTCCGGCCTTTGCCGAAATTCCAATAATATCATCTTCATAGACTCCGAGAAAATCAACCAACTGTTTCTTTGCTTTGGGGACATCGGCGCTAGGAAGATCAATTTTGTTTACAACGGGGATTATAACGAGATTCTTTTCGATGGCCTTGTATGCATTGGCAATTGTTTGTGCCTGGATTCCCTGTGTTGCATCAACCAGAAGGATTACGCCCTCAACACACGCAAGCGTTCTATCAACTTCATAGGAAAAATCAACATGTCCTGGAGTATCGATAAGATTGAGGATCATGCCTTTGTACTGCATACGCACAGGAGCCAATTTAATGGTAATCCCGCGTTCCCGAGAGATTGGGTTGCGGTCAAGCAGCTGTTCATCATGATCTCCCGCTTCTACCGTATGGGTAATTTCGAGTAAGCGGTCTGCAAGTGTGGATTTCCCGTGATCGATATGGGCAATAATTGCAAAATTCCTGATTTCCATAAGGGTAATTATATCAGGAGAAGGTAATTTAGGGCGATCTGCCGGAGAGAATCCGGGGGACAGGTATAACAAGGGTGGCGGTTGTCCCGCCACCCTTCTTGAGCGATTCGCGCACCGACCTAACTGCTATGGCAACATCTGGATGGATTGTATTGGCGCGTAATACGCTTTCGACGATTCTCCATCAGCTGTCCTGTAGATCAGGAAGAAGCCGTAGATCAGGGTGCCGTTCTTCAGCGGCGTCATGTTCATAAACGATGCACGACCTGACCCGGTGAAACCGGTATTCATTGTAAACTGGAATGCGTCGGGATTCTCCGGGATTGTACTACCCAGAGTAATGCCGTATGCTCGGAATCCCTGATCAAAGACAGATGTAAACTGCTTTTCGATCCCGGTCTCCAAGCGTATAAACGGACTCAGTTGAGGAGAAATATACCTCCTAAACCTCAGAGATCCGTTCACGTCATGGAACCGACCTACCATGCGTAACCCGTCGTCACACTCTTGCAGAATCGGCTGGCCGAGCAAGTAGAAGTGCGTTGCCTCTCCCACTGTAAGGTGAAAGCCATGCCGGTAGAACGTGTCGTAGGCATCGGTCTGCACCGTGATCTGGACCTGCCCGGCTCCGCTTGTGCAGAAGTCGGGCACCGAGATTGGTGTGCCAATCCTCAGCTCAATGTCCTCGTATTGCACCTCCTTTGACTGCGCATTGTCGCCGAATGGAACAGCTGTTTCCTCCAGGGCTCTTCCAAAGTCGAGATATGCCCTTGTCCCAAAAAAAGCAATACCGAGGACCACAGCAGCCAGCAAAATGGTTACGCCCACCCGGATCAAGTTTCTGGGGCTCATACGAGGCCTCCTGTTCATGTCAAGGCTAATCCTACTTAGCCCGGAATTGGAGTATTATACTGGAGAATTATATTGTCAGGACCTTGATTGTAGAAGTTCCGCCCTGAATCGCCCAGACATCTCCATGGAGTACAATTACTTTTCTGCCATCTGTGAGGTAAGAATGTTCTTTAAGAAACTGCATAGCTTTTACAATATTTTCTGAAGTAACAGGTTCATTGGTAAATACTTCCTGTTCAAAAGGCACAACCCCAAAGTTCATGGTTAATGAATCACGAACTGTAATGGTTGGGGTAAACGCAAAAATAGGCACAATTGGTCTGTAACGTGAAAGAAGGCGAGCTGTTCTCCCGGTTTGCGTAAAAATTACAAATCCACCGAGCGGCTCTTCACGTTTTAAACACTGAAGATACAATGAATAAGCAGAATTGCAAATCATCGACTCTGTATCAGGCATTTCGTATTCGAATCGCGTACGATAGTCGTTTGCAAAGCGGGTTTCATTAAATTCCACTGTTCGATTCATAACCTCTACGGCTTTCAAAGGAAACTTTCCCTGTGCGGTTTCACCAGATAACATAACAGCATCTGTTAAGTCATAGGTTGCATTCGCAATATCAGACACCTCTGCACGAGTAGGGTAGGGGGAGTCAATCATCGACTGGATCATTTGAGTTGCAGTTATCACAGCACGCCCTTTTTCGATACACTTCTTGATGATGATTTTCTGATAATAGGGAACTTGTTCTTTGGGAAGCTCAACACCAAGATCGCCACGTGCGACCATAACCGCATCGGAAGCTTCGACAATTGCATCAAGATCATGGAGTGCTTTTTCTGTTTCAATCTTTGCAACAAGTCTGGAAGATACTCCCATTTTTTCCATTTCCTCACGGACAGTAACTAAGTCCTGCGAAGAACGAACAAAGGAGAGCGCCACATAGTCTATGTTATTGTCTTTTGCAAGCTGTAGACCTTCACGATCCCGATCGATTAGTACAGGAAACTCAAAGTCGGCTCCGGGTATGTTAAACGATTTGCGATTTGCTAATATACCTCCATGCGTACAACGCAAAATACACCGGTCTCCGACTTCGACAACTTCAAAGGTAAACATGCCATCTTCAGCTGATACCTGTTGCCCAATACGTAAATTTTTAAGTATTTCCTCGTGGTTGATTGAAAACCATTTGCTGTCCTGGGCTGTAGGATAGCTGCCAACATAAACCAGATCATCGGCTTCCAAATGGATTGGTTCTCCGTTTGGTGTGTTGATTCGAATTTCCGGTCCTTGAAGATCAATTAATGTACCCACAGGTCGATTTAATTCCTTGGAGACATCGTTTACCATTTGCATGCGCTCACGGTGCCACTCAACAGTACTATGCTTAAAGTTAAAACGGAAGATATTTACACCTGCTTCTAATAACTGCTTTACCTGATCGTGTGAGTCACAGGAAGGGCCAATAGTAGCAATTATTTTAGTGAGTTTTTGCATAGTCTGATTATACAGGATTACCTTTTAATGACACTCGGATTTAGTGCGTTGTTATGTTCCCTCTTCCCACGAATTCAGGTACTTTACCTGCTCTTTGGTAAGGGAATCGATTTTGATACCGATTGCCTTCAGTTTCAGTGCGGCAATTTCCTGATCGATTTCCTGGGGGAGTGAATACACTTTGTTTTCCAGTTTTCCTTTGTTCTGCCAGATGTACTCTGCGGCAAGAGATTGTCCGGCAAAGCTCATATCCATTACAGACGATGGATGTCCATCAGCGGCGGCTAGGTTTACCAGACGGCCTTCACCGAGGAGATAAAACTTTTTGCCATCGATACTATATTCATCAACCATTGGCTTGATTTTCTTGATTGACTTGGCAGCCTTTTCCAATGCCTTTTTGTTGATTTCCACATCGAAATGTCCAGATTGGGCAACTATAATGCCGTCTTTTGCTTTTTTGATGTGTGCAAGGTCAATTACGTGCTTATTTCCAGTAGCTGAAAGAACCACATCCGCATCGGCAATAGCATCTTCAAGCGGCATCACGTCAAAACCGTCCATTAACGCTTCCAATGCCTTTACCGGTTCAATTTCAGAAACGGTTACTCGGGCACCCATACCACGTGCGCGCATTGCAATTCCACGTCCGCACCATCCGTAACCACAGACAACAACTTTAGAACCTGCAAGCAGAATATTGGTTGCTCGCATAACGGCATCAATGGTTGACTGACCAGTACCATAGCGATTATCAAACATATGCTTGGTTAAGTTATCGTTTACAGCTACAACCGGTAGTTTCAGCTTCTTATCATTTTGCATTGCTCTTAAGCGAATTACTCCGGTTGTTGTTTCTTCAGTTGATCCGGCCAGGTCCTTTAACTGCTTTGAATGAGTCGTATGAAGAAGTCCCATAAGATCCGCGCCGTCATCCATGGTCTGGTTAGGTCTGGCTTCAAGAACAGCTTTCAAATGAGAATAGTAGGTATCGTTATCTTCGCCTTTAATAGCAAATGTAGGAATACCATAATGCTTTACCAGTCCTGCTGCAACCGCATCGTTTGTAGATAGAGGATTACTGGCACATAGGAATACTTCAGCTCCACCTTCTTTTAACGTAATTGCGAGATTTGCTGTTTCTGAAGTGACGTGCAAACATGCAGCCAGTCTAACACCCTTCAAAACCTGATCTTTTTTAAACCGTTTTTTTATAAGGTTCAACACCGGCATATCCCGATTTGCCCACTGAATTAATCGCTTTCCTTCGTCTGCAAGTCCAATATCCTTTACGTCGTATTCCATTAGTAAATAGTTAAATTTATAAAGCGAGTTGAATAACTCGTGTTAATTAGAGTGCAAGCTTTTTCAACTCATCAGCTCTTTTTTGAATAGCAGCTTCAGTTGGGTTATGATTTGCTGTTCCCACAATCCCTACCGCATAACTGGCAACAGCATTCCCCATGCGGAGAGATTCTTCAATACTCAATTCTCTCATAACACCTGTTAAGAAACCTGCACGCCAGGCATCTCCGGCACCGGTAGGATCAACCAGTTTTTTTTCAGTCACCGCCGGTACATAATACTCCATCTTGTCATCCTCATAGCGCACACCTTCGCTGCCAAGCGTTGTAATAACTTTAATGCCGCGCTTCACAATATCTTTTACTTCCATTTTCAGTAGTTTACAAATGCGCGCAATTTCGTAGTCGTTTCCTACCAGCCATTTACAGTGCATAACGCCTTCAGTTAAGTCTTTGCTGTTATTCCAGGCAAGAGTCATTCCCGGGTCGTACAAGTAGTCAATTTTCTTTTTAATTGCCTGCTTTTGAAAGTTCATAAACGCATCCGGGTGATTGGCAGAAATGACAAGCACACTTCCATTATCTGTATACTGATCCAGATTAATGACTTTTGCTTTTTCACAGGCACCGTAATAAAACCCCCAGATCTGATTATCATCTAAATCTGTAATAACTGTTCCATTTGCAGAAAAGATTGTCTTATCAACCAGGACTCCACTAATATCAACACCTTTCATTTTCATATAATCAAGCAAATGATCTCCATCTTTACCTACACTTGCAAGAAGTTTTACATGATTCCCGCCAAACAGTGCAAAGTTATAAGCGATATTTGTTGCTGTTCCACCAAACTGGCGTTCCATACCGTTTACTACGAAGGAAACATTAATTTGATGCAGTTTTTCGGGAAGGAGGTGTTCTTTAAACTTTGAAGGAAAATTCATAATGGTGTCATATCCCATTGAACCGGTTACTAGTACGTTTGTATATTTTTTCATTAGACAACATCAGCAACTATACCCTCAAGTCGCTTAAACAGTATATATGAAATTGTAAAGATGACAAGTGATACTGCTACACCTATCAGAAAACTACTAATACTGAAAGCACCGCCGCCAAGTAAAACCTGTCTGTATGCATTTATAAATACCGCCATTGGATTTAATCTAAATATCCAGCGGTAATGCTCCGGAAAAAAGTCAACCGCGTAAATTACTGGAGTTAAATAGAACCACAGACTAATTACCAGGTTAAAAAGAAACTGAATATCCCTGTAAAACAGGTTTGTTATGGAAAGGAATAATGAAATCCCAATTACAAACAAAAGTTGTACTAAAAAGATTGGAAAGAATAAGAGCATATACCAGGTAAACGGCATCTGGAACCAGATCATAAGAGCAAGAAAGAGCAACGATGCCAGGAAGAAATCAAACGCCTTTGCAAGAATTGTCGAGATCACAAGGATTTCTCTTGGGAAATATATTTTTTTAATGAGGCTGCTGTTATCAACCAATGAAGAACTGGCAGTTGTTAAAGAATTAATAAGGAAAGTCCATGGAAGCAGTCCGGCATATACAAATACCGGATAGGGGACAGTTATGGCATTTCCAAATTTGATAATTGTAGAAAAGACAAAACTCATAATTACCATTTGGAAGAAAGGGTTTAAGATAACCCAGAATATTCCAAGAAACGACTGCTTATACCGTACTTTAATCTCACGAAGAGTAAGATGCTTGATAAGCTCCCCATGTTTGAATAATTCCTTTAAATGGTTCATTCTTCTGAGTTGTACATTTCTAATCCTTTATCAACTTCACCATCATACAGTAATTCACCTTGATTCAGATAGAGTACCCGGTCACAAAATTGCCGAACCTGTTCTGCAGAATGGCTTACCAGGATCATCGTAACGCCCTGTTTCTTAAACTCCCGCATTCGCTTCATACATTTTCTTTGAAAGCGGGCATCACCTACAGATAAAATCTCATCCATTAAAATAATTTCAGGTTCGGTAAAAATTGCTACTGCGAAGGCTAAACGGAGATACATGCCAGAAGAATAGTATTTAATTGGTACGTCAATAAAATCCGGAATCTCTGCAAAATCAATAATATCATCAACTTTTGCTTCAATTTCTTTTTCTTTCATTCCTAAAATTACTCCATTGAGAATAATATTTTCTCTCCCTGTAAGTTCAGGATGAAACCCGGCACCCAACTCGATAAGGGGGGCTACACGACCTGTTATTTTCACAGTTCCAACAGTTGGTTGTGAGACATTCGCAATAAGTTTAAGAAGCGTAGATTTTCCAGCGCCATTCCGTCCGATAATTCCGACACTTTCACCCTTTTCAATTTTGAATGAGACTTTTTTGAGAGCATGCACTTTTTCCAGTGTTTTCTGTTGTACGAAGAGAGCCTGGATAAGCTCCTTTATAGTTTTCTGGTGCTGAAAGTAAAAATATTTTTCGACGTTTTTGAACTCGATCATATGAGTGTAAACACTCTATTGTACATCATGTGTCAGGAAGATTGTGTGATGTAAATTATGTATTAAAAACTCTTTTTAGTAACCCGCTCCCGTTACGCAATCTTTCAAAAAGGATTCGAGGGAAATGCTTTACTAAATAAGCCGTGGGATAGCTTTTTGCAATAATTCTAATCCAGTTGGTCAGGTCATGTTGTTCTTTGTAGCTGCCCATTTTTTTACTGGTTGCCATATGGGCATGAGTGCAGGATGCGTTAAGGGTAGGATAATATTTACAGCCTTGCAGTGCTAGTCGAATAAACAAATCTACATCTTCGAGATATGAGTGAAAGGTTTCATCAAACTTTCCAGTTTTTTCGAAGATTGTCCGCCTTAGTAATAGGCATGTTCCGGATAGTCCATATACATAATTATCGGTAAAATCGATTTTTGATTTCCCAATTGGATACATAACAGCTTCGTCACTTTCAAAAAATTGTGTGTCTGTAACCGGATAAGCTTTCCCGATAGTAAGATCTACAACATATCCTACTTGTTCAACAGTTTCCTTTTTTGTATATATAACCGGCTGTGTTGCAATGTACTTTTTATTCTCTTCAAGAAAATAATACATTTTTTCTATAGTAGATGGCTTCAATTCACAATCATTATTCAGGAATAAAAGGTATTTCCCATTTGCCTGGCGCGCCCCTTCGTTACAGGCTCCTGTAAACCCTGTATTGTGTTGCAGTTGAATGTAGTATATTAATTCCTTGTGAGACTCCACCCACTGTGCAGTTTTATCTGTTGATCCGTTATCAACAATAATGATTTCATACTTTGGAATCTTGCGAATAGCTTTTACCACAGAAGGAAAGAATTGTTTTAAAGATTGAAGACCATTAAACGTAGGGATAATTACCGATACATCCATAAACGTAAATTATACTCTTTCGTTGTATACTCTGATTATGATTATTGGAATCGATATTTCAATGCTTGTATACCAGGGAAGCGGGGTAGCAACCTATACTACAAATCTTGTCGAATCACTGCTACATTATTACCCGCAGCATACATATAAACTATTTTACTCATCACTACGCCGGCCAGCTGACTTGATTCCCGTACTGGATGACTTACGAAAAAAAGGAGCGCAGGTGTATGATTACCGTTTTCCACCGCGTATTTTGAAATTTGCATGGAATAAATCGCATATGCTTCCTGTAGAATGGCTTATTGGAAAAGTTGACGTATTCCATTCTTCTGATTTTTTGAGACCACCTCTGTTTAAAGGAACTAAAAGTATTACAACAATCCATGATTTAACATGGAAACTGTTTCCTGAGTATCATACTCCCGATATTATCGAGTCCCATGAACGGAAATTACAACGCACTATCGAATTAAGAGATCTTATTATTGTTGACTCAAAAAATACTAAACGGGATTTGTATAAGCTTTACCCGGAAGCGAAAACCCGGAATCGTGTAGAAGTTTTGTTTCTGGGAATTGATGAACGATATAAAAAGATAATGGATAAAAAAATTGAAAATGTACTTCAAAAATACAAATTGCCAACCGAGAAGAATTACCTGTTATATGTTGGTGCTATAGAACCGCGCAAAAATGTTGATAGATCGATTAAGGTGTTTGCAGAATTAATTCAGAAAAAAGAGTTTGCAGATTATGAATATATTATTGCAGGACGGGCAGGATGGAAAAATGAACATGTCTTTAAAACAGCTGAAGAGTCTGGAGTAAAGGATAAAGTCCATTTTATAGGGTACGTTGAAAATGAAGATTTGCCAGCTATGTATAATGCCGCACAATGTTTATTGTATCTTTCCAGTTACGAAGGGTTTGGA
>CAYOVA010000005.1:0-67450 GCA_964407325.1 uncultured Gammaproteobacteria bacterium | reverse complement strand
GTATTATTTATGCTATTCTTGGACGTATTTTTCTCCCGTCATACTGGGTAACCGGCTGGACTGCTTTGTTTGTTGCCATTATGTTTCTAGGCGGCGTTCAGCTTATAACAATTGGTATTGTTGGCGAGTATATTGATAAAATTTACATAGAGATACAAAAGCGCCCTATGTATGTTATCAATGAAACCGTAAATGTATGAAGAAGCTGATTGGACTGATTGTTATCGGTCTTGTGATCGCATGCTTGCTGTATCTTCTATACCGGATGGTATTTGCTGAAAAACCGCTTCGTTCTCCCTTGCCTGAAGACGCTGGCATTAAAGTAATTTTTGTAACACCCGGGAAGTAATACCAAACTTCTTTTTTTATTCTTTGAGAAAGTCACAAAGCTCTTACGGAGTAATATCAAAGTTAAAGATTTTCCCCTGGCCTCCCAGAAAGAGAAAGTCGATTATAAACAAAATAAGACCAGCGCTTACAAATACTACAACTCCAATAATCGCATAGGTAAACGTATTCCGTGCTGCTTGCATCTTTTCTGCATCACCAAAGGAAGTAAGGTAATTAAACGAACCGATTACGAACATTACAAAAAGAATAAGCCCCACAAACGCACTGGCCATAAACAGAAGATTACCAAAAAGAATTTCTGCACATCCTAAAGTAGGGACGCCGTCGACTAGACAACCGGAGTTTGGATTAAGGGTACCGTCAGCTTGTCGTTCTCCCCAATCCTGAAGCGGGCCTTGCGCAAGTAATGTGTAGAGGAACATAGATTAATAGTATCGGGACTGGAATACGTTGTCAACAGAGGTTAGGTTAGTCTGCGCTCTTATGGAGTGCAGATTGCGCATGATCCATCGTCGGGAGGCGATGTTACGGTTGAGTCGCAACATGGTGTAACAAGATTTGGAATGGTAGCTGCGCATGAGATTCCGACACAGATTTTGCCCCGGAATACAATCTGCTCAAGAGTAACGATAACGGCAAGTACGACAACAATCAAAATGACACCGATAATAGCAGCGGTGATCTTTTTACGAGAAGCTTCAACCTTTTCTTCATCTCCACCTGATGAAACCCATTCAAGTGCACCAATAAGCAGGTAAAACAGAGCAATTAAGCCTGCAATTACAAAGAACGCACGAATAATAAAAGTAAGGATTTCAGCAAGATTCGGAATGGCAAAACCAAGTGCCTGTTGATTTACTTTGATGGTCAAAGTCAAAGTGGCAGCTGAGGCGTCCGGGACAAAAACAAAGAAGAGTGCGAGTACGGCAACTATTGATGCAAGGTAAGCGAATAGTTTATTTTTGAGCATATGCTTATCATAGAAAGCCATAATTTATTTGTCAAGCGATCTTTTGCAATAGTGCAAAGCTTCAGCGATATGTATATTTTTTACGTTGTCAGAACAATCTAAGTCTGATATCGTCCTGCATACCCTTAACAGCTTAAAATATGCCCGTGCAGAAAGGTGGAGCTTTTCTATCGCAGAAATAAGAAACTTTTCGTCTTCGGACTGGAGCGAAATGTATTTTTTTATATCATGGGATGGAATATCACCGTTTACCGAATATCGTTGATTCCTATACCGGAATGATTGTCTTTCCTTCGCTTGCATCACTCTATCACGAATAGTGCTACTTGATTCTGCTTGCTTGTCTGTAAGTAATGTATCAATTGTAACGGGAGGAATATCTATGTGTATATCAATGCGATCCAGAAACGGTCCACTTAACCGTGATTGATATGAGGTTATTGCTGGTACGGTACATTCACAGGTTTTTTCCGGATGCCCCAGATAACCGCAGGGACAGGGGTTCGAGGCGGTAATTAACTGTACTCTACTAGGAAATTGAAATGAGCTTCCCGATCGTGAAATCGATACTGTAGCATCTTCCAGGGGCTGGCGTAGCGATTCAATAACCGAACGGGGAAATTCAGGAAGTTCGTCAAGAAAAAGAACGCCTCTATGTGACAGCGTAATTTCTCCAGCTCGAGGTGGATTTCCGCCACCAATTAAGCCATTCCTTGTAATCGTGTGATGAGGAGCGCGGAATGGTTTGGTTCCGTATAAAAATTCCTGAAACGATAACCCTGAAGCGGAATAGATCGTACATACTTCGATCAATTCGTCTCGGGTTAACGGTGGAAGAATCGATGAGAACGCTCGCGATAATGCCGTTTTTCCGCTCCCAGGAGGGCCTTTCATGTGAATGTTGTGTAATCCGGCAGCTGCAATTTCCAGTGCCCTTTTTGCTTGCGTTTGTCCCTTAATAAAAGAAAAGTCATCTTTATGGTTGATCGTTCCTGGTCTTGCTTTTTTAGCAACAGAGAAGCTTTTTCTTTTTCCGTTGCAGAAATCAATTAACTCTTGCAGGGTGGCAACAGGAATAATCTTAACATCAGCAATAAGACTGGCTTCTTCTGCATTTTCCACCGGAACAACCACTTGAGAGATGCCTTTGTTTACAGCAGATTGTATAGTTGCCAATATCCCTCGCACTGGTTTTACTGAGCCATTCAACGCTAGTTCACCTACAACCAGAATATCTTTGCAGCCATCCATCGAAACAACTCCTGTTCCTGCTAAGACACCTAAGGCCATCGGCAAATCAAATCCCGAACCCGATTTGGGAATGTCAGCCGGAGCCAGGTTTACTGTAATCCGGCACTCTGGCATTTTGAAACCCGAGCTTACAATAGCAGCTCTCATTCGTTCTTTTGCTTCTTCTATAGATTTATGAGGCAACCCAACAATGGAAATTGAAGGAAAACCCCTTTCGGAAACATCCACTTCCACTTCAACTATAGTTCCCTGAATGCCAATAAGAGTACTGGAGTAAATCTTGGATAACATTATACAATTATACCAGATTTATTTCTTTGTTTGTTTAATAGTGAAGTACGAAAGAACAATGGTTGCTGTAACAACCAAAAACAGGAGGGTACCAATTGCGAAAACCAGTATCAGGATATTACTTTCGACGCCGGGGTTCATGGTGAGTGTAAAGATTGTAAAAAGGAATAGCGCTCACAAGCATAAAAAGGAACAATCCTCCCAAAACAGCGGGACGATTTTGGGTAAAGAAATCGTTCGTTGCGTTTAAGCTGGTATATTCTGTTGATTCACCCAGAACGTATTGCATTACATTATCGGGACGAGCAGCATAATAACGGGATAAATTAGTATTCATCCGGGCATTTTGAGCAATAAAGGAACGGGTGTCAACAATTTCTTCTTTATTTCCCAAAGAAGTAAAGGTAAGTTTGTAGGGCATGGGAGGAAGCAGTTCTGGATCAATCTCAAAATACCCTTTTTCATCAGCCTTCGTTTGGTATACCGGTTGGGAAAAAACCGGCAATTTAACGGCCACGGTAGCACCGGGAAGCACATTTCCGCTGCTGTCAAATGCAAAGCCTTTTATGCCGTTCATAATAGGTGCAAGCACAACGGAAGCTTTATTACCACCTCCAAATTTATAGACATCCTTCGGTTTAATTACTTCTAATGAACCAATCGTTTCATTCTGATTTAACTTGGTAAGCGGGAAAGATACTTTGAACCGCCCGTATTTATCTGCTGTTGTACTGGCTAAGACTCGTCCCTGATTTATGGTGCCTCGTTCAAGACGGCTGGCGACCTCTGAGGTTACTGATACTCGGGAAAGCGGATGGGAAACACTTCCTTGAATTATGTATTCTCCCTTTTCTTTATTGAGAGACTGGAAATAGTCCATTACTTCAGGCTTTGTTTGCTTCGCAAAAAACTCCGCCGCTTCCTTGTTTTGTGGCTGCATTGGAATATCGGTGTACACAATCTGTCGATCTACAATAATATCTCCCCCTTTGTAGAAGTTTTTGTAGATGCTGGAAGCTTTTTGGTTCACTGAACCTACCAGTGGGAAAACATAATCCCGTACCTGCGCAAGAAGCTTGTAGGTTCCCGGACTTACGTAGAAGGAAAATTGACCATCTGCCAATGTCGTGCTCTTAGCCACAGGTTGGGATTCCCCTTTTCGTTCCAATGTCATGTTTACACCAGGAATCGGTTCCAATGTGTGGTTGTCAAACACCCGTCCTACCGGATCAATATGGAGATTACAAGCACCGGTGGTGCTGAGCGTTCTTTGAATTTGCGTTGGATTGTTTCCCGCCCTCATTGCAACTGCATATTGAGCATCATAAAACAGTGCATGAACACTTCGCACCGGTTCGGTTGTTTCAGTCACCCATTCGTAAATGCTGGCAAGATTTGCAATTTCGAGAATTGGCTGAGTTACCGGCTGGCCTTCTTCATCTTGCAAACCGCCCTTATAACCGTAGGTGCTTGCCAGATAAGTAGCACTGGGTGTATTGCTCCCTGCTGCTTTTAAACCAATTTCCGCATCTTTGGCGGCATTCCCCGTTGTACACACATAGCGAGCGTCATCTTCATTGGTGCCTTCCATAATACACTCGGTTATAAATACCGGTGATTTGAGAGTTTCCCCGTCTTCTGCAGTTTTAGAGTATTTTAACGCAGCATCACGATAATCTTCCAAAAGAAAACGGCGTGTGTCTGAACCCTGTTCGTTTTGCTCTGAACAAATTACTGCATCCAAATTGTCTTCCCCATCCTCATCTTCCAGAGGGGTACCCTCATACGAACAGAGCCTGCTGCCAAGACAATCTACCATATAGTTGGCAGGAGTTCCGAACTGCTCCGGTTTGGGATTTTGGAGTGTAACCGAACTTGCTGTTTTTTGCTCGGCTTTTTTACGGCACTGGAGTTTTATTTTAAGAAGCTGGCCACTGTTGTGGAAACATAGCGGACACGATTGATCCTGGGCTTGCGATTCCGGCGTGTCATCTGTCCCGCTGGTATTTCTGCTGCAAAAGCACTGGCGCTGATCGCCGGCAATTTCATCCGGATAGGTTCCTACATACTCCGACCCGGTCCACCGCCCATGGACTTTACAATCGTTACACGAATAATACTCACGGCTGGTGCCACTCCTGCAACACGGGAAAGGACCATCGGGACTCCCTACACTCTGACACTCCCATTCATCTGCCCAGGAAGCCGGAAGGGTAACTTTCATCCCCTGCGGTGCCGATACACAACCAAGGTCGTCGTTCCCATTCAGCACCTTTTTTTCAACTGTGTCGTTGGTACCATCCATATTGGTGTCAATTTGCCTTGTTGTACTCCAGGCAGCATCCTGATCTGGGAAGTCAGTACAACCATCGGCACCAGCACGTCGGGAATAAACTGACCCTTCACTGTTATTGTGACCGATCCACAAGCCCTGTCCATCTTCGTATAAGAGCGGCTGGTTATTTTGGTTTACCACACATACACGCTTAACCGGAATTGCCGCATCCACAGGTGAGGAAGTTAAGGCAAAGAAGCCTGCTGCAAAAGCAAGAATAAGAAGTTTAATACTGAATAATTTCATATTTTGACCTGTGCAAATCCAGCCATTCTTCATAATTGGTATAGCCTTTGTTGGCTGTTACCGAATCAACTTTTCCAAACATGTAGACGGCATCAATCATATTACCACGTTCATCTTTATCTTTTGCAAGATGTAGATCGGTAATTTGGCCAGGTCGTAACTTGGCAAGTTTGGCATTAAAAGCAGGATCAAACGTCGCTTGCGTTTCAGCGGTAACTTTAAAATCCCCATACGAGTTTACCCGAAACGCTTCATCAACATCTTCCAGGCTTGCATCTGCAATAATAGCATCAGATGCTTCAAGCATTGTCATCTGCCCGGCTTTTACCTGGTCGTAGAGTGGTTTTATTTTATTGTAGGCGAGTTGTTTTCCTTGAGCGTATCCTACCCTCCCAGGTTTCTGATTATGAAACCAGATCGCCACAAAACTGCCACTGTATCCATCAGCATTCATCTCCACAGAGCGCTTAGCCTCTTCAATCAACTCTATGCGCTTGGTGTAGTCTTTAGTCCGGGAATTAAAAACGGTAGTATCTAATTTGATGTACCCTTCTTTTGCAGCCTGCTGCAGCGTCACAGAATCATTTACCATTTTATTAAACACCTGTTCAATCACCGATGAATCATCGGAATTGGGAAGCGCAGAGGTTTCACGAGTTACATCTACGTTATAGATAATCTCTGCTCCAATTTTTGCTGCGGCACCGGCAACCGGAGGAGTTGCTTTTTTTACCGGCCCCTCGGTGGGGTCATTAAAGAGAGGTTTATTGCCTGAGGTTTGTATTGGTGGAGTTGGGCTGCTATTTTGTGCAGTTTGCTGCCCTCTGTTGGAGGCAAACTGAGAAACGATTGCAAAAAGTATGAGTACAAAAAAAAAGATGCCGATCCCGGCAAATATCAGTATCTTTTGTTTGTCATTTGCAATTTCATTACTTTCTCCTGCTTCAGGATAATCCATATTACCGTCTCCTTTTTGTTTTTGATTCGTGAGTGATATAAACGCTCAATAAGGCTGTTACTGCAATTATGAAGATCATTAGAATAATACCAACCAGAATAAATCCTGAGGGTACTTGAGAATCAGTGCTTCGGATTTCCACAGGTTGATCTTGAGCATCCATAGATTCCGTTGGATTTTCTACAGTAGATCTGTCAAAATCACCCAAAACACTAGACCCAGCTGAAGCGTAGTAGTTATGGCTTCCGGAAAGTTTTGCGTTATTGGTAATGTATGTCGATGTAGTAACCGTACTTACCGTATCTCCATCAGTAAAGGCAAGTGTGTAGGGAACTTCTGGCATTTGATCTACAGGAACTATAAATCGACCTGTTTCATCTGCAGTTATCGATACAACCGGTATGTTTGTAGTCAATAACCGTACTTCCACCTTGGCATTGGGTAGTACCGCTCCAGTGTTTGACGTTGCATACCCATCAAGCGTTGCCAGAACCGGTTGCATTTTCACGATTGCAGCTTGTGACTTACTTTGTCCAGGAATCGATTTTTTCCTTGCTTCCAGTTCGCCGACTACTTCTCCTGCCCGTAAAGTATCTAACCCAACAGTTATTTCAAAACGTCCTGAAGTATCAGCTTCATCACTTCCCAGCATGCGTGTTCGCATCATTTCACCAGGATTATTATGATTAGGTGTTTGTCCATATACCTCAACGATCGCCCGTGGATGGCTTACTACCCCTTCAATCCGCTGAATCATGTTTTCGTGATCGGTGGTGATAAAGTAACTTTCGACAACTATTGGATTTGATTTTGCGTAGGTATTCGATTGTTTTTTATCAAGGGGAGACATCGGCACATCGGTATATATTGGATCATCTACTACCGTTATGGTGTCTCCCATATATAAATTTGAGAAAAACTGCCCTACATTCGGATTTATTTCTTTGGGGGGGAACTCGTATCCCGAGCGGGATACCTGAAGCTTATAGTTACCCTGAGGGACCACAAAGCTATAGCTTCCATTTCCACTGGTACGCTGAGGATTATGCAGAGAACCCACTACTTCATTCGGTTGTACCGGTGTAAATTGATCGCCTTCACGCTGTTTTAGCAAAGTAAGAGCTACTCCAGCAAGCGGTTCCAGTGATACGCTATCAAACACCTTTCCATAGGGGTCAACTACCAGCCGACACCCTTCCCCGAATCCGAGCTTTGCCAGTTTTTGCGTTTTTCTGTTTCCTGCAAGTGGTACGCCAGAATTATCATCTTCATACAATGCCAGGTACACGCTAGAGATTCTTCGACCGGCATCGGGACGAACAGTGGTCTCCCACTCGTACACATCCTGTTTGTTTTCGTCGGTAATTTCAGCGATGGTTGGCGTGCCGTCTGTGTAGAAAATCTTTGCCGAATATCCGTACTTTTGCGCCAGTTTATTCGCGTTGTCGTTTCCCGGTCCGAATATTTTCTCGTCAAGTTTCGCATTTCCGGTAGTACAGGTGTATGTTGGTGAATCTACCGCGCCCTCTTGAATACACTCCACCAGCCAAATGGGGCTTGCATTGTTAGTCAGCTTTCTTCTGGCATCACCAATTCCTGTATCCCCAATAGCTGAAAGCGACACCCTGTGTTTCCCAGGAGCCGGTTTGTAGTCGCGGGAACATTCTCCTTCTTTCCCGGTACACAAACTTGCTTGTACACACGCAGGAACTTTATTAATTTGCGTGCTTAGGTTTGAAATTGACGGAGGATCGATATCATTATCAATGTCGCGGATGGAGGCTTGTTTAGGTAATGTCAGCTTGAACTCTATCTCGTAATCATGACTGTTGTTAAAAATATCCTCCTGCAATGAAACTTTGTCTGCTGTCCACGCACTCCAGGAGGTGTTATCGCTTTCCCGTCTCCACCTGGCTTCGACTTTCATACTCTTCAACGATTCCGGAAGACGTAAACTAAAGCTGTTAGTTTCGTTGTGGCAGTTAAATATATCAAACTTGTTGTTTGTGGCTCTCCGTGCTTCTTTTCCATTGGCATCATCGTAATCAAGATTAATCTTTTCCTCGTACTCGCGCTTACCCAGATTCGAATACATCACACCATTCTCGTCAACTGTCCCCTCAAGATCCCATCCCTTAAACAGGAAATCTCCATTTTCGTTAGTACCCGCGTACCGGTAACTGGTTCCTCTATTTTCCTGATTGCCGTCATCACCTGATTCTTGCGATGTCCATTCAATCCAGATTCCCGGAAGAGGAGCTCCGGTATTTTGATATATTTTCCCTTTTACGTTTGGAGCATACGCAGACACAGGGGAAGCAAGGAGTGCAAATGCTCCCGCAAAAAGAAAAACCGATAATAGTTTAATAACGAGTGACTTCATATTCTTTGAGTTTGGCAGTAAACCATTTATCGTAACTTACCGCTGCCCGGTCGCCTTGTTTTGTAACTTCTGCAATCATGTAAACCGCATCAATTTGTTTGCCTGTTTGGGGATCGAGGTCTTTTCCGGTAATAATTCCGGATAACTGACCTTCATCTACGTTAAAAATTCTTCTGTCTATTTCCTTACTGTACGTAATTTTTCCGCCAAACGGTACCGCAAAATCAAAAAACGCATTTGCTTTCCACGATGAATCAACTTGAGCCAAATTCTGGTTGGCTCGTATTCTTTCCCCAGCTTGTTGCATGGTAATTCTATTTGCCGAGAGCTCGGTGAGCAATGTGTTCATTTCCTGCTGGGCAATTTGCTTCCCTCGTTCATAGCCTACCGACCCAGGTGTTTGGTTATGAAACCAGATGGCAATTACTGACCCTTCGAATGTTGAGGTTTTTTGCTCGATTTCATCTTTTAACCGCATAACAGTCTCAATTCGTTTCGCATAATCTTTGGTTGGAGAGTTAAAGATGGAAGAATCGAGGGTGGTATACCCTTCATCCTGCGCCGCTTGAAGAAGAACAGAATCTTCAATCAGTTTTTTAAACAAAATGGTTTCAGGTTCACCATCGTTTGAAGCCGGATAAAAGGAAAGCTCATAGTTTAAGTCAGACTCATATATCAGCTCTTCACCTACTTTTGCAATAACGCCTTTAGATGGAGGAGAACTGGTTCTAAGATTCACATTTGCTTGCCCCGGCGTAGGGTTGGTGTCTTCTGGATATTGTTCTCCGGTTATTGGGGTAGTGGAAGCTGAGCGCCTTTCCTGGTCACGGGTTATAGTAAGCAAGGAGATTATTACAACAACAAGAATAAGAATTCCAGCACCAACAAAAATATACATCTTCGGATTACGCATAGGAAGATTATCCATAGATCAATAGTAAAGAACAGGTGGCCTGCTTGTCAAATCGAGGAAGAAGATGGATTTTTGACAAATTTTATCCTATAATACTTGCAGCGACTAAATCCTGATACAGGAGAACTCAGATGAGAACGCTTCGGACTCTAAGGTGGATGATGGCGATGGTTGCTCTGTTGGTAATGGTGGGAATTGTTTCACCCCCTACCAGCGCAGCCGAGGTAGTAACGCTTTCGACGAGCGAGGCGGCGCAAGTTGGGGTGATGCATACGCTAACCCTCAACCAGCCTGCGCCGCCCACGCCCGAGGGGAAGATGTATCTTGAGGTCCGTGTCACAAACGGGCCTCACCACTGGTACTACTTCCAGCTCGATGACATGCGCACCAGCTTCCAGTGGAAGCCGCAGTTTAGCGGCGAGACGACGGTGCGGGTCGTGACTGACAGATGGGTAAGCGAGTGGCTGAGTTTTGTGGTGCAGGCGCCTGAGGTGCCCCTCCCGCTGCCGAAGCTGGTGTACGAGAATGGGGTGCTGAAGTTGCAGCACTCGCTGTGGATTCCGTACTACATCTTCTGGCAGGTAGACCAGCCATGGCGCCAGGTAACGACCTACAACAGGACGCAGGTAAAGGAGTACAATCCCGACTTCTGGCTGCCGTGCGGCTTCATCGCCGAGGCGCAGCTCCAGACCGTGGGGGCGTACACCTTCCCGGAGAAGTACCATCTGCATGTGCCCTGCACTACAGCGGTGGAGCTCGATGTTGAGCTGCAGCCCGACAAGGCACAGGTCTCCTTTACGCTGGATACCGGCACGGAGCCACTGAGCGGCACGCTTCGGATGACCGTGTACGAGGATGGCGGCGGATACCAGAGCAAGGTGTTGCCGGTAAACGGCCTTATCTCCGGTACCACCGTGCTTACAGTCCCCCTGGACTTAAGCAAGGATGCCGAGGTGGTAGCTCACCTGAGGACTACCGACGTGAGCGGCCAGTTTCTCTGGTTCAATGGCTACCAGAGGCTTCGCTGGGTGGTAGCAACAGGTGAACTCAAGGTCTACATACCCCGGATTCATCGTTGAGGGGAAGGAGCACCAGCAATCCGG
Source organism: uncultured Gammaproteobacteria bacterium (assembly GCA_964407325.1). GTDB lineage: Bacteria > Patescibacteriota > Microgenomatia > UBA1406 > GWC2-37-13 > JAOAFZ01. Next base: position 56,649 of record CAYOVA010000005.1, on the reverse strand, counting down.
GCTCTGAACACAGGCAAGTTCGCATTGGAAGGGGCATCCTGCCCCTTCCACCTACTACTTACTCTTTAAGGTAATATCAAAGCGCACCGGCTTCCCTTTTTGAAGGAGCGGTTTTGAAATAAACTCCTTGTAACTCGAGTGTTTTACTACAACTTTATATTCTCCATCTGGTACATGGAAAGAATAGTAACCATCTTGGCCTGTTTGCTGCGGATTCACAATAAGTACATGTCCTGGGAGGGCGGAGACTTCATCATTCGTTAACGGCTTAAAAGTTCCCGCCGCTGTTTTCTTCAGAAGGGTTACTTGAGCTCCCGCAACCGGCTTACCCGTAGCTGTATCGGTAATATAGCCGTAGGGATCAACAACGGCTTGGCATACTTCACCAAACGAAAGCGCACCCATCTTTTGCGTTCTATTCTCCGTAGCAGGTATTTGCAAAGACCCGTTTGTTCGGTAGGCAACAATAAAGGTACTTGTTGCATTAAAGGGCATTGTCGACTGCCATTCGAATTCATCCACGGTATCGGCTGGAACAATGGGACGAGTAACAGGGAAGGGACGCGCTACCCTATCATGGATTGCAAACAATTCAGCCTTATACCCTCTTGCTTTTAATGCAGAAAAATTGTCTGCGCCAAAAATTAGCAGATCATTTTGAGAATTTGCAGTGGTACAGGCATACTTACCACTTTGCAAGACACCGGAAAAGCACTCTGCAATATACAGTTTTTTCTCGTCTTCCCGCGTTAGGTTGTTAAAATACAGTCGTAAATCTCTGATCCTGGTGCGTCGTATATTGAGATTCCCTGTATTGCTTGCGACTTGTGTGGTGCACTTTACACCATCTTTGTAAACGGCAGATCTGCACACATCGGAAGCAGGGCATCCTATACGTAATGAATTGGCAACAAACTGCTGCTGTAATTGTTGCGTATTATTCAGAATGTTTACCGTAATGGGTTTTGGCGTAGGCGTAGGAGTCGGTGTTGGCGTGGGAGTTGGAGTTGGTGTAGGGGTAGGAGTGGGTGTCCGGGTGGGTGTTGGAGTTTTTGTCGGAGTCGGTGTGGGAGTCCTTGTGGGAGTAGGTGTCGGTGAAGGAGGGGTAACAAGGGTGATAGTCCCTGAACACACCAACGGCGGATTATTCCATATGCCTCCCGCATAAGGTCTTACAAACAGTTGGGTAGGATAGCTGTTTCCCGCGTTCCTATCCCTTTGGTGCAGTTGTTCGTAACTGACTCGCCAAACAAATGTATTACCCATCCCGGAAGTAGCAAATCCGCTTACTTGATCTGTGTGGTTAGTATTCATTTGGCTTAATCCCGGCGCATTGACATCTGCTTCAGAATAAAAAGCTCTATTAGCATTGCTGGAGTTAAAGGGAATCAGGCTACCAGCATTAGAAGTTGCAGCACGGTAGGTTACTGTTACTGCGGTATTTTGTCCCGGGCTAAGTACCGGTCTTTCTATACTCATGCCAAGGCATTCGGTCGTCGGCTCTAACTCAAATTCAGCAATATAATCATGATTGTTAGAAAAGGTTCGTCCATCTATAATAATTTCGTTTTTGTTTGTTGTAGTCCAGCTAGATGAGCCCGAATCTCGATATCTTCCTGTTACTTTATAACTTGAGTATTGCGCTGGTAAGCGAATCTGTACTGTCTGGTATTCATTATGGCAATTGAAAAGGTCAAAAAGAGAAGTTGATGCCTGGCGCGCCTCGTTGCCTCCAGCTCCGGTTGCGGGATTGTAATCCAGGTTTAACATGGTGTTATACTCTGTTACACCGCGGTTTGACCGGGTGTCGTTGATGTTTTCTTCGTTAATATCGCCGCCACAGCAATCCCATCGTTCAAATCGATAGGATCCGTTGCTGTCGGTACCAGCAAATCTGTAATGCTCACCTATATGATTACCTCGGCAGTTCCCCATCATTGGCTCACCATCTGGGTAATCATCTTCAAAACAACCTAATTCCGATGATTTCCACTCAAGCCACACTCCAGGAACCGGAGCACCGGAACCTTTGATTTTCACCGTTCCGTAAATCGCTGGCGCAAAAGCTACGACGCTCCCGGAAAACAGAAACAATCCTGCAAACAGAAGCACAAAGCCACTAGTTTTAATACAAAGCTGTTTCATATTTTTTTAGTTTTGACTGGTACCATTCATCATAACTGGCATATTCACTTTCTGATTTTTCCTGAACCTGTGCAAATACAAAAAAAGATTCACGCTTGCCCGTTAAAATCCCTGGTTCAACATCTTTTCCTTCCAACACTTGGCTCAGTTGCCCTTTTTTTAGTTTTTTTATCGTAGTATCCACCTCAGGGTCTATAGTTATGGGACTGCTCAACGGTACATTAAAATCAAGCCGTGCATTGGTTTTATATGAAGTATCTACTAACAGAAGAGAATCATCATCCTCAATCTCCTGAATCGCCTCATCTATACTTATATTTCCTAATTGCACCTGCCGTTGAACTGTAGTAATCTTATCCAGCGCTAACTGCCGCCCTTGATCATACCCAGCCTCTCCAGGAGTTCCGTTTTGATACCACAAAACAACACCCGTACCTTTAATCTTCCCTATTCGCTCTTCCAAGTTCTTCCTGGCCAAATCTACAAGTCGTAATCGGAGACGGTAGTTTTTATTGCGGGCATTAAACACTTTTTCATCCAGGCTTATTGCTCCTTCATCACGTGCTGCCTGCAATAGTACTGAATCTCGTATCATCTTGTTAGTAACAGCTGCCTTCACAGATGCGGATTCTGAAGCAGGATACAATGACATCTCATATTCCAGGTCTTCACTATAAAGAACTTCTTCACCCGCTTTTCCTACAGCATCTGGAGAAGGTTTTGTAATGCTTTGCACTGGACTAGGTGCTTGTGCAGAATCCATCTTTCTTTTATCCGGTGTTAACAGCAGGAGAATCGAGACAGCACCAACCGCAAAGAGGCAGAAAACACCTACTGCAAAAAGAAATACTGTTTTGGTTTTTTTCATTTATTGTGGACTTTCAATATTTACTCTATAATGATTGTAATACATATCCGGATTGGAAAACATATGTTGAAAAAAATTGCAGTTTTGCTCTCGCTCCTTGTCGTAGTGCTCTACATAGCGCCTGTCTCTTCGTATGCTATTGAGCCTATGACGTATTTTGACATCACCCGGAATGCAATTACTCCTATTCCCTGCGGAACTTCTGAAGCCCGGAGCTGCCCTACCGAAATGATGCCGGTGTACCAGGAACTGGGTGAACCCTGTGCTCGCTCATTTCAAGAATTTAGTCGCTTTCCCACTACCCGACATTTCTGGATTGAAGATCCAGCAGTAACGGCGCAGGGAAAAGCAAACGACCGCGCCCGCCAGTTTATTTACTGGACTATTAACAGCCGCGCCATCGACGACCACCCAGTCCTTCGCGAAATCTGGGGCATCACCAGCACTGTGGCGTTCTTTTTTGTAGTTATCGTAGCTGCTATTTTTGGATTGGGCTTTATCGTGAGCCGTCGTACCAACTTTGACTTAAACCTTGAGCTCTGGCCCACGGTAATAAAGCTTGGTATTATGCTGCTGTATATTGCGCTTTCGGCTTCAATTGTCATGTTGCTAATCCAGCTCTCCGAGATTCTAATGCGCTTCTTTATTGATAACATGGGAGGAAAAGACTTATTTACCATCTACTTTACCAGTCTGGGTAACCTGGGAACAACCGAGCGCAACTACATTGACTTTGTTGGCTGCCGCGACTTGAATATCCGCGTACAGGAAGCGGCTGATACCAAAATGTTCCTCTACAAGCTTACGAATATCACCTATTACATAATGGGTACGATGATAATTTTGCGGAAGATTCTCTTGTGGTTTCTGCTTTTTGTGGCTCCGTTTCTCGCCCTCTTAATGCCATTTGTATTTATTAGAAACATTGGGTGGATCTGGATTGGTGTATTCTTCCAGTGGCTTATGTACGGGCCTCTGTTTGCACTATTTCTTGGGGCTCTCTCGAAAATCTGGAAAGCAGGTATTCCCTTTACCTTCGACTTCTCTCGTGTAATTCCGGTAGAGCGTTTTGATGCAACCGATAACCCGCTTATAGGGTATACCTATCCTACTGCTTTGAATATTCTCTATGGCGGTCCGGCGCAAATTAATGACAGAACTCTTTCAGCTGTAAATTCTGGTAGCTATGTTGATACGTTCTCGGAATATGTAATTACTATTATTATGTTGTGGGCCGTTACGTTTTTCCCGTGGTGGCTACTGCGTATTTTCCGCGACTACTGCTGCGACGGCATCTATGCTATGAAGAATGTTCTCTTCTCAATGTACGAAGATGCCCGTAGTTCAAAGGGGAAGAAAGATGGCCCCGCACCTAAGTTTGATTTGAAACAGGTATTGCGTATTCCAACTAGAACTGATGTAAATCTGGAAAACAAAGCGGCGATGAGAATTGCGACGACGGAAAAAATGAAAACGATGGCCACCCATGAAATTTCCACAGCGCTTGATATGAAGGCTTCACGGCTTACCGACATTGCCCAGATGGAAATGAACCAGACCCGCATGTCAGCGGTGCAGAAAAACTTTGCTATGCTCGCCAACCCCGCACAGGCAACCACCGGAGCGGAGCGTTCGCAATTTATGAATCTGCGCACCGAACTCTTTAACAGAGCAATTAAACAGGACAGTATGGCACGGACCCTGCTTTCAAGTACTTCAGCCTCCAGTTATGAAAGGAACAAAATCAGAGAAGAACTAATAAAGAGTATTAACGCGAACGTTTCGACAAAATCAACGGCTACCATTACGGCCGAGCAAATGAACGAACTTGCTCGAACCATGAGCTCCACAATGAAATCATCGGTAATGAATTCCGCAGCGGCAGCTTCCAGTGCATCCCAGTCTGCATTTGGTTCCGCATCCAGCAGCGCATCGGCGACCGGGAGCGTTTCTGCTCGAACAGCTACAGCAACCCGAAGTGCCGCTGCCATAGCTGCGCAATTGCTTACAACAGATACTATAACTTCAGTAGCACAAGCAACGAATTCGACCCCGGCAACTACCAGAAGAATTCTCGAGACGTACTCTCAAGCAAATACAGAAGCACTTAACAAAACAATCGGAAACCTTACCAAAGAGCTGAATATGTCTTCCGAACAGGTTCGAGGCACAATTGAGGCTTCAACCATGTATATGTCACGCAATACCAATGTTACCAGCTTAAGCCAGGAAACCATTTCTACTATTGCGCAAAGCATGAATACTTCCGTTGAATCAACACGGAAAATTCTGGAAGTATATTCACGATCTACTTCTGCAGCAATGACAGAAACGGTGCAATTACTGGCAAAAGAACTTGCACTGTCCACTGAACAAATACAAAAAACGATTGAAACAGCATTGTCAAAGGCAGAAAGCAACGCTTCTTCTGCTTCAACATCGTCATCTACTTCCGGTACACAAACACGAAATGGAACTGTCGCTTTAAACAAAGAAGCCATTTCAGAAATCGCAAAGGCAGTAAACAGTTCAGCTGAGTCCACACAAAAGATTTTGGAAGCCTATTCCAAAACAAACGCACGTTCCATGAATGAAGCTGTCCGAACCCTGGCAAAAGAACTCAACATGTCAACCCAGCAGGTGCGCAATACGCTCGATGCGACAATTACCCAGCAGGCTTCAAAAACAAATAAGATTATGACGAGCTATATGGATAAAATGCTCCAAAGTGAAAAGGCACTGGCAAAAATTGCAGAAAAATCGAAGCTAACTCAACAACAAACAAAAGATATCCTTACCGCGTATACCCAGAACATGAATCGCCCTGCCAACCAGGTCGTACCCAGCGTCTCGGTAACCGCCAAAGTTACAGAAAGTCAAGCCAAAGGCGCTCTGAATACGATCAACACCATGTTCACGACACGGAACATGATTCTTGATTTTGCCGAAGATAACAAGATCGAGGTGGAAAAAGTCCAAAGTGCAGTTGCAAAAACAATTGGTGCAACCGGTGGAAACGGAGAGACACCAGACATTGGCAGCCCCGGCGGTGGACCTCCTTTGAATCCGACCAAAACGGCTGCGGAGCTGGTCGAAGCAGGAAAGGGAGGCACTCCTGGTAAAGAAGCAGCTGCAGGACAATATGAAGGTACGGGTGGCGGTCCGGCGCCGGCACCAACAAATGAGGAACAGCACCTGGCGACTGAACTTGCAGAACGCGCACTTAAGAATAAGGAACTGAGTGAGCAGTTGGGTATTGAAAGTATGAATCCCCAGGATAAGCCTGCAATTGTACGTCATATCTTGAGATTTATAAATGACAATAAGGAGGTTACCGACGCTATCCTGAAAGATGTCTCAGAAAAAGAGCAGGTTCACACCGAAGAAGCGGCCCAGGTTGTTCAGGAGCAGCTGAATATTACAGCAAAACCGGAAGAGAACATTGAAAAGATAGTGGCTGTGCCACCTTCCATTACGCTTGAAGAGTATGAAGACCTGAAGGAAATGTGGGAACACCAGTATGAAGAAGGTGAAATCCCCGTTCAGGAAAATATTCAGACGCGTGAAGAATGGGTAGACCAGGATATTGTGACAATCACCAATGTCATGAATAAGGTGCTTTCTCCCGATGAAAAGATTCAACAACAAGGACTGGATGAGCTTGGGTTTATTATTCCGATCTTTATGATTAACAACCTGAAAGGTGATCAGCTTATTACCTACCTCAAAGCCAAACTGGAAGCAGCAAAACTGGTAAAGAAGTTGTTAGATCGCGAAAAATTCGTACAGGACAAGCTCGATAAGCGCGCACAGGAAGAGGAATTCGTGGACTTGAAACCGGAAAAGAAAAACGAAAAACTAAACCAGCCCATGCACATGGAGTTTGAGGAAGAAAAAGGACCCACTACCATTGAAGAACGAGCCCAGATTGAAGTGCAGGCAGCACCGGAAGTAAACAAGGCATATACAGAACAGTCTGAAAGTTCACAGGCATCCACACCGGAGGACAGTGATGCCAGTTCGATTCGTAGCAACGATTATTATTCCCAGTCAGATGACTCCTCTGCTTCATCTCAAGGAAAAGAAATCCCATGGGATGAAGAAGAAAAAAAAGAGCCAGAGTTAAAAGAATATGGAGAAGAAGAACCCTCCCGTGAATATGGCCGCGATAGTGAACCAAAAGAGTACGGTTCAGAGGAAGATGTGATGAAAAAATTGAAAGAGTTTGACAATGAAAAATAACGAAATTCCCATAAAGCATATATGAATAAAATAACACTTATTTTTACTGCTTCATTAGTTGTATTGCTTGGACTTATTATTGCTCTCTTGCTTATAAGTCGCAATCCTTCACAAAGCAGTCAATCGAATAACCTGTCGCCTACTATCGCAACGGCACCGGTGGATGAATCAAGAGTTCCGGTATCTGACGCGGAAACAATTGAACCCACCCCCCTGCTTGATGCCTCAAATTCAGACACTCTCGCAACTACACTTTTCTTGCTGCGTGTTCCCAAAGGGTGGAGTGCGGAAAACACAGTAACCCCAACAACAGAGTCAACGATTTTTAAACCCTCATCTTCTGTAAAAGAAATAACAGACAAATCAATGAGAATAACAATTGAAAAAAATGTAACCGAGGCAAGAATCCAGGAAATTGAAAAGAACTACTATGACCAAGGCTACAATTTACGGAGCTTGCGAATTTTGGGATATAGCGCTATTGAATATTCCGGAAGCATTATAGCTCCGGGAAATGGATCATTTGCATTGCTGCAGGAAACTGCCTATGTTTTTATCCGGGATAAAGATTTGTATAGCGTTGTGTACCATTATTTCGGGAACGAGCGGAATGAAGCAATAGATTACGAATTTGACTCTATGATAGCAACAATGCGATTCTTATGAAAAGGAAACGTAAACAACAATCTTTACCTTTAGCTCTTCTTGGTATTCTCGGTGTAGGGATTGTATTAACCTCCATTGCCGTTTCAAGACCAACTACCTTTGTCAATCGCGCCCAGGAAGAAGATATCCAGGCGCTGATAACATATAAGCCAAATCAGAAACAAACAACCTTTCGGAGACTTACTCCCATTATCCCACCCGAAATACCGACAGGAACACCTCCTACTGGAGGCATTACCCGTATTCCAACTGCTGCAATAACATCCCTTCCAGACCCAACGAGAGCACGAAATCCAACGGCCACAGCTCCCAATACCACACAACCCCAGTCTCCCCCCGGTGACAGTTCCAACCCCGGAGGCGAATGTGCCCGAGAAGCGGAAGTGGTCAATTGTACGTGCACCATTACCAGGCACCTGTTTTACCGATGTGAAGCAGATGGTAGACAAATCCTCCTTGTAAACTCACCCGAATTTGCAGGTACTCCCGAAGAATATATTCGGTACTCACCACAAGATAACTCAGGAAGTCAATACGACCGGATAACAAAGGCCCAATTTGATTCTGAACTCCGCCGGTTAGGTTCTGCTTGTAAACGCTACTGCAAGCAATTTGACAAACCGGTTCTGTACTTGTATCCACCCAGAGCAATGCAGGTTGACGTAGTTCTGGAAGTCCCGGGAATAGTTATCAAGAGCATCCCTGAATACGGAACCGGTTGGTATGGGGTGCTCGCCCACCCTGACGGCACTCTGTTTTACAAAGGGGGAAAATACACTGATTTATTTTATGAAACACAGGTCGGAGTGGATGCTTCAGAACGGAATGAAGGTTTCCTGTTACAAAAACACTCACTTGAAGCGGATTTATCACCGATTCTTGCAGCATATGGGCTCCAGGGACGGGAACATTCCGAATTCCTTGAGTACTGGGTACCCCGTCTGCAAAAAGAACCGGGTCCTGCATTTTTCATGAGAGTGTTAACGTGGGAAGAGAAAAACAAAGTAGATTTAGTTCACATTACGCCAAAACCGGATGTCTTTATCCATTTTCTGGTGGAATTCAAATCGGTTCCGGATGCATATCAGTATCAACAACAACAGATTCCTACTTTCATTCCAAAGCGCACAGGCTTTACTGTAGTTGAATGGGGTGGGTCGGTAGAGTAGAGAGGTCTTCAACATTACTGAATACGTTCCACCGCAGGAGCATAATTCTTATTCAGCTCCACTGCCCGCTCATAATCGCGGCGCGCTTCATCGGTTTTCCCTTGTGCTTCATAGGCACGTCCACGGTAGTAGTAGGATTCTTCCAGGGTATTCGTATTTTTTAGATTTGCATTCGTTAGACTAATTACATCGTCATAGCGGCCTTCTGCGAGGTAGCTTTCAAAGATTTCAAATTGGTACCACAGCATACGCCACGGTAAGCCAATTTCACGTGCTCTATCAAAGGCGACAACTGCTTCTTTGTGTTTTCCCTGTCTGCTGTACGATGTGCCCAGGTTATACCAGGCAAAGGCATCGTCATCATTGTCTTCGATCTGCTGTACTGCTCGGGCTTGAGTGAGTTTATTCATTTCCTCTTCGTCCCAGTTTCCACCCAGTATCTGCTGTATTTCATCTTTCTGGTCTTCTTCGTATACGGTAATAAAGGCGTAGTTAAATACTTTCCAGTTGTCATTAAATTCCTTGTAGCTAAAGGTTTTATTTGGACCGATGTAGGAATCCATGGTTGTGTAAAGCTTTGTTGCATCATCATATCCTACAACAAGGCGGTAATGGCCCATTCCATCATCGGGGTGCGGTTCAAACCACTGCTCGACAATCACAGGATAGCCGCGGGAAACCAGCTGTTTCAGCATGGTATCATCGCCATTGTGAAGATACAGCGCATTTAATCCCCGTTCTTTAGTCAGATAGCGGATAATATCACCCGGGCTGACGTTTTTATCATCGGGGTTTGGTTTCATAAAGGAAGCTATTTGCGCTTGCACGGCAGGTTTACCCTGTTGCCGTAGCATCATTGTGGTAGTTGCCGGTCCGCAATTATTCCAGGTCTGGTATTCCTGCTGAATTGGGGCACTTACACGAAAGCTTGACGGTGGTGGTGGTAACGTTGGAGTCGGCTTTTTCACAGCATTTTGAACTCGCTTCATTACACCTTCAGAGGTACTTTCCCGCTGTAAGATTGCCTGGGCGTCTTCTTCTGAAGTTGAGGCTGTAGGGATAGGCTCTTTGGGCTTGTACTGATTAATTACGCTTTGTACACGACGATTGAGGCTGGTCAGTTTTTGCTGTGCATAAGGAGTAGTAGCCACTGCAACGGAAGCGATAAAAAGAAGGCCAACTGAGGCTACAACAATGCCTTTTTTCATACGTATATTATACCACAAATGCCCCTTAATTACTATAGGATATTAAAGCTTGAGAAGCATTTTCAGCTCCGGTTTTAACGTGTACAAGAATATGCTTCCTCCAACCGCCAATCCTACTAATACCTGGATTAAGGGCGCAATAGGAAGAAGCGTAACAAGCACTGTAATAGTTCCTGCCAATACTAAACCAGTTCCGATTCGTACAAAGTCACGCACCTGAATTTGAATACGAGCACCTCGTTGATACAGCAAGAAAAACATATAGAAGACTTCCAGAGTAACAGAAATACTATCAGCAAGTGCCAATCCGACTACACCAAAGGTTTGGAAGGAAAGAATTGCAATGCCAAAAAACAACGCTACCCGTATTCCAGTACCAAACAAAGGCGTGCGGGCGTCCTGTTCTGCATAGAATGTCCGGGTAACAATTTCCAATAAGGTATGGCCTAACAAACCAATCAGAAATGATCGTGCCGCCAGGGTAAGCAACTGGGCCTGCGCCGGTTCAAACGAAAAAATAGCCTGAACAATCGGATACAAACTAAAAAACCCTAGCACGGTAGCTCCAAGCGAGAAAGCTGTTATGATACGAATCGTATGTGAAATGAGTTGATTGAATTTTGGGGAGTCTTTTTTTGCCGACAACTCAGATAAGGTGGGCAGGATTGCAGTTCCTATTGCGGTGCCTATTAATGTTTCCGGAACTTGCATAAAGGTCCAGCCATACGTAAGTGCCGTAATGGCACCTTCTTCCAACCGCGATGCCATATTATCGCGTCCTAGAAAGATAAGCTGAATTAACAATACAGTAAGCAACCGGGGACCCATCAGTTTAATTACCTGTCGAACACCTCGTGTCTGCAAGCCCAAACCCGCAAACCAGCGATACTGGTACCGGGGGAGCACCGGCAGTTGGATTCCCAGATGCAATAGAGATCCCAGAATAGTTCCATACACCAAGCCCGTGACCCCAAACCATCGCGAAAACACAACCGCACCAATAATAAGACCAAAATTATAGATAAGCGGAGCGGCAGCCGGAGTAAAAAAATGCTGTCGCGCCTGTAATCCCGAAGAAATAATCCCGCTCACGGAAAATAGCATCGTCGCTATTAAATTTAATCGCATTAAATGCACTACAACATTTTGTTGTGCTTCTGTAAAGCCCGGGGCCACCCCAAATTCCGCTTTTACAATGGATTCGGCAAAAACAAATACCAGGAGCGAGAGCGTTGCCGCAACAACCAGCACACAATTTAAAACATGGGAAAATACTTTCCACATTTGTTCTTTGCCGGAATGGGTAAGAAATTCCGATAGCACCGGGATAAGCGCAAAAGCCAACGCTCCACCGGAAATAAGGGAAAACAACAGATCCGGAATATTATTTGCCGCGTTAAAGGCATCAAGTTCTTGAGACAAGCCAAATGTACGGGCGATTATTACCTGTCGAAACAAGCTTACTATAGTATTGACTCCGAAGAATATGCTTAACAGAAGCGTGGTTTTGGAAACATGGGAGAGTTTCATCGTTTTTCATTATACTACTTGTATGATTTTTCTGATTTTGCTGGGTGCTACTGGTTTCTTTTTATTTCTTCTTTGTACCGATCTTGCCTCGAACCTTTTAATTACCGACGGCAGCGGATTTATCTACATAGCCCAACAAATGGGAAAAGGATATGTGTTATACCGGGATATTTTTATGACCAATACTCCACTCATCCCTTATATTTACTGGATATACAAAACACTTTTGTTTGGCAACCTGCAAGCGTTTTACCTTACGGCAATAATCGAAATAATCGCCATTGCATTTGTTCTTTTCTTTATCGCAAAAAAACTGCACAAAAATGAGTTTACTGCTTTTGTAACTGCTTTTATATACCTCACATCATTCACTGTAATATCAAACAAACTACCAACGGGCATTACAACCACATTGCTTATGTTAACCTCAGCCTATTTACTGTATTTGAACAAAAAATTGATTCCTTCAGGAGTTTTGGTAGGACTTGCCCTTGCTGCAAAAGCATACACCCTTCCTATAGTTTTGGCTTTTTGGATAAACGGATTTATCGTGTCACGTAAAAAATATCTTCCTTCCTTTATTACAGCATTAGGCACTCTTGCTATTGTAATGCTTCCCACCATGCTCCTCGCCTTCCCTCAATTTCTGGAACAAACATTCGGATATTCATTAACTAGAACACCGGGACGATCTCAATACATTGCTTTCGTCAGTTTTGTCGTTAATGACTGGCATATTGTTCTCCTTAATATATGTGCTCTTGTTTTCTACCGGAAGAATCGCTTTTTAGCACTCACAAGCGCCTTGCTAATACTCTTCTTTATCCTGTATCAGGATAGACATTTTATGTATTACACTCTATTTGTGCCGTTTGGAGTGCTTTCTTTTGGATACCTTGTTGAATCCATGGGACGCGTTTTTCCACAACGCGTTATGCTAACAATCTCACTTATAAGTGCAGTCCTTCTTGCAATCTGGCATATTGTTGTATCTGTGCCTATCTCATACGATAATAATCGGATAACAGATACTCAGGCTATACTCAGCACCATTCAAAAATATAACCCTGATTATCTATATGGTTCGCCTTACGTGACTCAGGGTGCAAGCTACCTTTCTGGTGTCCCGATGCTGGATAATATGGCAGATACCAACGCGGCTTTATTTACAGCTGGGAAATACAGTGTAGATCACATGACGAAACGGATTTTTGAAACGCGAACCCTTGTTCTAATACCGTTCCGAACCCTCCCAAATGGAGTCAAGGAATATCCTGAAAGTGTGCTCACAAACACCAGGATTACGGAATGTACTATCGTTCACAGACAAACCTTGAAATGGTCAGGCGCTCAGGAATTACACGTTTTAAAATGCTATAAAGATTAACTATACTTAACTCATGATTTTCCTCATTTTGCTGGGTGCCTGGTGTTTTCTTACAATGCTTCTCTACACCGACCTTATCCAGAATATCCTTATGGTTGATGGCAGCGGATTTATATATGTAGCAAAAAGGTTGGATGAAGGTGCGATTTTATACAAGGACGTGTTTATAACAAACACTCCTCTTATGCCCTATTTAAGCTGGCTCTACAAAACAATTCTGTTTGGAAATTACTCACTTTTTTACCTTACATCATTTGTTGAAATTAGCATAACAGGCTTTATTATCTTTTTTATTGCAAAAAAGCTTCATAACAATGACTTGACGGCATTTATTACTTCCCTTATATATTTACTGTCCTTTACTATACTCTCAAATTGCTTTCCCACGGGAATTACGACGGTAAATATGCTGCTTGTACTTTCGTATTTGCTGTATCTGCACAAAAAATACTTTTGGACTGGTGTTGTGCTTAGTCTTATGGTAGGGGTAAAAGCGTACTCAATTCCGTTTGTAATAGGATACATAGTTACCGTGTTCAAGGAAGACTGGAAAAAACTGTTAGTATCGGGTTTGGGCTTTGTAGCAACTGCATTTGTGTATATGCTTCCTACTATTATCTTTGCTTTTCCCTACTTCCTATCCCAAACCTTTGGATACGGACTTGTACGAGGAACGACTCTTAACTTGTTTATCCCGTTTTATTACTTCGTAACCCGGGATTTCCTGATTATCGCACTGGGAATATTTGCGATTGCGTCATTCAAAAAAAGACCGTATCCTGCATTTGGACTCCTTTCTTTTTTACTCTTTTTTTTACTGTTCCGCGATAAGCATTTTCTGTATTACAGTTTGTTCCCGCCGTTTTCTGCACTGGCCTACGGCGACCTATTAAACTTCCTTAAACGCTTTGCTTCAGAAAGGACAATCCAAGTAATAGCACTTGTTATTGTCTGTGGTATTGGGCTTATCAATATCCCAGGGACAATAATGAGGGCATACACGACACTTCCCATGAATAACACAAACGAGTTGCTGAAGATTCTGGAAAAAGAAAAACCCGATTACCTCTATGGGGTAACTATGGGAGTACAGGGAATAAGTTACGCATCCGGCATTCCTATGATAGATAATATTGCCGATAACAACGAACTCCTCTTCCAGTCGGGAAAACTTGATAGGATAGCCATCACAAAAAAGATACTGAGTAACCGCACAATTGTATTTATGCCGGCAAAACAAGACCCTGGGCTACCACGCGCATACGCAGTGGGAATTATAGACCTCGACCCCGTGCTTAAAAATTGTACTATTATCCATTCCCAACCATTTTTCTGGCCTCCTGCAAACGAACTCCATTTGATGAAGTGCTATAAGTAATAGGATTGTTTGCTAGGCAAGACGGGAGTTCGGAAATTACAGCTTCCATGGTACAATTAACCCTATTGCATGAACAATCATTACACCACAACACTCTATATCCCCCAAGTTAACGAAAATGACGAAATAGTAGGCAAGATAGAACGCTGGGAAGCCCACGAAAAAGGAATGTTACACCGTGGCTTTACGGTTGGATTGCTATATGAAGATGGAATGGTCTGCCAGCATCGCAAGCATCCGGTATTTGACGGCTTTATTGACTTAACCGCTTCATCACACCAGTTTTATGAAGGAGAAAAGCTACAGGAAGCAAAAACGGCTGTATTGAACTGTCTTGAACGGGAATGGGGAATCATGCAAAAAGACCTGGCTGGTGAAATTGATTTGGCGGGAAAAGTCATCTATGATTCAAAACACGGCAACTATATAGAGCATGAAGTGTGTCATCTGTATATTGCACGCATCAACCGTTTGCCTCTGGTAAATCCGGAGTATTCGTACGGCTATTCTGTTATCCCACTTGCCCACCTAAACGAGCCGGATGTAAATCCCGGATTGCGAGGCCTTGCCCCCTGGGTTTCGGAAATGATAATGAAAGATTTACTAAAAGACTTGCGTGATTTGTAATTCTCCGTTGTTTACTTCGCTACTTTCCCCTCCCTGCGCTACAATAATGGTATGGAAAAACTTAATGTAGTTATTATTGAAGGAACAAAACGGGTCAAAAGGCGCTCAATAGTAGCCGCGCGCTTCGTTGAAAAGGTCGGACGGGAGCATTATGCTGAAGAAATTGAAACGGTATTTGTTGATGTAAATGATTTTGATTTGCCAGGTGATGGAAACGATCCGGAGGGAAAAGATCCCCGCTATACGGCAATTACTGAAAAAGCTGATGCTTTTTTTGTTATTGTGCCGGAATACAATCATAGCTTTCCGGGTACTTTAAAGCGTTTGCTTGATAGTGAATTGCAGACGTACAATCACAAAGCAATTGCATTTGCGGGTGTTTCAGATGGCCAATGGGGAGGCGTTCGGGCGATTGAATCGCTTGTACCGGCAATTCGTGAAACGGGGCTGGTGGTACTATCGATAGATGTGCAGTTTCCCAAAGTCCAAGAGATATTTGATGCCGAAGGGAATTTGCTGGATGAAGCGTACGTGCGCCGGGTTAAGCGAATTTATGATGAGTTGATTTGGATGGCCCGCGTTTTAAAACATGGGCGAGAGAACATCGAGAAAGTAAAGAAAGCCTAAAGACTTGTCGACTGTACGAATTGCGTGAGATATTTCTGCATTCATGATAGAGAAAACTGTCAATTTTTTTGACAATTCTGTCATGTAATTCTCCAGTTACTTTTGCTAGAATGATCTTCCTATGATTGATAGAACTGATATCGAAATAATTCGCGATATTGTCCAAGGCATTGTCTCCCAGGCAGTACAGGGTTTGGCGACAAAAGAGGAGTTGAAATCTCTCGCCACGAAAGAGGATTTAAAAGGGCTTGCAACGAAGGAAGAGTTGAAATCTCTCGCCACGAAAGAGGATTTAAAAGGGCTTGCTACAAAAGAAGAAGTTCAAAGTATAAGGGAAGAAATGGCAACCAAAGACGATATAAAAGGGCTCGCAACGAAGGAAGAGTTGAAATCTCTCGCCACGAAAGAGGATTTAAAAGGGCTTGCTACAAAAGAAGAAGTTCAAAGTATAAGGGAAGAAATGGCAACCAAAGACGATATAAAAGAGCTCCACAAAAAAATTGATAGTCTGGCTGAAGACGTTCATGATTACTTGATGGCTGTAGAGGGTCATCTTACTGTAAGATTAGACGACCATGAAGAACGGATTGAACTGCTTGAAAAGAATGCATAAAGACCTTCGTTATTTCTTCTATAAATCTATCCCATTACGGTTTTTACGTGCTTTATGTTGGTTTGTGACCGCCCCGATTGCTCGGGGCGGCCACAGTGGGCGGCGTTTGAGCAGTTCGCGCTTAACGTGGAGCGCTAGTGCTCAGCGCCGCGGTGGGCGGCGGTAGGAGGCTCGCTCGGGGGGGCTTCAGCGTTCTGCGCCGACTGGCCGCGAAGGCCACGCCAGATATCCGGCAACTGGTCCCGGTTGCGCCAGAGGTAGAAGGCGCCGAAGACCAGGTAGATCACAGTGACCCACCACTGCGTATCCGGGAAGACGAACTGGATCATGAACAGTGTGGTCAGCATCGCCGCTTCCCAGATGCTCAGCCGCAGGCCGATCAGGATGGCGACGGCGAAGAAGCTCTGAGCGCTCGTGAGGAACAGGTCCTCACGCTGGATTTGGTCCAGCACCAGCGGCCGTGGGAAGCCCAGCCCCTTCACTGCGCTGGAGATGTTGTACACCAGCGGAATGGTACTCACCAGGAGCGTCCACTGGTTGACCTTGCTCGATACCAGGGCGCCCAGGGAAGCCGCGCCCATGAGCCGCCAGGCGAAGATCGAGACGACGATGAACTCGGGCGTCTCGGAGGCAAGTGGTGCCAGCCACTGGATCAGCGTGCGCCTGTCGAAGCCGAGGTCTTCACCAGCGTGGATGAGCGCCTCCGCGAACGGTTCGGCGACCATGAAGATCGAGACTCCGGCGTAGATGAAGAGGAAGATCGTCATGCCGAGCCGCAGGCGGTTGGTCATCGCACCGATCAGCTTCGCGGGGCCGATTGCCTCCGGCTCCTCCGTTGGCTGACGCGCCACGTGCATCGCGTAGAAGCCGAAGATGGTCACCAGAATCACCAGGTCCACGAGGCCGAGCGTGCCCTTGAGGGGAATGATAAAGCTGTAGATGGTCGCCAGGCCGAGGTACGCGACCTCGATCGACTGTGACCGTTCGATGCTCACGCCCGTTGCCTCAAGGCCGCGCCTTCCAGCGGCGCGCGCGCGCCAGCAGTACAGGGCCACCACAACAGGCCAGCCGATGCCGATCAGCAACCTGTTCGCCCCGGTCATGTTGACCAGCGCGAGCGGCGCATAGCTGGGATCGCCTGCCGCCTGCCAGCTGAGGTACATGTCCACAGCGTATTCGGGCAGAACGGCGATGAGCGCCAGGAACATGAAGGCAAAGGCGCGCGGAATGTAGTGCTGCGCGACTTCAGCTCCCCATGATAGCTGGAAGGCAGCCCCCACCACGGCCACACCGTAGATGAGAGCGTCGAGCAGCGGTGCGTTGTGCGCGCCGGTGATGCGGAGCAGGAGCGCGGGTAGAGGCAGGAGCAGAGCCATGATGATGATCGCCAGGTTTACCCGCCGAGCTCGTACTTCTTGAACAGTCGCGGACATTGAGCAGACCTTTCGCTTGTTGTCGCCATAGGGCGAACGCGGATTGCAGTCTTTCGGACTAGTACCTTATGATATATTCCTCCTTTATCCATACCTGATGGGTTATCCCTTCAGAAATGGATATATATTGTAGAGCGAGCCTAATGCCGCTCCGGAAAAAAGAAGAATTCCTAATAGTGGAAACCCAGGATTAGTGAACCCAAAGGCAACTCTTCTCCTCACTGGAACGGCATAAAGCATAAGTGTATTGTCAAAGAACTCCGAGTTCCAATAATACACTATTTTTATCTCTTTGTGTGTTCTCCGGAGGCCACCGCTTATGATGCGGCGGCCCCCGGAGGTAGTGAGACGAGAAGCCCGTGCTAGGCACGGGGCTCGGTCTCGACGAGCGAACCGGGCTGCGTGGACTCGTGGCCGTTGGCGTGCAGGTCGACATCCTCGAGGCGCAGGGTCTGGGCGTGGTCAGTCACGGGGTTGACGGCGACGTAGTAGTCGATACTGAGCACGTCCAGCTCAGGGGCGATAGCGACCGGCGGGGTGGCGGGGATGCTCGTGGTGCCGGCCGGCAGTGTGATGTGAAGCCGCACCCTCCGCATGTTCTCTTCCCGCTCCTGCGCTCTCAGGGCGGCCTCTTCAGCAGCCCAGCGCGCCTCCTCTGCGGCGATGCGCCCCAACCTGCGGTTGCGCACGAGCGAGGCACCGATGGCCAGTGCCAGGGTGACGACGATGACGACGAGGGAGGCAAAGTTGTCGATGTGCAGGCGCTGCCCCGTGATCAGGCCGGAGACGTCCGGCAAGATCATCTTGAAGCCGACGTAGGCCAGGATAAAGGCCAGGCCGAGCTTCAAGTAGTGGAACTGGTTGACAACGCCGGCGAGCAGGAAGTACAGCGACCGCAGCCCCATCACAGCGCAGATGTTGCTGGTGAAGACAAGGTACGGGTCGGTCGTGATCCCGAAGATGGCCGGGATGGAATCCACAGCGAAAACTACGTCGACCCCGTTGATCACGAGGTACACGAACATAAGCTGAGTCGCCAGGCGCTTGCCGTTAACCCTGGTGACAAACTTGTCACCGTCGTACTGGTCGGTGTACGGCAGGTAGCGCTTAATCAGCCGGACAACCCAGTTCTTGCTCGGGTCATCCTCCTCCTCGCCCGACAGGGCCATACGGACACCAGTGTAGAGCAGGAAGGCACCGAAGATGTCGATCACCCACTCGAACTTCTCGATGAACGCGACGCCCAGGAAGATCATACCGCCGCGAAGCACGAGCACGCTGAGGATCCCCCAGAACAGCACCCGGTGCTGGTACGCCGCTGGCACCTTGAAGTAGGTGAAGAGCAGCACGAAGACGAAGATGTTATCGACGCTTAGCGAGTACTCCACCAGGTAGCCGATCAGGAAGTTGAGTGCCGGGCCGGCCCCGCCCCAGAGGTAGATGATGTAGTTGAACCCCAGGGAAAGGCTGATCCAGATCACGGTCCAGATGGCCGCCTCCTTGACACTCACCGCGTGGGCTTTGCGGTGAAACACCCCAAGGTCTGCCGCCATAAGCACGGCGACCACCGCCAGGAACCCTCCCCACGCCAGCGGACCGGCGTTGAGATGAGGGACGGACGAAACTACCGGTTCCATCGTTCTACTCCTTCGATTTTGCCTTGAATCAAAGCACTCCCCTTCGTGGGGAGTACTCAAGCAGCCCTTTGCCGCTCTCACCAACAGATGAGCAAATAACCTTCCCCACATAGGAAACCAAGTCACATAACAACCTGGTTTTCACCCACTAGGAGGAGCGGCAAAGAGATAAAAATAGCGTATTGTTAAAGTTCCATAACAGCAGCATAACCGCATGTTGTTTTGTACAAGACTCGTTATGGATACAACTGAAGATTGAGTTGTATTAGTATGAATACTAGAAGTATATACCTAGCACGCCAAAAAGTCAAACACTATGGGCTATTATTCTACCGATCTGTCTTATCTTCCCTGCCCTCATCATCCCCAACCACCCATCAACAAAATCTTCACAAGTGTATAGTACCTTTTCCCGGTTCATCAAACTACCGCAACTTTCTTTCCTTTTCCGGCACCATTGCCATTCAGCCCATGCTGTCGTGCGGTATACCGTGCTAAAAAGTAATTGAGAGCTGCTGATCCAACAAGTGTCGTCATAATAAGTACAAATACAACAATTGAAAATATGCGTTCATCAAATACTCCAAGCTCTACTGCAACACTCGCAAACACAAGTCCCACTTCATCATTCGGGACCAGTGCAAACCCTATAACCCCTTTATCAAGTTCCGGACCGGTAAATAGAGCCGCAATAAACCGGGATACAATTGGAATAATAAGGATCGCTAAAGCTATACCAAGCGAACGTAAATCGGTAAATATGTTCAGGTTTACATTCATCCCTACCAGAATAAAAAACAGCGGCACTGTAAAGTGTGCCAGCGGTTCCACCAGATCTTCAATATGGTGATGTGCATACCGTCGAGCCGCTTTCATAATT
The DNA here is from genome assembly GCA_964407325.1 of uncultured Gammaproteobacteria bacterium. Taxonomy (GTDB): domain Bacteria; phylum Patescibacteriota; class Microgenomatia; order UBA1406; family GWC2-37-13; genus JAOAFZ01. The sequence goes on along the minus strand of CAYOVA010000005.1, from coordinate 36,239 downwards.
ACATCCCGTTCATGTGAACTGAAAGATGGTTCATCCGTTATATGCTTCATTTCAGTATAGAACTTTGGATTTTCAAAGTTATCAAAATGAATTGGATCGAGGAAGAGGCCGGCAGCAAATGCTCCGATAATTGGTGACATACCTACTGAATGTGCCAGATAAGCAAGTATCAAAGCAAGTGAGAGTGCAAAAGTCAACTTCATTCCGGTACCGGTATTCAGCTTTGCAAAAAACTTACTCAGATAAGGAGCTGTATACTGGCCAATAAGGACGGCAGCGATAAGAAATCCCAGAGACTTTACAACGATAAGAGCAATTTCCGGTGCTGAAACAGCTCCCGTATCTACCAGAGCTGTCATGACAGGCAACATAACCATTCCAAACACATCATCAATAACCGCTGATCCCATGACAATTTGAGCTTCAGGAGATTTCATTTGCTTATATGAATGGAATAGTGTTGCAGCAATAGCAACTGAAGTTGAAGCCAGACAGGCACCGATAAATAGCCGTGTATACAGCTCAGCTTCCGGCATAACGATAGGGATAACAACAAATGCACCAATTACAAATGGAGCCACTGCTCCAATCGTTGCCACAAGAAATGCCTTTGGCCCTGCATGCATAATTTCTTTTACATTCGACTCCAGTCCTGCCTGGAAAAGAAGGATAACAAGGCCTAATTCACCTAAAAACTTAAGAATTTCATTATTTTCAGCAGCTTCGAAAAAAGGGAACTGGAAATGGATAAGATTTCCCAGAATAATACCGATACCTAATTCTCCAAGTACGGATGGCTGATCCCAGCGCTCAATTAACCCTGAGATTTTAGCAAGAAGAAGCATGATACCAATAAAGAGAAAGGTAGCATTGTAATCAATGTTATGTACTACCTCTCCAATTCCTCCTGTGGCTGCAAAAAAGTAAAACGATGAAGAAATTGCAAACCCGAATACGTACCAGAACAACTTATGACCCAATGAAGAAACACTTCGTTTGCGTCTAAAAATCATATGCACAAGAGAATTGATAAGATAGTGAGATTCTACTGCAAAGGGCAATTAGCATACATGCATCACTATTACATACACTATGCTTTTGCCGCTTCCCGTTCTCTTATCTGCTGTTCCTTAAGGAACTTATTAAGTCCAAATGGACCTACCAATGTTGTTAAGGTTGTTACCGCAATCAGAATACCAAAGATCTGGTCGTTCAGCACTCCCAAATCTTTTCCAATTGAAGCAAACACAAAACCTACTTCTCCTCCGGCGATCATAGAACAGGCAACAATAAGTTTATTAACGCCCTTTCCAGCAAAAAGAGTAGCAATAAGACGGCCAGTTACGATAATCACTACGATACCGATGGCAATCATAAGGTTGGTAACATTCGTAAATATTTCAAGATCAACCTTCATGCCAATGGTAATAAAGAACAACGGGATCATAAAATGCGCCAGTGGTTCAAATAGATTTTCTACATGGGTATGGGCATGATCGTGGGCAAGTTCTTCCAGTCTCTCTTTTTGCTTTGGAGTAAACTTTTCTGTTTCGATAATTTCTGAGAGCTCTCCTGATATTCGTGGCTTCTCAAAGTTATCAAAGTGGATTGGATCAAGGAACAAGCCTGCGGCAAATGCTCCAATAATGGGCGCCAGGCCAATAAGACTTGCAAAATAAGCAAATATCAATCCGATGGAAAAGGCAAGCGTAAACTTCATACCAGTCCCCGTTTGAATTTTCGAGAAGAATTTACCCAGATACGGAGCTACCATCTGACCGATAACAACTGACCCTAACAAAAAGAGAACTGCCTGCCCTACAATTATCGCAAAGGTGGCAGGATCAGCTTGTCCATGAGTGATAATGGCGGAAACCACCGGAATAAAAATCATTCCCAGGATATCATCGATAACAGTAGCACCTAACACCGTGCGTGCTTCAATACTGCTCATTTTTTTATACTGTCTAAACAAAGTTGCACCAATCCCCATTGAACTGGCCGTGAGCGCAGCCCCCAAAAACAGATGTGTCTTGAAATCTACACTGGGGAAAAATAACGGTCCTGCTACAAAGACTCCTAGTGCAAACGGAAGGGAAGCTCCCAGAATCGCAACCAGCAATGCGTTCTTACCCGTTGAAAGAATACGCTTAATATTAGATTCAAGACCAGCCTGAAAAAGCAGAATAACAACACCCATTTCCGCAAGAAATTCAATAATTTCACTGTTTTTAATACTTTCAAACCAGTTAATGCCAAAATAATGCAGATTACCAAGAATAATACCTATTCCCAACTCGCCTAAAACAGCTGGCTGTCCCAACTTTTCCAGGAGTCCGGAAATTTTTGCCAGAAGAAGCAAAATAGCAATTTCGAACATCGTGAGATTAAATACGTTTGCATCATGCAATCCCGCTTCTTCCGCCAAAACCTGCGTTCCCGACACAATAATAAATCCCATAAGGATCCATAACACTTTATCGAGAAAAATTTCCTTACATAAAAAACCAACACGCTGCATTAGTTTCATAAAAAAATATAATTTATATTACGTACAAATACAAAAAATGGTGAACAAAAATGAAGAATTATTCATGTTTAACTATTATGCTTAGATTATTCCTCTTTCTTCATTTTTGCAATATGCATTGGGTATGTATATTTTATCTGTTTGCACCAGACCAAAATAGTGTTTGTCATCACTAGAAAATGACTGTGATAACTGGTAACATTGCGTGTATGCCAGCAAAAAAATTTAATATTCCAACAGTGTTTGTCATTTTCGGCGCTACAGGCGATCTGGCACAAAAAAAAATATTTCCAGCTTTGTATAACCTGTTTAAAACAAAACAACTTCCCGAAAAATTCAAGATTATCGGTGCCGCACGCCGGGCAGTGAGCCAAGATGCGTTTTGCGATTACATTACCCAGATAATCACCACTTCAGAAGGTACAGCGCCGGATGAGGCTACCCTTCAGGCCTTTCTCGAAGTCTGCTCGTATCATCAGGCTCAATTTGGCAACCTGAATGACTACAAGGGTATTGCAAAAGAATTGGGAATGAATGATATGGGCTGGAGCATCTGTTCAAATAAACTGTTTTACCTGGCTGTTCCACCGGAACAATATGAAATGTTGTTGCAGCACCTGGCTGAATCCGGCCTTACCGAACCCTGTAGTCCCGAAGAAGGCTGGACGCGCGTCCTTATTGAAAAACCATTTGGAAAAGACGCTCAGACTGCTGAGAAGATCGAACAAATGTTAGGGCAGCTTTTTAAAGAAGAGCAGATCTACCGGATTGACCACTATCTGGCAAAGGAAATGATTCAGAACATTCTTACCTTCCGTTTTGCCAACAACCTTCTTGAGCAAAGCTGGAACAACAAACACATTGAAAAGATTGAAGTGCGAATGCTGGAATCGGGAGGAGTGGAACAACGAGGGGCTTTCTATGATGGCATTGGAGCGCTGCGTGATGTTGGTCAAAACCACATGCTGCAAATGCTGGCGCTGGTTACCATGGATGCGCCGCAGACCTTATCAGGAAATGAAGTCCGGGATAAAAGATACGAACTGCTGAAAGCGTTACGTATTCCCGACAAAGAGTATGTGGCAAACTATTCGTTTCGTGCCCAGTATGAAGGCTACAAGACCATTCAGGGAGTAAGACCCAACTCGAATACTGAGACTTATTTTAAAATTCGCGCATTTATTGATAACCCTCGTTGGCAGGGAGTTCCCGTTATTCTTGAGAGCGGAAAGCGGGTGGGTGAAGACCGCTCTTCTATAACGATTACCTTTAAGGAAGCTGTTTGCCATATTAAAACGGAAACACCCAAACCCTATCTGAAAAACAAAGTTTTTTTCCGTGTAACACCAAAAGAAGAAATTAGAATTGCATTTGTCTCAAAAAAACCAGGGCTAAAAATGGATATAGAGGAGCGCGACCTTGAGTTTTCCTACCGACGCGAAAAAGAAGTGGCCGATAAATCCGAAGATTATCAAAGAATTCTTCTTGATTGTATTCGCGGAGATCAATTTTTGTTTGTAACAACCCGTGAAGTAGAAGCAATGTGGCAGTTTATTGATCCGATAGTCTGTGCATGGGAGAAGGATGTCGTCCCTCTCAATACCTACCAGCCAGGTTCAAAAGAAGTTCGTGATACTTCTAAAACAATTGATACTACAGCTACCGCAGAAGCAAATCTTCCCCAACACATTGGCGTGGTTGGCCTGGGGAAAATGGGACGGGGAATAGCGCTTCATCTTGCTGAAAAAGGCTGGAATGTGTACGGATGGAATCGTACGTATTCCGTGACCGAAGACCTGTCCGAATTTGGAATTAAACCCGCCGCTTCCCTGCAAGAGCTTGTTCAAAAATTACCCCCTCCCCGCGTGTTGTGGATTATGGTTCCTGCCGGAAAAGCGGTTGATGAGGTCATGTTTGGTGAAGAAGGAGTTGCGCAGTATCTGGAAAAAGGAGACATTGTTATTGACGCAGGGAATTCGTTATACAAAGATGCTTCCCCCCGTGCGGAAAAGCTGTCGCAGCAAGGTATTCATTACATGGATATCGGCACTTCGGGTGGACCAAAGGGAGCCCGCCATGGAGCATGTCTTATGATCGGAGGAGAAAAAGAAATATACGATTATCTCAGCCCCCTGTTCAACGTACTTTCAGTTCCCATGGGATATCAGTACTTTGGCAAACACGGAGCTGGCCATTTTGTAAAAATGGTCCACAATGGTATTGAATATGGCATGATGCAGGCAATTGCAGAAGGGTTTGCCGTTATGAAGGCTTCCAACTTTAACCTGAATCTTGAGAATATCGCTAACCTCTACAATCATGGAAGTGTGGTGGAATCGCGACTCGTTGGCTGGCTGGAAGAAGGATTGCGGATTTTTGGTGAAAATCTTGAAGATATTGATACAAAGATCAGCCACTCGGGCGAAGGGAAATGGACTGTTGATGCCGGCAAGGAGCTAAAAGTACCCACACCTGTAATCGAAGATTCTCTGGAATTTAGAATCGAATCTGAAAACAACCCTGCATTTACAAATAAGCTGGTCAACGTTCAACGAACGATGTTTGGCGGACATGCCGTTAAAAAAGGCGAATAAAGCAAACAAGGCCGTGGAGGCGACGGGAATCGAACCCGCTAGACCAGATTCACAGTCAGGTCTTCGAACCATCGACACCCCCAACGACCGTGTGCAGTATATCATATTACTTATACAATAACACCAGTTGACTGAACATTGAGTTGACTGTATAATACTACTACACAGTCAGGTCTATACCCGCATGTCCAGTAAGCCGCAGCAATGCGGCTTTTTTTATGGAGAATCTCGCTGCTACACCTCCCCAAAACACTGTTATTCGAATTTTCCCTGCATAACAACCCGTTCTGGTGTCATATCTTCTTGCGCTTCAAGTGTGATAACGATCGTATCAAACTCTGGATAAGAAGGTGTAATTGTTTTTGCGACAAGAAATTGTCCCGAACCGATAATCTGCGGGCGCCCCAAAGGAACATACTGTTTGCGTGGTAATTCTTTCATAAGCCATGCCTGGTGCACTGTCCCTTCGGGTGCTTCGGGCATATGGAGTTTTGCGCCCACATACAGCTTGCCTCCGCCCCGGAAGTAAAACCCTTCACCGTACGTATTGCTCCCTATCACATCTGTCAAACCAAATTTCTTTGCTTTTGAATCCTGGGCTAATTGCTCATACAGTTGTTTGTCTTTATCAAGAATCGCTTTAGAATCGCTTGCGTTTCCTGCCCCTCCTGAAGGGCGAACTATACGGGGGGTAGGTCGTGCTTTTGCCCCTAATGCTGAGCCCGTATCGGGAGTAATAAAATGATGATAGGCAGCAAATGCCACCACTCCTACTATAAAAACCCCGCAACCGGCGATAAGCTTATCTTGTAAATTCATACATAAATAGTATAGAAGAATGTGGAAAATATATGGTTAAAACATACGTCAGTGATTATAATTTCAAAAATTATGCTCAAAGCCGGCGAAAGCGATTTACAAGTAGCTTTACAGGAAGATAAAATTCCGAATGATCGACAAATGCCTTACTTTATCCTGCAAGGATTACAGGGTTTGCGTGAGATTGAACTGTTAGCAGATGAGTCCATTACCCAACCACCTCCGTGGACGGAAGAAGATAGTATTCTAAATACTGCCTTTGAAGGGTTGACCTCTCCTGTTACTACCGAATGGCTTGCAGAACGGATTGAAGGAAAGGCAACTTTCGGATTAACACGACAACGTTTGCTTCGTGAATATGTAGCAATGAGATTTTCCCGTGAATATGCAGAAAAAGGGAAACTGCTCCAGCGGAGCGGACAGGAATATCCCGGTGGAGCAGGAAAACTTCAGTTTTTTGTATATGATGCCGGTGGTGAATACATTGCAAGATGTTTTGAAGCAGCAGCAGTCGCTTTAGCTGAAGCGGATGGTAGTGAGGATCCAGAGCTTGAAGCTAACAATAACCCGATTTATACCTATTACCGCGGAACGACTTCAGCAATAATACGCGGTGTGGAAACAAATCAATTGGCCAGACAGGATGCTCATACCGATGGTGACCGTGGCACTGATGCACGTAATCTTGGTGGCCATGTTGCAGCATCAGAATTCAGCATCTACCCGGCAATGAGCTACACTACTACTCACATACCCCAGGCAGTGGGCCATGCTACAGCATTTGCAAACCGCGCATTAAATCCGGACCGGAGCTATGCAAGAAATAACTCAAAAAGTCCTGTTACCATAGCCACTACGGGAGAAGCTTCAGTACGGCAACCTGCAATGTATGATGCAGTCTGGCAGGCGGTAAAAGATGACCAGCAGTACAAGCAACTGTATGGTGATGAACATGGCCTTGGGATGGTATTCACCGTAGTAAATAATTTTGGCGGTATAGGTATGGGATTAAGCACTAATTCTATTTTTAATGCCGAATCCGGAGAATATGATCCTTCTCTCCCTTTTCGTAGTTTTCAAGCTGCTGGTAACTTCAAGCTCATTGATGTAAGTATTGATGATATTGAGGGAATGGCTCAGGCCACTTTTGAAGCAATGAGGTATGCCCGAAGCAGGGAAGGTATAGTCCTTTTACAGGTAAACAATGTCCCGCGCGTAACAGACCATACCAGTACATTTGAGGAATCAAAAACATTCCCCCTCCACGAAGTTGAAGAACACTTATCGCATGATGCGCTCCCTCTCTATCGCAAGCATCTTATAGAAAGGGGAGTAGCATCAGCAGAGCTTCTGGACCAGGTTGATGCAAACGCGGAAAACCATATTGACCAGATGTACACCGAAATTCTCCAGCTACCTCCTGCCAATCCGGAAAGGCTTTATAACTTTGTTTATCCGGAAGAAGCTACATTCGGATTAGCAAAAGTAACGGTGTCTGGCGAAGTTGCACCGGGAAGGTACGAACACTATTCTTTTAATACGGAACGTTTAATTATCCCGCGCGACCCAACTGCAGAATATGTTAATCCCGATACCATAAAAGATGGGCAGCTGCTATCGACAAGCCAGCATATTTGTATTGCTCTTGCAGAATGTCTTAAAAGAGATCCCCGACTTGTTGTGTATGGAGAGGATGTCGGTCAATTTGATATTGGCCGGGATATGCTCAAATATGGAGATGACAGAATTACTGAAGCAGAACTTACCGGTGATTATTCTCATCAGGAAATTATTTACGCAAGACGTGCGCTACGCTGCTGGAACGAAGGCAAGTTTGATCAGGTTCCACCAGGTATACAATCGTTACTTATCGATATGCTTAAAGGAAAGGGTGGTTATTTTGGCACTAGCAAATACCTTGAAGCAATCTTCGGGAACAGACGAGTCCGACATTTCCCGATTAGCGAGGTAGGAATTGTAGCAACTGCAACTGGAAGGACTTTTTCAAAAGGACCACGCGAATTATCACCAGGAGAAATTCCCTATGTTCAAATTGGATTCGGACCATATATTCATAGTGCAGCGGAGCAAATACACGGGTCATTGCTCAATACACTGTGGCGCAGTAATGGAAAATTTCCGGTAGGGATGGTAATTGAGGTCAATGATGGTGCAAGAATCGGGGGGCCAGATGGTGGTGTTGGAGGAATAGGACATGGCAACTCTTACCTGTATGAGTATGTGCAGAGAGCAGGGGGAGTTCTGTTAACGTCATCCAATCCTATTGAAGCAGGCGGCCATGTCCGTGAAGCAGTGGCATTGGCCGCTCGGGGATATCCTGTTTTCCTGTACCATCCAATAAGCCTGATGCATAGTGCACGACAACCCTATCAGGGACGTGTAAGAACACCTGTCGGTGAAGCCCGTGTAATACAGCCGCCCGGTTTTAAACCTCATGCTTTAGGCCGGGAGCCTATTGTGTGTATTACCCATGGGAACAATGTTCCTCTAGCTGTGCTGGCTGCGGAACAACTTGCAAAAGAAGGAATTGATTTAACAACCATTGATACCAGAGGTAACATGGGCAGACAGTTTGATTATGAAACAGTGTATAAAGAAATAATGAGAGCAGGATCTGTGATGACTCTGGAAGCCGGTTTTGGTGGAGATACGGCTGTTTATTTAAAAAACCTCAAACCTGCTTTCCGGTATTTAGACAAAGAAATAGAGACGCTTCATGCAATGGATATTCCCTTTCCTGCAGGTCGTTCATATGAAAGGGCGGCTGTCCCGCAACTTGACGACATAATACAACGAGCCCGACACATGAAAGCCGCTTAAATCTCCCTTGCATACCGGGTTTTATTATGTTAGTATACTGTCATGAAATTATTAGTAACTGCTTTGTATCACCACCTCGCATAAGCGGGGCTTCTTTCTACTGGTACAAGTAACAAGGCCCCACGTCGGGGTCTTTTTTTATACATTTTTTCCTTTTTATGTCAATATCAGAAAATGAACAATGGAAATTACAGATTGAATCAAACAGGGAAGCCTTTAGGCGCTCACTCAGCAAATTTGATAACCTACGCTTTGGAAGCTGTGAATGGGTGCCCGCTTCCAAACATATAATTATCGATGATATCACTCCTTTTGCAGGTATAGGTGCGGCTCAAGCACTTGAGATGCTAGTACAGTCCTGTAATAAAGGAACCGTTGATGTTCAACAACTGGATACACTCGTTGCACAAATGTACGAAACCTTTTCCGACTCTTTAGCCCGTACCCCTCCCGAAGAAACTATTCCTCCCGAAGAAACACTCTTGCTGTATCCGGGAAACGGGGGGAAACTGGTGCAAAGGATGCTGCAAAACATTACAGCCGGTTTTTGCGAAGCAGAAATAGAGGCAAAGCGCGTAAGAGATCCTGTTACAGGAGCAGTAATGGGAGTTAATCTTCCCGGAATTAACGACAGAATTATGCAAGCAATGCAAGGGCGGCAACCACGCCATGTTGTTATTGTTGATGATGTCCTCAGTACCGGAATTACCGCTGAAGCCATGAGATATGCAACTGAGTTCAGCGATGCTCAATGGAGCATAATGGCCCCCATCATGTTTGATCCGAATAGTAATGCTGCCCGCATGGAAACTGCTTCATCACTCCCCGGCTTTGCATATGTATGTGCGGGGAAAATTTTTACAGGACAAGTACAGCCCAATCCAGATTTGCACTTTTTATCGTCTTTATTACCGGGAGACAGGAAAGCTGAAAAGTTGACAGCAGAATTTCTTGAAACAAAAGTAAATCCAAACCAACGTGACACCTTTTTGGCGGCGATTGCTATACTATCACAACCCTATGCGTATAATCCCAGCTATTGATATTCAAAACGGCGCTCCCATATATCTTCATTTGGGGACTGACCCGGTAAAGATCGCACGTCATTTTGTATCACAGGGTACGGAAATAATAGTCAGTACCTTACAGCTCTCAACGTTTGGCAGGTTATTGTTACGAGGCACTGGTAACAGAGCACACTGATTTTTCCCATATCACCGCATCATTTTCTTTTGATGAATCACTTGAGCAGCAATCCAAAGCGTATAAACATGCGCTTGCGGCAGAATTCAAAAAGCTGTCGGGGGCGGTAGTGATTGTCTCGGGGGGAATTTCGTCGATAGAAGATATTAAAACTGCACACCAGCGGAATATCGACGCTGTAATAGTCGGAAGAGCTATGTATGAAAACAAGCTTGGAGACATTTTCAATACCCCTTTCAGATTCTCATAATCCCCTTACCTATCCCTTATCACGATGTGCTACCATATACTGGTATGCCAGAATTCGGATCACAGTCACCAGAATCTACTTCACCGGAAGTCAAAAACTATACCGATATCAGCAAAAAGGTTATAGAGCTTCATAAATCGCCCCATGCACAATCGGTTTCCACTTCAATAACCATCATAACTATTGTTATCGTGGTGTTTTCCCTTATCGGATTTATTGCATACTATTCATTTAACTCAACTCTGCAATCCAAAATGATGGAACGGGATCAAAATGAACTATTATATAGCGACCCGAATGAGAAAAATATTATGGGAGTAAATGATTCCCTTCCTGAAGTTCAGGTAGGTGCAGCAAACAACAACCAGAAAAAAGGGCTAACCAATCCGCAAGCTGCTGCACAGCAGCAAATGGGACAGCAGCCGGGGCAAATGATGAAAACACCCGACGGCAAAATGCAAAAAGTTCCTCCGAAACCTACCAAAGGGAGTAGCCCAACGCCTTCTGCCTCACCGTCACCGACACCTGTTCCCGAAAATGTAGCAATTAGTCCCGATGATCTGTTTTCAGTGGAACACGAAAAGTGGAAAAAAGCAGGTACCAGAACAGAAGGAGACACGGATATTAAAACACTTGAAAGCGAAGACGGGAAATACAAACTCCATTTAGGGGTGACAAAAAAGAAATTTGATTCGATTGACGCTTATTTGGAAAGTGACCCTCGTGGCAGAAAGCCAAAAAACGGGACAGAGTCCATTTCACTCAATGGGCAGGATGGGAAAAAAGCACATTCATATGAACTGAATACTGGCGGAGCTACCTATAAAACAATTGCTGCTTACGTGTTTTCAAAAGATAAAGAAAAAGTCTATAGTATCGAACTTGATTCGACTGAATTAGATGTGAATAACAAAAGCAATGAAGATGTCTTTAAGAAGATAACTGACAGCTTTCGATACATTGAAAAAAAGGATAGTTAAAGTTATACTGAATTCATGCTTCCAAAGTCCCGGTTTAAACTAAAAAAGTCCACCTCTGATGCTCCCACAATTAATCCCCGTATTATTGTTATGCTCCTTGTGGTTGTATCTTGCGGAGTTTTTCTATGGGCTTACTACAATACCAATACTCGCAATGTGAATGCAAGCTCTCCGGATAATCAGAAGATGATTATCACCCGCCCGGTCGAAAATAACCAGTAAGACTTGATATACTTGAATAAGTTGTCAGATAGATATGTGGAAAAGCAAACCTCTTTTATTTACCGTTACTGGATTTTTAGTACTTACCATAGGGAGCGGTGTTTTATATGGTCTTCAATCTTTCAATAGACAGGATGTAAAAGACAAGGCAACTTCACTTTCTCCCACGATAAGCAAACTTGTTGCCCGTCTGGAAATTTTTTCAGAGCCGGTGGGTGTATCGCTTCCCGGGCAGAAAGGATTTGTCGCTGCGGAGGAAAATATGATAATCCCCGAAGGTACCATCATTAAAACAGGTGCCGAAGGTCGGGCGCAGATTGTTTTCCCAGGTGGGACAGTAACCCGTGTTGATTTTGATAGCATTGTCCGAGTCAAACAATTTGACCCGCAACCGCAGAATATATTTATCGAAATACTCCAGGGAAGAATCTGGTCACGTATAAAAAAACTGTTCGGCAATGAATCGTACCAGTCCAGTGGCGGGACAATGGTGGCGTCCGTTCGCGGCACTTCTTATGGCCATGGCTTATTGCCCAATGAAGTAAACCGCGGATCAGTGTTAAAAGGGACAGTCGAAATGAAGTGTGTTAATGGGTCAAACGAAGCGACACTGTCTGAGAACATGCTCGCAGAAGTAAACTGCATTACCGGAAAAGGATTTACCGAAGACGAAGTGTACCGGATTAATATGGAAGACGAATGGGTGCAGTTTAATAGGGAGCAGGACGAAGTATTGGATGAACGGTTTGGTGAAAAGACATATGATGAAGACAACGTATTGGGTGTGACCAGCGACTCAGAAACAGTTCCTACCGTAACTCTCAATCCCACCTTGGGACTTCGCGGCACCAATACTCCCCGGCCAACCAGTTCACCACGACCAACACCGACCGTAAAAGGCAGGACACCAACACCCGTTCCCACAACTGTCACTTCATCTGGAGCAACAAATACTCCAGTGCAGGCAAATACAACTGCCCCTACCTTTACACCAACACCTACCCCTACAACATCAGTACCGGCACCGTTTATTGAAGTTGTAAATTATGACCCTGGACTATTAGGGAGCATCGCCGGTGGGATAATTCAATCAGCAACAATCGATATTCTTGGAGGAAATTTTGAAAACGCCCAAGTTGCAATGAGCGGATCTTCGCTCACAGGGATAAGGGAAAATACGCCTAATAAAATCCGCGCCGTCTTTAGTAGTGTTACATGCGGTAGCCACACGGTTTCTGTCACCACGCCCGGTGGATCAGTTACAGGTAAGATTGATATTAATCCACCAGTATGTCTTCGTCTCGGCTTGTAGTATCATAAATATATGCTCCAAACTCCCGATTCTCTTGTCACAGACCCTGAACTAAACATTCCCCCTCCTATGGTGTTACAGCCCGATAAACCAAAAAGAAAGTTTCCACTGTGGCTTGTTATTGCATTGGGAATCGGCATTATGCTTTCTTTAGGCACAACTGCTTATTTGTTTGTGTGGCAAAACCAGACCTCCGAGAAAACTCCTGTTCGTCGTACCGTTGTCGTAACTGCAACACCCGTCCCTCTTCCAACAGAGGCCGAGATTACCGTTTCTACACAACCAATATTGTCAGCCACACCGCGCGTTCAACCGACCATTTACCAAGGAAAGTACAACAATCCCGAGTTACTGTACACGCTTGAATATCCCCTCGAGTGGACCCGATCTAATGCAGGCGTATACGTTATTTATGAAGGAAGCGGTGGAAAGATGTTTATTGGCCAGGAAACCAGAACCGATCTTGATATCGAAACCTGGTTTGACAGCACCTATGCCGGGAAGGAAGAAGCTCCCGTAAAAGGAACACTATTTACGAACAGAAATAACGTGCAGATTCTTGAAACTCGGGTAACCGATGAAATGGGCCCTCTCCGCTATTTCTTTATATCACCCACAAAAACAGTTGTCACAATCAGTTTTACCGCAGGTAAAACAGAGCAGGCAAATCGCGCACTGCAAACAATTTACGGAAATATTCTTGAAAGCATTGCCCCGATGAATGCAGAAAGTGATATCCCGGGAAGCAATTAGACACTATTGAATTTGCAGAGTCCCCGCTTCACCATCAATTGTTACTACCATACCATCTTCAAGAGCAAGTTTTTGGCCGCCTAACGAGATAGCAGGCATTTTGTATTCCCTTGCCAGAATTGCTCCATGAGTGGTTGCTCCTCCTTTTTCAAAGATAACTCCAACTCCCCGTTTGTAGTATTGGGTGTATGCGGGCTTTCCATCAGGAAATACCAGAATGCAGTTATTATCAGGACAATTGGCATCTTCGGGTTGCTTTACGCATTTCAGCTTGGCCGTAACTACGCCGGCGGAAATCGGAACAAGCTGATGCTTCCCCCCTTTAGTGTAGGGCAACAGCATATTGGTAATCACCTCATCGGTAAGAAGCTGCGGCAGCTGCACATTTTTGTTTTGCAAATACCGTATTTCCCGCTGTTTTGCTTCTTCAATAAAGCTTTGTGGTTTATTGACAATTTCGTCTCTTCTCATAAAAAAGATGGCATCACCAGGCACGGCATTCTGCGATGCAAATACAATCAGCAATGACCGCAGATGGGACACGATCGCCATGCACTGCACCCGAGCAGAACCAATGTAAGCCAAAGATTCCCAGTAGCGTTCTGCCAAGCTTCTTTCAAACCAATTCATTGCGGGAAGCTGTCCTTGTGTTGCAGGAGGAGCGGGTTCTTTCTGAATGTCACGGATAACGGTACGAAGTCGCGTTTCATCTTCGTTATAACGTGGTTCAGACAACTCAAAATCCATAGTAGCAAGATTCCCGTATTTTGCCAGGTAATCGGCAATCCTCATCTTATTCGAGGCTACTTCTTTTAGCTGTTTTTCCGATTGGTACAGCAAATTCCTATCGGCGAACTTTTCGGTGTAGAACCGTTCAATTGTTTCCCAATCGTACTGGAACTTTTGTACCAGTAAATATTCCACATATTGTTCGACAATCAGATGGGTTACTGTAAGTACCGCAAAGTTCATCATCACGCTTTCCAGTTCAAGGGCAACTTCCGTAATGGTGGAGGATTTAATAATCTTGGCAATTGATTCACTTATCCTCTGGTTTACCCGTGCATAAATACTTTCCAGTTGATTTGATGTACACAGTCCCCATATCCAAAACATCAGTCCCATCGAAATCCCCGCAGCTGCGGGGAAATTCCACAAACTCCATTTCATTGTTACCGCAGGTTTTATTTTTTCTCCATATACTTCGATATTGACCGGGATCGAGTTATAAATCATTTCTTTTTCCGCGTTTAAGTTAATGTAGACATGGTCAAGTACCAGTTCAATCATATTGCTTTTGCTGGGGTATAACGGAAGTCCTGTTTCTTTTGCGACAAACATATACAAATCTGGTCTGTTAAAACAGTCCAAAATAAATGATGCCGTGGCGGGGGTGGGCATCGATTTAAAGAACTTAAAGGAACCACTCCACAAATAGAGAGGTTTGTGCTTTGCGATAAGGTTATGCAGTTCACCCTGCTGAAACTCACTCAACATAGTTTATGTTTTTTCAGAGTACAGCAATTGGAGTAAGGTGTCAATGAGGGGGATATTGTATGATAGAGTGTATGGTGAAAAAGATAGTACCATTTCTTCCTTTTGGGATTGCGGTACTCTTCCTTTTACTAAAGCTTACTTCATTTTCGTATAGACTATCTGATACTGCCGGTTACTTTGTTCTAGGAGAGTATGTTCTGAAAGGAAAGCTCCTATACAAAGATATTTTTTTTACAAATCTGCCGTTGTTTGGATATATTTGTGCTTTGTATGTATGGGTTACACGCCATTCACTACTGGCATTTACTGAAGTAAGCGCTATTGAAGCGGGATTCTGTGCAGTGATTATCGTACTTTTGCTAAGAAAAGAACGTGTTTCTATTGCATTACAGTGCCTAATAGTCACATTGTTCCTATTCTCATCCCTTGTTTTTGCAAGTACCGAGTTTAATACGGGGACTTTTACGGCAACCCTTTTTGCGTTAGGCGGGTATTATTGGTATCGCGAGAAACGTTTTTACCTAAGTGCAGTTCTATTTGGATTGGCTTTTGCCACCAAAGGCTACACAGTACCAATTGTGATTGCAGTTCTTATCTACGATATAGTTTCCCGCAAGCTACAATCCTGGTCTTTTGTGTTGCCCTTTGGGATTTCCGTTCTGGTGGTGTTTGTTCCCACTTTGTTGTACGCGCGCACGGACTTTATGCAGAATGTATTTGGCTATACCCTCACCCGTCCTGAAAACATTGACCGCTGGGAGGCATTGCAAATCTTTCTGTTTGACAACTGGCTTTATTTCTCACTGGCATGCCTTTCGCTGTACCGGCTCCAAAAACAACTTCTATTGAATCTGATTATTCTTATAACGTTGCTTTTTCTTGCCCTTTACCAGGACACGTACTACTTTTACTACAATATCGTGTTGCCCTTTATCGTACTTACTATTCCTGTTACCTGGAAGTACATTACACAACGCTTTCCATTCGAAATAACAAGGATTCTGTTTATTGCAGTATGTGGAGTGTCCCTTCTTTTGCATATGCAATCGTACCTTGCTATGGAGGAGTCAATACTTGTCAAAGAGCCTGAAAAACTTGCTGAAGCGGTGCAAAAGGCACATCCTGACTATGTGTACGGTCTTTTTGATGTTGCACCATTGGTTTCGTACCTTTCTGGTGTTCCGCTGCTTAACGGACTTATCGATACCAATAGCAAACTCTTTCAACGAAAGGTCTATGACACTCATACAATTACCCAGGATGTTTTTGATACTAAAACGCTTGTTGTACTGTACGGAAGGTCTGAAGGAGGCAGGAAACTGATTATGGAAAACGATATTGTTGATTTTGAGCGGGTTAAAAAAGACTGTCAGCTCCATTACGAACATCCGATAATGGCTGCACATTCAATTAATCGTATTTTTTTGATGAAATGTTATGATTGATCGTATGAAGAAACACCGCACTGGTATTCTGCTGGGGATTATCCTGCTTATTGGTATCTTTGCCCGTTTTTACAAAATGGAAGAACTCGCAGTATTCCTTGCAGACCAGGCTTCCGACTCTACCCAGGTACGCAATATGCTTTCTGGAGATTTTACTTTGCTGGGACCCATTAGTTCTGTCGGTGGGTTTTACAACGGCCCCATTGTGTACTACCTAATGGTACCTTTTTACTGGTTGTTTCAGGCACAACCGGTTGCCGGTACAGTGTTCCAGTCTTCTTTGCAGGTTGGGACCATTATTTTGTTGTACTTTTTTGGTCGCAAGGTTAAAAACGAGTCAGTCGGCCTGCTGGCAGCATTTCTGTTTGCAGTTTCGCCACTGATGATTGATTATTCCCGTGCTGCGTTTAACTCGTATCCGGCGGTTTTCTTTTCAACGCTGATTCTGTATTTGTACTTGTTTGTGCTGGAGCGATTCTCTTTATGGAAGTGTTTTGTTATGGGTATCCTGCTCGGCTGTATTATGCAAATGCATTACCTTTCTTTGTCGTTGGTGGTATTGGTAGTCCTGTATCCTGTTTTATTTCAGCGGAACCTGGTTTCTTTTCGTTATTATGGAGCTTTAGTAGCCGGAATAGTAGTCGGTCTTTCTCCCTTTTTGCTGTTTGAAGTCCGCCACCAGTTTCTGAATATCCAGTTGTTTATACAATACGTTTTTTCGGAGAAAAAGACTGTTCGTTCTATTGTGAATGTGTTTCAAGTTTGGCCTGAAGTAACAGGCTGGCTACTATTTGGCCATACCTATTGGCAGGGATTACTAGGGTTTGTAACCATTGCCGCTACTTCCTGTTATCTCTATTTGAAGACAGAGTTTATGGAGAAGAAATACCTGAAAGTGTTCGGTTTGCTGTTTGTTTTCGTTTTTTTATTGGGGCTTTTGTACGGCGGGAAAATGCAAACGCATTATATTGTTAACTTCCATACCTCGCTCATATTGCTTTCCGCAATTGCGTTGTACTATCTTGCTCAGGGAAAACGCATGGTTATTGGAACAGTGTGTGCAGCGCTCTTCGTGTTGAATATCTTCGCCTGGAACGTAGAAAAAGACCGGCATCCATTACAAGAGAGCATGGCAATTCGCGATTTTAAAGCAGCGGCTGGATATATTCGGGCTGAACAAAGCAGCAGAGGTTTGGCTGAGAACTATAATGTTGGCATGTTTGCGCAAAATGACAGTCGGGCAATGCCGCTGCGCTATACCCTTGAAATGGTCGGTGAAAAGCCTGAACCGTATACGAATTACGCCAGTATTGATACGCTGTATTTTGTCGTACCAGCTGATAAACGGTTAAAGCAGCTTACGATGTGGGAATATACAGCGTTTGGAAAGTCTACTGTAGAAAAGAGCTGGCCTATTAATGAAAAAATGATTTTGTATAAGTTGCGGAAAGCGTCAAAGAATAGTCTACCCGAGAATACGGAGTGATGTTTGAAGACTGCTTCCTCACGAGCCCGGTCTTCTGCTTCAAGCAGTTCCATTGCATCCTCCTACGTCTTTGCTAGTTCCTGCTGTATTATATAAAAGAAGTTTTATTATTATAGGCATTTATTATGAGTGAGACACTCTTTTCTGGATATATTCAGACCTACCCCGAAGCTTATTCTAATCGGCTACGACTTGCGGTTACTGAACAGCTGAATGCAACGCTATGTAAACCACAGCTATTTCACCCAGCGGCAGTACTATATCCTGAACTTTTTGATGAATTATATGCTGCCCGACATCTTCTTCATCATAATCTTGCTACTGTTTATAGAAAGAACGAAGTTCAACAGCACTACATGCAATTTCGCGAACTGCTTGATGAAAATGCAGCAGGATTATCGCTGGCGGATTATGTGCGCTGCACTCTTCTGAAAGGATTGCCGTTCGCATTTGCAGAAGATACGTTTCCGAGTGACTTACCCGAGGATACAGAAAGCACTGTATTCTGGCATGAGCCAGAGGTAGATTGGGGAGTAATTACAGGCCAGCTAGCGGCTTTTTTTGAAGAGAGAGGACTTGCACCGGAAGATTTTGTTCTCTTTACACGACCCTATTCCAAAAGCCCACAAGAAAGAATTCAAGGTGTTCACGGATCAATAGAGCAACTTCCCCATATTCATATCTGGACACGGAAGCTTCAGGCTGTTGCCTGACTATTCTCGATAATCTCTTCGACAGCTTCTTTTCCGATTGCTTCAGGGTGATCCGCGTACTCCCGCCAGATAGCATTTCGATTCGTTCGATACTGCTGAAGGAGTCCCGAATTCTGGACAAGAGTAGTAAGTTCCGGTGCGAGAACATCGTATTGCTCAAGTAGTAATCTGCGACGGTCCATTTCCGTTCTAATTAAGCCCGTTATTCCCAATAACAGATTTGCATCCTCCCTACTGAGGGCGGTAAGTGTTCGCAAGCCGAGGTTATCTGAAACACCTGTACCCGAATACATTCCCGTTCTGAACAACTGTTTTACCGCTCTACGTGCGGAGTGGGTTTCCTGGTTAGCCTGCTTCACAATTGCCATTAGTTCTTCAACAAGTGGATGTAAAAACCGATATTCATGGCTCATAGGCGATGGATCGTAATTATCGGTAAATAGGGTGGTATCTGGTGGAACATGGCCTTCACGTCTTAGTTTTACCAGCAAGCGATTGGTTAATACACGAGTGTTTGAACCTGCCTGTACTCGTAATTCACTTAACGGAGTGTTGCAGTATGAAACCAATTCCTCATCGCGCATTGTTCTAAAGTTGTGCTCAATTTCACCAATATCAACGAGAGGATCAAAAAAGATCGTTCCCAGTTCTACATCAATGCCGTGCTCTTCTAGCAAGCGAATAGCAGTAATTTGTTCGTCCGGATGGCATCCTTTTCCGTATCTTCCTAATTGACCTGGAATAGGGAACTTGTCCCAGCGCTTAAAATTGGCAGGAACAGCACTTTCATATCCAATAAATACCCGTTCCAGACCCAGCTTTTTAAAGCGGGCTAACATGCCCTCCATTCCTTTTTCTTTTAGGAGGTTTAAAACATCAGAACGAGTTGAAAACTCAAAGGGAACATGGCCGATTCGCCCCTCAGCATGTGCTTGTTCCCACTTTTGAAGAAACAGTTCTACCTGTTCAAAATCTTCCGGCCTGGTTCCTAAAAATTCTTCATCAGGGAAAAAAATAGCACCCTGCCCCGAAGGTGTTTCGTTTAATCGCGCAATAACCGCAATTTCTTGCAAAATAAGCTCGTGATCGCGTTGCTCCCATGTTTCACCATGGTTTCGCAGAATCCGTTCTTCCAAACGAAGTGGGATTTCCCCTGTTAACGGAGGTCTTGTGCAAAAAGTACAAGTTTTTTCGCACCCCTGTGAACAGTTTACGGCATATAATTCACCCGGTTTGCGCAGCAAATGGGGTGTAACACGTGGTGAAAGTGTGGTGTTGTAGTGAGCATTGGGGGGAGTATACCCTACCGAGTTATCATCTTTGAGATACCACACACCTGGCAGGTCACGAAAATCCTGATTGTGGCGACGGCGTTCGATAATATCGAGCATGGGATTTTCCCCTCCGATCTGAACAGCAATCGTACCCGGATGTGCTTGCAGGAATGCTGTAAGATCATCGCCTCCCATCCAGGTAGGGATGTACCCTCCCAGAACAATAAGTGGAGATTCTTCGCCCCTTTCAGCAGCGAGTGTATGCGTTCGTGAAATCATTTCTTCTACTAGTTCCAAAGATCCAAGAGGCATGCTAATGCCTAGGATATCGGTCATTCGTGTTTCTCCGGTATCCGGATCGGGGTACTGGCACAACACATCCATTTCTTCTGCGGTTTCTACCCGTCCGATAGTAGTCATCGCCAGTTCGTTTGCAGCCCCACCAATTTGCTGGACACCCAGTGGCTGAGAGCTCGCGGTAAAATGGGCTTTTGAATCGGGATGGATAATAGTCACATGACGGACAGAACGCGGGGTTTCTTGCTGTTGCAGCAAATCTTTTTGGTCTTTTGAGCGTAGAATAGACGCGCCGAGAGGAACATGAATGTAAGCGGTTTCTAAATTCATGCGTTTAATTATACATAGGAGGTATGTATAAAGCAATATGATTACTTTTTTTGAATTATTGCTACATGTATGCTATACTATAAGATAGTATGATTACCTCGGAACTAGCATTGCTTGAACAGGAAGGATTTCCAACCGTCAGTGTGCGTCCAACGGACGTTAACGACTACAACTTCTTTGAGAATCTTGTACAAAGCCCTGAAGAAGGGCTCCAACGTATGTTTAGTGCAAAAACACGGGCAAATCCCAAACCAACATTTGAGGCTATAACTGGAGGCAACAATAACATTATAGGACTTACCATAATGAGTGGTGAAGACGAAACAGCTGTTCCTTGTGGGTTAGCTACTATTTCTCGAAGACCCCGCACTGAAACTTCCCCCGCCCGCATAACAGTAGGAATTGGTTTAACAGCAGAAGCGCGAGGCAAAAAAATCGGAAGACGTGTAGTTGAGTATCTAAAATCTATTGTTCCGGCAGAATGGGAATCGGATACAGACTCAATTGAAGCGATGATATTCCCAGATAACACAGACAGTATGAATTTATTCTATGCCTCTGGTTTTAAGGGCATTCAAATAATTCCCGATGAAACTGGAACACGATACTACTACGTAATGAGTATCCCACGAAATACCGCTTCAAAATAACATTTAACCATATACAGAAGCACTATGCTTGTCATACTCCCTCACCAGTGACACAGCTAAGGGTAATACAACTACAAAGGTGCCCACGCCCAGTACTGTCATAAGCATTTTTGTACTCACATGATCCTGCAAATAACCACTCCCCCCTACGAGGATCATATAAGCGAAACTTACCAACATGTTCAGTGAAGATAACGCTGTAGCACGATATTTGGACTCAAATTCATGGTTTGTATAGGCATCAAGGATGGCAAAACGGGCACTTCCGATAAATTGAATTATTACCATTGCCAGCGGAACTGCCAATGGCGGCATTATCACGGAAGGACCAATGGTAAGGGCAATAAGAATAGGATATCCATAGAATACGGTAGCGGGATTGATGATGCGCGGGTATTTAGGCAGCCAGATAAGCAACACCGAGCTGATAACAAACGAAGCCCCCAGGATCCAGCTCATCTGCAGCTGATTGTAGCCGAATTCAAAAGCCAAAGGAAGTCGGAAATACGTAAGCAACGACCAGGTAACAGCACCAATAAGCAGGTAGTACACGCTTAATCGCTTTACGTAGCCGTTTTTAAGCAGCTGGGCAAAACCAAGTTTTGTTTGCTGAATATAGGTGTTGAAGCTGAATTTTTCGGAATCGATTTTAGGCTCGGTAAGGAAAAAAGTAAGCAGAAAGATAATGATGTGGGTCACGACCATGGCAAGGTACGGTACATTACTTCCTACCGTAAACAAGTACCCGCCGGCAAAAGTTGCCGTAGCAAGACCAATTCTGTGTACAAATCCGATTTTTGCAAACACCGTTGAAAACTCCTTTTCACGGTTGAGTTCTTTAAGCGTATCGTAGAGAAAAGCCGTATCAGCACCAGAAATAAGGCTCATTCCGATGCCAAAAACAATAGTAGCAGTGGTAAAGCCGGCAAACGAAGTAGCAAATGAAAAAATAAGGTAGCCAATAGCAGCGATAAAAAAGCCAAGCGACATCGAGCGCTTTCTTCCGATAAGATCCGCAAGAGCACCAGTGGGAAGCTCAAAGACAAGCGATACCGCATAGCCCAGCGCAACAATAAATCCTACTTCTGAAAAGCTAAGGTATTCGCGATAGTATGCCAGCCAGTTGGCAACCATAAACACCAGGCCCATGAAGAATTGGATTATGTAAATAAGAGTAATATTTCTTGAAAGACCTGCGGTATAGGGGGACATTCAAACTATTATAGAGGATTCTATTTTTTATATATTTGAAGGTTGATTTGGGGAGAGGGGGTTTACGGAGGGTGGGGAGGTTGTGGAGGTTTTGGAATTTCTGGAGGTTCTGGAGGGTGGGTAGTGCCCCGGGCGCCTTGTGGGCTCCCGGGGCTCGCGTTGCTCGGCCTGCGTGGCCAGCGTGCGGGCGGCACGTACCCTAGTAGTAGGTCGGCTCCCGCTCTTGCGCGGCGAGATCAAGCTCGATGAGCTCGATCATGCCGATGGCGAGCTGGTCCTTCCAGCTTTGCCTCAGCTGTCGCGCCTTGAGGTCGAACCTCACCTTCGCCCCGGCCAGCACGCCGGAGTTGAACTGGAAGGCTTCGGTGATCTGGTCGCGAAAGCTCGACCAGGCGATATGCGCCATCAGGCGGCCGTTCGAGGCTGCGTGGAACAGAGCGGGGTGATCCGGCTGGACGAGCATGTAGCCGCGGCTATACACCGACCTGACCGTACCCGTGAACGGCAGCTTGCCGTCCGGGTAGTGATCGAAGCGTCGGTGGAAGCTCACCCCCTCGATTCCGGTCGGCCTCACCACGAACATGTCGCCGAGCCGAGCGTTGAACGGGAGGTCGTCCCGCTTGACGATGAACCGAGCACCGGAAATCCCCAAGACCACCATGTCGTACGTCATCTTCTCCGTCCCGGGGTCGTAGACCCCAGTCACGAAGGCTGCCATGCTGCAGTCGCGCAGCATGGCCAGGGTCTGGACGAACGGGGTGGCCAAGGTCTGGGTCGCGGTAGGCGTGGTCATAGCCGTTGCTCCTCTGCGCTGTTAAGCGCTACTATAGGTTAAAGGGCCGATGGTAGATTATACTATAGGATAGTAATAAAATCAAGTCTATAGTACATCTTTTTAGCCTCAAATTACTTTAATTTGCACCAAACCTCTTATTTTCACCCTCAATACCGCCGCAATGCTACAATATCACTATGAAAACTTATTGCATTCTTCTCCGCGGGGTTAATGTCGGCGGGAAAAGCAGTGTCTCAATGGCAGCCCTAAAAAATCATCTCGAAAACAAAGGATATGAGCATGTCACCCCTTACATTAACAGTGGAAATATTCTTGTTGATACTCCCAAGGGAGCCGAAACAGTGAAAACCGATGTTGAGAAGATTCTTGCAGATGAATTTCATATGGATCCGATGGTAAATAAAGTACTGGTGCTGAAGCAAACGTATCTCAAAAGCGTTGTCGAAAACAAGCCAAAAGGCTTTGGTGAAGAGCCGGAAAAATACTATAGCGACGCAATTTTCCTCATAGATATCGATGTTGATGAAGCAATGAAAGTATTTAATCCCCGGGAAGGAGTCGACAAAGTATGGCCTGGAAAAGGGGTAATTTACTCGCAGCGATTGGGTTCACAACGTACGAAAAGCCGCCTAGGGAAGATTGTGGGAACTCCCGCATACAAATGTATGACAATACGAAGCTGGAATACTATTGCCAAATTGCTCACTTTAATGGAGAAGTAGCCTCCAGACCTATATTTTAATGTTTGAAAATGATTTTCTTTTGTAATACAATCGGTAGTATGGTAGATATAGCTGAAAATCTTAACCCTCCGTTAGAAGTAAATGCAAATAACGCCGGTCAATCTCCAACTGGTGAAGCGTACCTAGCAAGCACTTCAGAAGCTATTTCTGTACAAGAAACTCTTTTACCCGCTGACGAAGTAAGACCTGCTTTAGAAGGAGCACTTCTTAACTTAACGAAACTTGAAAAATATAGTAGACCACCCACAAAAGAACAGTTAAGAAAACTGCAAGAAGAAATTGCCTCAGCCAGAACTTTAGTACAAGGGAGACTGGATGGTATTAATGGAGGAGATGGATTGCTTCCAAGCGTTTTAAATGATGTACTTGATAATACAAATCGCGTATTAGAAGAACAGACACCACATCATATAAAAATAATTGAAGGGTCTTATGCCGCCTGGAAAGATGGTAAGCGAGAAAGCTCAAGAGCACGAGAATTAGATGGATTAGTTGGTGCTGTTCTACGCCATCCTGAAGAGGGAATAGCAAAGGACAATCCTCAATTACCTCCTTTCCTTGCAGCAAAACTGAGAGAAATGCATGACGTTTTAATAAAAAGCAGGTAATAGAGCTGCCTAAAGCACTTTCATGCAGATTACACACTGACTGTATTTTTTTTTGCTTCCTACTTCTGAACTAAATCATCGAGGAGGGAGCGTTACGCCCCCTCTTCATCGCACTGCGGAAAGCTAGACTAATAGGACAACAACAGATAGCCGGCCAGGGCAATCAGGCAAAGGCCTGCATAAATGATAGGTGTTCTATCTTTATATTTGTTCTCTTAATAATATATCGTTTTTATGTATATACCAAAATATCTGAATAAAGGATGCAGTCGAAGTATATGGACAAGCTCCTTTATGTTGATTGATGCGGCAATACCAGACGTGTCTGCGATGAGTATAGCAGGCGCTAAAAAGAAAGTGGCCTTAAGTAGAGCTATTATACCATTCAACACCACATCTTATAGTAAATTGTGAGGATAAGTATCTTCTCGAGAGAATAAAGATAGTGTTATTGAAAAGCAGTTAAAGAAAATAGTTATTTCTGGTGGAGATGCCCGGAATTGAACCGGGATCCAATATGGTTTTTTTACAAATGTACTAGTGAGAGATATCCGGTTTTTTATAAGCCGGCAAACTGTCGGTTAAAAATCTTTAGCACCTTTATGAACCGCGGCACTCAGATACTGCACTTCGATTGGTTATAACTATGTCGTTGAATCGAAGGAAAACTTCATAGCATGCTGTTTCTGTTGCTTACGCAACGAGAAAGTTAGATCTTGCGTATGTTGCAGCAATAGCCTTTTCAGCTACGTCCTTAAACATTGCACGGACCTCAGCAAAAGTTTCTTCTGTTTTTGCAGATATTGTTTTCCTATTTGACGTATAAGTACGCCCTCACCACTTGTAAAAGTACACAAATTGTCGAGGCCTGTCATCCCCAATCAATAAACTACCTTCGGTAATTTAGAACCCTATTATACCATTTTTTACCCTTCAGATCAACATCTACGCTGGTAAGTTAAACTATTATAGGTTAAAATACAGCATGGGAGACGAAAGAAAAAACCCGATGTATAATGGACAAGATCTTCCGCCTGTATTCACCGCGTTGTATAAAGCGAGGAAGACTACTGTTGTTCGTCCATTTGCGGAGGGAATGGAAACCCTTTGCGCTGTGGAAGATGAAGCAGAATTTACTCCCGACGAATTATTCGCACGTGCATGGCATAATGCTGAAGACTTCGCGCCTTCCCACCGAATAGTGCTACACTCAATTCAATCCCTGAAAGAGATACGGGACAGTGCTTCTCCAGCACCGATTACTCCTATGCAAGATAGAGACAGCCGCATGCACGAAGTTGTACTGCTCCAATATGTTACCAACTCAATCCGTCGATCTCTACGGGAAAACCCGGTACCCGACTTCGACAGGGTTCCTACAGAGTTAGTGGAGTATGTGATTACAGCCGCAACCGAGTACTTTTATCAGGAGTTTACGGACAGATACCCTGTTGATACGATCAGTGTACCCAACTTTAAACCGACGATGGACTGGGTCAATCGGTATGTTCAAACAGAACTTTCTAGACTTGCCCATGATAGTGAAAATAATATACAGTTTTGGCAAAGCGCAAAAAACAATTCGAGAAAAGGCTTTGGGCTGTTTCGCTTTTACCACAATGTGAAGTATTTCATTCAAGGAATGTATGATTGCAAGGATCCTGAAATACTTTTAGAGTTTCCTCAACTTGTGTATTTTCTGAACGGGAATTCGCGTAGCTATGTGGATATGCCACATGTTTACCGGGATCTGTTTATGCGCGAGGAAAACATACTTCCCCCTGCAGACCATGCCTTATCTGCTGCTTTACAGTATTTGATGTCGACTAATATTTCCGTCTGGGAACGCGCAAAACTGCTTGCCCTGCTAAATGATAATCGGGTTATGCCTCCTTATGGGAAGGCTCTCGTGTGGTTACGGAATGAAGTGCGCACCAATCCGGCAGTACATATAGAAATGACCCCGTTTAACAGCCGTCGTGAAAGGCGAGCAGGCAACAAGGGTAAGAATCCAAACTCTCAGTCTGAACCAGACAATTCACAAGGAGCCGCTGCAGCAGAACTTCCTCGCCCTGCTGAACTACCTATTCGTTCCTACTTAAAAGGCCAGCCCGATGAGAAAGCAACAGCAGTTCTTATGCGAATATTGCCTTATATTCCTAGCGGACAAGAAAACCTGATTGTAGATTACTTTATGGGAGCCGGTATATTCAGGGGACAAATAGCACTTACTGATGAAATAACAACTGTGTTGCGGCGGTTGCAGGATAACGTACTGAATGCTGCAGAAGAAATGGATGCAGAAACTAAGCAGTTGCTGAAAAGCATTCTCCGTATATAACCCTACGTCTATTACCCTTCTCTTACTTCTTCTCGACTGCAATGTTACTTCTTCGCGGTTTAATAGGCTCAATTACTAGTTTTTTTACTATTATGTCATTGAATGTAACTTCCTTCGATCCCTTTGTTTCGCTTATTTTTGGTGTTCTTATTCTCGTTTTTCCCCAATTCCTCAATTATCTGATTGCGTTTTACTTGATAATAAACGGAATTTTGGGATTGGGTTTACTAGGATAAAGTAGTGCATGGCTCGCTAAGGAAAGATGAAGGAATTTGACTCACAGGGAGTGAGATTACCGCAAAAGTTCTTTGAGCTCGCGCTCTTGTGCGCGTACAACCTTTTTGTCGCGTTCAAGCCGGCGCTTCTCTGTTTCCTTTTTCCCTTTTACCAGGGCAATTTTTACCTTGATGCGGCGGCCTTTACTGTACATGCTCACCGGTATAATAGTAAGGCCGGGATTTGAGGCCATTTTTGTTTCCAAACGA
This sequence comes from uncultured Gammaproteobacteria bacterium, assembly GCA_964407325.1. Lineage (GTDB taxonomy): Bacteria > Patescibacteriota > Microgenomatia > UBA1406 > GWC2-37-13 > JAOAFZ01. The sequence continues at coordinate 8,858 of CAYOVA010000005.1, read as the reverse complement.
AGAATTTCTTTTGCATTCAACAGTAATTTGCGACTGCGAGTAGGGTTGTATTCAGGATTACCATCAAACTGATACCGGAAAATTTCGGTATTAATCAAAAATGGTTCATGCTCACGAATCTTAATAAATGATGCTTCAAGCTTAATACGACCTTCCATTGCTGACTTTGCTTCAGCACCTGAAAGCACAATACCCGCCTCCATTTCTTCAATGGGGGTAAATTCACGCAACCAGGTTTTATTGGAGACTTTCATGAAGTTATTATAACGCACCTATGCTACAGGAAGGCGCATTAGTAAGTTCTGCGTAAAGAGGGAGACGCTATAAGTTGGCCAAATGGTCCAAAAGCATGGGCTAAAGCATCTCTACACGCTTCCGCTTCGCGAAGGCATTGCTCGTCCGTAGAACCAGGCTGTGCACGTTGAGCACATGCAGCAATGTATGAATTGAGCCCTTTTCCAATAACAGAAGACCACACCCGTTGTTCACGGACATCTCTTGCACTTACTGCCAGACCTTGCCCTACAAGCCGTGCCGCTTCCTGGTAATCAAATTGTTCAGCTCGTAATCTTGCCATCTGCGCCACAATGAAACCGCCAGAATATAATAGAGACAATCTCTTCCATTCATTTGTATTGCCAGGAGCAATATTTGCTTTTACTTCGTTTACTATGCGAGGAAGATCACGGGAAAATATATCAGCTGCCACCTGTGCCGGTGTTTCTTCACGAACCCAGCTCTCTTCCACAAAACCCTCTATTCCCATCCTTGTTCCATCAGAATCTATCACGAGCTCAGGAACAACTGACTCTGCAATATGTTCTCTTTCGACGGCTACCATGCCCGTATATTACTATAAGAACATGAATAAATGAAGAAGAATGTATGAAAAGAATATAAGGATTACAAGAACACCCTCCGGTATTATTTTTTCTTGACCGGTAGAATATCCCCTTTTCCTTCCAGATTCAGGATGTTTACAACATCCGCTGAAGTTGGGATAACATATTTTGTAGCATGTGCCAATACATTCTCTGAAACCTGCATTTGCTGCCACTTTTGTGCTTTTTCATCAAAGTACTTATTTGCAGCTTCTGAAATTTTCTCAATAGATTTGGCTTCTGCGTCAGCATTTAAGATAACTGCCTGGGCTGCACCTTCAGCCCGTAAGATTTCTGCGGATTTTGCACCTTCTGCCTGCAAGATATCACTCTGGCGCACACCCTCAGCCTGCAAAATAGCGGCACGCTTTTCACGTTCTGCTTTCATCTGGAGACTCATCGCTTCTGTAATTTCCGGCGGAGGCTCGATTTTTTGCACTTCAACACGGGTTACTTTTACACCCCAGCCGTTTGTTGCTTCATCAAGCACTTCACGCAGGCTGGCATTAATAGAATCGCGGGCAACGAATGTTTCATCAAGAGACTTATCACCAATCAAGTTACGGAGATTTGTTTGCGCAAGTGTGGTAACAGCAGTGTCAAAATCTTCAACCTCAAATTCCGCACGAACAGGATCAACTATTTTGTAGTACACAACCGCATCGACTGTTACGGAAACATTATCTTTGGTAATTACTCTTTGCGGCTCTACGTTAATAACCTTTTCACGTACGTCAACAAGAATAAGCTGTTCGATATACGGGATAACAAAATTAAGTCCAGGATTAATAACTTCTTTAAACTTTCCCAGACGGAGAACGATGCCTTTTTCATTCTGGCGCACAATCTTAACAGCCGCAAAGACGGTTATAACGGCAAAAACCAGAAGAGGTATAGTTAAAAATTGCATATAGCCTATTATAACAAAGCAGAACGAATTAGTTATGCAGAAACAGAGAGGGTAACTCCGCTTACCGAATCGATGGTGACTGATTGACCTTTTTCAAGAGGAGTCTTTGCCGTTGCCCGCCAAATTTCACCCTGGACCTTTACCTGGCCGGCTTCATCCGGCGTGATTTTTTTTACTACTACGGCTTTTTCTCCAATAATGGCATCAACGTTTGTCGCCTTTGTTTCGATCGAAAAGGTATTGCGGATCATGTTTCTTCCCCCAAAAAAATAAAGAAAACTGAGCAATGTGATCGAAAGAAGGGCAATCAGAAAAGAGTTTGTTATTAACCCGATAAAACCGCCCACAACAAAGATAATTCCAATTACCAGCAACTCAAACGCTGTTGCAGCCCCCAAAATCAGTTCCAGTATCGCAAGGCCAATACCAGCTATCACCAGGTAGGTAGAAGGGTTGTCGGGTAGTTCCATACGTGTAGTATAACAGACTCTAGACTGGAGAAAAATTATACAAGAACAGTTGTATTGCGTATAATAAATCACCATGAAAATGATACGGTTCTCCATACCCCATCTGCTTGTCTGTGCATTTCTGTTTCTTCTTCCTACTCAACTGGGTACCTATTTCTTTTTTGAGTTTTCGCATATTCGGGCTATTAGAACAGACTATCTGGCACCTGCATTGTTTCTTTCGGATATTGTTGCAGTACTTCTTATTGGTTTCCATTTCAAAACCGTCTTCGCTTTTTTTCGACAGCGCTGGGTGCTGATTGTGTTGGGGTTGCTTGTTGTAAATGTCCTCTTTTCACTTATTTTCCCGGTAAGTGTGTTTAAGTTTGTGAAGTTGGTTGAATGGGTTGCACTGTTTGCCATATTTCGAGAAATGGGTGGTAATTCCGCAATAATTGCTCAAAAAACAAAGCTGCTTTACCCCTGGAATTGGTACCTGTGGAGCCTTGTCGCATCTACTTTCATCCAATTTGGACTGGCACTGGCACAATTTATTAATAAACATACCCTTCAGGGCATTTTTTACTGGCTGGGAGAACGGGCGATTACTGTTACCACCCCCGATGCCGCTGTTGCCGCACTCAACGGTAACCTATTTTTGCGGCCCTACGGATCTTTTTCCCATCCCAATTCGATGGGAGGTTTTTTCCTGCTACTCTATTTTTTTGTTCAAGGATGGGAACCCTTCAAAAAGTACCCTCGCGTACGTACCGTAACACTATTTATTGCGATGCTTACTATTTTTCTTACCTTCTCAAAAACGGCTATCGGCGTGTTTGTGATTTTGAATATGCTGGTTTTTGTAGAGGTGCTATTCAAGATGCAGTGTAAACTCTGTGGTATTGCACGAACTATTGTGTTGCTGGTAATTGCGGCAGTGTTTTTTGCTCCTCAAAGTGATCCTGAAAATATTGCTAAACGGGTAACGCTTATTGATAACGCGGTGCAGATTATTGCTGCTGACCCTCTTACGGGAACCGGGCTTGGTACTTATGTAGCAGCCCAATCCCAATTTCCTAATCCCTACAGGTCGTACTTTTTGCAGCCCGTCCACAATATTATCCTGTTATGGATTGCCGAAGCAGGACTCGTACTGGGAGGCCTTATCCTCATTATGGGAATGCGCAGAGTACTACCGCTGCTGAGTTACAAACCTTTTTTCTACTGTTTTTTGGCTGTGTTTATCTCGGGTATGATGGACCATTACTGGTTATCGCTTCAGCAAAATATTCTTGTAACAGCAGTCTTATTTGGTTTGCTTTCGGGAAAAGCAAGGTCTATAATCGGCACAAGAGATACCCGTTCTTACCGTTACTAATTCATACCTTATTTTCTTTATACCTCCCGCATATATTCAACCGGTTAATGGTCTTCACGCGTATAAGTTTCAGGAATACCCGTTTATTGTGGGAAATCCTAAAAGCAGCAATGCGTTGTGTGTTGTCTGGCAGGATGTTCAACTGGTAACGAAATTTAATCCTCATTTACTGGAAGAGTTCGCTATTATTGGCAACCTCCGTTCAGCTTTTGGGATCAACATAATGCTGTACAACTTGGCACTAAATCCCCACATTACAAATCTGATAGTGTGGGGGCCGGATAAACTAAGTAATACTCCCATAGGGCTTGGTGGCAAGAAAAAGCTACTTGAACTGTGGCAGAAGGGAACCGTTGAAGATACGTTAGTAGATCAAATTACTCCAGAGACACTCCAGTTGATCCTTAGTAATGTCGAGCTGCATGATAAAAGCACTGATGCGAAACTGGACCCGGCACAGCTCCGGCTTGCTGAAAAAGGTCCTTATATGGAGCCTGTCGTATTTGACGAATTTGTGGTTGAGGCCCCGGACACTCTTCCTTCAGAGCGATATACTTATCCCGTTCGCGATATGAAAGGTGCCGATGCCTATTTGACGTTGCTTCATACGGTGTGGAAATATGGTGTAAAAACAAAAATTGACGAAGACAGTGAAGAAGTAAAGGAAATCCGCGGAGCAACAGTGGTGGTGGAAGGGGAAGATCCGGATGATTTTTTCCTTCCCGACTGGCTAGTTGAAGAAAAATCGTTAGGAGTCACAAAAGAGAGCCTTGACCAGTATTACAAAACGCAATTTTCTGCTGAACCATACCGAAAAGAACTGTTTCCGGGAGTGTACACCTTTGAACGACCACGAGACTACTCGTACCTCTATGCAGAGCTGATGTACGCATTCCCCCGATTGGAAATAATCGACCAATCGGTAGAGGAGATTTTGACAGAACAGGGCTATGACGCTGCCCGTACTTTCCTGCTGAATCATACTGCGATTGAAAAAACAAAAGCGGAGAAGCTGGTAGAGGATGTCGAAGAGAAAATCAAATCCGATGCCAAAAAAATTACAATTCTGCTGGAAGGCCTGGTGCCGCGATTGGATCAGGTTCAGTATGTTATTGATCGAATCAAAAAGAAACCATTTGATTTGGATAAAGAAATTGTGCTGTGGGACCAGCGATACCATACCGGATTGGAAAGCGGACGCCCGTGCCTGTTTAAGTTTTCCTTTACGGTTCGGAATGAACAAGTGGATATTCATGTGTTTGTACGCAGCCATGATATTGGCAGAGCTTGGTTTTTTAACTTTTACGGGATTAACCAGCTGTTAGGAAAGATTGCGAAAGAAACCGGCTACAAACCCGGCATCATTACAGTTGAATCGGAGTCTGCGCACATCTACCAGCGGGACTGGAAAAATGTGGAAGCACTCTTAAAAAAACAGGTAACCGACAAAATCCCCCGCATGTATTTTGACCCGAATCGCGATTCCGACCCACGAGGGATTGTCAATATTACGGTAATCGATAAAACCATCAAGGCCCGACTTCAGGACACCACCACAGGAAAAACTCTCTTTGAACTGGAAGGTCGATCTGCACGGGAGTTACTATACAAGCTAAAACACTTTAACTTTATCTCACGCGTGGACCATGCCGCATTTATTGGATCGGAACTGGCAAAGGCGGAGGTCTGCATTAAAATGGGAATCGAGTATAAATACGATAATCCGATAGTGCTGCCGAATAATGAGAAGATCTTGAGCTAAGGGGAACACCTGTTACACGAGGCTGAAGAATATTTTCTCTTTATTGCAACACTCCGCCACCCCACTCTACCACAGTAAAGCCTTTTCTTTCTGGAGGTGTGGGATACGATTGCTGCTTAAACTGGTAGTTCTCACCTACCGATGTAAATTCGACAAGGAGGTGGATAAAGGTATCGGGTTCTGGCGTTATTAACACCTTATCTACCGTATTTTTCTCGTCCAAAGTAAGTACGCGGGTAAAGAAGGCAGGACCTTTCTCTTTCTGAAGCCGAGGCACCCAGTATGCAAGGAATTCTTTCTTTTCCCGACCAATTAGACCATAGCTGGAGATCAATACATCCAGATCAGTTTGCAGCGATCTCTTCTGAATTAAGAATCCCTCATTCCGTGTAGAAGCTGTTTCATACACTGCAGTTTCATAAAACAAATCCCCGTAAGTTTTTCCCTTGTACTGCAAAGTGCCATCTGGCAACGCCAAAACACCCAACCACCCCTTGCCGTACTCTGGGATGCTTTTAATAACTGTTCCGGGGACAACAAGAACAACATCCACATAGGTTGGTTCTTCAGGATAGAGATACAACACGGGTTTATCGTAGACTTTACATACATAGGTACAGGAATAGGAAGCCAAATCCGCCCTCCATTCCGCTTCTGAAGAGAAAGACCGCTGTTCCCTGGTTGTCGCAAAGTTAGGCCAGGCTTTTTTATAGTTATTCTGATGTTTATAGAAGATTACTACTCCATCTTCTCCCGGCAATCGCTGACCGCATTCATAATATTCAAACTCGGGGTAATGGCTGCATGAACATTGCTGACTTGAGCTTCCCACTTGACATTGGGGTGGAGGCGCACCTGTGACACCTCTTGCAGGTGTAGCTGTGGGCACTCGAGGCACTGCCACAGTTGGCTGGGGATTGACTGTTGCCCCAGTGCCTCTGCGCGGCACGTCAGTAACTCTTCTCGGTCCAGCACCCGTTGTAATTGTGGTTTGGGGAACGGTTGGTTGGGGAGTACCAGGTCCAACAGTAGGCATTTGAGGGGGTGGGGGTGGGGGTGGCGGTATCGGAGTATCAGTCGGAGGAATCGGTGAAAGATACTTGAACGTTGTCTGCTTCTGTTGCCTTTGCTGAGGACCGAATGTAATTTCAGAAACTACAGCGGAACTGGCTTCCGACTCGTAAATTATCGCCCTGCTCGTTGTTATAGTAACTACTAGCAGAAATACCAGTACCAGGAATGCACCAAAAAAAACGATGTTTGCAACGTGATTTTTCATAATAGAGTCATATTCTGGATAATCTCTTCAAATTCGTTTTCAATATTATTATCAGGGATATCGCCAAGGTAGTGGTATGTTATCCAGACCAAGTTACTCTCTTTTAAAAATACGAATGCAACATCCTGAATGGTACTCACATCTCCGCTTGTATCCGGACCGAAAAGGATGCCTGTGTACCGTGTCGCCTGCTGACCGTGCACAATTTCTTTTGTTGAATTAAATTTTCGTCTTGAATACAGCTCCTCTATTTCTTTTAACCGTGCTGTACTTACATTCTTTTCAATAGTAATTCGCAGAGAGCTGTCGGAGATTTTGATATTTGCCTGTTGCGCCGGTTTTATCAAAAGGGTTTCCCCATAAGGATATTCTTCTTCTACAATACTCCACTTGCTGCTAAGGGGGACTCTCACAAACTCGGTCCCAAAAAGCTGTGGAGTAATTACCGGCCTTGAATGTTCGGGGACATTTGATGGAGTAGTTGGTGTCGCTGCAGTATTTGCCGGATTATATACCACTGGGGAAGGCTGAACACTAGTACCACTTCTATTATTTCCATTCACTGCGCGAAAAACAAAATAAGTGAATACCAACCCAAGGAGCAAAACAGAAAGGGTGGGAATAGCGATGTAGAGATATGGTTCTTTCATAGCGTATGTATTTATATTACCACTTTGATAGTATAAATATGCTTTGCCGTTTCTTTTGAGTACGAGCAAAACTAATGTTGACAATTCTTTTCATGATCCTATATCATGGAATTATGGCAAAGAAAAAAGCTAAATCTGTCGCATCAAAGCAGAAAAAAACCTCTTCAAAAAACACAAATTCACCAGCTTCTAAACGTTCTAAAACCATAACAAAGCAATCAAGGAATAACTTTATTCTGCTTATTGTATTTTTGGTTGCCACAGCTGCATTTTTTATGTATTTATTGTCAGTTCCCGCACCTTCTGAAGCAAAATCAAAATCTGCACCTGAGAAAAGGCAGGAAGCAAAAGAAAAAGATAAACGAGCGCCCGAAAAAAGTCAGGATAGAAATTCTTCTAAACCATCCAACGAGAACCCCAGCAAAGCACGGCCATAATTATCAAAGAGACTGGTATACCGGGTATAGTTTGTTATAATAATATTCTTTCAACTTGAAGCAATGCCCGGTCGTCTAACGGTAGGACAACAGACTCTGAATCTGTTTATCGGGGTTCGAATCCCTGCTGGGCAGCAATTCTGGAATATTGGGTTGCATGCCCCCAGGTGAGGCTACATGGGCGCTTACGACTCTCGCACTGAAATTGTATTTTTTTCTTCTTGATATAATAACTTCATGTACAACTTTAATCAGATTTTTGAAAGTAAACAAAACGTACTTCTTGTTACTGCCCACCCAGATGATTGCATTGTCTACTTTTGTGGACTCATTCATAAACTAAGATCTGAAAATAAAAATGTATTTGTACTGGCAGTATCGAATGGTGCCCGCGGTGGAGATGGTACGCTTTCCGAAACTGATGTAGCAAAATTGCGGATACAAGAAGAAATTGATGCCCTTGCAACATTGAATGTTCCAAAGGAAAACTTTGCCTGCCTTAACTATAAAGATGGTGATATCGAGAGTAACCTTGAACTCATCCAACAAATCGTCAAATATATAGTTGAATGGAAGGCTGAGGTTGTGTGCACTCATGACCCAGTCGGACAGTATATTCCAATGTACGATAATCAAGGGTACTATATCCAACATCGTGATCATCGCAAGGTAGGAGAAGCCGTGATCGATGCGGTCTATCCATTCTCCCGCCACTCTTCCTTTTTCCCAGATAATACAGATTCTTCTGCAAAACCAAGAGAAGTATTGGATGTTCTATTGACTGATGAGAATACTTTTAATGTAGAGATTGATATGTTAGATCTGCTTGATATAAAACGGAAAGCTCTATCTGCTCATAAAAGCCAAATGAGCGAGGAACATATTGAAGAGGTGATCAATGCTTTTTCAGAGAACGGAAAATTCTTTGAAAGATTTAATTACCTTAAACTGTTGTGGTGATTTCATAGGCGCGCGCAAAAAATACATTTCCGTGCGGCGCCCCCACCCGCCGCACGTCAAATTATTCAAAATTGGTTCGGCAACGGCGGTAAACCGCCAGCAGATTTGGTAGATTCACCTTTTACTTTATGGATCTGTTGGCAAGCAGTCAC
>CAYOVA010000004.1:57026-83322 GCA_964407325.1 uncultured Gammaproteobacteria bacterium | reverse complement strand
TGCATATCTCAGGCACACCGCTAGCGTTCATCCTGAGCCAGGATCAAACTCTTATGAAAAAAGTATGATTTGTACTCAATAGATAAGCTCTTGCGAGTATCCATATCCAAACAGAAATAAATTCCTGTTTAAAAATGTAACTATATCTAATGTATTAAAATCAAAGAAAAATTTGGTTAGAAATGGAGAACATTCCTAACCCGATTATCAGCGGAAAATACACTTATGAAACGAAATGTCAATGTTCTCAAATCACTAGTTTTTCCCCAAGAAGATTGGAGATCCTTATTGTATATAAGTACACCTGTATTGTCAATGACATTTTTGCGGCTTAGATACCGGCATCATTGAAGATGTATATATAGAATACCAGGTATATTTTATCAGTCAAGGGGTAAATTTGCTAAATTTATTCACTTATCTGCATCAAAAAAAACAGTCCCGAGAGCATCGGGACTGTTTTTACATTCGATACCGAATTAATTGTTATTTGAGTTAGGAATCAATGTTCCATCTGTACCGTTGAATACTTCCACCCATTGAGCTGAGTCTCCACTATCACCTGTTACACGTGAATCATTGTTTACTGATTCTTGACGTGCATTGATTTCATAGTTCCTACCGTTTACTGCAACACGATACACAACATTGGCGCATGAACCTGTAGTTGCTGCAGCAGTTACACATGTCGCAGCACCATTTACCGGATCAACAGGAATCCCCTGCGCATAGGAACATACATTTACTCCGAGCCAGTTTGTGTTCTGGCATTCATCGGTATCGGTGGCACCAGCTGAAGTTGAGCTACATGGTGTTCCTGTGGGGCCGCCTGTACAAGCTGAAAATGTATTTCCGTCTTCAAGGTATTGATTAATAATTGCCTGCAGAGTGTTTACATCGCGTAGTCTTTTTGAGTCACGGCTCCTTCTTTGAGCTTCAGCAGGATTTAAAAGGGCTAATAACGTTATTGCAAGAACACCAATAATTCCAATAACAACAAGCAGTTCAACAATCGTAAAAGCATTTATCCGTGAACGGATGTTCAGTTGTTTTAAATAGGTGCTCAGCATAATTTTGGAAAAATAAATAAAGTAATTTCATTATGAAGATTTTTTAATGAGATGTCAAGTTATTGGTTGTAACCAATCAGTTTAAAGATATCATCTGGGTTTTTATCGAGGTGCATTAGGCCATGAATAGTGGCATCGGCATGGTTTTTGGCAATATAGGTTTCGATTTTTAGCTCTTTCGTAAAAAAATTGTCAACTCCTGGGATATCCGCCATGCAGCCGGTCAGTGCAATACCATTTGAAAATACTTCATCTGCGACTTCCGGAGGCGATAGCTCGATTAATTCTTTTGTCGTATCGATTATTTGGTTAAAGGAGGAAGAAAGCGCTTCCTTAATATCAGAGGTTTTTAGTTTTACGGATTTGGGCAATCCTGTTTCGAGTGACTTACCACGAACATTTGTGGTTACATCCTCATCATCAAATCGCAGCAGTTCTTTTTTTATTTCTTCGCAGGTGTTTTCTCCCAGCATAATGCCGTGTTTCATGTAGACATAACTTCCTATCTGTTTGTTCATGTAATCGCCAGCATGTTTTAATGTTTTTTGGGCAACTATTCCTCCACCACTCACAATCGAAAGCTCAATAAGCCCAGCTCCCATGTCTATAATATAATGAGGGTGATGAGTAAATATATTAAACCCGCATCCTGCAGCCGTAGCGATAGCGCGTTCCAAAACTACCACAGAACGACAACCTGCTTTAATTAAGCTTTCTTCAACTGCACGCCTTTCGATTTCAGTAGCAATTGAAGGAGCGGTTGCATAAGCGGCAATCGTTGGTTTAATGATCCAGCTCTGGGAAACATACGGATTCACAGCTTTATCAATAGTAAATGAAAGATATGCTACCTCTGCATCAAAGTCAGATAAGATTCCATTGACCATTGGTTTTACGATTTGAATAAAATCAGGTGTCTTTCCCAGAATAGACTTTGCTTCATTTCCAAAAAAAATATATTCCCGAGTACGGGTATTTAGCCCTAAATAGGTAGCTTCTCGGAATATTATTCCTTTATCTTTTACAGCAACTCTTGTTTGAGAGGTTCCCATATCAAAATACACATGTAAAGAAGAAAAGAACGGCAGCTGCATTTTTCCTAAATTTGAGATAAAATTCGACATATGGTACTAAACATTATACGGTATTTTTACTACGCCCTCTTTATAGTTACCCCACTTGTAGTGTATTCTCGGACTTCAGAACTGTTTGAGTTTAACAAAATGATTTTTATTTATTTTTGTACAGGTGTTATAACATCTTTGTGGTTACTTTACCAGGTTCAGCAAAAAAAACTCATCGTAAGGCTCCATTGGCTGTATATTCCATTTGGGATGTTTTTTGTTGCTGTATTCCTCGCTACTCTTTTCTCTATTGATATCCATACTTCGATCTTTGGGTATTATGGACGTTTTAATGGAGGCTTATTTTCCATTCTGTGTTATTTGCTGCTTGCATTTATTTTTACTCAAGTAAGCGACAGAGAACACACTCTAAGAACACTTCAATTTGCCTTTTACACAGCGGTAGTAACTGTTCTATGGGGGATACCGGGAAGGTTTGGGCATGATATGGGATGTTTTCTTTTTACTGGTGAGTTGACAAATGAGTGCTGGTCAGACCAATTTCAGCCAGCTGATAGAATGTTTTCCACCTTGGGGCAACCCAATTGGTTAGGTGCCTATTTGGTTGTTTCCGTGTTTATTGGACTTGGTCTACTTGCGTATAAAAATGCAGTAATTAAAATACTGCGCTATAAATTGCCCCCTTGGTTCTTTTTAGCTTTAGGTGAAGTTCTCTTATTCTTCGGTATTATTGCTACCCGTTCTCGATCCGCCATGTTGGCACTTGCATGTGGATTGGTATTGACTTCTATCTATATCCTCCTTAAGCGAAGTAAAATCGTATTCTCTTATTGGAAGGTATTGGCTGGAATTGGTGTGGCATGTCTCGTAATTGTACTAACAACAAATACCGGAATTCCTATTATCGATAATCTGTTTCAATGGAAAACAACACAGGCCTTACAATCTGATTCTTCCAATGGTACCTCCGCTGCAATTCCAAGTGCTCCATCTGAAGTAACTGAGTCGTTTGATATCCGAAAAATTGTATGGGAAGGTGCCGTAGAACTAGGCAAACGTTATCCCCTATTTGGAACTGGTCCGGAAACATTCGCCTACGCCTATTACTTTACACGTCCTTTTGCACATAACTATACTTCCGAATGGGACTTCCTGTATAACAAGGCACATAATGAATTTTTAAACTACTTTGCCACAACAGGATATGTTGGTCTTATTATGTATCTTGGTATGATAGTTGCTGTTCTATACCTGGCTGCACGAATAACAGCTGCTTCCAGAAAATCCAAAACGCAGTGGTTTATTCTTGCATTAGCAGTCGGCTACCTTACCATTTCCATTACTAACTTTTTTGGTTTTTCTATTAGTATGGTTCAACTGTATTTTTATCTGTTGCCGGCGATGATTCTTATATTGACAGTTGATGAATTCAATACAAAGACATTCGCTATTGAATACAAGCCGGTTATTATGAACTCTTTCAAAGGTGCTGCGGTACTGCTTCTTGTATTGTGGAGCATTTACGTTACCAGATACTATATTGCAGACATTAGCTATGCTACCGCCGATACGCTACAGAGGAGCGGAGAATATCAAGGTGCCTTTTCCTTGTATCAAAGAGCCTTAACACTACGATATGAACATGTCTATGAGGATAAATTGTCGTCAAATCTTGCGAATCTTGCGTTCATTTCTTCTTATCAGGATCCTGAGCTTGCAAAAGACCTTATTGAAAATGCAAAAACTTTCAACATTAGGACATTACAGGCAGCACCTATGAATGTGCTGTATTGGAAGACCCGGGCAAAAAACTACTATCTGTTTTATCAGATAACACTGGATGAAAAGAATCTGGATGAAGCTATAAAGAGTATGGAACAGGCGGGGAAACTCTCACCAACTGATCCGAAAGTCCCTTATACCACAGCGCTTTTTTATTCATTGGCTGCGGATGAGGCTTCCGACTCCGCGAAGAAAGCAGAACTAAATAGAAAAGCAGTAGCTGAAATTGAAAAAAGCATTCTCATGAAATCCAATTATGCAGAAGGCTTGCAGTTACGCGAGAGTTTACAGCAAAAGGTACAATAAAAAAGAGCAGTGCTACCACTGCTCTCCTTTTACGGAATCCTTTCGATTAGAGGTCTGTATCAGAAATTATCTCCAACCAGGCAGCATCTCCGCCGCCATCAGATGCCATTTTTGGTCCGTTAGCACTTGCTTCCTGGCGAACGCGAATTTCATAATCTCCTTCAGTATTTGTTTCGAGTTCGTAAAAGAGCGAGCAAGCCCCTGTTACCCCTTCACATGATCTATTAGCCTGGTTCACAGGATCTGAAGGAACGCTTCTTGCATATACACACATATCCATTCTGAGCCAATTATCAGTTGCTGCACAGTTTTGGTTATTTGGCAAAGCAGTACCGGCGGGTACCAGAGTATTACTGTTACAGAAAGGAGAGGTAGCACACGCAGCTGGAAGTGTATTCCCGTCATTTAAAACCTGCTCAATTAAAGCCTGTAAGGTTGTTGCATCTTTTACACGCTTGGAATCACGGCTTCTTCGTTGAGCTTCGGCAGGATTGAGAGTAACAAGAAGTGCAACAGCAAGAACAGAAATAATACCAATAACAACAAGAAGTTCGACAATGGTAAACGCGGTTGTTCGTTTTTTTGTTTCTGCAAGTAGAGATTGTATAGTATTCATATCCTCTTATATTAGTTTGATTAAAGATCAAATGTCAATAGCGATTATTGAATACTGCTTGTAAGGGAGTAGATAGGTGTAATAACAGAGAAAATCAGGAAGCCGATGCTGATACCGAGTATAACAAGCACCGTAGGTTCAATAAGTGTTGTGAAGTTTTTAATTGCCAGTTCCGATTCAATGTTAAAGTATTCGGATATTTTTCCCATTGTTTCATCCAAATGACCGGTTTGTTCTCCAACTACTGCCATTTGGACAATGAGTGGTGGAAACAATGGTTCTTCACGCATTGCGTTCCCTAACGAAACTCCCTTTTCCACCTTTTCTGAAACTCTTCCAAACGCTTTTTGAAATTCGCTATTCGGATTCCCTTCCTGGATAATTGCAAGGGCGTCAAGTATGGAAACACCCGATCCGACGAGAATCGAAAGTGCACGGGTCGTATCAACGAGCATTGTTTGTTTAATAACGTTGTTAATAACAGGAATTTTAAGCACATATATATCTTTCAGTATTTTTCCTCGTGGAGAGGTAACAAAGTTATAGCCCAGATATATTGAAATACAGAGACCAATAAGAATCATGGGCCAGAATTGTGCAGAAAAATTGGAAATAGTAACAATAATCTGAGTGCTCCAGGGTAATTTTACGTTCATATCCTGATACAGTTGCAGAAGTTTGGGAATTACGAAGGTGATCATAACAAACATAACTACTAGCATGCCGATAATAATCAATGAAGGGTAAATAAGGGCTCCTTGTAAGCGGCCTCTCAGTTCACGTTGTTTTTCCAGATTTTGAGACAAGTTTAAAAGGATGTCGCTTAGCTTTCCTGATGCCTCCCCTGCTTTTACCAAAGAGACATACAAATCGGAAAAGAGCCCTGGGTATGCTTGCAGTGCTTCTGAAAATCGTTTTCCACCGCGAATATCTTTATCCATTTGGTCTATCATTCGTGAAAAAGCAGGTTTGGATGATTGTTTTTTAAAGATATCGAAACAGTCCACCAGTGTGACGCCAGAATTCAGCATAATTGAGAGCTGTCTTGTAAAGTTCACAACATCGGTAAAGGTTACTCTGTCAAGTATCGAGGTAAGTGTCTTGCTTCCCGCGCTTTCTTCACGAACCTCAATCGGGAAAAATCCACCGGCTTTCAAAAGGGAAACCGCTTCGTCCGGATTATTTGCTTCTATTTTCCCGTTAACGGGCTTATTGTCTTTAAGAGCTTTGTAAATATATTGCATCTTATTTAATCAGTTTTCTAATTTCACCGGGCCGCAAGGCATAACTATAAGCAATTTCCTTGCTGATATGCCCTTGCTGGTACAATCGCAACAAGTACTTTTCAAATAATAACATTCCTTCTTCTTCTCCTGTTTCTATCATGTTATCAAGCATATGGTTTTTCCCTTCACGAATTGTAGAGGCGACTCCGGGTGAATTTAGGAGTATTTCGACTGCCGGAATCCTCCCCTGGTTTGACATTGAAGGAATTAGGCGTTGGGCAACAATTGCCCGCAGAATGGTAGACAGTTGGCTGCGAACCATATTCTGTTGGTGAGCCGGGAAAATATCGATAATACGGTTAATTGCTTCTGGTGTGGAGCTGGTATGCAAGGTCGAGAATACAAGGTGGCCGGTTTCGGCAATAGTAAGTGCTGCCTGGGTTGTTTCCAGGTCCCGCATTTCGCCAATTAACACAACATCGGGATCTTCGCGCAATACACCGCGCAAGGCATCGGCAAAAGTGGGAGTATCGGTATTCAGCTCACGTTGGGAAACTATCGATTTTGCAATTGGATAGACATATTCGATTGGATCTTCAACGGTAATAATATGGCGCGCCTGGTTTACATTAATTTCGTTAATAATAGACGCAAGGGTAGTCGATTTTCCTTCTCCGGTTGGTCCCGTAATAAGCACCAGTCCGCTTTTCATTCGCGCGAATTCGTAAAATATGGTGGGGAGAACTAACTCAGTTATTGTCCTGATTTTCGGCGGAATAATCCGAATTGTGCCGGCCGGACTTCCCTTCGTAAAATAGTAGTTAATTCTAAAGCGACGCCCTTCCATTTCGTAGCTAAAATCTACCTGCTGGATCTTCATAAACTCGCTTTTTTGTGCTTCGTTCATTACCGGATAGAGCAGCTGTTCGGCATCGGTCTTTGTCATAGGCTGAGTAGTACGAACAGCATACAGTTCTTCATTTACACGGATAGTCGGGTAGTATCCTGCTATCACATGAATGTCTGAAGCATTTCTCTCTACCGCGATTTTAATTAGTTCTTGTAATGAAATCATTGTTATAAATCAGCTGTACGCAAAACTTCTTCAATAGTGGTTTTCCCTTCCAGTGCTTTTAAGTATCCGTCCTGTTTTAACGAAGTAAACCCTTCTTTTACTGCCTCCAGATATATGTCGTTTGCCGACGCACTTTTGAATATCAATTTGTTTATTTCCTGAGTAATCATTAACACCTCGTAAATACCAATTCTCCCTAGGTAGCCACTATTCTGGCATTCTTCACAGCCTTTTCCCCGGTACAATTTGATCGGAACAGCAGGGTCTTTATAAGCTGTGGGTAGATACATTCCCAATATGGTGCGAATATCCTGTGTTACTACAGCATCTGGCACGTACTCCTCTTTGCAGTATTCGCACACCCTGCGCAAAATACGCTGAGCAATAATGGCATCCAGTACCGAGGCAATAAGGAAGGGCTCACCTCCTAAGTCAACGAGACGCGGAATGGTAGAAGCGGCATCGTTGGTGTGCAGTGTTGCGAACACTAAATGGCCAGTGAGTGCGGCTTGGATTGCGAGGCCTGTGGTTTCTTTATCGCGGATCTCTCCCACCAGAATAATATTCGGGTCTTGTCGCAAAAAAGAGCGCAACCCTGTTGAGAAGGTCAATCCCGCCTGTGGGTTAATCTGAACTTGGTTAATACCCGCAATTTGATATTCAACCGGGTCTTCGAGAGTCATAATATTCGTAGTTACTGTATTCAGTTTTGAAAGAATAGAATACAATGTGGTTGTTTTTCCTGATCCTGTCGGTCCGGTCACCAGCACAATACCATTGGGTTTTGTAATGGCAACTTCTACCTTCTTTAGTGCTGCGGGGCTTAATCCCAATTCACTTAAACTGGGAATACCTCCTGTTTTCTTTAGTAAACGCATTACAATTTTTTCTCCATGGACAGTAGGAAGGGTTGAGGCACGGATATCAATTTCCTCTTCCGATCCGCGAAAGTTAAAACGGCCATCCTGGGGAATACGATGCTCGTCGATTTTCATATCCGCGAGAATTTTAAGACGTGAGATAAGTGACTCATGAATAGTCTTTGGGAGCGTCAGCTTTTCCTGCAATATACCGTCAATACGATAGCGAATACGAGTTTTGCTTTCTTGTGGCTCGATATGGATATCAGAGGCACGGCTTTTAATGGCAAATTCCAAAACGGTATTCACGATTTTTGCAATTGGGGCATTTGATTCCGGTTTAAACGACTGGACTTCTTTCTGCGCGGAAGGCGTTACTTCCTTCAGCGCTTCACGTACTTCTGGTGAAAGATTCTGGGCATAGGAGTTGTTGATTGCCTTTTGAATATCCTCCTCCATAGCCAAAGCAAAGATGACGCGCTTCCGCGTTTTGGATTCCAGGAACTCAATAAGATTGATGTTCAGCGGATCTATGCTTGCAATGTAGAGTGTTTCGGTTGCTGCATCAAACTGATACGGCATAATAACGTAACGACGAGCTAAAGTTTCCGGTATTAAGTTAATAGCCTGGGGATCAATAGCAGCTGTACCTATATCAACGAATTGGACATTCAATGAAGATGCTTTAATCTTAAGAACAAGGTCTTTTTTCAGACCCTGAGAAATCAAATACTGATCTACCGGCATGTTTTTCTGAAGTATTTCCACTTCATACTTATCCGCGGTCGACTGGTCTATGATATTTTGTGTAACTAATTGGGAGAGAAACTGTTTCGGTGACAGTGCCATAGTATCACTATACTTCACTCGTATGGTAAAATGCAAGGTAGATGCTACCTCTAATTTTAAGCTGTCCTGACAAAGCGCAATGCGAAACGGTAATTCACAGTTTTATATCAGAAAACGCTGTTTCACAACACAATATTCATCGTATTCAACGCGAGGAAAAAAAGAAAGAACTGGCTGTTTCTCAAATGCGTGAACTTCGCGAATTGTTTTACCATCAGCACACCGCTACCCGAGTAGTTGTTATCGAAGATTACGATACCGCTTCCGAAGAAGCACAAAATGCGCTCCTTAAAATTCTTGAGGAAAAGACCTCCAATACCCAGTTTTTTCTTATTGTCTCTAACCCCTATCGTGTACTGCCGACTATCCGTTCCCGATCTCGCATACGAGTTTTAGAGGGTGGCAAAGACCAGGAACTTTACGATTTTTCGCCTATTGCACAAGCCGTTGTTGAAAAAGAAAAGAACGTTATGGGTTCGTCAAAGATCACCGGTATTACCGCAGAAAATGCAATTGCACTGTGTGATAGTATTCTTTTAGTTCTTCATAATCGAATACAGAAAGGTGTTAGTGTCGAAACGGGATTTATGAAGGAGGTAATGCGCATTAAAAATCTTCTGCAGGAAAATAACCTCAATCCCCAGCTGGGTGTTGACTATCTTATTCTTGCCAAGCGCTTGCCTTGACTTCCTTCCTTAATTTCGGCTACAATCAAAGTGTGAAAATCCGATTTGGAAATGATGCTTTTACACTGGTTGAAATTATTATTGTTCTTATTATTATTGCTTCTTTTACCGGACTTGTAAGCATTAACTACGTGCAATACACCGAGGAACGACGACTGGACCAGGCGGTTACCGAATTCAAAGCTGTACTGGCGGTAGCTCGTACCCGTTCCCTTACAGGTGATGTAGGCACTTTACCCTGCGGCGATTTCCACGGGGTAAAAGTAACTTCGGATGTGAGCCTTAATAACAGATATCATACTACTCTTTGTTGTGCGCTGAATTGTGGAGCACCCAATTATGCGATATCTTCCCATACTCTTCCCAAAAATACAGAATTTAAAAGCAATTTTAATGCTACTTTTCTCCCGTTTGCCGACGGAGTTGACCCGGCAGTAGATACAAACATAGAAATTAAAAATACGTTTATCAATAAATGTAGTTATGTCCGGGTATCAAAAATTGGCGTAATTGATACCGGGCCAGTGTATCCTTGCTAGCAACTATGAAAATGTATAACGACCAAAGCGGTTTTACTTTTATTGAAGTATTGGTTTTTACCACGATAATCAGTTTTCTCTTTATTTCAATGACATCTACGGTTATTTCCTCTTTACAGAGAATGTCTATAACAGAGCACCGTTTGTATGCAAATCGCCATGCGGAAGAACTTGTTGAATGGTTGCGTGCGGAAAAAGAATCTGATTGGGATGTGTTTCGGCAACGTGATCTGGGAAATGGAACAGGTACGTTCTACTGCTTTAATAATCAGTTGGATTTTGCTTCCAATCTCCAGCTGCAATGGAATAATGCTCAGGTAGATCTGCAGGCGTGCCAGTATAACGGCATTGCAAACGAACCTCCGCGCATTTACAGAAGATATGTGTTAATTACCGCTATTCCTCCCGATTTTAACCAGGTAAACATTCAAGTTGTTGTTGAATGGCAGGAAGGGTTACAGTTTTACACAGTTCCTTTAAATACTGTGTTTACCAATATTAATGAAAATCTCCCCACGCCCACACCATAACCGTTCTCAGAAAGCTTTTACCATGATTGAAGTGATTGTCGTTCTGGCGATCATCGGCATTATGATGCCGATAATTTTTTCGGTGCTTTTTACTGTTGCAAAGCAGCAAGGCAAGATTTTCCGTTTAACGGAGGCAAAAACCCAGGGAGATTACGCTCTCAATTTTATGAAGACTTACATTCAGAAAAATGGAGGCGAAGTGTTCCAGGATAGCGACATGCAGCTAGAAGTGTGTAATGACAGCGCTGAACCTGATAACCAATACACTGCCCTCGATGGAGAAAACTTCTACTTTTCAAAAAGGAATTCACTTTCGGAGTATTTTCAATTCCGGACAGTGGAATATGAATTTGACTCCGCTACTGATGAGCATTACTACTATCTTATTTTTAACGATAACAACGAAGAGCTTCCCCTTACAACCGGCAGAGTAAGTGTTCGAAACTTTTACATGTCCTGTTTTCGCAAAAACGCAGCCGAACCGCCGTCGATCTTTTTTTCGTTTATTGTGTATTACAAAACAAGTCTCGTTTCTGCAGGACCAGAGGACATTGCGCTGCTCAAGTACAAAGGAGTAATAAAAATGCGTTAACCTTGTTACAATGAATTATGAGTGAGACTTCATTTGCACTGGAAATTAACGAAAAATACACACGCATGTGTGATCTTCGGCCAAATGGTCAAAAAATTGAACTTCTCTCACTGGGATCGTATGAAACGGCTACCAACTTCTTCGATACGGAAAATCAGTTGGTGCTCGATAAGCAGGTTGAAATTATCAAGCGATTATACGGTAACCTGCGTATCCGGAAAAAACAGATTAATGTGATTATTCCCGATTCACGCACCTATTCGCAAATAGTAGAAATGCCAAAACTCAAAGAAAAAGAGCTTATTGCCGCAATCCGTTATCAAGCTGATGAATTTATTCCTATGGCAATTGACGAAACGTACCTTGATCTGGAGATCCTTCGTGAAGACAAAAAAAATAAGAAACTACTTGTTCTTATTGTTGCTGCACCAAAGAAAGTTGTGGATCAGGTATATTCAGTGGTTGAAAAAGCAGGATTATCCCCTGAATCGCTTGAAAACGAAATGAGTGCCGCAGGAAGAGTGTTTTCAGAAGTTATTCAGCCAAAGCCTTCTGTATATATAGTTGTAAACATTGGCTACTCTACCACTTCGATTTATCTTGTCGATGGAACTACCCGCCTTATTGTATTTGCTCGTACAATAAAAATAGGACTTGAGCTGTTTGTAAAAGACCTTAAGATTAATTTGAACTGGGAAGAAAATAAAATTATTGAAACACTTAAACGTATTGGACTGGCAAAGTCGGGAAACATGAACCTTGGGTCAATTATCTTACCCCTTTTGAAAGAGATGGTTTCGGAAATCGAAAAGTTTATTCTACTTGCAAGGCAAAACTTGAATCTTGAAGTAAAAAACATTTACCTGTTTAACTTTGATACCAATATTGCCTATTTGCCACAGTATTTGGAAGCGTATTTTCACATCCCTACAACAACGGCACCCCTTTCTGATTCAATTATCCAAAATCCTATTTCCAAATCATTTTCTCAGGAACTATCAGCGTACCTTTCTGTGATTTCAGGCAATTTTCGTTAAGCAAGATGAAAAAAAGAGTAAATCTTTTTTCCAAAAAAAAACAGCAGCAGCCCATACCGGTTGCGGCATATACTATCCGGAGTTACGGTCTGCTGTTTATGTGCATTTGCGTGTTCTTGGCGGCTGTTTCCGGAGGGTGGTTTTTTTTCCAGCAACAACGGCTAAATACCATGACGGAAGACCTTAAGCGCTTAGAAAGAACCATGGATGCCAACGGCGAAATACAAGGGAATATCGTTTTTTTTGTAAACAAAAAAGAACAACTCAAAAAATTCCTCCTTGATGATGCTCACTTTGAAATCTATTACGACACTTTAAATGAGGCTATCGCCAATTCACAGACAGGTGCAAGGCTGGTAAATTTTAGTCTTAATATATCCCGGGAGACAACGTTTATTATTGGGTTTTCCAATTTTGACAGTTCACAACGATTGCTTGAGTACATTGAGGGGAAAGCCTTTCTTGATAACTTTGAACAGTTAACTCTCAGGCAATTCGCTATAGTTGATTCACTCCCTGGTCAAAGTGGCAACACTGCTTTTCAATTGACCTTTTCGGGTAAGTTTAAAGAAGTAAAAAATGCTCAAGATTAATATCGATTGGAAAAACAACATTGTTCGCTACAAAACGATAAATGTGATTATCGTAGGTATAGGTATGGTGTTTCTTTTTTTATTCGCATATTTTGCGTTTCAAGTAATTACCACTTATCAGCTTATTGAGGAAACCCGGGCGCAACAAACAAAGCTTCAGGGCGAAATTTCCTATTTTAACCTTGCAAGTAAATTGACAGCCGATGATGTTGAAGGGTACAATACACTGCTTTTGCGATTAATTCCTGAAGTAGAGGATTATTTCTCCATTATTGCGTCACTTGAAAGACTCTCCCTGTATACCGGGCTGGACGTCTCGCGATATTCGATTGACCTTCCCGAGCAAGGGAAAGATAAATACACACTGTCGATAGTAGGAACGGTCCCTCAAAGTATTCTGCCCCTGTTCCTGCAGAACTACCAGTATGGTACCGGACGTCTGGTAACCATTGAGAGTATGACTTTAAGTGATGCAAAAGAAAACAATATTAACCTTGTTTTAAGTTTTTATAGCCAGGCGGTAACCCCCTCGAATATCCTAAAAGTAGGTTCGTTATCGCAGGAGGATGTTGCGATGATGCAGAAAATACAAGCAAAAATGACCCAGGGTGAATCGCAAGCGGAAGAGCTCGAGCAATTACGGGAAGAGGAAACTCGATTACAAGAAGCAGAACAGGCCTCTGAGAGCGCACGGCTTACAGGAACGCCCACACCCTCGCCGACTACATTTAGAGTTGCTCCTACACGAAGTTCAGCACGATAAAACAGTTATGCAGATTTCTTTGCTTTTTTTGCAGCTGGCTTTTTTTCAGAAGTTTTTGCAGCAACAGGTTTTGCTTCGGTATATGTAGCTTCTGCAGGTTTTGCAATTCTATTCTTAAGAAGTTTTCGAACACCTTCAGAAACTCGTGCGCCATTTTTTGTCCAGTAGTCAAGTTTTTCCTGATTTATATCAAGAGCGGCTGGTTCTCTCATTGGATCATAGGTTCCAATTTTTTCTATATATGAACCATCGCGCTTGCGGCGACTATCAAGAGCCACAACACGATAACTGGGTGCGTGAATTTTTCCGAATCGCATTAAGCGGATTGCTACTGCCATAAGTTTGTTATTGTATCACAGTTATATACCGTTTTCCAGTGCTTTTTTGGCTGCTGCCTCTTCGGCCTGTTTCTTAGAATTACCCTCACCGGTTCCTATGAGTTTATCCTGGACAAATACGGAAACTTTAAATGTTTTACTGTGCTCGGGACCGGCTTCCTCAATCACTTTATAGATAGGAAGCATTTTGTGTTTTGCCTGGATAATCTCTTGAAGTCTGCTTTTTGGAGACATATAGAGCTTATTTTCGACGATGTACTTAAGTTTGTCTTTGAAAAGGTTCTTAATTACAAAATCATATGCTGTCTCAAAATCCTTATCAATAAATATACTGGCGACCAGTGCTTCAAACGTATCAGCGAGAATGTTTATATTTTTTCGACCGCTTCCCTGCTCTTCTCCGCGGGATAAAAGCAGATAGTCTCCCAGATGTATTTCCTTCGCTGCTTCCGCAAGGCTTTCGGTACGTACAATAGAAGCTTTTATATCTGTGTAGTCCCCCTCTTCCAGTTCAGGAAAATGCTTGAACAAGTAAATAGAAGTAATGAGCGAAAGAACGCTATCTCCAAGAAATTCCAGTTTTTCATTAGATTGAAGGTAATAATCGCGATTTTCATTCAAAAATGAACGATGAACAAATACATTCTGCAATAAATCCCGGTTGGTAATTGCGATACCAATTGTTTTTTCGAGCTGCGGTAAATCTTTAATCATGTGGTTTCCTCCTTTGGTTCTTCTACAGGGTTAATAGACTTATAAATGGCTCCTAATACCGCATTTACAAAAGCATATGAACGCTCGCTTCCGAATTCTTTTGCCAGCGTTACGGCTTCGTCAATGATGACTTTGGGTGGTTCGGATTTTTCAACAACCAACTCATATACCGCCAACCGCAACACTGCCAAATCAGCCTTTGCGACACGATCAAGCGGATACTTAGGTGCATTTTTTTGAATAAAAACATCAATTTCCTCACGGTGCTTAAGAACATCTTGGATGTCGCTTTCCTCATTGGGAAGGTTTGTTTTATCTTCAGTAAAGCTTTGTGCAAAAAGATTTTGCACCATTTTCATTCGACGTACATGACGGGGGTCAGACATATTGGTATAGTGTATCAAACAAATTAGTCCTTCGCAATGCGATGTAGCTGCAGTCTTGCCATGCGTTCCTCGAGAGGTTTAAAGTTTTGAATATCGTATTTTTCAATAAACAGCTCGGCGGCGTTTCGGGTTGCTTCGATTATAGGAACATCCGTAAGTGAAGCAAATTGCAGATCACCTATACCGCTTTGCCGAGTCCCGTAGATTTCACCTGCTCCCCGCTCTTCCAAATCGAATTCAGCCAGTTTCATTCCGCTATTGGTATGGGAAAAAAACTGAAGTTTGCGGGAAAAGCTGTTTGCTCCAGGGGATGTAAACAGGAAGCAGTACGATTGCTTGTCGCCTCTTCCTACGCGCCCCCGCAATTGGTGCAGTTGGGCGAGTCCATAGCGTTCGGCTCCCTCGATTATCATTATCGTTGCATTCGGTACGTCAATTCCCACTTCCACGACTGAAGTAGAAACCAGGATATCGTACTTTTTGTCCTTAAAATCCTGCATAACCTGGTCTTTTTCCTTTGACTTCATCTTTCCATGGATTAATGCAAGACGTTCTTTAGTAAACACTGAAGACTTAAGAAACTCATATTCCTTGTTCGCGGCTTTTACCGTTGCCATTGTTTCGGCTTCTGATTCTTCGATTAATGGACAAATAATAAATACCTGAACACCCAGTTCGTGAATTTGGCTTTTAATCCAGTTGTACGCTTTATCGCGCTTCATTTCGGGGACAACCGCTGTTTTAATAGGCAAACGACCTTTCGGCATTTCGTCGATAACCGATAAATCCAGTTCACCATACAATGTTAGTGCTACGGTCCGCGGGATTGGTGTAGCAGTCATGGTCAGCAAATGAGGATTGCTGCCTTTTTCCTTTAACATGGCTCGCTGTGCCACACCGAATCGATGCTGTTCGTCGATTACCACGAGTCCCACTTTATCAAGCTGGATTTTATCAGTCAAGATTGCATGGGTGCCAACGGTAATGTCTGGTAGCACTAATGAATCTTTATTGTGGGTTTTATAGCTGCGAGTAAGCAAACCGATCTCCAGTTGGTGCTCCTTAAAGAGTTTGGTCAACGTTTCATAGTGTTGCTGTGCCAGTATTTCCGTGGGAGCCATAATCAGCGACTGGCTTCCGTTGATAAACGAAACAAATGCCGCAATTGCCGCAACCACTGTTTTTCCCGAACCAACATCACCCTGGATAAACCTGTTCATGGGACGGGGTTTCTCCAGGTCTTTCAAAATATGACCGAGTACTTTTTCCTGGCCTTGTGTTAATTGAAACGGTAATGTTGCTATAAATTCATTGATTTTCTTCTTTTTTGCCGCAGAGGTAACATCAAAAGGATGGCGGACACTTTGCTGCTCCCATTTTTTGCGAACATACAAGGAAGAAAGCTGGATTAAAAAGAGTTCATCAAACCCAAGTCGGTACCGGGCGGCTTCTAGCTTCTTCAGATTGTCTGGATAGTGAATATGGCGGTAACTGTCGCCTTCACTCATTAATTTATATTGCTTTAGCAGTTCATCTGGCATGTACTCCAGCGATTTGAGTGAATCTTCAGTAACGTATTTTTCGAAAGCAACAGCGAGTTTTTCACGGATTAAATGCGTAGAAGTACCATATTTTGTCGGATAGACCGGTATTAATCGCCCAGTATGCCGGCGATTGGAATTGGGAGAATCAAGTTTTTCATATTCCTTTGGTTCAAATGAAATCTTGCGTCCAAATAATTTGGCGGAACCAGAAATGGAAATGTACATTCCGGGCTTCAGCAAATTGAGAATATAGGGTTGGTTAAACCAGGTCGCATCCACTGAACCGGTTTCATCTACAATAACTCCTTTTATCATGGTTACCCGACTTCTTGTAGGAATCCTGGTAATGCTGTGAACTGTTCCTTCAATAGTTACCGTATCACCTGGCACCAGCTCGTGGATTTTTACTGTTCTTGTATAGTCTTCATACCGAAAGGGAGTGTACTGGAGAAAATCGGAGATTGTTTCTATGCCAAGTGCTTTCAGCTTTTTTATTGTTACGGAGCTTGTCCCTGGGAGCAGGTCAATCGGAATCGTTTTCAAATCCATAGTATTACATGAAAAATGGCAGTATGCTCGATAGTATTAGGACCAGCACGCTGACGATCATAATAAGTCTTAGCAGGTTCTTGCCTGTAAAGATTTGTTTCATACAGGAATTATACCCCAGGTTTTGTATACTTACACTAATGTTTGTTGCTGCACGTCGCCGGAGAAGGCGCTCACCATTTAGACTCGGACTACCCGGCTTTATTGCTGACCTTTTACCGCGCCGTATATTCCCTCGCCGTTGGACAAAGCAAAGCTTTTTCCTGTTTATTGGTGTGGCAGTACTGGTACTGCTCGTTATTGGATTTATAACAGCACTGGTGCTGTTTGCCTGGTTTGCCCGCGATCTTCCTTCTCCCGGAAAACTTGCTCAAAAGGGAAACTTCTCAACCGAATTCTACGATCGCAAAGGCGAAGTAATATATTCGATGTACCAAGATAAAAACCGGGTACCTGTCGCGTTTAAGGACATTTCTAAGTATCTCAAACAAGGAACAGTAGCTGTGGAAGATAAGTCATTTTACGATCACGGCGGTATTTCGCAAACTGGTATTATCCGCGCCGCTCTTACAACCATATTCAAAGGGGATGTCCAGGGAGGGTCGACCATTACCCAGCAGCTTATCAAAAATACACTGCTATCTTCCGAACGATCTCTGCCTCGTAAAATCAAGGAGGCAATATTGGCTACTGAAGTAGAGAAACGGTATACCAAAGACCAGATTCTGGAAATGTATTTAAATGATGCTCCCTATGGTGGCACGTATTACGGGGTAGGGACTGCTGCAAAGGGATACTTTGGCAAAGAACCAAAAGATTTGAGCTTACTTGAATCAGCGATTCTGGCAGGTATGCCACAAAACCCGAGCAGGTTTTCTCCATTTATTGGGGAAAAAGACGCGTGGAAAGGGCGCACCAAAGATGTATTACGGCGTATGGAGGAAGACGGGTATATTTCAGATAAACAACGTACCGATGCGGAAAAGCAGCTTGCAAAATACAAATTCGGCGGGTCTAAAGAAAATATTGAAGCAGCCCATTTTGTGTTTTTTGTGCGAAAGTGGGTTGCTGAGGAGTTTGGCGAAAAAGGCTTGGACCAGGGACTAAAAATAAAAACTACTCTTGATTTTGATGCCCAGAAAAAGCTTCAGCAAATTGTTCATGATGAAGTTGAGGATTTGCAGGAAGATTACGATCTGGGAAATGGAGCTCTGGTTATGCTGGATTCGCAAAATGGAGATATCCTTGCCCTTGTCGGGTCATACGACTACTCTAACGAAGCCTACGGAAAATTCGATGTGGCAACCCAGGGACATCGCCAGCCTGGTTCAGCATTAAAGCCGATTGTGTATGCAACTGCCTTCGAAAAAAAATATACTCCTGCAACTGTATTAATGGATGTGGAAACTGAGTTTGGCGTTCCCAAGGAGGGTGAGGAACCCTATAAACCGCAAAACTACGATGGCAAGTTCCGCGGTCCTGTGCAGATGCGATTTGCATTGGCTAATTCATTGAACGTTCCAGCGGTAAAGACACTGGGACTCGTAGGCATCCGGGATTTTCTGCAAAAGGCTAATCAAATGGGTATGGAAACACTTGCTCCAACTGATGAAAACATGAACCGTTTTGGGCTGTCTATTGCTTTGGGAGGTGGTGAAGTTACCCTGCTGGAGCTTACAAGCGCATTTACCGTATTTGCTAATGGAGGAAACAAAGTCGATGTTCAGTTTATTGAAGAGATACGAGATTACAACAATAAAGTAATTTACAAAAAGCCAAAACCAAAACCAAAGCAGGTATTTTCAAAAGAAGTATCGTTCCTGATCTCCCACATCCTCTCTGATGACACCGCACGTGCTGAAGCATTTGGCCGAGGTTCACTGCTGAATATTCCGGGTAAGACAGTAGCAGTAAAAACAGGTACAACCGATGAAAAACGAGACAACTGGGCAGTAGGATACACCAAAAATATCACAATCGGCGTTTGGGTCGGAAACAATGATAACTCGAAATTAAATGAGCGCGTGGCTTCGGGGACAACGGGTGCTACGTCTATTTGGAATAAGGCAATGCGTGAAATGCTTGCAAAAGACTACGACGACGGAATAATCGATAAACCAGAACAAGTAGAAGCAAAACAGATTGATTCGTTATTTGGTGGCTTACCGAAGGATGGTGTCCCTGAACGAAGCGAGTACTTTATTAAAGGCACTGAACCGGATGAAGTGTCTTCGTTTTACAAAAAAGTCCGCATTATCGACGGAAAATTGGCAAACGAAGTCCAGCAGCGTTCAGGCCAGGGTGAAGAAAAAGACATGTACGTAATTACAGAAACTGATCCGGTTTCCCCCGACGGGAAAAACCGCTGGCAGGAAGGTATTGATAAATGGGCAGAAAAACAAACCGATGATAAATACAAAATCCCCAAAGAAACCTCCGCTGCAAATCCGGATGACTTAGTTGTAGTTATAAGCGAACCAAAGAATCGCCAAACATACGATTCAAACGATTTAAAGATAAAGGCAAAAATGGTAGGAGGTCCGGATATCAAAAAAGTACGCCTTAAGGTAAACGGTGAAGAAAAGAAAAGCTGGGATGGGAATGTGCGCGAGCTTGACGAAACCATTAATCTTTCTGATGGAGCATACAAAATTACAGTTGAAGCGGAAAACACAAAAGATAAAAAATCAGAGTCTTCAATGGAGATAGGAATAAAAAAACCGTGGGACTACAAGCCGTGATGCTGTAAAGACCAATACTTCGCAACAAATACGCTATAATACAAGTCCAATGGCAACGGACTTTTTAAGTCAAATACCTTTTCGCCGGAAACTGATTTTATTTGCGATTCTTACCGCACTTATTCCGGGCATACCCCTATTGTTTTTTGTTTTGGGAATGCCCTGGGAACTACTTCGCGATAAAATTACCACCAGTAAATCGATTTTAAGAACAGTACAACAGTCCATCTCCTCTACTGACCGAGCTCGCATGGAAGCTTTTTCTGTTGAACAGTTTAAACAAACACAGGATGTAACCCCGCAAGTCCGTGAAGCTCTCTCGTATACGTTTACCATGTTTGTGTTGTATCAACGTCTCCTTACCCAGGATGAGATAGAAGAGCAACTGGATCGCCCGGTAGATTACCAGTTGTTAAAACGAGGGTATACCTACTGGGAGAACACCTTTCAGAATAATCCAGGATTACTGCCAGTCTTCCAGCGAAACAAACGATTTTTACAGCGTACCAAGTCGACGATTAACAATGAAGGATTAGGGATTGCTGATATCTATTTTGTTCTGGATCTCCCTTCGCAACGGAATTCAAACAGAGTGTTATTTGTACTTGATGGATATACATGGCAAGAGAGTTCATTTCCTGGTGATATATATGAAGTACCAAAAGGATCGGCCTTTCTCGAAAATACGCGCTCAGGTAGCAAAGGGGTGGGGAATAACAAAATATATGATCCGTCTCATTTCTTTTTGCCCCAATTTTACACGGACAGCTATGGACAGTGGTTCTCGGTATGGAATACACTTCCCTCGCAAATCGGCATTACTACAGTGCTAATTGACTTTACCGCAGAAGATATTGCCCAAACTATGTCCCGGTCAGCTTTTCTAGTCGCATTGGGACTTGCAACACTCTTTGGGTTAATTTATATAACCACAACATTGTTAAGCAAGCGATACAGTAAATCTCCGGTTGAACTTTCGAATGGTATTCAACAGGTTGCGAAAGGAAACTACAGTTACGAAATTCCGGAACTGTTCGATGAATTTGATACCATTCGCATTAAATTTAACAAAATGACAGAACAGTTACGCGAGCGTGTTCGACTTCAGGAAGTGCTTGAGAAAATATTATCTAAGGAACTGGCAGAGCAGGCAGCTCGGGAAGGCATTGTGTTGGGTGGGGAGGAAGCCGACTGCACCATTTTGTTTACCGACTTTGCCGGGTTTTCGACCTTAACGCGTGATATGAGTCCTCGGGAAGTCGTAACAACGTTAAATGATTATTTTGGAGCATTAATTCCCATTATTAAGCGCTATGGTGGTTTTACGGATAAATATATTGGCGATGCAATTGTTGCAATTTTTGGAGCGCCTATTGTAAATAAAGATCATGCACAGCAAGGAGTTCTCGCAGCTATAGAAATGCAACAGGCGATTCGTGCTATGAACGAAAAACGAAAATTTGCCCGGCTCCCCGTATTTGAAATGCGAGTAGGTCTTAATTCAGGTCGTGTCCTCGTTGGAGCTATTGGAAGCGATCAAAAGCTTGAATATACCTCAATTGGGGAAAGTACCAATCTGGCAAATAGAATGGAAAGTGTATGTTCCATCGGGAATATCCTCATGAGTACAAGCACCTACGATAAGCTTCCGATGGAGTTTAAAAAGAAAGCAATCTATCCGTTAGTAAAACGCGAAGTTGAAGTAAAAGGATATTCAAAATCATTAACGACGTATGAACTTCGCACTTCACCGTTTGATATCCAAAAAAATCTGAAAGCCAATACCCCGGAAGAATTTTACCGGTATCTCCCCTATTAAATCGTTAATAAACAATATCCACCAGCTCCTGCAAATCGCGAATGTAGTAGTCGGCGCAAAGACCCAACAAGTAGTCCCGATCGTATATACTTTCATGCCATTCTGGAAAATACATAACCGTAGTTGTACCTGCTCGCATACCGGCAAGAATGTCATTGCGGGTATCGCCAATCATAATTGTTTGTTTAGGTGTTACTCCAATGTGGTGTATTGCTTTTAATAGGCTTTCCGGATCTGGTTTATGTTTGGTGACATCATCGAATGTGATAACTGTGTCAAAATACTTTTTTATTTCAAGGTTATTGAGGATCTTGTCAACAGCTATTCTGCCGGATGTTGTTACAACCCCCATTGGTATATGTCTTTTGTACAGGTGTTCCAAGGTGGGAAGTATATTCTTTTGCAGTTCTATCTCCAATACCCGTTCAGCAAACAGTTCGTTTATCCTTTTGCCGAAGGTTAGTATATCGGTAACTCCTAGCTTTGTGATTGTTTCAAACTTCACAATGGCTTTAATCATATCTTCTCGCGTACAGGCGTCAATTTTCAGCTCCTGAAAACCAGCCAGTCCCACATCAATCCACAGTTCCAGGCTATTAATAAGAACGCCGTCCATATCAAACAGCACACATCTATATTGGGGAGACAGTTTCTTCTTCATGAAGATAGTATAGCTGAATTTTCAGAAAAGGTGAACAAATGTTCAATTATCGTTAATCTGTAGTGGCATTCCCCTCTGTCATGGCAATCATTTTCCCCAGCTCCGTGAGGAATTTTTTAGCATGTTCGCGGCTCATACCTATTCGTGAAACGATTTTTGTATCGTTTGTTGGTCCCATTTTCTGGCCAAAATCAATTACTATGCCGAATTCGTGCGAGGTCATGAAAATATTATCGGTATAGAGAATTGGGGTTGTATCTGGATTCAGATTAATTTTCTGCTGGTTTTTCTGCTCGTCCATAGTTATTGTGAAATTATTTTTCCTTGGATAACTGCGTTAAAACTTTCTTGTAAAGCTGTGGCAATCTCCTGGTGTTTCTGGTTCACTTCTTCTGTGGTTAAGTTGCGGTCTTTCGACTGGTAGTGAATGGTAAGCAGGATCGAGCGTTCATTATCCCCTTTTTCGTAGACGTCCTGGATTGATACCTCTCGTAATAACTCTCCTCCAATTTCTTTCACTTTTTGGATCATATCGCCGGCTTGTACAGACTTCTGTATAACTACAGACATATCTAATACAACTGCCGGGTATTGCGAATACGGTACAAAGCTTTTCTGTACTTTTTCAGCATGAGTGATTTCTTCAATATCTAGTACGAATCCATAAATATCCTCTTCTATGTGGAACACACTTCGTGTCATAACTTGGTTTAGCAATCCAATTGAACCCAGCACTCGATCCCCTTGTTTTATGAGAGCGGCGGTACTATAGGGGAAGCCTTCATACCGGGTAAAGGTACTATTTTTAACGCCAATCCTATCGAGGTAGTTTTCAACAATCCCTTTTACTTTATAGTAATCCCATTTTTTCTTTTTTGAAGCAAATGTTGCAGTAAGCTGTCGCAATTCCAAATATGGAAATTCTTTTTTATGCGGAGCCTGATGCTGTTCCCCCTCTTTTTTCATATATACTTTGCCGATTTCGAATACGGCGACTTCTTCGTCACCTCTTGCCAAAATTTTGTGGGCAACAGTTAAGTGCTCAACAAACATAGTGGTACGCATGTGGGTATGCAGGCTTGTGGGTGGGTTTACAATTGCAATTGCGCGGTCTTGAAGAGGGTCTTCCATTGCTGCAAACATTGGTTCATGGACAAATGGTACCGTAATAATTTCATCAACTCCCTGGGCAATCATTATGTCTCGTGATTGTTCTTCGATAATTACTTCAGGTTGGATAAGCGGCTTTGGAATAACGCTGGATAACGTTTTTGAAGGAATCTTTTCGTAACCCCAAATGCGTAAGACTTCTTCGACAATATCTTCCGAAGCGACTACATCGGTGCGGAAGAGTGGCACTGTTACTTCGAGCTTCCCGTCCTTTTCTTCTACGTTGAATTCGAGCCGTTCCAGCACTGCTTTTTGCTCTGCTGTTGGAACTTCTACTCCTCCCAATCGGGTTACTTCGGAAGGATTGAACAAGATTGTGCGCGGTTGCTCGGGATTAGGGTAGTGGTCGTTGGCTCCGGTTATTTCGGTAGAGCCGCTCTGTGCCAGTTCTAACACTAATTCAGCTGCCCGTGGTAAAGCGTAGTCGCATAATGAAGCATGTAAATCGTGTGAATGCCGTAATCCAGCTTCGGTCATCGACTTATGGTAAAACATCGATTTTCGGATGGTTGCGCGATCGTAGGCAGCGCATTCCAGCAGGATATCAGTGGTATCATTGCTGATTCCGGATTCTATACCACCAACGATTCCGGCAAGTCCTAGTGCTCCTCCGTCTTCAGTTCCAAAGACAATATCATTTTCGGTAATTTGTACATCTGTTTCGTCAAAGGAATGGAACGAATCGCCTTTTTTTCCGGCGCGTAAAATCAGTTTGCTACCTCGCATGTTCTTCAAATCAAACGCATGCATTGGCATCCCGGTTTCCAGCATTACATAATTGGTGATATCAACTACGTTGTTGATTACTTCCATTCCATATGCGCGCAGTCTTTGCTGCATCCATTCGGGTGAAGGTCCCACCTTGACATTACTAATAATCACGGAGTAAAACCGATGAACGTCTGGATGTTCAACTACAACATCAAAGTCTGGATATTTTTGCGATGGTAACTGCAGTTTTACTTCAGGTATAGTAAACCTCCCACCAAAACTTGCGTGAGATTCCCGGGCAATACCAAGAATGGCGTAACAATCGGCTCTATTTCCTCGTAATTCCAAATCGATAACAGTATCTCCCTCGCGCTCAAATTGCTTATCAAGCATATGGCCGATCATGCTCATTTTATCGGTAAAGACCTTCAGGTCTTCCGGTAGATCAACGTATTCTTTAATCCAGGAAATAGGTATGTTCATAGTTTTGGTTGTGCGTCTAGCGCTTTAGCATTTAAATCAACGTCCCATCATATAACTTGCGAATGTCATCAATTTTCAGTTTCTGCATTACCATGCGGTCAAAACCCATGCCCCAGGCAAAGCCCGAGTACTTTTCCGGGTCTATACCATTTGCACGCAACATATTTGCGTGAATCATTCCCGCACCGGCAATTTCTACCCAGCCGCGGCGTTTACACACAGCACAGCCTTCACCATGGCAAAAAGTACATGTCATATCCAGGCCGCATCCCGGCTCGACTTGCGGATAGTACTTCGCGCGAATGCGAATGCGGACATCATCACCAAAAAACGACTTGCAGAACGATTCAAATGTCCCATGGAGGTCAGCCATGGTAATATCTTCAGCAATTGCCATGCCTTCGTACTGGTAAAACAGGAAGTGGTTTGTTTGATTAGGAGTTTCATAACGGAATGCTACACCAGGAACAACTATTCGCAATGGAAGTTCTTCGTTTTCCATGGCGCGGTTTTCAACTGAAGACGTATGGGAACGTAAAATAACCTCCGGATCTTCAATGATAATGGTGTCCTGTAAAGAACGTGCCGGGTGGTTTTTGGGCAAATTTGCTCGCTCAAATACATACTCATCCGTTTCAATATGCGGACCTTCATACACGGAAAAGCCCAGCTGCTTAAAAATGTCATTTATTTGACGGCGAATAATAGTATGCGGATGGTACTCGCCTAATTTTTGTCGTATCCCGGGAAGGGAAATATCAATATCGGTGTTTCCTGTTTGATGGAACAGTTCCTGTTCTTTAGCAGCGATTGTTTCACGGATAAAGTTCTTAAAAGCATTTAAAGCAGGTCCAAGGTCTTTTTTTTCTTCGGGAGAGGCAGTTTTTAATGCAACAAATTGCTGGTTGACTACGCCGTTGCGGCCTTCATACGAAATGCGCACTTCTTCAAGTGCTTTTGATGAAGATACATTGTTAATTTCCTCTGTTGCTTTCTTCTTTAGTGCCTCAAGATCAACCATAATACGCTATTGTACCTAAAACCTGTACAGTTTGCATGTGAAAAAGTAATACGTGAATATATGCTCGCTAC
The DNA here is from genome assembly GCA_964407325.1 of uncultured Gammaproteobacteria bacterium. Taxonomy (GTDB): domain Bacteria; phylum Patescibacteriota; class Microgenomatia; order UBA1406; family GWC2-37-13; genus JAOAFZ01. Next base: position 57,505 of record CAYOVA010000004.1, on the reverse strand, counting down.
TTGACAAAACAATACTCCTTTATGTTATAACTCTAACTTAAATGAAAGCACGTCAGATTACTCTAATTGGACTACTAGTCAACCCGCGAAACGGCGGAGAGTAACTCATGCTTTGAAAATTACTCAGACCGCCGGAAGGCGGTTTTTTTTATGGTAAATAACCCATGTTAAATAGAGCAGAACAAACCGGTATAGAAAGAATGATTCAGCAAGGAATTATAAACCCGGATGGGAAAACTCCATCCAGAACACCTGAGTTGTATCCTTATTTCGAAGAAGTTGAGTATACGACTCTTGAACAGGCAGTAGCAAATTACACTGAAGATCCGTATGGGGATCGAACGGATCAGTTTTACCGGGAAGCCTTTGGTGTATCAGATCCTGAGGCTTTCCTTGAAGATATGGGATTAGGTCAATATGTTGAAGAAAAAAGAAGAAAGGGTGCATTCGTAGGAGGAGTAAAGTCACACACCCGCCAT
>CAYOVA010000004.1:0-56926 GCA_964407325.1 uncultured Gammaproteobacteria bacterium | reverse complement strand
ATATTTTGTAGGTAATGACCGGAATGGAAAGCCGCAATTTGCCAGTATGGCTATCGTTCCTCATGCAGTTAGGGGGAAGGATGGACAAATTCGCGAAATTCAAACTGTTGAAGAAGCATTTGGTCACCCTTTGGAGGATATTTTTGTATACGCTCAGACACCTCTTGATCCGCGTGGAGCCGGGTTTTCATTTAAATCATCAGATGGAACTCATCAGGAGTATATCGAAGGTGTGTTAGGTAAATCATGGAAAGAACTTGCTGATAATTCCCGTTCTCAAGCAGAAAATCCAGGTTTAGTGTCATTAACCCAATTACACCATGTATTATTCGATCTAGCTATAGAAAGATTACGTAAACAGGGGGTACTTCCATCAGAATCACACATGCCAATACTGTCAACTGATATTCGTGATATTTCCAGGGGAGTACTCAAGCATGTAAATGCGTCAGAAGATACGAAAAGGATACTTGGCTTTTCTATCTCACCACAGGAGTTTATTGCGGAATTCCTGTCTTTGAATCCGGAAGCAGTAGAAACGATTTACAATGCAGTAACGAACCTTAATAACGCAGAGGGCGCCCGAAAAGCAGTAATGCAACATAATGAGCGGTTAACAGATGATCAGAAACGTGTTATTTTTGGTCTTCCAGATGATATTGCTCATCAGATTCAGCAATTTGCAATGAAGCAGTTGAAGATGGCGTTTGACCCCCGTTCCGGCATACTCAAAAAAGGAAAGAAAATTGATCCTGCATCATATTATCCAATAATGACCTCTTTTTTCGATGTTGATATTGTTTCATTACATGTGCAAAGCTGGTTTTTTATGCAGAAAGTAAAGAGAATGCAAGCATTATTAAAACATTATAAACAGACCAATCCTACGATCGCTGTTCCTGAAATGGATGAATGGGATATTACAGCAAGCATGGTACATCCAACAGGTATTTATTATGATTTGAGAGCAGCGGAGACAGCTGCAGTTTCAGAGATAGATCTGACTGGCAAGTCAAAATCTGAAAGAAATAGGATGGGACCGATGATTGCCAGAATTAAAGCGGAACATATGGCACGTTTTTATGCATCCTTAGGCAATGGTGGATCTGGTGATTCTGATGCCTTTAAAGTTGTAACTGAAGCAGTTGCTACAGAACCGATCTTACGCTGGTGGGCATCGGTTATCGCTAACCTACCTGATGAACTGTAATTTGTAACTCATATTATGAGCAGGTAGGTAAACACGTTGACAAACCTCAACCTCTTCATGTTATAATGCCTAATCAATGAAAAATTCATCTATTACTCTAAGTTCATGGCACAGCCCGCATAACGGCGGGGAGTAATTTGTATTGTTAAAAGTACTCAGACCGCCGGAGGGCGGTTTTTTTTATGGCAAAAAATGTAGAACAAACCGGTATTGAAAGGATGATTGCATTAGGTCTGAATGGTCATATTGCAGAACCATCTGTTCAAGAGGAAGAGATTCCATTCAAGGATAAAGTGGAATATACAACTGTAGAACAGGCGGTAATGAACTATGGAAATGATCCATACGGAGATACGGCTTATCAATTTTTACAGGAGGCATATGGTATAGCAGATCCTGATGCATTTTTAATAGATGCAGGACTTGAACAATTCATAGTTGAGAAAAGGCAAAAAGGCGCGTTCACTGGTGCTGTAAAATCGCAGGTACCTCCTGCAACTCCTTATAATCTATCGGATCCTGTAGTTGTCGGAGCAGTTGTTCAGCGTTACGATGTTCCGGGTTGTGTTCTCTGTATAAGTTACAGTGATGACGTAATGACTCTCGCTCCTGAAAAAATGGAAGCTATCGGCAATCAACGCTATTTTACAGGGAATGACAAAAATGGAAGGCCACAATTTGCCAGTGTATCCATAGTGCCAGCAGCAGTAAGATCCGCGGATGGTAGCATAAGCAATGTGCAATCGCTTGAAGAAATCGATGGTCATTCTTTTAGGGACATTTTTATTGAATTGAGAAATCCGCTTGATCCCCGTGGTGCCCAATCGGCCTTTCAAACAAAGGAACAGGGTACAATCGAGTTCATTGAAGGTGCACTGGGAATGCCTTGGGAAGAAATTCTTGCAAATCCTTATTCGATGCAAGAAAATCCGGGACTCGTATCCTTATCTCAATTTCATAGACTGATGTTCGATAAAACGGTTCAACGTATGCGCAGATCCGGCTATTTACCTGATGAAGGCCGGATGCCTATTGTACATGCTGAAATGGCTGATTTTTCGCGAGCTCTCTTAAAACACTCCCGTTTACCTGGAGAAACAAGAGGCTTATTAGGGTCATTTGCAGTAGGACAACCAGGAGTAAGTATAGACGAAAATACAGGATTGGTTTTAAAAAACGGGAAAGTAGATCCGTCTATGTACTATGCGCCTTTTACGAGTTTAGTTGATGTTGATACTGCAAGCTTGAATGAAGATAGCTGGAGCTTTACTGGAAAAATACATCGTATGCAGCAGTTATTACGACGACATGGAGTTCCGATTCCTACAGTGCGAATTCCCCATGGTGCTATCCCCGATTTCGACAATACCCGTATCCATCCCACCGGCGAGTTCTACGATATCAGACAAGCTCGTAGTGATGCGTATCAGTCATTGCAGCTAACTGGATTAAGTAAAGAAGAACAGAAAAAAAGATCCAAAGAAATTGAAGCAACTGTGTTATTACGTATGCAAGAGTTCTTTATGGCTCTCAAAGCAGGAGGTTCCCAGGAATACAAAAGATCTACTGAACTCGTTTCTACGGTGCCAGTTCTCCAATGGTGGGCTTCTGTATTGGCAAATTTACCTGATGAACTGTAAACTTTGCAGTACAATACACATATGACAATCAAATCTATTATTGAGGACCTGGTAAAGCTCTCTCCCCGCTTTGCCCAGGGTGAAGAAGCAACAGCTAAATTCATCAATTCGTTTCTCAGGGTTCATACTATTGAGTTTATCGATCAGGAATTTGAGACAACAGTTCCTGTTCCTAAAAAAGCCGCGCTTTTCGTCAATGGCGAACAGTTAGAATGCCGCAATGTCGGTCGGGAAAGCGGCGTTTTTGATACCAAGAATAACATTGTGAGTTCCTTATATTGGGGTGATAACGATTTCTACCAGCCACAGAATATTAACTTCAACCCTCAATGTGCCGGTTCGGTTTCTATGGCACTCTATTATAAGAATCCGGCATTGGCAATAAAAAGATCTGATGTTCAAAAGGTAATCGAAGCACAAGAAGTAAACGGTGAAACAGTAGTTGAACCGTATACATTTACAGGCCATAACTTTATAGTTGGAAATACTACCAATCCTAAGTCGATTATTTTTACCCACTATGATTGTTGGGAATCTGGCGCTGTTGATAATGCATCAGGCACTGCTGTATTGCTTTATATGGTCGTAAACAATCCAGAGTTGCTAAACAACAATCTCTTTGTAATAGCTGGCAATGAAGAAATTTCCTTTGATGAACCAGTGTACTGGGGCAAAGGTTACCGTGCTTTTCAGGATGAATATGGTGAATTAGTAGAAAAAGCTGAGTTACTTTTGTGTGTAGATTGTGTAGGTTATTCTCACCACGAAGTTATCACCGATGAAACGATTCTCCCGTTGGGTATACCGTTGCATAATTTAGAGAAATACATTTCAAAAACAAAAATGATCAGTGGTGACCTTCACAGGCTTTTCGATTTCTATCATAGCAACGACGACACGCCTGATTTGGTAACTGAAGAACAGCTGCTTGATGCACAGAAACAGATTATAGAGTTGCTGTAACTGAACAAACCACTTCTTCTTAATGAAGCGTTACGACATGAAGCTCTTAGTTTTTTACGCTCTCGACAATTCCCTTGAAGCCAGTTGGGTCTTCCACTGCAATTTGTGCGAGGATCTTGCGATCAATTGCCACGTTTTTATCTGAAAGTTTCTTGATGAACTGGTTGTACTGCATGCCGTTTTCACGCACAGCAGCATTAATGCGAGTAATCCATAGCGATCGGAAGTCTCTTTTCTTCTTTTTACGATGGTCGTATGCGTATTGTCCAGCATGAAGAAGAGTTTCTTTTGCTTTACGAATGGTGTTTCCGTGTTTACCCCAGAAACCCTTCGCCATTTTTAAGACCTTATTGTGTTTTCTTTTTGCTTTTATGCCACCTTTGACTCTCATAGTAGTTATGCTATACCAAGCATTTGTTTAATTTTTTTGGCAAATTCGCCTTCAACTTCAACAGTTCTTTTTCTGCGACGTCGCTGAGTATCGGAAGTGTGTGAATATCGATGACGTCCACCTTGTGCACGACGGATAACTTTACCACTACCGGTAATTTCAAAACGATCTTTTGCTGCTTTACGAACACGGGGCTTTTTAGCAGCATTTGCTGCACGTTTTGCCGCGTTCTTCTTTTTTGTTTTAATCTTTTTAGCCTTTTTCATGTCAGGGTAGATTGGAAAGTAATAGTATAACACACGGAGTACTTTCTGGTCAAACGTATTATATAGCTTTGCTGACTGCTAAGTTTTAACCTAACTCCTCTATTTTTCACAGTCCATAAAAAAACCCGGTACCGCGTGTGCGATACCGGGCTTTTAAATTACTCACAATATTATTGGATTTTGTATTGAAGATACCCGTTACACTTCAGCAATTCCTGCTGGAGGTATCCTTGGGAACATCCAGTTGCACTTGCAACACCGACTCCATAGGTTGTTGCAGCTTCACTTTGATAGGTCACACCGTCAACAACTATCTTATCTATACGGGTGTTTCTATCATCTGTATTACTTTTGTAATAGTCGTTGATAAAGTGGACTTTGACAACATCAGCCGCTGTAATTTTTCTAGTGAACTGAAACTTGAGTGGATTGGTGTAATTATCAACTACGTTATAAAACGTTTTAACAACAGTGCCGTTAACACTTACCTGGAGTGTGGGATAGATTCCTCCTCCATTTGATCCCCGGGCATATATCCAAACGCTACTTTGAGCCGTTGTAGGGGCTGAAGTAGGCACTCTTGATGGGGTTGCCGTTGGTGCTCGGGTGGGCGTAAGTGTCGGGCTGGGAGCTGCACTAGTTACTACTAGTGTCCCGGCACTGGCATTCCAGTGGTGCAACGTGCCCCAGTCATTTGAGAATACTCCCATTCGTAATGAGTATGTACCGGGCACGAGATTTGCTCCAGTTGCCCAGTTTACCGTAAACTGACGAGTCTGTCCTGCGGTAAACGCCTGATTGCTAAAGAACGCCTGGTGAACTTTAGTTCCTGCCGGATTATACACCTCAACATCTACTAGGACATTTGAGGCATTCTTGCTAGTCACATTAGCAATTATCGTTGCCTGGGTTCCAGGTTTTATTGACTGAGCTGTTGCACTCGATGAAAAGTTTTGCGTAATTGGCGAAACAGATGGGTTAGGAGTTGGGGTTCTTGACGGTGTAAGGGTAACTTCTCCCGAGGGTAGCCGGGTTGGCGATGGAGAAGGTGTTCGGGTTGCTGTAGGTACTGTACTCGTAGGTGAACGTGTTGGTATAGCACTGGGAACTGATCCTCCTGTTGATGACGGCCCGATGTCAGAATACCTCCCGGCAAATGTTTTAGCAGCTGCCAAATCAACTTGGTACTTATCCCCCGTTGAGTTATAAAATAGCGACCAACCCCAGACACCTGCATAGCCTCTTTTCCGAGCTTCCTCGTAGCGCTCTAGGGCAGGCATTGGATCGGTACACAGATCTGTACTTGGACACGATGCTCCTACAAACATCTCACCTAACAGGATAGGTTCGGTAATGCCGTATTCAGATCGTAGCTGGTCAGCGGTGACGGTAAATGCATTGTCCCGGCGGCCCCACTGGTTATCCATATTGTCGTAATAATGAGGGGAGTAGAAATCAACATCTACCTTTGCGTTCGCCCATACGTCAAGTTGAACCCACGCAGGGCCAATGTTAACCAGAGCGGGAGTTGTAGCTCGTTGTTTGGCTATTATTCTCTTTACAAGATCGACCGTTTTCGTGCGCATATCGGCCTGATTGTCCCAAAATATTTCCCACTCTGGTTCATTGAAAGTTTCCCAGGCCATAAGCCTGGGATTGTCCTTGTATCGGGCAAACATCGTTCCTAATACATCAGCTAAAGCCTGCCGATGAGTCTCGTTGTCCCTCCATGAAGCAGGTAAGCTGCTTGGAGCGGAAAACAAAGTAAAGTTGTAGTAAATGTCATATTCTTCTGCAAGTGCCAGTGCGGCATCTATGTCCTGGTAGACACCCGGATCTATGCCCGTTGGTTTACCACTACTGTCGGTAACAATCATCCTATTTGCTTGATCGTTGGTTGATGGATTTCCGGGAAATAACCACCAACGCACAACATGGATTTTACTATCCTTTAGCTTTTGGAATTCAGGACGAATTTTTGCCTGTGCCTCGGGATAGCGGATGTTATTCCGTCCCCAGTTACAGCCGGAGCCGAAATCACAGCCCCACTGGATCCATGGCATATTCACGCCGTGCATAAACCACTCTTTACCCTGCCAGGGGACCTTTTTAAGGGACGAGGTTGTTTGGGCAGTAGCCGGAGTTGCTGCTGTATAAATGGTAATCAAGGCCAGAACGAACACAAATACACTTCTCATATGCTTATTCATAGTGTTAGTAAACTAATATCTTACTTTCACTATATACACTTATAGTAAACGGATCAAATTTGTATACCATAACAGTGAAGAGGATATTTAGCTCGACATTAAAAGCAAAAACACTTATCGTCACAATGTCCTCCTAAGTGATAATAGCTTTATAGTAAATGATATACACTTCTTCTTATCAGTCCATACTAGTTGTTCATAAAAATAACTAAGTCACTATTTCAAATTATGAAAAATATGTGAAAAAAGAGTAAGAATGTTATGAGAAAGGCATATAAACGATATGTGGCAATTAAAGCCTCTATCTGATTATTGTTATCAGATTATCTTCAATGCTGCCATAAAGAAATGATTTATAGTATTCTGAAGTTCTAATTGTATAATTGATTCGTATGTCACAAGAGTATGAACCGTATCGTAAATATTCTAAGTACAGGCAAAAAGAATTAAAGCCACAGGTTGATACAATGCTTACTGAAAAAGGTCGTCGTATCCCTACAGAGCTTATGCATCCGTATCGTTTGGGGCTGATTCTTTACATGGCGGAGAACGATTTCCTGCCAAGAAGAGCGGTACCAAATATTTTTATTAAAACATTTTCTGTAAAGCAAGCTTTCCAATTGTATTTAGCTTCGTCAAAGGGAGAATTAACGGACGAGGTGGCATCTCAGCTGCATGTTTTGGAAAACCCTGATACTGAACAGGTAATGGTAATAAGGCGAACTATTTCAGACAAACATGACATTATGAGACAACCTGCCGAAAGTTCCCTTGTGATACTGAATGAGCTGTGGCACATCCCATGGATAGATAGGCGATTTGCAGAAGAGGTAGTATATGCACCTCGTGATGAAGCTGTATCTACTCAATATGATTTTTACGGAATCGCATATCCAACACGATTTAAAGATCTTCAAGTTGTGGATGTTGGGACAGATGTGGTACGGAATAATCAAGAATTCGACAATGTAACTTCATTTCTCGCCCGCATGCAATTTGGAGAGCATTATTTAACAGGGCAGTACCTTGATGAAGTAACCTTAGTTCGACAGAACGCGCATTTTGTTACTCAATTTGACCCTCTAACGGGCCAGGCGGAAATTAACAAAAAAATCGTTTCAAACCAGGCATATGCATTTAGAAGAGACGGTAAAGTGGTTAAAAAATCTCGATAGTTACTTTTTTCTGGAAACCACGGCACGTATTACACGTCCTTCAACTCGTGGTTCTTTGGAGATATTTACTTCACCCAGTTGGATAATAAAATTTCGCAGCAATTCGAGTCCCATATCTCTTTTTACTACTTCACGGCCTTTTAGCGTAAGATTCAGTCGCACCTGGCTTCCGTCTTCCAGAAATTCTTTACTTTTTTCAATAAGCCGTTCAAGATCAGCTGGACCAATAAAAAGTGACATTTTGATATCTTTTACGATACTTTTCTTGATTCCCTTTTTTGCTTCCTTCAGTTTCTTTTCCTCCTGGTACAGGAACTTTTTGAAGTCGATAATTTTGGCTACGGGAGGTTGTGCTTTTTCGGCTATTACTACAAGATCGAGGCCCTGAGCCTGGGCAGCACGAATCCCTTCGTCTTTACTTAACAAGCCTACCTGGTTACCTTCCGCATCAATTACTCGTAGTTCTTGTGCCTCAATGCGAAAATTCGTCTGGTAATACCGACGATTCTGGTGTTGGTTTCTATTACGATATCTGTTGTCTGGTCTCAATCTGTTGTTTCAAACTTGTTAGTAATTGCGATACTGATTGCATTCCGAGATCTTTGCCGTCACGTGTTCTTACGGAGACAAACTGATCTTTATCGGAAGTTTTCTGCAGTTCGTTATCACCAATTATAGCCGCATAAGGCACTTTTTGCAAGGCTGACTGGCGTATTTTCCAGGAAACTGACTTTTGTTCTTTTCGCAACTCAACGCGAATTCCTTCCTTTCGTAGGTAATTGTATACTTCTTCTGCCAGCTGGTGGTGCTGATCACCTACGGGTACAACAGAAATGTGAACTGGGGCAAGCCATAGTGGGAAGGCTCCTGCGTACCGTTCAATTAAGAAGGCCATCACGCGTTCTATAGCTCCAATTGAAGAGCGATGAATTACTACAGGTTCTTTTTCGGAGTTATCTTCATCAATGTATCTGAGTTCAAAGCGTTTTGGCATAACAAAATCGTATTGAACAGTAAAGGCAGTATCTTCTTTTCCGTTTACGTTGCGCATCTGGATATCAATTTTTGGACCATAGAAGGCCGCCTCACCTGGAGCTTCATAGTTTCTTACATCACGTGTTTTTAATACCTCGCGCAAAACATTTTCTGCATGGTCCCAGTCTTCATCACTCTTAAAGTACTTTTTATCGTCAGAACGATCCCCCAATGAAAGGCGATACCAGTAATCTTCGTTTGGTTTTAAACCAAAGGCACCGGCAGCAAATTCAATCAAGTCCAGAGCTCCGTTTATTTCATCGGCTGCCTGGTCTTTGGTGGCGATAATATGAGCATCCGCAAGGCAAAAGCTACGAACCCGAAGCAAGCCCGAAAGCTCTCCAGACTGTTCATACCTGTATAGTTTCGCAAGTTCGGCAATGCGCATTGGCAATTCTCTATAACTTCGTGGCTGTGAACGATACAGCTCAAAATGATGAGGACATGTCATGGGGCGCAGCATAAACTGTTCGTCGTCAATCTGAATGGGAGCGTACATGGAATCTTTATAATACGGGTAATGTCCAGACGTCTCATATAGCTTTACCTGTGCAATATCTGGTGTATATACATGCAGGTATCCCCGATTCAGTTCTTCATCAACAATAAATCGCTCCAGTTCACGACGAATTGTTGCGCCTTTGGGAGTCCATAATGGAAGACCCTTACCGACTAATTCGGAAAACACAAACAAGTCAAGCTCTTTCCCGAGCTTTTTGTGATCGCGTTTTTTTGCTTCCTCCTGGCGCTTTAAATGGTCTTCGAGCTCTTCTTTTGTTGGGAATGCTGTACCGTAAATGCGTGTAAGCATCTTGTTTTTTTCGTCTCCACGCCAATAGGCTCCTGCAATATTCAGCAGTTTAAAGTGGCGCAGTTGTTCTTTTGGATTACCAACATGTCCCCCTTTACACAAATCTACAAATTCTCCTGATTTATACAGAGTGAGTTTTTCGCCGTTGCCGCTGTGCTCTTCGATAAGTTCAAGTTTATATGGATTATCCTTAAAACGTTCTTTTGCTTCTTCTTTGGAAACTTCGATACGTTCAAAGCCATCCCATTTTTTTACCAGTTCTCGCATTTTCTGTTCGATCTTGGGTAAGTCCTTGTCAGAAATAGCTTCAGGAAAATCAATGTCGTAATAAAAACCGGTATCAATGGCAGGTCCAATTGTCAGCTTTGCTTCGGGGTACAGTTGTAGCACAGCTGCAGCAAGCAGATGTGCTGCTGAATGTCGTAATTCGTTAAGTTGTTCCTGGTTTTGTTCCATATATTGTGATAATTATAATGCTTTAGTGCAAAAAAAAACTCCCGCTTGCGGGAGGTCTGCTTTTGCCACACAACGACCTCCCTGTTACGGGGTGGTAGTAGTAGTGGTAATTCTTCGATTTTTCATCTGTGTCCTATTGTAATAGGTAAGCGAGATGTTTACAAGGGGAACCTTTTGCGGTACGTCTCCGAAGAAACGTACCGCATACTGAATCGGGTAACTCCTAGAATGGCAGATAGTCCCATATACCGTAGATAAGGAGTCCCCCTCCTACAATCAGAGTCCCGAAGAGGATGAGCAGCTCAACCGATTCGTGAGCACTGGCGTCGTTGCTCCTTTTGAAGCCTGCCCGCAGGATAACCCCACCGGCGAAAAAGGTCAGAAGTCCTCCTGTTACTGCCGCTGCTAGTTCCCGTATGGGCTCGACGACCCAGATGCAGCAGCATCCGATACCAAAGGCTGCTGTCCCTACGGCCATAGCTATAAGGATGGAGCGCTCCAGCTTGTTATCTCTCATCTTTCACCTCGTGTAGGGATTACTGAAGGTATCTTACCATATCAGTATAAGAAGCTCGTTAGTTTGAAGAATTACAGAACCTTCTAGAAGAATCTCTCATCAAAACGTAATCTGCATTGCCTCTTTCATCTGATCAACTACCCCTTGGGCAATGTCACGCACTTTTTTGTTGTTCTCAATTACTTTTTCCATCAGTTCAGGGAGTTTCCCTTCAGCTTCAACACGTTTTTCGCGAATTGGTTCCAAAATCTTTTCCATAGCGTTAAAAAGAAGTATTTTTACTTCCACATCTCCAACTGTTCCTTTTCTATAATGCTCTTTTAAATCATCCACTTCGGCTATATTTTCGTTAAATATGTCGTGGTAAACAAATACGGTGTTTCCTTCCACAGTTCCTGGGTCGGTTGCTTTTATGCGATTCGGGTCAGTTTTAATCTGAAACACTTTTTTGCGAACTTCCTCTTTGGAGTCACTCAAGTAAATCGCATTATTCAAGCTTTTGCCCATTTTGGCGTTCCCATCAATCCCAGGGAGATTTACAGGCATCCCAAAGAGTGCTTGCGGTTCACTTAACACCTTTACCCCATAGGTATTGTTAAATTTGCGCGCAAGTTCGCGGCAATCTTCAACCATTGGCGCTTGATCTTTTCCAACAGGAACCAGGTCTGCACACACACTTAAGATATCGCCTGCCTGATGAATCGGATACATGTAAAAGCCCAACGGAGTAGACTGCTCAAAGCCTTTCTGCGCCAGTTCTGTTTTGATTGTTGGATTATGCGAAACTTGCTGTACGGTTGCGAAGTTGGCAAGATAGACAAAAATTTCATGAATTTGGGGGACTTCACTTTGGATAAAGACGGTGGTGACATCATAGTCTATTCCTACGGCATAATAATCACACAGCAATTCGTTTATGCTTTCTTTTACTTTTCCCGGATTATCAAAGTTATCGGTAAGTGCCTGGACATTCGCGACCATTACAAACTGGTCGTATTCGTGCTGGAGCTTTACCCGGTTCTGCAGCGAACCCATAAGGTGGCCGATATGCATTTTCCCAGTAGGGCGATCTCCGGTAAGAATTCTCTTTTTCATAAGGGTATTATATATGCAACTTGCCTGTTCAACAAACTAGAAACACCGACTTAGGTTGATCCGGTTTATTCCTCCTTCCGAAATAACCGGGTACGATGCCACAAGTTTGCAGTGTTTCGTTATTATTTCTTCATCAAACATATCAGTGACTACAGATTTTGTGATTTCAGGATATTCAACCCCTAAACTCACTATCATTGTTTTTGAAGAAGCAGCTTTTTGTGACAATTCTTTTGCATTGTATTTGCCCACTCGAAAGAGATTTGCGTTTGTGTCAACTATCCCTTCCAGAGGGGGAACACCAGTCAGGAATTGGAACAGTGGAGCAATTTCTGGATCGCCATACAAAAAATCAGGATTATATTTTTGAATAGTTTGTACTATTTGCGCAGTATGGCGGATTTTTTGGAGCTGGCTAAATACTCCCAAGTAGGAAGATATCGCAAGTAAGCTGGAACACCCGACAAGCACCGAGAACACTATAAGTACTACCGGTTTTTCAAATTTCCGGGCAAGCAATTTTATGGTTTCCCCTCCAGCAATTGCCGCAAACGGGATAAACATATTAAAGTAAAGTAGGTACACATCTTTGTACCACAGCAAAAACAGAAATGAAAAACCGATTATCATAGCTACCAAGGGTATTTTGCGCGCATATACAAATCCTGCAATAGCGGATAAGGAAAGAAACCAATCCCGTTGCATAAAAAATCCAATTACAGGTAATTTGGGTATACCTTGGGCCCTCCCGACCGAATAGCCAAATACTTGTTGGAGAAGTTCAGGAAAGGCATATATCAGAGTCGGTAGCATAATAATGAGTGCGGTTCCGGCAAAGCCAATTCCCATTTGCAGCACTTTTACTTTCCGTTTAAGAAGATCGTACAGGAAAAAAGCACACACGACAGGAATAAAATAGCCTTTTGTCATAAATGCTACTCCCAGCAATATGCCTGCATTAAGATAGCGCTTTCGCATATACAAATAATAGGCTGCTGTAGCGCATAAAGAAGCAAAATACACCCCTGTTTGATGATTACTGGAAGCCATTACCGTTAAGCTAAACAAATAACTACATGCAGCAAGCAAACCGAAAATTCTCTCTTCTGCGTTACGACCAACGGCAAAGTAGATTACAACGCCAACAAGAGCAGCTTCGATGCTTGCAGTAGCAAAAATAAGCTCTGGTTTCCATCGAAACAGTACCAGATACAAAGTGTGAAGATACGGTGTAAAAGGAAGATTAGTTAAAAACAGGTCCTTGTAAAGCAGTTTTCCTTCCAGTATCAGTTGGGCATAGTAGATGTATCCATTGGTATCTGAAATCAAATACGCACAATCATGGAGTTTCAGCACTAAAAAAAGTGCAATTACACCCGCAAGTGCCAAGAGATACAGCATAGTATGTTATACCTGTTTTACAGGTATCTTTCTACCTCAGCTGCAATTGTGGCCGCGTCCGCTTTTACTTTTACAAAAGAGGCATTCTGGTGAGCATTTAATGAATTGTCAGGGTCTTTTAACACGTGCCCGGTAAGAATACCGGCGACAGTTTCCGAACTCTTGATGTGTCCCGCCTGTACCAGTTTTTTTATACCTGCAACGGTTGTAGCAGACGCAGGCTCGCAGCCAATGCCAGCGTTATCGATAACTGCCTTGGCCTTGAGAATTTCCTCATCGGAAACCTGTTCAACAACACCATTTGTTTCTTCGATAGTTTTTCTGGCTTTAATAAAGCTTATAGGATTTCCTATGCGAATAGCGGTTGCCACCGTTTCTGCTTTAACGGGAGAGTAGGTTTTAAAGCCTGTTGTATAGCTCTTGTAAAACGGATTTGCACCTTCCGCTTGAATGGTAGCGACTCGCGGCATTTTGCTAATAATTCCCAGCTGCTTTAATTCACGTAATGCCTTTCCGATAGCAGAAGTGTTGCCCAGGTTCCCACCTGGTAGCACAATCCAGTCGGGTACTGTCCAATCTAATTGTTGCAGCAATTCAAAGGCGATTGTTTTCTGCCCTTCGATACGAAACGGATTTACTGAATTTAATAGATAAATGGTGAGCTTATCACACACTTCTTCAACTAGTTGCATTGCCATGTCAAAATCGCCATCGACTTGCACAGTAACTGCGCCATAAGCCATGGATTGCGACAGTTTACTCGAGGAAATTTTTCCTTCCGGTATAAATACAAAGCACTTCATCCCCGCTTGCGCTGCGTAGGAAGCAAGCGAAGCAGATGTATTGCCGGTTGAAGCACAGGCCACTGCTTTTGCGCCAAAAAAGTGTGCCATGCTAATCCCTACTGTCATTCCCCTGTCTTTAAAACTTCCCGTTGGATTTTCTCCTTCGTGTTTAAGATACAATGTATCAACATTACAGTAATTACCGATTATACGGAAACCGCTTTGTTCCTGTTTTCCTACGCTATAGAGATTGGTATTTCCTTCCGGTTTGCTAACAATACACTGTTCGGGAATGGGAAGTACCAGCTCCCTGTACCGCCAGATTCCGCTTCTGTCCTGGGGTGTAAAAGATGCCAGTCTTTTTGTAAACAGCTCTTTGTATTGGTCTCCGGAAATAGTCGTATCAAAGGAATGGTTCACCTCGAGAATTTCACCATTATCTGCGCGATATCTAATTGCATCTGCAGGAAAATGTATATGGGATTCGACCGACTCAAGAGCAAATGGAAGTTTCATAAGGCATATGATAACAAGCTATTAACGGAAAAGGATGCGTGGCGAAACTCGTGGAAGGGAACCGTAACATGAGC
This sequence comes from uncultured Gammaproteobacteria bacterium, assembly GCA_964407325.1. Lineage (GTDB taxonomy): Bacteria > Patescibacteriota > Microgenomatia > UBA1406 > GWC2-37-13 > JAOAFZ01. The sequence continues at coordinate 42,381 of CAYOVA010000004.1, read as the reverse complement.
GTGTTTTTTATACTGCTGAGTTCTAAATGCTAACAGTTCTTTATAACTTTGTGAGAGAGCGGACATAGTATCCTCTCCTTTTGAAATGCGAAACGAGTTGCCCCAGATAACTGGTTTTGGTTCTGCAATAAACGATTTGAACATTTGCTCCTGTTCCTCTTCGGGTGTATCCAGATACATTACTTTGGAAATGGATTTTAATTTGTTCATTATTTCGACTCCGGTGTAAATAACACTCCCTGTTGTATCGATAACTAGATTAGCCGTGGGAGGTGCTTTTTGTGCAGAGCCAATTATTTCCAACATTGTACTCTTCTCAAGTTCTAAATAACGGGAGCTAGTTTGTCTGTATCGGTCCTCGTAGGGGAAACCCATCCATTTTGCCATATCGGTAATACCCTTGTACCCTAACTGTACCAGCTGGTCATGCAATTTTTCCTCAATAAGAGCATCACAACTAAAATGAATAAAACCATGTTCGCTCACAAGCCGTTCTGACCAGTATGTTTTCCCGACATTTGACATGCCGATAAGCGTTAGTATCATAAATATCCTTTCTTAACAAGTAATTCTGCTGTGAGTATTGCTCCACCTGCCGCTCCGCGAATAGTATTGTGGGAAAGGGCTATAAACTTCCAGTCAAAGAAGGTATCTTGTTGCAGTCTTCCCATCGATATTCCCATCCCGTGTTCATAATCACGATCTATTTTCGTTTGCGGTCGGTTTTCATCTGGCAAGTACTGAATAAGTTTTTTTGGTGCCGACGGGAGGTTCATAGAATGTATGGGAGAAACGTAGTTCTCTATAGCCTGTATAATATCCTGCTTTTGCGGGTTACGTTTAAATCTGACTGCTACATTCGCCATATGGCCATCTAGAACCGGCACTCGAATACACGTTGCGGAGATAACGGGAGTGGGCGCGATAGTAAACGGTTCAGATTCTGTCACATCAACTGATGCCCATATCTTCCCCGGTTCTTTTTCGGATTTTTCTTCTTCTCCCGCGATAAATGGAATTACGTTATCTACCATCTCAGGCCAGGTGTGAAACGTTTTTCCCGCACCAGATAGTGCTTGTAAACTGGTTACGAATACATCTTGAGGCTCAAATTGGTTAAGAGCATTTAAGATAATTACATAGGACTGGATTGAGCAATTGGGCTTTACCGTGATAAACCCTTTTTTCCATCCGCGGTTTTTTCTTTGGACATCGATTACGTGAATATGCTCAGCATTCACCTCCGGAATGAGCATTGGTACGTCACCCGTCCAGCGGTGGGCAGAGTTATTTGATATTACCGGCATATCTAGACTGGCATAATCTTCTTCAATTCTTTTGATTTCCGTTTTCTCCAAATCCAGTGCCGAGAATACAAAATCAGCAGTTTGCGACATTCTCTTCTTTTCTTCTTCGACATCAAGTACTACCAGGTTTGCGATTGATGGTGGGATTGATGAATCAGATTGCCAGCGCTTTCCAACCGCTTCAGCATACATTTTCCCCGCAGATCGTGGTGAAGCTGCAACAGCAGTAACGGAAAACCACGGATGAGTTTCCAGTAGTGTTATGAATCGTTGGCCTACTGTGCCTGTTGCGCCGAGTATGCCTACTTTGTATTGTTTCATTGTGGTGTAACAATGGCTAATATATCGCTGCACAACCCCGCTGCTGTTACCGCTGCCCCTGCGCCAGGTCCTTGCACAACAAGAGGATGGTTATAGCGTTCAGTTTGAATAACGACCTTGTTTTCGGGACCATTCAAAGTTCCAAGAGGTGACTGTTTTGGGACTTTTTTTAGGCCGACGGTAATACTATTTTGAGTTATTGAAGCAACATAACGATACGTGCTTCCCTTTTCCATTGCTTGCCGAAACATTTGGGAATACTTTATGTTTTCTTTTTCAAGTTCTTTCATAAACTCTTCAACAGACAGAGAAGAAAGCGCTTCATCGTACAGTGGATGTACGTGGATATCTGAAAGTTCCTTCTCAAGTCCACAGACTCGTGCAAGAATAAGTGCTTTTCTAGCCACGTCCATTCCCGACAAGTCATCCCGAGGATCCGGTTCTGTATATCCGAAATCTTTTGCTGTTTGGACGGCCTGAGAGTAAGAAACTCCTGCTTCCAACTGCGAACAAAGATATCCAAGCGTACCGCTAAAACATCCTTCTACCGCATTCATAGTATCACCACTATCGACAAGATACATAAGAGGTCGAATAATGGGAAGTCCGGCACCTACGGTTGTTTCAAAAAAGACATGTCCCGGATAGGCTAGGTAGATGTCAGAAAAGTGTTTATAGTCGGATGAAAAGGGTTTTTTATTGGCCATAACAACATAGCCTCCTTTTTCCAGGACCGATTTCATAGTAGGAATCGTTTCCGTTGAGCTTGTTGTATCAATAAGAATAGTAGAAGAATCTGATTCTTTTACAATGTCTAACACTGAAACTTGCTGGGAGTTTTCCGGAAATTGGAGTACCTGTTCTATTGATAATGGATTTCCGGTAATGCCACCTTTTGATGAAAAGCAGGCAACATACTGGAGCTCTACACTGTATTTTTCCTGAAAATGCTTTTGTTGGGAGAATAGTTGTTTTGCCAGTTCTTTCCCCACATTTCCCAGGCCGAGATGGATTATTTTAAATGTCTTCATAGTTAATTGTGAATTTTTGTACCCGGGAGTTCTGGATTAAATGTATTGCGCACATGCACCGGAATTTGTAAATCACGCACAGGCTCCATTGTTTCGGGGTGGAGCACTTTTGCTCCTGCACGGGCCATTGCCGCAGCTGCTTCATAGCTCAAGTATTCCAGCAGCTGTGCATCGGCATTTTTGAGTGGATCAGAAGTAAAAACTCCATCGACTTCTTTCCACACTGTGAGCGAGTCTGCTTTCATAAGCGCTGCGATAACTGCTGCAGAATAATCGGATCCCCCTCTTCCAAAAATAGCGATATGTCCGCATTCAGTGGCACCAAAGAAACCGGTAACTACGGGCACTTCTCCACGTTTCAGCAAAGGCACCAACACGTTTTCACATTTACGCTTTGATTCGGGAAGAAGTGCAGTAGCATTCCCAAAATCGGCAGAAGCAAAAATTACATCGCTTCCAAAAATATGGTGGCTTTTTACATTCAGATTCTGGAGAGCTTTACTTACCAGAAATGCGCTTAACCGTTCTCCATAGGAAACGATAAAGTCGTACTCATAGGCGTGAAGTGTCTGTTTCATGCGATGTATCTCCTTTTTGAAAGCCATTACCATGTTTTCCAATACTGGTTCAGCTTGATCATACAAGTCGATATCCAGTTGTAAATCGCGCAAGGTTTGTTTATGGAAGGTTATAAATTCCCGAACCTGAGAATCTCTTTGAGTGGTTTGCCCGGATGTGTGGAGAGAAACAATATCAATTAGCTTGTCGGTAACTCCTGCCATAGCAGACACAACAACAATAACTTTTGAATTGTTTGCATGTGACTTAACTAATTGAGCCACATGAAGTATCTTGTTGGCATCTCCTAATGAAGTGCCACCAAATTTGAAAACATTCATATGATTAGAAACTGATAATAATTCAGACACTTGCCCAAGCATCCTTCGGGTATATGGCTAAGTAATCCTCACTTAGTTTTCGAAACTTAGCCAAAAAAAAACCGCCCTTCTCGGGGCGGATTCGTGTAAAAGTGTATACTATTACTACCGCCCGTTGAACGGGGTAATGGTGGTAATAATAATGGATAGCTTGGGGGCAACCATAATTCGTATATTAATTTAGTGGTACGCTATTGTCAACAGTTACACAAAAAGGGTAATTGGGAGGTCCTTAGAATAGCTTGCTGTACCTTTCTTTTTAATAATCAAGTACTGAAAGGAAAATTGTTTTTGCAGGGTATCCGGAGGTACAAAAAAGAGACACGTAGATAGCCCATCTGCAATGGCGCATCTATCTGCAATAACCCAAACAGCTACAATTTCTTCCGGAGATTCCTTTGTTTTTGGATTAATTATATGGTGAAACCGTCCCCATTTTCTTCTGTTTCCTGCTGAACCGCAAATTGCCTGGTTGTTAAGATTTACCGTTCCAATCACTTTAGAAAGATCATACGGATGCTCTAATCCAACTCGCAACTCTTTTTGATGAGTCGTTTTGTACACAATATCTCCCCCGGCGTCTACTGTATAGTCTGCGATACCAGTTTGCTGTATAACCTGGGCTACTTTATCAATTAAAAAACCTTTCCCTATTGCTCCAAAATCGAATAATGCAGGCTGTTTTAAGTCAATATGTACCGGGTCAACAACTTCAACGACATCGGTAAGTACCGGTACATCCTGTAATTTTTTTTCCTGGAACGAATACTGTTCATCGTATCCTGCGCTTGCAAGTAAACTTCCTACAAGCGGTGTAAACAAGCCATTAGAAAGATGATAAAACGGAAGATACAACCATAGTAATGAAATAAAGTCTTCTTCTACCTCAATAATGCCTTTCCGTTTCGTTAATGAAGAAACAAACGAATCTGGAATAAAACGGGAATAGTATTCATCGAATTTCTCAACAGTTTCCTCAACTATTTGTTTTAGTTCATTACCCTGTTTCTCAGAAACATCCGATGCAATATCTATTGCCCATTTTGTTCCAATACCATCAAAAGACCATGAATACATGTCCTATTCTACCTCACAATCAGCCTTTTGCTTCAGTTTTGATTTTGTCTAGAGCATCCATGAAACCTTTTGGAGTAAGTGACGATCCAGATACCTTATCAAGCTGGACTTCATCAATATTTTTACCCTGAACAAGTGCCTTATAATTATCGCTAAAGACGCCCTGCATAAAGACACTCTTTTCGTTTGTGGCTTTACCGGTAAAGGTTACATCTTCGATAACTCCGTCGGCAAGAGTTAATTCAACCTCAACTTCTTCCTGTCCAGCTGGTGAAACGTAATTTCCTGTTGCTGAGTAGGTTCCGTCCTTATACTCTCCTGCCATCATGGAGTTTGAGTCGTCAGCAGCCATACTTTCGCTACCAGTTGCTCCACTATTTGTGGTTCCGCTTTCTTGAGTTCCTGCTGCGGGTGCTGTTTGTTCCATTTGAGTCGTACCGGTCGCCTGCTGGTTTGCTGGCTTATTCTGAGAACTGAAGGCAAATGCTGCAATGCCAATAATCGCTACAGCTGCGATTCCTATCAAAAGTCCTTTATTTTGCATATTTTTTGTGTTTAAATTGGTAATGTAAATCACTATCCCAACGTTAAGTTGACTTTACGTAATCTGACCATGATACAAGAACTGAAAAAATACTGCAACTGGAAAAATCCCACATCTTTATTTTGTATTGGACTATTATCTTTTCTGACTGTCTCCGTTATCGATTTAATGGTGTATGAAACGACCCCTGGCTTGCGAATGAATTACGTTCTTGCCCTAGTGTCAGCCTTTGTAGTTGGAAAAGGTTTCTGGATATGGAATTATTATTCAAAAAAAATTCCGAACTTAAACTTCCTCCATGTCGAAATAACAACCGCGATAACATTCCTTTTAGTTCATCCTACCGCTCCCTGGTGGGTATTTCCGTTAACGGTGGCAGTGGCTCTGTTCTTTAAGTCACTACTGCGTTATAAAGGACAGCCAATATTCAATCCTGCAGCATTCGGAGTTTATATGTCCTATTTACTTTCCTTGGCACTTGTTGGGATGGGTTTTCTGCGCTTCCCTGCAATAGAATCCTGGTGGGGCGCTGATTTTCTCTTTACCTTTGCCGAAAAAATGCCACTATTATGGATGCTGTCAATTTTCTTTATTATGTTCTTTATCTTCTCCGCCAGTAGATTTAGAAAACTTGAACATGCGGCCATTTATTACCTGACTTATGTTGGTGGATATATGATATACGCTGTGTTTATACGCAATGTGGCTCTTGAACCTATTCCTTTCCTTATCAGCTTTTTTACCAGTTCGTATGTTTTCCTTGCATTTATCATGGTTGCAGAACCAAAAACATCTCCTGTCCTCCCAAAACATCAAGTGTGGTTAGGAGTGGTAGGAGGGTTACTATTGTTGCTCTGCACCAATATCATTTCCGATAACTTTACCGGTGTAGGCTATCTCACCGTTTCAACATTTCCGTTGCTGCTGCTTAACCTGATTACGTTTTATGTGAAAAATCATAGGAGTTTGGCTGGAGGAACTCCCGTTCCGACAACTTCTCCAGTTGCTGCCACTCCTGGATCTAGCACAAATACAACACAATCAATACCTCCTGTGACTGGTACAACAATTGTTCGCATATGTGCGTAAAGAAGCTGTGCAGACGCCTGGACTTGAACCAGGGACCTTTTCAATGTCAATGAAACGCTCTAGCCAACTGAGCTACGCCTGCTTTCCTTGCAGAAAACAATTATAGCAAATAAGAGCATTTTTATACGGTATCGCGCACATTTAGTTCAACTTCTTCGTATGATGTTGGTTTAATAAACTGTGCAAGTTTTACAATTCCCCAGGCAACAATTAAGTAAAAGACACATGCGATAAGTGTTGAAAATTCAAAGACATTGTTGTTTACGCCCGTAGTTGAAGTGACGCCGAGGAAAGGAATTGCAAAGGGTGCTGATAGTGCGTAGATAAGGGACACTATTGGGCTTGCGGGATCAGCGCCAATTAATTTAAAGAAAAATCTGAACAATAGTACTGCTTCTATAATACCAAGAACATACCAGACAGCCTGATAATATCTAAAAATTGCTTTCTTTTTTTTGTAAGCAGTGTGCGGGTTTTCATCGATATGAGTAGCGGTTCCGCCAGGGGTTACTACAACATCAGGTGAAGTAGTAACTTTGTTTGTTCTTTCTGTGACAACTGTTTGTTCCATAGCACTGTATGAAATAGTAATATGCAATTATAAGGAGATAGTAGATTGAAGCTATGAGAAGTGGGTAATAGAAGTGTAATAAGAAAAGGTATGTAAAAAGAAGGTCGTGGCGCCCGCCCCTGCATTATGGCAGGGACGGGCACCATTCGATGGTGTCAGAGGTGGTGCAAGAGGATGTTATGCTGCGAGTGGGAGCTTCCTACCTTGCTCTTCCCTCCCGCTACTCTTCCCACCAGGCGAAACGTACCAGATGCGGTAGAACTCCATCTGGCCGTATTTGCCCCCGAACACTGCCATTAGCGCTCGGATTGATGTGCAGCGGATAACAAGCTGGGCATCTTGTCGTATTAGCACCAGGTCTTCGGCGACCTGATGCGTACCGTTAGGCCAGCGATCGCTCAAAGTGGTGGTCCGGTAGAAGCTGATATTGTCAGCATTTTCCACCCCATGGTGCTGCAGATCTTCAGGCGTAGCCTCCACCATCCAGCCGAACTTAAACGCTTTCACGGTTCCTCCTTGGTAGTACCATCTTGTTAGCTAATTAGTAGTATAACCTATAGAAAATATGTAGACAATATGTATTTGTGATGCAGATTACAAAATAAGTTTACATTGGAAAGATATATAGCTCTTCTTCAGCACGAGTTACTGCTGTATACAACCATCGTCGCCATTCTTCATCGCTCATCTGTTTAAACCGTTCTTCAAAAAGAATTACCCGTTTCGACTGGCTACCCTGTGCTTTATGAACAGTGAGTGCATAGCCAAAGTCAAATAAATCCCCTTTCATAGTTTCACGACGGTCTTTTGTATAGTTCATGGCAGTATCGGCATTAAATTGTTTTACCGAAATAAGTCCTTTAAACAGTTTGTCTTCGCCATCCATCTCAATCTCTGCAAAATACCACTCGTTATCTTCCGGTTCAATAAAGCGGATAGTACCCAGCATGCCGTTAAAAATTCGCTTTTTATGGTTGTTCCGCAAACAAATAACGCGGTCCCCTTCTTGCGGTTCCGGATTCTCAAACCCTAATGAAGTTCTGATATAGGAATTGAGTCGCTTTCTTGTGCTGTTGTAACCACATAAAACCAAAGTATCAGGATTGTAGCTGCTTAACAGTTCCATCATTTGCTCTCCAAAACCTGAATCGTTTTTGTCGAATTTTTTAACAGTGTCTGAAAAATGCTCTGCAAGAATGCTCCCGGTTTCCCGTACCATTTTTGATAATCGAATAATCGGGTTCCCTTCTGCCTGTCTATGGATCTGTTCCAACTTTAGCTCCGGCTTGTCCATTAAGTTAAATCGCCCGCTTATGGGGGGAAGTTGGCCATGGTCTCCTACCACAATAATGGGAACTTTATAGGCCAGAAGATGCCGCCAGATCGTTTCATCTACCATAGAAGCCTCGTCGATAATAATCAAATTACGATCAATTTTGTTTTTGCGAATCCAACCCACTATTTCCTCTTTTTCATTAACTTCCGGAGAGTAAATAAGAGAATGAATAGTTCCGACAGAATCTTTTGGGAAAACAACCTTAAGGCGGTTTAATTTTGAGTGAAGCACGCGCGCCGCTTTTCCTGTATAGCTGGCAAAGCCTACTTTAAGTCCATCCTCCAGCTTTGCCAGCTCGCGGCGCAACACTGCGATAAGGGTAGTTTTCCCAGTTCCGGCGTATCCTCCCAGTGCTACATACTGCATGTCATTCCTATCGTGTTTATACCACTCAAGAATATGGTCGAGGACTTTTTTTTGATCGGGAGAGAGTGTGAACATAACGGTATTTAGTATACAGTGAAAGTTTAGGAGCTTACATATTTGTACGAAGTAGCAAGCGAGTAGCGTAGGCCGGCAGGGTCAGCTGACCCCGACGGCCTTTTGGAGTCGAAGCTAGGAGTCCGCACAGATGCAGAGCTTGAACTTCTTCACCTCGATCCCACAGAGGAGAGCATGACCTGTGGGGTCAAGCCTCTCCTCGTCGACGATGTCGCTGCCGACAACGGCCTGCAACTTGATGCCTTTCATCCGCGGAAGGTGCATGTTGCCAACCGGCAGGACGGCAATGTGGTAGTCCTCAGGACTTATGGGATCAAGCGGTAGGACTAGAACGATGAGTTCTTTACCGATCACACATCGTCCTTGTTGTGTGACTTCTACAGGCAGCATGCTCTGCAAACCACTGATCGTTGATCCCCTACCCTTTTCTTCTTGGACTACAGTCATTATCACCTCCCTAATACAGTGCTTCGAAACCAGGGGAAATTATATAATTATAGGCTAATTTATTCAACATACTATAAGATTTAAGAAGGGCTTTTCTACAGGATAGTATTACTTTATCCCGTCAAATAGATCCAGGAAAAATTTAACTATTGAAAACTGTACTTTTTGAAGAACGGTTGGAGTGGGTGTTGGTGTAGGGGTTGGGCTGGGTGTAGGAGTGAGTGTCGGTGTAAGAGATGGGGTAGGAGAAAACGGTATTGCTGTTGGTGCAGAAATGGTACTTCCATCTCCGTATTTTCGCAGATTTTCTTCACCTAATCTTCTCCATTCGTCTATTTGTTGTTGATTTGGTCGTTCCGGATAAGGAGGTGCTGAACCCTGTCCATGAACAGGAGCATGTAATATAAGAAGCAGGAATAAGAAAAATAGATAGTTCATCTTCTGCGGAGCCGACGGGACTCGAACCCGCAACCTCTTCCGTGACAGGGAAGTGCTCTAACCAAGTTGAGCTACGACTCCAAAGCTATCGAAGATACAATCACCGTTACAAAAAGCTGAAACCAAATTTTACACTATACTTCTACTGCAATCAATCCCCCATTTTTCAAGCTATCGACTTTTACGTTGATAATCTGGCCGGTTTTCTCTTCAGCCGTTTTTACTACCACTGGCATTTGATTGCTCAAAAGTGCCTGCTTGTATCCATCGCTGCCCTGTTCCAAAACCAATGCTTCAAAACTCTGACCCACATGTTTTTCCTGAAACTGTCGGTATTTTCGACGATTCAACTCGTGCAATGCTTTTGATCGTTTTAGCTTTTCCTCTGGGGTTGGCTCCTTCAACCGCTTTCCCAAATAGAAAGCAGCAGTGTGTTGCCGTGGCGAATAGCGAAAAATATGGATTTTGCTGATAGGAGTGCTTTCAAGAAACTGATAGGTGTCTTCAAAATCACGATCGGTCTCCTCAAGGAAGCCAACAATTACATCTGTGCCGATAAAACTGAACGGATCAATACTACTTAACGTATGCAGCTTTTCAACAAATTCTTCACGGGTGTACCCACGTTTCATTAAATTCAGCATTTTGTTATTTCCCGACTGCAGCGGCACATGAAAGAACTTAACAATGCGATGCGCTTGGGGATGAGTGCGTAAAAGCTCAAACAACTTTTCATTGACACTCCATGGATGAATGGAACCAAAGCTAATCCGGGGAGTAGATGTTCGTTCAAGGGTAGATTTCACCAGATCAAGAAAATCCTCTGTTTTCGTTTCGTACCCGAAGGCTTCTGTATTAATAGCGGTATATATTACTTCTTTAATGGTATCCGGATAGGTGTTAACCTCAGCGATTAAATCGTCCTGGGAGATGGTTTTTGGCAAGCCACGAAGGTACGGTACTATACAGTACGTGCAAAAACGCTGGCAGCCGTCCTGTACCTTCAAAATAATGCGTCCGCTGCGAATATACTTATCTTCTACCAAACGTGCCTTAAAAGGCATATTTTGGCCCTTCTGTAGCGTTTTATCAGCCTCAACAGGCGATTTTAGCCCGCCAGCCTGTTTTGTGCTCTTTTTTCCGAATTTCTTCTCGATAAGCTCAGCTATAAACTCCTTGCTCGGGTTTTCTACCAGCATATCCGCGTTTTCAACCTCTGCCTTGGTCTTAATCCAGTTCGTAGCCGCACAACCCATAACCACGATCTTAGTGGAGTCTCCGTACTTCTTGCGTAACTGGTTAATCATCTGGCGTGCCTCACGCTCAGCTTTATTGGTAACCGAGCAGGTATTAATCACGTATACGTCGGGTTTGAAGTCAGAGTAACTATACCCACGCTCAACCAGCTGGCGATCTAATGCCTCTTTTTCGGCCTGATTTACGCGACAGCCAAAGCTAAAGCTGGAGAACGTTTTCATGTAGATATTGTACTAGAAAGATCCAAATTTGTTACTCTATAAGCACACGTATTGCCTCTACAATTCAAATCTAAGAAATGGTGTAATACCCCCTTAAAATCATTGACAAACCCATAGTAATCTGGTATACTTCACCTTAGTCCCTTAGGTTTTACACCATTGGCTGTAGAGCTTAAGGGAATTTTTTTTGGTTGGAACCGCTAATAGCCCAGAATAACGAAGAGTTACATAGGTTAGGTTCCTTCCAGAAAATCTATGAAGAAATTCATCCTATATTTATTTGCTATTGTTGCTATTTTAGTAATGACTGCAAATACCGCATACGCACAGAATGAAGCAGGAAAATCTGCTTCGTTAGCTGTCAATACGAAAGCTCAGGATACAATTCCAGCTAGCGTAGTCGCTCCTACTTTGTCTCCGGTTGCCGTAGCAACTGATAAGGAATACGCAAAAAAGAAACTCGTAATCAAGCGTGTACTTGAGCGCTATGGGTCCCCTGTATCTGAAACAACAGATGGGTTTATAGCTGCATGTATGGAATATGATTTAAACTGTTATCTCCTGCCTTCTATTATGGGAGTAGAATCTACATTTGGTAAATTTCATATCCCAGGAACATATAACGCTTTTGGATGGGGTCGCGGAACAATTCCGTTCCAGTCATGGGAGGAATCATATATGGTGGTTGGAAAAGGATTGCGTGAAAACTATATTAACAAGGGAGCAACTGATATTGACTCAATTGGTGCTATCTATTGTGAAGGAAATACATGGTCTGGAAAAGTGAAATATTTTATGGCCCAATTCGAAGCCGAAGAGGAAAAACTTGCGTTGTATTTTGATTAATATAGGGTACAATTAGTGCATGACAAAGCACTCTATCAAAAAACTACCGAAACAAACTCTTGAAATTACTCTTGATATTCCATGGTCTAAAATCCAGGGAGAATACGAAAAAACGTTCACCAAAATGATGGCAGATGTCACGGTAGAAGGATTCCGCAAAGGCAAGGCTCCCCGTGCTGTAGTCGAGAAAAATCTTCCCAAAGATCGCGTCTACGATACAATGATTCGCACACTTCTCCCCGAACAATACGAACAAATTGTTAAAGAAAAGGATTTAAAGCCGATTTACTCTCCCAAAATCGAACTGGTACAGGCAAAAGAGAACGAAGACTGGCAAGTGCGCTTCTTAGTACCCGAAAAGCCTGAGATTGACCTAAAAGACTATAAAGCAGCTGTTAAGAAGGCAAAAGAGGAGTCTCATAAGCCTGAAATTTGGACGCCAGGCAAGGATAAGGAAGAGGTAAAGCCAAATGAAGCTCAAAAGAAGGAAATGGCCATCCAGGCCGCTTTAAACGCCCTTCTAGACAAAGTTAAGGTCGAAATCTCAGATGTAATACTTGATGAAGAAGTAAATGCTCGCTTAATGAAGCTGGTTGAGGATCTGCAGAAAATGGGTATTTCGGTTGAGCAGTATGTATCTTCACGGGGAACAACCGTGGATCAGCTGAAAGAGCAGTTTAAAAAGGAAATCGAGGAAACTTACCAACTTGAGTTTATATTAAGCGAAATAGCAGAACAGGAAAAATTAGCCGTAGAAAAAGAAGATCTTGAGAAGTTCATGGCTAATCTCAAAGACGAAAAAGACAAGCAGGCATTTATGCAGAATGCCTACTACTACGCTTCATTACTCCGCAAACAGAAAGTTTTGGAGCATCTAGCGAATTTATAACGATTGAACTTAACCAGTAACAATAAGGTGTGATTGTAATTTCTGTGGCCTGATTCTACGTAAGTTTCTATTCCACTCACTTCTTTTTACTCCTTCATGAAGTTCAGGTTTAAATATCGGTCTATTCGGCATTTCTAGTCCTATAATATCTTTGATTATCTGTTTTCTATTCTCCTCAGGTATTAACTCCTCAGTGTGTTTCCACAAGAAGCCATACAGATTTGAGGGTATCATTACAGGATCGGTACCTAATTCGGCGTACTCTTCTTCTGATAATCCAGTCACCATATTCATCAGTTTCTTTTGGTTCATCACACCTTGGCCAACAATGTCTATAAAGCGCGCTAATACACCAAAAGGCTCGTTTATTCTATGTACTTCGGTACCATCAGGTATAAAGACTGTTTGGCCAATTACATGCTTTATAAATTGAGTGTAGCGGAATGTGTCTTCTTCAGAAAATCCTGCTTGGGTTCTCATGAAATGTTCAGCAATTTCCATACTGCGTTCCTCTGATCCAACCCTTCGATATGTGTCTAAATCTTCCAGAGTATTCCCATTTTTTACCTGGATATTTCCTAAATCATGAAATAGAAATCCCAGTTTCATAAGAAATTCCAGTTCTTCAGGTTGAATAGTTACATTTTTAAGGTGGAGATATTTAGATGAAATCTGCTGATTATATCTTTCCAGTTGTGCATAAGGATCGAGGTAAGGAGGAGGCGAAAACCTACCTTCATTCTTTTCTTTCTGTCTAAAAATAGCGTTTACAGTGCTATATGTCCCATATATATGGTCTTGATTATGAAAGGAATTCTTATATGGCCATACTTCATTATCAAAACGATAGTGTTGACTTAGAACAATGTCTACGGCTGCATTCTCAACTTGTTCAAAAAGAGGTTGTGGAATATCAGCATCCATTTTTTTGACTACCTCATAGCTTTGATGAAAAGTAGGATCTTGCCGAAGCTGTAAAGTATCATGGGATTCGAGCACAATTTCCTTCATAAGCTTGAAAGTATACCACAATACTATAGGTGTTACCTGTCGTTTTGGCTCTTTAGTCAAAGCATTATTGGCCAAATCTCACTTATTTCTTATTGAAAATGACCGTAGAATATGTTACCCTAAACTTGAAAAAACATATATCCTGTAGTATAATACATATATGGCAACAGCACGTACTCACACTCCATTCCGCCGTTCCAACTCGTCTGAAATCGAGTCAAATTCAGGCTCGCCGTCTGATATGGGTAAATCATTCTTTAAAGACGCTGCAAATCAACTAGGGAAATTTGGTGGAGATTTTATGGATCAGCTCTTTGGAATGAACAACGAGAAGTCTGGGAACCCAGAGATGCCGCAAAATGAGCCAAAAATTGAAGGGTTTCGACCGATTAGCAAAGAACGTATAACGGTATTTTCTCTTCGTGAACAGCGGGAATCTCGCGAAATTCAGCAAATAAAAGAACTTCTTAAGCAAATTAAAGAAGAGATCAAAGCTATTAAAGCGGCAGATACTTCCCTAGCGGAAGAAATCAAAGCAGCAGAAAAGCTAACAATTGAAGTTGATCCAAAAGGCGGAGTATATCATATCCGTTTTCTTGAAGTGATATTAAAGTTGCTTCATACCGCACGTAAGAAAATAGGAGAATCAAGTGCATGGCTAGACGTAATGCATTCAAAAAAGAAAAAAAGAGGCTCTGCTTTTGCTGCCCTATCAAAAAAACAGGGCACACAATATTCTATGTCACAGGAGCTTTCTAATGCCCGATCTATTCAGTAATGACAGGAGTAGAAGGCTACGAACGTTATTCTATTCTTCTAAAGAAATAATTGACTCCATTTGCCCAACTGCCGTTTGAAGAAGGGGTGTATTTTTGCATAATCTGATCTGGTGTGGTTAAACCCTGGTCGTAATAGTATTTACGCAATCCGGAGGAAACAGTTTCTATAGCTTCAGGATAGGAAGCAAAACGGGTAATAGTATTCCCGTATATTCCCCATCCCCAGCAGTTATGAGAGCCGTTTGGAATTACACGGCACAGGTTGGATTCCTGCATTGCAATAGCGGGTACTAACCGGTAATCAATTTTATGTTTGTCAGCTGACTCAACAATTGCTTCCGCATGATCATACAATTCCGAATCGTATTTTCTCAGAAAACTTTTAAGATACGCTATGCGAGCGTCTTTTTTTACATCTGCTGAATCTGTGGCAATATGATCCTCCAGTGTTGTGTTTTCAGCGTAAAAGTCGATTTCATCAAGAATAACATGAACACGTTTATTTTTGAGTACCATTGCATTTAATTGCTGTGCTACCACAACATTTACTGCTACTAAAAGCACAAAAAACAATGATAGTAATGAAATCTGACGAATCATAAAGCAAGCTACATTGTATAGAAAAAAGTCTTGAAGGGATTGCCTTCCATCGTATTTTTCAGTTTATCTTTCAAACCTGCAATTCTAAATCCGTGAGAGATTATTATAGTACCTTTTTTGCATTCCGCTCGGAATTTAGGTTCCAGTTTGTCAATGAGTGCAGGGAATAAATAGAGGTAAATAACATCATACTCTTTGAACGAAACATCGCGGACATCTTGTTTTAAAAATGAAACATTCGGGTGTTTAAAAAACCATTTGCGTAGATGTGCTCCAAAAAAAAGAATGGGATTGATTTCTACCCCAACTCCTTTAACATCGTATTGTTCGGTTGCCATACTTACAATACGTCCGGTTCCACAACCAAGTTCAAGAAACTTCATCCCGTCTTTTACGCCCGCTTTCTTGAGAATATCTGTAATCAGTCGTTTGCTGGTTGGGACATATGGAGCGCCTTTGATAATAGAATAAATGAGCCCTGATATGAAGATAGATGATCCAATCAAGAAAAGAAGAATGCCAATAAATACTGTAAAGTATAAGATAGCGTATAGTATCATGCTCTTATTATAGTATAATAAATTTTGATTTTCTCCAATTCTACATATGTCTTTCGTAGCTTAATTTATATAGTTATGTTATCTTTACTAAAATGAAAATATGTTGTAGGTGTAAAAAAGAAAAAAAAGAGGAAGAGTTTAACTATAAAGTAAAAAAACTTCAAATAAGACAAAAGGCTTGCAAAGAATGCACACGAGCCGAAGTAAAAAAACACTATCTTAACAATAAAGCTTACTATTTAGTAAAAGCTCAAAAAAGAAATTCTTTAAAAAGAAAAGTTGTTAAAGAATATATTTGGAACTACCTGTCTTCGCACCCTTGTATTGATTGTGGTGAAAAAGACCCTGTTGTCTTAGAATTTGATCATGTGGGTGCAAAAAAATTTACTATCTCCTCAAATGCACGTAATCATCATATCGAGGATGTTATAATTGAGATCAACAATTGCGAGGTTAGGTGTGCAAATTGCCACAGAAGAAAAACAAGCAGGCAATTTGGATGGAATAAAGCCCCTGTAGCTTAATTGGATAGAGCGCATCGCTTCGGACGATGAGGTCTGGGGGTTCGAGTCCCTCCAGGGGCGCATACAACTACACATTCATAAGCAGTTGAACAATTCTAGACTCAGGTGAAGTAGCGAGCATATCGGAAGTATAGCGCAAGACTAGTTCTGATTGGAGTCCGTTTCGGCCTAGGAGCCCTAATCTTTCTCCGGAAAAGAAACCTGCTTCTAAAAGTGTGTGGAGCTGTCGCTTAAGATAATACATCGAGCTAAGATTCCTAAAGAAAATGTGCCCTTCAGAATGAGGGTCTACATGTAGCAGATTGAGTACCGATCCTGTAATCACATCCCAATCCTCTACTGTATCTGAGTATCCCGGATGGCCAATAGTGCGTATTAGATGCTTAATGAGCTCAACTCTTCCATGAGAGACGGTATATACCGATTCGGGAGAGGTTGGGTCGAGTCCTATTGGCTCAAGCTCTTTTCTTCTTTTTTCCAGACCCTCTTGATATTCCACAAAAGCTTGATAATGATCGTGTTTTCCGTTATCCATTTGTACATAAGCAGACTCGTAAAACAGATGACCATTGAACATTGTAAGCGAGCGCGTTACATCTGCATGCCCCAAAAGCACCAGGTGTGCAGTGTCAGGTGGGATATCCATTGCTGAATGGTTCCAAGAAACTATTGAACCGGGTATACTCACTTCAAATGTCCCGGCACGAATCGAAGGATTCCAAAGGACTCCTGGTTCATATCCAATAGCACTTTCCCAAGGCCCATACACCATAGGATGCTCTCTGTTTGCACTGCGTATTATTTCCGGTAGACCCATAGAGGAAATAATACACTATAAGCCTTAAAAGTGAAGAGAAAATGTGTGTTTACTGGACAGAGTATATTTCAATACCCGCAATAAGTGCTGCTCCTCCAGTAGTATTCACATTCAGGGTACCATCAATTACTGAGGTTCGATAGGGGCCTAGTTTTTGCCAGTTCCCTTTTGGTCCACTCTGTATGCCTGTTGCTTTTACAACTCCTTCCACAGTAACTCCAAAGGTTGTTGAGCCGTCATCTTCCTCATTGTACAGGTATATATCGTACACGCCGGTTGCAACTGGGATTCTAAAAGCTGGAGTTGAACCACCACCCCAGTATCCATCAAACAGCATTGTTTTTATGTTGTTAGTAGCTGTAGCTGAAGGTGTTGGTGTATACGTTAACCAGTTCATAAAGAACTTTGTCCCTGTTACCTGGACATTTGCAGTGTTATCCGCAAGCCAAAGGTTGTTATTGATAGTCAAAGCACTACCACCAAGGTTAATGCCTTTATAGAATGTTGTCGCCGGTGTTGGTGTAGCTGTTGGTGTGGGAGTGTGAGTTGGCGATGGTGTCGCTGTTGGAATAGGCGTATTTGTAACGGTGGGTGTTGGGGTCTCACTTGGTATGGGAGTTTCAGTTGGCGTTGGAGTTGCCGTAATTGTGGGAGATGGTAAGAGAGTCGGGGTCGGAGTGTTCGAAGGAGTTGGGCTTGGTTCCGGTAGCACTTCAACTACCACAGTATCTATCATTTCGAATTCGGAATCTGTTGCCGAGAACTGGAATGTATACTGCCCCATTTCAGAAAATGATACCTGTGGAGTGAGTGGGTCGGGATCAACATAATCGATTGTTCCAGGCCCCGCAATGAGTTGCCAGGAAGTGGTAACAACTCCAGGAGGATTCGGTAGACCATCGTCAGTTACCTGGCCGGAGAGTAATGCTGTATTTGGTAAGGTAATAGTTATGTCTAGACCAGCATTAACTACTGGAGGTGCATTGGTAGGAATTGGTGAGGGTGTAACTGTTGGCGAAGGGGTAAAGGTTGGGGCAGGTGTGTTAGTTGGCTCTTCAGTGGGTGTAGGTGGAATTTCGGTAGGTGTTGCTGTGGGAAGCGGTATCTCCGTTGGAGTAGGAGTTGCGGTGGGAGGAATTTCTGTTGGAGTCGGTGTGGCTGTAGGGGTAGCTGATGGTGTCAATGTTGGCGTTATTGTAACTAGTTTTTCATAGGTAATCGCCGTTAACATAACCCATCCTCCCGATGTGTTCATATTCAACGTACCATCATTTACTGTAACTCGGTACGGACCAATTTTTTTCCAGGTTCGCGCAGCACCAGTCGAAAGATTAGAAGCTACTGATTGACCTTCAATAGTTACACCAAATGTTTGCGGGCCATCATCTTCCATAATATACAGATTTACATCATAGGAACCATTTTGTACGCCGGAAACAGCTACAGAAGGCTGATTCCCTCCAGCTCCATAGCCTGTTGTTAAAAGCTGTTTTTGTGCATCACTTGTGGGAGCTGGAGAAAGAGTAATCCACGACATATTAAAGGCCCCGCCTTGAATTGTGATGGTAGGGTTGGAATTGGAAGTTTCAAAAAGTATTCCGTCCACGGTTACTGTACCGCTATTCAAATTTATCCCTTTTATGCTTCCTCCTGGAATTACCTGAGGTGTTGGGGTTGGTGACGGGGTTGCGGTAGGTGTGGCAGTTGGAACTGGGGTAAGAGAAGGTGTAACACTGGGAGTGCCTGGACCTGGTGTTGGAGTGGGAGTTCCAGTAATTTGAAGTACAGGAATTATGGCATCGTACCATTTGTTCGCCATTTTAAGTCCCCCACCATCATTTGGATGAATCCCGTCATAGTTGTCTGTTGCCGCGGAGTAGCCAACAGTCATATCAACAAGGTAGAGATTGTAATTGTTTTTTTCTTCATCATAGACCCTTTGGATAATGGTGTTTAATTGGTCAGTAGACTCTCCTGACATGGGAATATGCTTTGCAATAAAAATTCTGGCGGTTGGATTTGCATCTTTAATAGTTTTAAGCATGCCTTTTACAGTAGGTCCAGCCGGTGGGTAAACAACATTTTGCGCGGGTGTTTCATTGCCTCTAAAGTAAGTATAGATACCCAGATTACCCCACGGATCGTCGTAGTAATGGGTAGGACTGCCTAATAAATCATTAGCACCAACATGCAAAAGTACATAGTCTGGAACTGCTGAGTTCAGCCATCCTTGTAAACTGCCGGCGATACCTCCGGTTGTCCATCCCGAGTGGCCTTCTTGGTTTTTATCCCAAGTAAAACCTAAATTGACACCATCCACAATACAGGTTGCAGGGCGGTTTGCAGTATCAGAGGAGTAAATATTTGAACCAACAAAGTCAACATTTACTCCGGCTTGTCTTAGCTTGCAATATAAGTCATACCTATAAGAAGAACTGATTTCAGTAATTGAATCACCCAGTGGCATTAATTTTATGGGAGTAGATTGAGCTGAAGCTAAAGGTGTGTAAGAAAAGAAGGCAATAACGAAGGTTATTATGAGCAACAATTTATATTTCAGCATGAAAATATCATACATTACGTGTAATAAAAAGTACAGTGATTATGCACACAAATTATTCTGACGTACTCATTTTAATACATAAGTAAATATAATGCTTTATTCGAAGGGGTCAAAATGGTATAATTACACTTTCTACTGGACCTGTAGCTCAATGGTAGAGCAGCTCCCTCTTAAGGAGTTGGTTGTGGGTTCGAGTCCCTCCAGGTTCACACGTATTACTTCCTGCAAGCGTATAGTTTGTAGTGGACATGGTAATTGCCCCCGTACTCTTCGATTGGTTTTATGTCAAATGCAGCGTTGTCGTACACCAGTCTTTTTCCGTCAATCACTGCAACAGATTTTAATCTGCGAGATCGTCCCACACGTGCTGCTCCCTGTCCGAATACACGAACATCGGAAAAACATTCCCCTAGCACCCTTTCAAGAAAGGTATCGGGAACTTGTGTAGCGTTGTGCGCATCCCACCATCGATTATCAGTAGCAATGGCTGCCTCAACTTCGGGAATACGTACCGAGGTAATATACAGTCCACCCGGCCTGATAAGCTGAGATGCATTATATGTTATTCCAACTACCTCTTCCATACTTCCGTTAAAGGTATCGCCTACAAATACCTCGAGAGTCATGCCGCCATCAAAGGTACCTTGTTGGTCAGATAAAATGGTTAGGGCGTCGGCACCATTTGCACATATTCCTGTTATGCGATCTTCTCCGTAGCCTTTTGATGCAAGGTATTCACGGGCAGACTGAAGCGTAGGTTCATCTGTATCAAAAGTCACTGCCTGCCCTATTACGTTTGCTCTCATGAGAGCACGCAAGTGGCGTCCATCATATGTTCCAATATCAACAATCCGGGGTAGAAAGCCGTATTCTTCTCTAATAAGACCGGCTATAAATGCATATTGTGCCTCCAAGCGGGCTTCTACCGCGCGTACCCGATCTTGTGCTAGAAGGTGTGTTTCATAACGCGCTTGTTCACAAAATCGTGCAAGATGGCTTAAGGAAGGAGGAAGTTCCCGTGGTGTAAACTCCTGCATCGCTTCATTATCAGGCAAAGACATTATATTTTGAGTATAGTGATAGATATCGTACAGATCAAATGAATCTTCAAGCTATAATTATTCTTAATGAATAAAAACAGCTGGCTTATCTTTTTTGGTGTAGCTCTTATTCTTAGGTTTGCACTTCTTTTTATTGATTACAGTTGGGATGTTAATAATCATATTACCTGGGCAGAAGATTTAATCCGCCACGGATTTAGTGAAGCATTTTTTTCTACAGTTTCTACGAAAGCGTTTGGATCTTTGTATCCTAACTATCCTCCGCTATCTTTGTATCTTTTTTACTTGCTATATCCCTTGCAGGCAGGAGTTCATGCCGTTGTCTGGTGGTTGAATACAACCATTCCAGTGTTCCCTTCGAACCTTATATTTTTTATTGAAACAAAAACATTTTTAGCAGGAATATATAAACTTCCCTCGATAATTACAGACTTTGGTGTGTCCTGGTTATTGTATTTATTTGCTCGAAGAATCAAGAAAAAAGAACCAGAGACTCTCCTAAGATTCCTTGCAATTGCATTTCTCCTAAATCCAATTGTATTTTACAACAGTGCTTTTTGGGGGCAAATAGATACGATTCCGATCTTCTTTGCTCTGGCTGCTGTGTACCTAGCTCTTTATACAAACAAGCTTCTAATCAGCATGCTGCTTTTTACCGCTGGCTTATTGATAAAACCGAATACAGTTGTGTATATCCCCGTCTATTTGTATATTCTATTGAAGAATTACTCGGTGCGATCACTAACCATGGGAGTACTTGCAGGTGCGATTTTGTTTTACGTTTCATATATTCCGTTCAATAGTAACCTACCCGATGTAACAGCACCTTACAGGCTGTATTATGAAAAAGTGCTGCAAGCACAAAGCCTTTCCTCTGTTTCCAATAGCGCACTTAACTTTTGGACTCTTATACTTCCCTCTCCAGGGATACCAGATACTGATTTGGTTGCTGGTATTGTTAGTTACCGTGTTCTCGGATATCTTTTGTTTTTCTTTTTCTCAGGAGTGACTATGTGGAACCTTTCGAAATCAAAAGATAATGACGGTATTATTTCAGCACTATTCTTTACCTCGTTTGCCGGATTTTTGTTGCTCACTAAAATGCATGAACGGTATGTGATTTTATATCTTCCGTTTCTTGTTCTTCTTGCCTGGAAAGATAAACGATATATCAGCTGGCTTATTTTTCTTACAGTATTAGGATTCTTAAATATGTACAAAAACTGGCCTGTGCCCCGAATTGAAGCACTAGTGGATATACTTAACTTTGATATTATAGTCAGAGGGATTTCAGCAGGACATGTAGGAACGTTTTTGTATCTTTTGTATAGATGGCTAAAGAGTTATCCTGTTGCTTCAGCATTTCTTCCAAAATCGTCCAAAAACAAACCTTCAGGTCCTAAAGTAAAAATAGTTTCCTGAGCTTCGTTTATTAGTTCTTGCAACCAAAGATTATGATCTCCATCATAATCGGATATAGTAACCGGAAATACTAAAACAGATAGTTTTTTTCCATCCGGTTTATCCATTTCTTCTAAAGCTATATATGATTCCTTTGCAACAGGATTTGCATCTAAACCCAGTAATTCGAGAATAACTTGGCGGAATATCTTTTTTTTCTCTTGGGAGAGCTCATTCCAAGAAGAACCGTTGTCAACATCTATGCCACCTGTTATAGGGTTTAAGTGTTCATCTTGGGTGAATGGTTCAAGAGGTTGTACTTCAGTTTCAAATGCAGAAGGCCATGCAAAAACTTCTTCCATCAAAATTCTAAATTCATCCCGAATAGCTTCTAATTCTGCGTTGGGATGTGGTGTGTTCTCAGTCATGCACCTATTATACTCTCTATCGTTTCCATCAATTCGGGAAGTCCTAGGCCCGTTTCTGCTGAAAGAAGCTGCGGATTGTACTGTTTATACAATTCTAAAAGATTTTTCATGTGCGGAACTTCCAATCTATCAATTTTGTTAAACACATAAATCGTTGGTTTATTTTGAATACCCAGTTCTTCAAGGACCTCTTGAACAACCTGTATTTTTAAAGGCATTTCTTTGTCTGAGGCATCCACAACATGTATTAATACATCAGCGTTTATTGACTCCATTAACGTAGATTTAAATGCATCGATAAGCTTTGCCGGGAGATTTTGAATAAATCCAATGGTATCGGAAACAAGTACTTCTTTTTTAGATTGAGGTAAATAGAGCTTCCCTACGTTGCTGTCTAGCGTGGCAAACAACACATCTTGTGCCTTTTTCTTTTTTCCTGTGATCAAATTAAAGAACGTTGATTTCCCCGCATTCGTATAACCGACTATAGACATGGTTTTAAAGCCAAGCTCTTTTCTGCGTTCCAACTGCCGTTCACGATGTACGGAAACCTTTTTTAGCTCGTCCTGAACTTTTTTCATTTCTGTTCTCCAGTGACGTTTCATTAGTTCGATATTGGTCTCTCCCAGTCCTCTAGTTCCAATTCCTCCACCCTGACGTGATAAGACAGTGCCTCCCAAACCGTAAATTCGTGGCCCCATATGGCGCATTTTTGCGAGTCGAATCTGCAGTCTTGCTTCTGAAGTATTTGCGTGAATATCAAAGATATTAATTATCAAATCAACTCGATCCCACACCTGAATATTCGGATTTACTTTCCAGAACATCTTAGTAAGATTGAACATCTGGCTTGGCTTAACAATATCGTTTAAAACGACTACGTCTATTTTTTCTACTTTAATCATATCCAGTACTTCCTGGGCTTTTCCTGTTCCAATGTAGGTGTGAGAGTCAGGGTTGGAACGTCTTTGCACAACTTTGACCACAGTAGCTCCACCGTACGTGTCCACAAGTGACATAAGTTCGGCAAGATTTTTATCAGCATCTTCACGGCGCATTGATGGTGGTACGACGTGTGCAATAATAAATCGGAGCTTCTGGGCTTGATTTTGCATACTGTATTATACCCGATGGTATAATGGTCACATGCAAAGACATGTCGATATCGCGGAAACGCTTATTCGCCGCGCAGGAAAGAGACTTGGAGAGGCATACGCAGCATTTTGGGAAGCTTCATCACCAAAAATTGAGGATTTTAAAACTACCCAACTCCTTCAAAAGGAATCAGAATCTTGCATCGAGGCTATCCTATTATTTCAGGCAGGTATGGAAGCGATTATCAATGAAGAAATTAATACGAATAAAAAGTTAATAGGGGTGCGTAAAGAGCGTGAGTATCATCAGAAGCGGGTTCGCGATTTATCTTTTAAAAACAAATGGGAAAATTCGTATAAAGCGCTGAAAGTTACCGATACAGAAAAGTATCTTGAACGATATCTTGACTTTTACCGTGATTTTAGGGTTCCTATAACCCATCCGAATAATCGCTATCTGGATGTTGCGGCTTATCGATTCCCGGAAGTATATAAGGGAATCCGGAACGGTTGGATGGCATTTATGACGTTAGCGAGTGGATGGGAACATGACGCAAAAGAACAATCATGGGCGCGTTTTTGTGAAGAAGCCAATTTGCCCGAAGAAATTGCGGAAGATAACGGAAATTAAAAAAAACGACGAACGGTTTTACAATAATCAAGGTATAGCTTGCTAAAATGAGTGCGCAGGAGATTTTCTTCAACCTCGATTACATTAGAAAAATAATAGTAGAGTGGTATCACGAGTACGATCAGATAGCTTTTTAAGGCAATACCAAATCCCAATACTATTAAAAGCAGACCGGCATATATAGGATTTCTGCTAAAAGCAAAAGGACCAGAGGTGACCAGTTTTTTTTGACGTTCAATGTTATGTTCGGCCGGATTTCCCCAGTTTTCTTTCATAGTTAATTTTGCCCATACCGAAAGCGCAATTCCCAGTTCATACATTGATAATCCGATAATGGTAAGTAACAGTGAATAATTTCCGGAAGGAAACGGAATAAGGAATCCTGTAATAAACTCACAAACTAAAACAAAAAATACCAGAAGAAAGGTAGCTGGTATCCTTTTTTTGAACGTATCTGTAAAATATTCCTTTGCGGTGTAGCTATAAGTTGCAATCCACAGAAACTGGATGGATAACAGCCCAAGAATAAGAAAAATAAGTACCGGTAAAGACATACTATCTCTATTTTACCTTAGTTGGATGAAAGGGTAGTGAGAAATAGAATGTTGATCCTTTGTTTTTTTTACTTTTCACCCAAATTTTCCCTTTATGTTTGGCTATTACTTCTGAAGAAATAAAAAGTCCAATTCCCAGACCTTTGTACATGTGTTCATCAGTACTTACGCGGTAAAATCTATCAAAAATTCGCTTCTGGTTTTCCCGGGTAATCCCTATTCCGAAATCCTGTACCGAAATAATTGCTTCCTTTTGAGTTTCTTCCATTCCCACAATAATCAAATTGGCTTGTGGGGAATACTTTATTGAATTTACCAGGATGTTGGTAATAACCTGAGAGATTCTGTCTTTATCACCAAATACCTGCTTTTTAATTGCACCATTAATAACAATCTTATGGGTTTTTCTGATAGTTGTTATCTCTTCGCAGGCATTCCTGACAACCTGTTCAAGATCAAAATAATTAAGAGTGTAACTCAATTTGCCTGAGCGAATACGTGATACATCCAAAAGGTCGTTAATCAGATTTTCCATTCTGATAATCTGGGAGTCCATTTTACGGAAAAAACTATCAAACAGTATATTACCCTCTGTGGCCATCTTTTGAGCCAGAATTTGGTTCAGAGCTTTTATACTGGTAAGAGGCGTTTTGAGTTCATGACTTGCTATAGCAACGAATTCGTCTTTCTGGCTTTCCAGATGGTGTGCTTTTCGCATTGCCCTATGGTTTCGTAAACTAAAGGTATATAACATCAATGAAATTATCAGTCCAAGGATAATAGTAACCAGCACTATAAGGAATTGCGTAATTTCTGTAAAGCTATCGTAGAAGTAGAACCGAAACAACCAGGAAAAAGAACCAACAGTTATTAACTCTTCGACTTCTGATCGGGTTCGTGTAAACGGAAAAAAAGTTCGATTATCCATAGTATGGGTAAACACAGGAGTAGGACGGGATGATATATCAAATATCCGGTACTCAACATATGCTGGGGTGTATTTGCTGAGCATTCTAAAAATATCCTGTTGATTGATGATAAGGAATACATTCCCATTGTTAATATCCTGTTCATTTGCAGCAGCGATGTAAATAATGTAATTTGCATTTATCCTGAGAATCACACCTTCATTCAAGCCCTCTACTTCAGCAGTTAGCTTTCTTAAATCCAAGGTTGAAATAAGTGAATTTACTTCGTATGCGGAGTCGTTTCCGAACAATTCGAGGTATCGTATTTGAGCAACAGAGGCGGCGTTTGAGGTGTAATATCCGATTGCGCGGATCTCGCGACGGTTTTCAAGATAGCTTTCGGAATTAAAAGTATTTCTACTGGTTAAAACACCAGTTTCATTTAATTGGCTAAACAAGTGTCCATATGCCATTAAAAGAGAGCGATAGGACAACAACTTTTCCCTGAAGTTTAAAACTATTGTTTGCTTTTTTTCCTGGAATTTACTTTTATCAGCTCTATTAAAGTTATATGCGAGCAAGAAGACAAGCCCGCTTAAGAGAATAAGAGAAATAACCAGAACGCTCACCGGTTTTCTCAAAAGCTTGTTTACTTTCCGCCCCAGAAGCAAGGTATTAACCATATTACTGTATCCGTGTAATAACAATTTCCACTGGTCCTTTGGGAGTTTGAACAATACATGTATCCCCTTCTTTTTTCCCCATGAGCGACTTTCCCATCGGTGAGAAAAAAGATAGCTTTCCGTTTGCCAAATCCGACTCTTCGCTGCCGACAATAGTAAACTGTTTTTTATATCCTTCCATTACTATTTCTACAATCGCACCCAGTTCTACTAGTTCTTTATTTTTTCTTTGTACTACTTCAGCACGTTCTATAACTTTGCGCAAATAACGGATTCTTCTATCGAGACCGGAAAGCTTCCAGCGTGCAGCTTTATAGGCTCCATTTTCACTTCGATCTCCTAGTTCACGTGCATCCTGCAGTTCAGCTACTGCTTTTTCACGTTCGCAGGAAAGTGTTTCGAGCTCTGTTTGTTTTTCTCTAAGACCTTCTTGAGTTATAAGGAGTTTTTTAAGCATAATCCCCCCTAATTATACCCCACAAATTCTTTTTTGTAATAGTTTGATATATTATAATAAAGCATGATTAAGACACTCATCGTAGTTCTCGGATGTTCAATACTTGGCTTCTGGGGTACTCTTGCTGTTTTGAATAGATCACTATTTTTTCCCAACGATAATTCTATATCCTCCCCAACGGTGTCTTCGACTCCTATTATTTCGCCTCCACCTTTTATCTTAAGACCACCTTCAGCAGGAATCATAGGAACAGTTTCCAGTACTGAAGGTGAAGTGAAAATCGGCAAACGAGACGACACAGAGCCTGTGGAGGCAACCCAAGGAGCAGATTTGGTCGATGGAGATACTATCTTTACAGATGAAGGAACCGCTCAGATAACGTTTCCTAACCTCTGTGATTTGCAAGTAGATTCTCGTTCACAAGTAACTATTGTAAACGCGCTCGCAAACACATTTCTTTTACATCAGATTGCAGGTACTGTTTTGTATCGTACCCAACACCCTGTTTCTGTAAGAACAGCTGGAACTGTTATTCATATCAATGGTGACGTTACCATTACTCCGCGGGAAGATGAAGGGATAATAGATATTATTACGCAAAAAGGTACTGCAAAAATAAGTTGGGTCACCAATACTAATCAAACTCAAGTAGAAGAGATTCCTCAAAATTCTACTGCGCTATTTGATGGAGCAATAGATGAAGTTATCATTGAATAGTCTTATCGATATAGGGAAAGCTCATCTCTCATCGACTGCGTTTCGTACCCGAAAGCCCAGATTGCAACCCCGGCAAGGTTATAGCTTTCAGCAAGTTGGAGTGTTGTTCTTAACGATACATTGTCTACATAAAAAAGCTGTCTGTAGTAATCTTGTTCTTTTATGATTAAGTAAGGTTGTTTTGAGACTGGATCACGTGCTTCTTTACACTGGGTGCAGGTTCTTCTTAGTGTATCGACTCTTTTTGCGCTTGCTGTTTTGCCGGTTCCAGGTATAACTGCAGCACCTGGCTCAGCTGAGATAGTTTCCCACTCATACCCATATGTAGGAATTCCTAACAGCACTTTTTCTTTTGGGGCTACCCTCAATAACTCCTGGAGCGACGACTCAATATCTAATTCCCGTACCTCACCCGCTCCATCTACTGGAGCAACAGGACCTGTAGAGTAGGAACCTATGTAAGTATAGTCATAGGCCATTAGTATCACTGTATTGACAAAAGGAACAATATCATTTGCTGAAGTAAGACGCTGGCGAATAAGTGACATTGGTGTGATATCGATAGATATCGTTCCCAGTTTTCGAGATCTTACTTCATGTGAAATGGTTTCAACAAACAACGTAAAGGCTTGTTGTTTTTCTAGGGGAACATCTACAAAGCTTTCAATATCGAGATTAATGTCAGTAAAACCATTTGCTTTAACGATTGGTTCAATATCGTTTATAAGGTTATATGCCGCAGCTACTGGATCTTGCATCATGCTATCTATACTTTCCTCATTTGCATTTTGCACGGCAAGGGAAAGAACAACTCCTTCTTTTTTAGCATTCTGCAGCATAGTTTGTACTCTTGTG
This sequence comes from uncultured Gammaproteobacteria bacterium, assembly GCA_964407325.1. GTDB lineage: Bacteria > Patescibacteriota > Microgenomatia > UBA1406 > GWC2-37-13 > JAOAFZ01. Next base: position 13,985 of record CAYOVA010000004.1, on the reverse strand, counting down.
GTGTTTAGATTTGACCATCCCGGTTCCTGTTCGACATCTGTATTGAGCTTACGAATAGTACCATCATCAGCAAGTTGCAATCCAAAGTAAGTGAGTTGCGAAGCATAAGAAGAATAGTCGCTATCTGCTTGATCCAACAACCAAAAAGGCTGGAATCCCATGATTTCCATTGTTGGTTTGGCATGCACAACTTTTCTTAAAGCCATCGGAGCTTCTTCAGAAGCAACAAAGTAAGCAGCAGCTATACCAGCAACGAGTCCAACTATCGCCAATACTATCGATTTCATCAGAACATTGTACCTTAAAAGAAGAGAAGCATGATTACCAGAGCTGTTCCCGAAATTGCACTTACCATACCCAAAAGCTGGTAAATAATGTAGATTGCGTTATTATCCAATTGTGTAAAGCCAAAGTCATTTGGTCTATATGTTCTTGGTCCGAATTGTTGAAGTATCCAGAACATCATTTCTCCCAGTCCCCGGAATGCAATAAAAAGACCAATAAGTACCAGCATAAAATCAATGGAAACAAAGCCAAATAACAACACAACAACGGCAAATGGCAGAAGGACAATTGTGTCACCTTTAATATACACAAGCAGATACCTTAAAAAGGATTTTGGTGGCTCGAAAAACCACTGATTCGTAAATGAGTCAAAGTAATTTCGTAACATAAGTAGTTAAAAATTCGAGGCTCTATTATACCACTCTATACGTATTTTAGGAAGACTAAGGCTATGCTATATGATTTCGTCTTTTCTTGCTCTGGTAAACTTTATCCACTCCTCTATTACATCAATAATGAGCTTAAAGGGAGCTTCTATTATAAAGTCGAAGATAACGGTAAAAAAGTTTATTTTTGAAACACCCATGTTAAAGTACTTTCCAAGCGAGAGTATCGGTACAAAGAAGAAGTCGATAATGGGAGCAAGGATACTTTCTTTTTCAACCAACCTGTATTCGTTAATGATCTGCTTGATACGGTACGAGAAAAAGCTAACCACACTTACAAAGAAGATAAAAAGAAGTTGACTCAGAAAATGGAAATTAAGCAAGTTAAGAACGTGATGGATTACATAGAGTGTAATCCCAAATGTTGCGACATACAAAATAGTGAAAATTGAGCGTAATATACTGTTTTTTTCTCTCTTTTTCTTTGTTATTAAGGCAGTTCGTGTTTCAAATGTTGGGTCGGCATTAACCGTTTGAATTATCCGGTAATAAATGCGAACGGTATTATCTTTACCAGGTAACTGAAACCACAAGACTATCATTATCATTAGGAGTGGTGGGAACAAACTATTTATGATTATGGGAAGTAGTGGTGCTTCATTGTAAAGCATCATGGAAACCGGATATTCAAGTATAATCGCCAACAGCATTTTCGTAATAAAAATGTACACCAGGCTTCTAATCGCCATAGTGGTAAGGCGATGTTTAATTTGTTTATATTTATCATTACACTCCTTTTCTACTGCTTCCCAGAGCTTACTTCTGCTGGTGAGAAGATATTGGGCATCTTTCCCCGCATTTGTTATTACCTCAAACAAAATCAGGTACGCTGGAAGCTGTCGCTTTGTATATTTGTCAAGCTTGTCGACATGGGGGCTTAATAACGATTGGTCGATCCTCTCAAACATTTGCTTTAGTTTAGGGATATGTTCCTGTAAATCTGTGTTGCTTTGAGATGAAATTGGTTCGTAGAAGAGGTTGTAGATATGAAAGCGCTGATAGGGTCGGTCAAGTTTCCGGTAAGAACGTTCAAGTGCGGCTAGAAAATACACATCTTTCATATCCTCTGGGACATCATCTATTTTTATGGTTTTATGAAGTGTCTGGAAAATAAAGTAGGTATAAAACGCCTCCCTTTGCGCTATATCAGGGCTTAAGGCTTCTTCGATTTCACATGACATAAGATCAATCAGAAAGGTGGACAGATATGCTTGTTCATGATCGGGTTTGCCTTTCAGAAGCTGGTTTTTAACCAGGATGTATTTTTCGATAATTTTTTGAACAACATCAACATCGTCTTCACTTAACGAATTTTTGGGGAAGTAGCGTGCCCAGAGCAGTTCGCGGATAAGACTTTCCCCTTCACCTTCCCCATTTGGATTGATTGCTAAACGACGGCGTAAAATTCGTTCTATAGCTGCCCGACGAATAAGATGGTCTTCTCGATATTCTATTGCATTCCGCACTTTCTCATAGACAATGGCAAGAAGTGAAACCGCCCGGGAAACACTGATACGGGTGTATTCATCGGGCAAATCGCGGGGTTTTATTTCAGCAACAGCGTTTAATAAGGCAGAGGTAATCTTGGAAAGTTCAATTTCATCATCAGACTCTTCAGCAACGTTCTTATCTGGTTGAGATTTTTTTTGTTCAACATCAGAAGCTTCAGGCTGTTCTTCCTTTTCTTTGTCTGTATCCGCCATAGTGTAGCAAGTATAGCAGAATTACTTTCGTACTGCCCCGTTTGCCTCCAAAACGGTAACTACTTCCTGCATATGCTGGTCGAGTAGTTCTTTGGTATCAGCTTCCATAAACAGTCTTAGTAGTGGTTCAGTTTTAGAAAGCCGTACAATAAACCACCAGTCTTTAAACCAGAACGTAAAACCGTCGATCTCATCGGTACTGTCAGCTTTTACCGTAAATTCAGTTTTCAGTTTTTCCAGCATTTCCTGACCGTTTGGTACTTTGAAGTTGGTTTCTCCCGAGCGTGCATAGACATCGTATTCTTTCCGTATTTCTGAGAGCGGCTTTCCCTTTTCGGCGATAATATCGATCATGAGGAGCCCGGCCATGAGTGATGATTCTGCATTAAAATTCATGGAGAAGTAATAATGGCCTGATTCTTCACCGGCAAAAATAGCCTTTTGTTCTTTCATAATAACCTTGATGAACGAATGCCCGACGCGAGTGCGGATTGCAGTCCCGCCATTCTTTTCAACGACATCTTTGATTATTTTTCCTTCGGTGGCATCGTAAAGAATTACCCCTTTCTGCTGCTTTAAAAAGTGTTCTGATAACATCGCAGTTACAATTGTTCCACCCACCCGTTTTCCTTCATTATCGACGAATACGGCACGATCGGCATCACCATCAAGCGCAATACCCAACTCGGCACCGACTTCTACTACTTTTGCTGAGAGTTGCGCCAAGTTTGCATCTTTGGAAGGGTCAGGCATATGATTCGGGAATGAACCGTCCGGGTCAAGGTACATAGGAACTATTTCAATGGGAAGCATGGTTCTGATCTTATCCCATGCGGGTCCTCCCATTCCATTACCGGCATCAACCACAACTTTCATAGCCGGCTTCATTCTGGATGTATCGATAGAGCTCATTACATGCTGAATCCATTCGTCAAAAATGTCCATTTTGGTTACCGTTCCTTTTTTCTCGGGTTTGGGAATATCCTGATTCATTGCTGCTTTAATTTCGGGAAGTCCGAATCCTCCATGAAGAGGAATAACCCCATGCAGTGCGCTTTTTACCCCGTTGTATTCTTTTGGGTTATGGCTGGCCGTAATCATTATGTTGGCATAGAAGTCGTGTTTTCCATTTGAGAAGTTATGCATTTCTGTTGAGATATTGCCCAGATCAACAACATCAACACCATAGTCGGTCATGCCTTCTATAAACGCTTTAGTAAGGGACGGAGAATGCGGTCGTGTATCATGACCCACCCCAATCGGTCCTTTTTTAAAATAAAGCGCATAGGATTTCCCCAAATGATAAAAGAAATCTTCATTAATTTCGGTTGGATAAATTCCGCGAACATCGTAATCGTGAAATGATGAAAGATCAAAGTTTGGCATGTGTGTATAAAAATGTATAAATTCTAATAGTCTAAATGGCAATATCTTGTAAAACGTCTTCTATTGCATCAACACGCGTGATAGCAGGATGAAAGTAAAAAAGATTAAGATCGGTATATTTCCCAACTACATAAATAGCAGGTTTCTTTCGCAAGACGTTTGATCCAAGTGCAACCCCCAATTCTGTTGAATAACCTGCGCCTTTCTCAGGAGCTGTAATAAGAATTAACACATCACAAACGAGAATACCTTGCACTTCTTCTTCTGAGTATCTTTTCGCTACTTGCTGAAACTGACTATAGGGCTTATGTTGAATATGATCTGTCCAATCATAACTTGCACTATGGCCTGCTGCTACAAGCTTCTTTGTTGCTTCAATTACCAGTTCCTTTTGCTCGAATTTCGAAGCAATATAAAATTTCATTGTTTATCTTTTTTCACGATTTCCCCTGGCAAGGTTGATACGTCATTCCAGATTTTCCTGCCTGGATAAATTGTTGTGTTAATCCCTGTTTTTGAGTTGTCTCCCATTACCGTTCCAAATTTGCGCTTTCCCGTGTCTACCAACTCGCCGTTTACCAGGGATTTTACATTGCTTCCATCATGTTTCAGATCAGCGGTGATTGTACCTGCTGCATAATTAACATTGTTCCCCAGAATGCTATCTGGAACATAGGCTAAATGGGGAACTTTAGTATGATCTCCTACTATTGACCCTTTGATTTCGGTATTTGCTCCGATAAGACAGTGATCGTCAATTGATGCGAATTTTCTAATATAGGTATTCGGACCGATAGTACAGTTTTTTCCAATATACACATTTCCTTCAATGTACGTACCTGCTTTGATTACGGACCCTTCGCCTAACTGCACTTTTCCTTTAATAACCGCGCCATTTTCCACGAGTCCCTGGATATTGCTATGCATAGTGCCAAGCAAATATTCTGCTAAATCAAGAAGATGCCAGGGATATCCGATGGGAATCCAGACCGCTTCCGTGACCACTACCTGCACTCGTTCATTCTTCATAAGCTCGCTTACCATGTCCGGTAGCTCCATTTCGTTTCGTGATGAAGGCTCAATTGCTTCGTAGGTGTTAAAAATGGATTTGTTTAAACGATATACACCGGTGTTTACTATATCGCTTACGAATTCTGAAGGTTTTTCAATGAATTGTTCCAGAAGTCCTTCATTGTTAGTTTTCAACACACCATATTTTTGCCAATTTTCAGACTTTTTTCCAACTACTGCATTCCCTTCTTCTTTGGCTATATCAGCAAATAGTTGAGAGCTGTAATAGTCGTCTGCATAAATCGCATAAAACCAATCAGTTTGAACATGCTCGTGAGCTATCTGTAGAGCATGCGCTGTACCTTTTTGTTCTTCCTGCCGTACATACTTTACGGGAATCCCATACCACTCCTGAGTGAATATCTTTTCAAACGCTTCAGACAAATATCCCGTTACTAACACTATTTCGGAAATGTGGTCAATAGCTCCAAGCAAAGTATGTTCCAGAGTTGATTTTCCCTGTACCTTAAGAAGCGGTTTTGGCACCGTATTGGTAAGTGGTTGAAGGCGTGTTCCTTTCCCTGCGGCAAGCACAACAAGCGGTAGTTTAGCCATAAAGTCGAGGAAATAGTAATAGTTTTGAGCTCAAAACGTTGACTCTATTATAATATATCTCGAGTAAAAAAGCGATTTTACAGATAATAACAGGCTAAAATTTCCAGCGACTGCGGAATGCTATATGGGGTATTGCTTGTTTTAACAGCCTGATCTATCTTCGTTAAGCCCAAGTAAAACTGTGATAGTTTGCTAGACTCCCATTTCCGTGCTTGTGATTCTGCCTTCGACTTTACATAGGGATTCACTCTTCCTGGATTTTGTCCAGTGCTTAATAGCAGCATTAATCGAGCATGTCGATGAATGAGGGTGTACAGCATAAAAGGATCCTGTGTATCCTTTAGCTTATTCAGCTTGTCAATAAAAGCAACCTTTTTCCCTGGTACCAGCATATCCTGCAAATCAAAAACACTAGTGCTTAATTTAAACTCCTTTATATGCGGTGCCGACTTTAACTTGAAATCATACATCGACTTTCCATCCTCCCAATTAATAACTTTTAACGTTTGATGATCCAACAGTGTTTTCATACCATCAGCATGCTTTACCTTGCGTTTGCTCCAATGTCCAAGTAAACCAGTAGTAAAGTATATGGTTGGTTCGCCAAACAAGCTTATATCCATTTCATTTTTCAACTCAGTTTCAAGATCAGAAGGAGAAACATCGAGCACACGATGTTGTTTTTCTTTGTAGCCTTTCTTCAGGCTGTGAATATAGTTGCGTGAGGCGGTAACATCCTCACCTAATACAAGAAGAAACATGCAGTTATTATAACAAGTTACATACTCTAATTATCTTTTTATCCTTGTAGTACTGCCGGCCTTGTAGACATTCTATGCAGCAAGTAGGGCAATAACAACTGTGGTTCTTTTACTTCCCTCTGTACATCTGGAGTTGCTGCTTCAAACAATCTCTCTTCGCAAAATGCAGTAGTTCTTTTCAGAACATCCTCGTAATAGTTTTCGACTGGCTTACCCAACAAACCGTTAGCACCGTATAACTCTTGTGTTACTATTGCTAGTGGACTTTGCACCCCTTTGCTTGCAAATCGTTCCTCTTCCCGCACCCTTAGATTATCAATTCTCGTTCTCCAATCCGGAGTAATTCGCGACCCATCAACTGCCGAATCCGCAAAACGCAATGCCAGCCATTCAAGAGGTTTTGTATCTATGCCTCTCATGTCAACGCCAGTTACTCGTTCCATGTCGTCATGAATAAATTTACCTGTACCGTCCTGGTAGTAGCGGGAATGGTAATCTATAATCCTCCTCGCTGCCTCTTGAGGTGGCAATCCACGGGTATACGTGATTTCGCCCCGCTTTCCTACGTCGTGCCCAAATCCCTTCCCTCCAAATACTTTTCTTTCTTCAACAGAATAGCCACATGCTGCCAACGCCTCAATAAACACCGCTTCTACCAGTGGATTATGTCCTGCAATATTCTCAAAACCTCTACTTCTGTGCCTATCATATGCGGTACTCCCTACTACGCCATACGCAACCATTTGCTGTACTATCAATGGGTGTTCACGGGCAAGCTTTGTCCATAATTCTTTTTCCCGTCCATAAAAGTAGGTGGTAGATTCTATTTGTCCTCGGTGAATTGCTTCTTCTAGTCCGTGTTGAACAACTTCACATTGTGGCATTACCAGCATTGCGCCTCTTGTTTGTGTTCTCCCTTCCCCAGGAGCAAATACAAAACGAACACCTGCCTCTTCCATTCTTGCATAATCTTCGTCCATGGTAGCTCCGTCAACAAATACTACGTGTTTTGCAGCATGGCGTGGTTCAATTGAAGTGAAATTCAGAAACTCATAAGAAGAACCAACAGTAAAATTACGTAAGCCATCCTCATCTATGATAGCTTCCATATCAAAACCACGAAAGTTTACATCTCCAGCGTTTATAGTAGTAAATCTTTCGATTGAAGCATGCATACTGGGGATTATATAGTAAATAAAATCAAAAACAATACCGTGTTATGTATGATAATAATTATTGTCTCCTTTGCTATAATTCCCATATGTACGACCTTATATCACTGGGAACTGTTGTAATTGATTTATACTTTCGTGGTGAAAGTTTAACCTTCGAAAATGACCGTTTTGAACTGGCTATTGGTGGAAAATACTTTACGGATACGTTCTATGAAGGTTTAGGAGGAGGCGCTACGAATGTTGCGATTGGAGCAAAGAAACAAGGTTTACATGTTGCTTTAGCAGCAACGATCGGAGAGAACGTCTTCAAGAAAGTAATTCAGCATAAATTGAATGAAATAGAACTGGATCATAAGCTCTGTATATATCAGGAAGATTACTACAATATTTCGTCGGTTTTGGTCGCAGGTACTGGAGACAGAACAATCATCAACTACCGAAGCAAAAAACAGATGTTCTACGATACCGAGGATATGCTCGATAATCTTACTAATACAAAAATGGTATATTTGGCTAATCTACCTAATCTGGCACTTGATCGAAAAACGGAGATTCTCCGTTTCTTTAAATCAAAAGGAATCAAGACATTTACTAATTTAGGTGTTGCTGATGCCCGGAAATCGTTTGCCGATATTCGTCAGTTTTTGCACCAAACCGATTTCCTTATAATCAATTGCCATGAATTTGCTGAAATTGCTCGTACGGATTACGATAAAATTCACTTCAACAAAAATGTTAAAGAAGAATATTTAGGTTCCTTTGATAACCTATCGCTAATATTAACCGATGGTGAAAACGGGAGTTACGGCTACTTTAGCGGAGGGGTAATTCACCAAAAAGCGATTAAACCCGAAAAATCGGTAGATGCAACAGGTGCGGGTGATGCCTTTACAGCTGGTTTTATTGCTGAGTACGGTAAATCGCAAGATATAGCAAAAGCTATGGAAAATGGGGCCAAGTATTCAGCTAAGATAATCGCTACAGTTGGCTCAAACTAATCTCTTCAATTTTACTTGAGGTTTCGGTTGATAATACACGCTGCCAATCCACAAGCTATAGCATCCGACTCGTCATCATCCTTTACCTTAATTTCCCTGCCTAACTGCAACCAGAGCATTTTCTGAACAGCCTTTTTATCCGCATTACCGTAACCCGTAATAATCTGCTTTATTTCATTCGGAGTTAATTCTATTAAGTCTAAATTATACTGGGCTCCCGTTAACAAGATCATGCCTATTGCCTGGCTTACCTGCATTGCTGTTTTTACGTTTTTGCTGAAGAATAATTTTTCCACAGCCATTGTATCTGGTTTATGCTCATTTATAAGTTGTGTAAGTTCAAAATGTAAATGAAGCAGCCGTTGACCTGCGTATAGCGTTTTAGAACTTCGCAGCAATCCAGAAGTAATAAGTTCAGGAACGGATTTCTCTTTATTGAAGAATGAATAGCCTAGCTTGTCGTATCCGGGATCAATCGCCAGAAGTTTCATCTGTTCATAGTATCATACCTGGCGGTTTTTTGTGTAGTTACGGGCCGCCTTTTAGATTGGTGATGAGCTTAAACTTCTTTGTTTGAAGTGTATATTGCCAAACTCCAGAAAATACTCCCCCGGTATATCCCTGGAGGAAAAAAGTAGAAGGTCCGGTCCAAACTACCTGTGCAGGACTAAAATCTACCGGATCATTGGCCGTTGTAAGAGTATCTTGAGGAAGAATTCCCTGTTGAGCGAGCAAGACATTTTCTTTGGATTGGGTGTTAACCAGAAAGAGATCTGTCATATACCCTGCGCCTGTGCCAAAGTGTTTCGTTGTCTGGTAGGCAATGTGGTGTTCATCTGTTGAGACAGCAACATCACTTATGCAGTTTTCGACTGACAGAATTAATTGCGCCTCATTGGAAAAAAGCTGGTATCTGTAAAGCGCATCTTTTCCTTCTGAAGGCCCCCCAAAGTAAACAACGGTCTCGTTTGCGTTAAACATAGGATCTACAAAAGCTGATCCAGGAACACATACATTTGACATGGATCTTTCGTTTTTTGGCCAATTTGTGAAAGAAAGTAACTCGCGTTCTTCTTTTGTGGCCACATTCATAAGCGCCATTTGCTGAGTGGTCATAAACAAAATATTCTTTTTATCTTTCGTTACCCTGTACCCAGTAGGTTGTTTTTTTGCTATTAATCCAATTGCTTCCATAACTTCCGGTGGCTCTTCAGGGTTATTGTTTGCTGTAGTAAAGTCAGGAACTTCGTTTTCCTGTATTGTTGCAGTAGGAAGCATAGTTTCAGATGATGAAGCCTCTTGAGATGGTGATACAGTTGCAGTAGCACGGTTAAAGTTAAGTTTTATGGAGTTACTCGAGCTTCTTAACTGGAGAGCAAATACAACGCAGATTAGCAGCAGACCGATAATTACGAAGGTTTGAATAATCCCGACTATATTCTTCATGAGAATTACTATAGCACATCTTGAGCGTATATTGGTAAGAAGTTGTCGAATTGTGTCGACAAAGAATTGGGTTTAAGATTTTCAACCACAAAAAAACCTGCCTATCGTATTGCTACGAGTTGGCAGGTTCTTCTGGAATTGGATCTTACGATCCGCATCAAACAATCGTGGTAGGTTTCAAGCCTACAACGTTTCGGGTTGGTGAAACGCTATAGCGCATTAACCATCATAAGAGATGGGAGATCGTCCGTTTAGTACTACTCGACTAAATATATTACTATACTTACATCTGTAGCCTATCAAACCCGTCATCTTCGGGGGGACTGATACGGAAAACTAATCTTAGAGTCCGCTTCACACTTGAGATGCTTTCAGTGTTTATCGTATGGAAACATAGCTACCCGGCGATGCAATTTTGTTACAACCGGTACACCAGGGGTTTCCTCATTCCCGGTCCTCTCGTACTAGGGAAGAGTCTCTTCAGTTTTCCAACGCCTGCACAGGATAGAGTCCGACATTATTTCGACTATATCTTTACTCACTTAAAGGAATAAGTGGCGTCTGGCGTGTAGTCTGTGAGGATTTTTTCTGTATTTCAGCAATGATATGCTCTTTTGAAACTTTTCGTTTTAGCGTGTTCATACTATACGCTAAATCAATTATTTCAATAAGGCCTTGCATATCAAGGTGTTTCTTTGATTGTACTCGCTCGACGATATTTTTAAACGTTGTTAATGCTTTTCTTTTAATAACCAGGTGGCTATCAAAAAAAGGTATTACTTTCGTTTGCAAGTCATCAATATTCCTTACAACAAGTGCAAGAGAGATATCTGACGACCCTTTTTTATCGTTTTGCTTTAAGTAACCTGCGTTTAAACGCTTTTTCAATCCGTCTAATATTACTTTACCGGTTGGATTTTGAGATACCTTAAAAAAAGGTATAACTTGCCAGCCGAGTTTCAAATCTTTGGAGGGGACAATTCCTACATAGAAACATCCTTCTCCATCAACGAAACCGTAATAATAGTCGTCTGATATGGTTAACATCAAAGTATTATACAAAAAATCTTTCCTGCTGATTGTCTTGCTTACGCATTCGTAATGAGGTAATCATTTTCACTGCTTATAAATAAGCGAGTAGATTACCCTTAACAAGGGTTTCCAGCATATAGCCAGATTTAGTATTCTATTATTGTTTTTTACAAAAAGACCGTTTGATAACAGTTTATGGTGTGTTACTCTCGAAAAAGTTCATATGAACATCGAATAGATGGGACAGCTCGACTTTTTCTATAGTTTACTGTCTCACGACGTTCTGAACCCAGCTCGCGTACCACTTTAATGGGCGAACAGCCCAACCCTTGGGACCTACTACAGCCCCAGGATGTGATGAGCCGACATCGAGGTGCCGAACCACGCCGTCGCTATGGACGCTCGGGCGTGACTAGCCTGTTATCCCCAGAGTAGCTTTTATCCGTTAAGCCCGCTCCGCAATCACGGCGGAGTCGGGGATCACTATCACCCGCTTTCGCGTCTGCTCGAATAGTCATTCTCGCAGTCAAGCTAGCTTATGCGATTGCACGTACATTCCGATTTCCATCCGGAATAAGCTAACCTTTGTGCTCCTCCGTTACCTTTTTGGAGGAAATCGCCCCAGTTAAACTGACCGTCTATCACTGTTTCCAAAGATTTATAGATCAGGTAAAAGAAAAGCAAAGAGAGGTGTTTCATTGTCGCCGAAGCTCCCTCCTACGCTAAACAGTTGCTTCCCCTTTACCAATGACAAACTTCAGTAAAGCTTCTGGGGTCTTTTTGTCCATGTGCAGGTAGGCCGCATCTTCACAGCCAATTCATGTTCGTCGGGCATTAGTTCAAGACAGTTATCAACTCGTTAAACCTTTCATGCGGGCCGGAACTTACCCGGCAAGGGGCTACGCTACCTTAGAACTCTCAGGGTTAGAGCTGTCGTTCACTGGAGCTTACACCGCAACCTTCTACTTAAGATAAATCGAAAGTAGTCAGCCGCAATGCTTGACTTACCAGTACCGGACAGGTCTCAGCTTGTATACTTCTCATTTTCTGATTTGCACAAGCCTGTGTTTTTGATAAACAGTCGGTTGATAGACTTTGACTGCGACCACATAAAGTGGTAGAGCTTATCGCATAACTTACGCTCGCTTTTTTGCCTAGTTCCTTGAACTAACCTTACCCGTCTGCCTCGGTCTTCTCGACCAGATCACCTGTGTCGGTTTACGGTACGGAATAATAATAAACTTCCGATCGTCGCTTTTCCCGGACCCATATTCAGCCTGACTCTCCCCACTTACGTAAGGATCGTATTCGTACCTCGCAATTCCTTGCGGAAAGACTTGGCACTTAAACTCACATATAGTAAGCACAGGTAAACATAACTCGTCACGACGTCGGTTTTAACGCGTATTACCATGTAGGAGAATATTAACTCCTTGTACATCCCGACATACCATTCGATACATCGGTTAGATCCGACTAACCCTCAGGCGATTGACGTTGCTGAGGAAACCTTGATCATTCGGCATCATGGGTTTTCACCATGAGAATCACTACTTGCGCCAGCATTCTCACTTCGTACCGCTCCAGCCGACTTTACAGTCAACCTTCACTGCAATACGAACGCTCCCCTACCCCTGCTGCATTGCTGCAACAAGCTCAAGCTTCGGTACATTGCTTATCTCCGTTCATTTTAGGCGCAGAGTTTCCATCCCAACTTGCGTCGGGAATATTCAGGTGAGCTGTTACGCACTCTTTAAAGGATGGCTGCTTCTGAGCCAACCTTCCTGCTGTGTTGGAAACTAAACGGCCTTTTCAACTAAGCAATGATTTAGGAACCTTAGCTGTGAGTCTGGGTTGTTTCCCTCTCGACCACATCCGATTATCCGGACAGGTCTGACTCCATAGCTCTAACTCACCGGCATTCGGAGTTTGGTTAAAACCAACGGTCTTGCGACCGCAGGTTCTATCCAGTAGCTCTACCTCCGGGAGGAACGCTATAGGCTATACCTAAATATATCTCGGGGAGAACCAGCTATCTCCAGGTTCGGTTGGCATATTACCCCTAACCACAAGTCATCCCAAGTCATTTCGCCGACAACGGGTTCGGTCCTCCCCCCTCCTTTCGGAAGGGTTCAACCTGCTCATGGTTAGCTCACCTGGTTTCGGGTCTATCGTATACCGCCATACACGCGCTATTAACACTCGGTTTCCCTGTGCCTCCGCAACATAATTGCTTAGACAAGCGACATACGATAACTAGCTGGCTCATTCTTCAATAGGCACGCCGTCAGGGATTGCTCCCCTCCGACTGATTGTAAGCAAATGGTTTCAGGTTCTATTTCACTCCCATTACCTGGGTTCTTTTCGCCTTTCCTTCACAGTACTGGTTCACTATCGGTCAGTTAATATGTTTAGGCTTGGATCGTGACCGACCCGGATTCCCACAAGGTTTGCCGTGCCCCGTGGTACTTAGGAAATCAGCTTGCGTATCTACTTGTTTTCGCTTACGGGACTGTCACCCTCTATGGTTGACCTTTCCAGATCATTCTCCTAACAAGTAAAAATCGCGTTGTGCTGCTCCTGCAACCCCACGAACGTATTCGTGGTTTAGCCTGTTCCGCTTTCGCTCGCCGCTACTAACGGAATCTCATATGATGTCTTTTCCTCGGGGTACTTAGATGTTTCAGTTCCCCCGGTTCCCTCCTTATCTTGCGATAGGTCCTCTAGCTTTCACTAAAGGGGGTTGTCCCATTCGGAAACTACTGGTTGATTGCGCCTACTGGAGGGCTCACCAATATTTTCGCGCTCAAGTACGCGTCCTTCTTCGGTATTAACTGCCAAGGCATCCGCCATTTGCTATTGATTCTCCCATCTCTTACGATGGTTGATGAAAAAACCTTTCCGTTATTCCGAACATTATTGCTAACATCCGTAACACACGTAAAGGCTGATTAATGCTTTTGAAATGAATAATTAGATGGACATCTAATTATTCGCCTACCAAAATTGTCAACGTGCAGACAAATTGCTTTGTCGTTTTCGTTCAGAAAACAATACTGAAGTGAACTCTCTGCAAGCAGGAGCTTCTTTTTTTATTGTCTTCTGAATCAAACGCCAAATTGTCTAA
>CAYOVA010000003.1:50568-104220 GCA_964407325.1 uncultured Gammaproteobacteria bacterium | reverse complement strand
TCCAGAAGAGTGTGTTCTCAAAGAAAAGACTGATGATGATTGAAAAAAAGATATACAAAAGACATCCTTTTAAAAGGATCTTGTTTAATGATATCTTTCTCTTAATAGAATCATTACTGCCGCTTTGGCTTTTCACAAAAGGATTACTGTTAATCACAGGGGGAATTATACCATGTTTTGCTATTACGTTCAGCACTTAATTAAATGGGATAGAGTAATTCAAAGAAAACCTTGAAATCGCAAATCAACCGTTCGGCCCGCACACGCGGCGGTTGGGGTGGGGGCAACCGCCGCTGAAAAATGTTCGGATTTTTTCGTAAACACACCGCCAAATGTAACTCTTCCTGATGCTGCAGGAAGAGTGTGAAAGCGGCACACGGCCGCCAGGCTGTATTATCAGCCCGGAGGTCAGCCAGGGGGTCTTGGTGACGGAGGCGGCCCGGGTGGAGGCCTTGGGACTGGTTGAGGTCTCGGTGCTGGATAATCCATAACCCTCCTTACCATTACACTAACCTATTCCGTGTAATCTTCACACCAGCATATGCGAAGAAAGGATATTGTACTATAATCTTACTATGACAGTGCAACTCATCAAAAAACTAACCCTCCCGTCACTTGGTATCTGGGTAACACCTTTCATTGTTAGTATGTTTTTTTACGATAGAAGCGGAACCATGATGGCCAACTTCTGGGTATTCAAAATAACCATGATGGTGTCTGCCACACTTGCCGCCTTGTTTTTCCTGAGAACCTTTTTCAAGCACAATCCCAAGGAAACAGTTCTTAACACAGCGCTTGTTATTTTTCTTTTTCAAGTGGTTTTGGACATAATTGTCCTGATTGCTTTATTTAAAATGCCTATCCAAGATTACATACTTACAGTATTACCAGTGTATGTTGTACTCATCCCGCTTACCACTTATTTTTTGAAGAAGAAAGCTTAACCTATGCGACGTGTTGAAGAAATTATCAGGGGTGTATTACTGTTTTTCCTGAACTTTATAAAGACGTTTGCTATTGATTTGTACCATGCCCTTTATTACAGAGCTCTAGAATATGATAGTGAACTGCAACAAACAAAATCGCCGGGTCAACGATTTGCAATATGGTTTGCCATTGCCACTGTTTCGATTGTAGTAGTCCTGCTTTTGCTGCATCTTTTGTATCGTTTTATAAGCAATATTAACATGGTGAAGGGCTTGTAGACTACCTCTCGAGAATTTGAATTGGCTGGGAGGGGACTGCGCCCCTCCCGACATACGGAACGACCGTCTTGCCCAAGCAGCTGTCAGACCTTCAGAGAAGGAAAGCGCAATTTGGCAAGTGAGTGAAGTACAAGGTGGACCAGGGTGAGAATGCCCAATGCGCCGAGGATGTGCATGCTGTAGACGATGACGGTGGGTAGGTTTGGCGCTCTCGTAGCAAGCAAACCCAAGGCAAAGCCTATCACCAGGAACAAAGCGGTGCTCCTCCAGCCACGTGTGGGGCTCAGAACCACCGGCATGCTTTGGTTGAGGTGGATAAGACGGGTGCGAATCCGCTTCCGCACATCCAGATAGTTCGCGATCAGGTACACCAACATAACTGCACCAAGGAGGACTCCATCGAAATCACTTGTCATTTGCCTCCCTTCGAGCATGTAGTACTTTACGAGTACCATTGCAGGTAAGCATGCCAATGCTGCCACATTCACGAGTGCAAGGGGAGGATGCCTCACCTCAAATATCTGGTACACCAGCTGCCAACTCCGCTTAAAGAACTCTGTAACCCCCATCAACGCTAAGAACAGCACGATGCTGGTACACCAGAGGTTACTTTGGTCGAAAGACTCTATGGCGTTCTCCAATGGAGCTGGGGGGAAGATGTAGAGTACAATGAAGATCAGGGTATACGACCATCCCAGAATCCCTCGAACCATCGTCGCGATCGGATAAGGCCTGATAGACTCCCTATACTCTTTTACCGGGTCCATAGCGATCCTCCTTACGTAGTCCTGTATGTCAAGTTATTATTATACAATAACGGTAAAAAATTATCTAATACATTTACAACAGTGTAATGATACTATTCCTTTATGAGAAGTATGTCATTGTCTTCGATCCTTTCGATACTAAACGAAGAACGAATCATGTTTGAAACGGGAAAAGCATACGACGAAGTATTAGCACAGGAGTATTCTAAATATGCTCCTCAAGTAGGTAATGTATACCGATTTCTTGAGCAAGCCCAACTCCTTTTCCCGAATTGGAATTGTGGACTTACTTCGGTTGAGATTCGCAATCGACTTGGTTTTGGGGAGATCGTATATGGTAGCTATAATAAAGAAAGCCATACCTTTCTAACATTTAACTATCATAACAAAATATACATTGCGGATATTACGGCCGACCAGTTTGGCGGACCAACAATATACTGCGGTCCATTAGAAAAACCATGGTCTATTGAACAAGGCCGTAAGTACTAAAATAAAAGAGTATATGGTATAAAGGGGTATGAGCGTACACGGAATCCATCACATAACAGCAATATCTTCTGATGCACAAGCAACCTACGACTTTTATACAAAAGTGCTTGGCCTTCGGTTGGTCAAAAAATCAGTAAACCAGGATGATGTGCTGACCTATCATCTTTTTTTTGGAAACAAATTTGGCAGTCCTGGTTTTGACATTACCTTTTTCCCCTTTAAAGGTGTCCCAAAAGGAAAAAGAGGAGCTGGCCAGGTTACTACAATCGCATTTGCTATTCCTGCCGGTACTTTAGATTTCTGGAAAAAAAGATTTAAAATGCTTAAGATTGAGCACGAAGAAATTCGAGAACAGTTTGGATTTAAACGCCTTATTTTCTATGATAACGATGAGCAAAAACTCGAACTTGTTGAGATGCAGCAATTTGAAGACCAATTCGAAGCACATATCTGGACCACACAGGATATATCTGCACAGCACGCAATTCGCTGTTTTCACGGTGCTACCCTTTCGATGATAAGTGATTCGATGATTACTCCGATACTAGACGTACTGGGTTACACATTAGAAAAAACAGAAGGGAATACCCACTTATATAAGATCCCACATCGGGAAAATACTGCATATTTAATCATTTCGGAAGAACCCCTGGATTTCGGAGTTGTGAATGGGTATGGAACTGTGCACCACATTGCGTTTAGTGTAAAAGATAAACAACATGAATCGCAGCTACGTGATACGTTAATTGAAATTGGCATGCGTCCTACCGAATTTATAGACCGCTATTATTTTATGTCTGTGTATTTTAGAACCCCTGCTGGTATTTTATTTGAACTGGCAACGGAAGAACCCGGCTTTACAGCAGATGAAAAAGCTGAAACATTAGGCGAAAAACTTGCTCTTCCGCCGTTTTTGGAACACCAGCGGGAAGCCATAGAAGCAAATTTAGAGCCAATCCATGTATGAAAAATCCCTTAGACCTGTTTAAGTACCATCAAATCGATAATAAAAGCGACAAAGCCATCTTTCTGTTTCACGGCACAGGAGGAAACGAGACAGACCTACTTCCGCTTGTAGAGCCTTTTTTGAAAAGTCACACCATTGTGGGTTTAAAGGGAAATGTTGTCGAAAATGGTATGCCTCGATTTTTTGAAAGGAACGAAGAAGGTGTTTTTGACCAGAAAAGCATCGCAGAGGAAACTGAAAAACTTGTGCAGTTTTTGAAGGAATGGACAAAAATCAACAAGATCAAAACAGAGAACATAACTTTTGTTGGCTACTCTAATGGGGCAAACTTTTTGTTAGCTATGTTGCTTAACTATCCTGAATTGATTACTAAAGCAGCTTTGCTACACGCAATGATTCCTTTCGACCCCAAAGAAATCGACCTGTCCAAGCACAAGATATTTATATCGTGGGGACAATACGACACGATGATACTCCCCTCCCTGAGTAAATTAACTGTTGAGGTATTGCAGGCGCTAGGCGCAAAACCTACCGTATGTATTATGCCCTCGGGACACAACATTACTTCTTATGAGGTAGATCAGCTCCATACTTTTATAAAGACGGGGTAATTCCTATAGTATTTGGTACAATAATCTACTCTGAGGAACAAAGCTAGATGAAAGGTACCGACAATGACGACGGGAACAACTGAACCGCAAGTCGACCGCGATACGCGGTCTATACACGAACGAGTGCGCGTGGAGCTCGGACAGCTCCTTAACCCTCCAGTCAGTACCTGGCTCGACCCAACGGCGAGGGATGGACAATACGTCCATGTCCTCATCTACCGGCGCCACAACAACGCGGGCCCCAATAAGGCCAACTTCGATCTCTTCGTTGCTGTTCGTCCGCTAGAGCCGTGCAGGTACGAAGACCTGCAAGGCCTGAAGGTACGCCTGGGTGGTGTCGTCGCAGAGGTGACGCCGTTCGGGCTCTTTGTGTTCTACAACCTGAGCGACGGCTGGTACGATCTCCAGCTCGTCGCCGAGTAAGGGTCCTCAATAGGGCGGGCTGTCGGGACTTCTCCGACAGCCTGCCGCAAACATCTCCTAATCAGCATGTTAGAATATCCTATGAAAATTGGGTATGTCGGTGACAGTAAAGTAAAAGACTTTCACTCCGCACGCCGATTTAGGCTGGCATCGTATAGTTCTGAACGCTTTGTTGAAATAACGCAATTAAATTTAGTAGGGTTGGCACAAAACCTGGAATACGCGGCAACCAACAATCTGCTTTTTTACCGAATACGCTCCGACATTATTCCTTTTGCATCACATCCAATTTGCACAGATAATTGGCACCAGCTTTTCAAGGATATCTTCCAAGAACTGGGTTCATTTATCACCAAGCATGCAATGCGCGTCTCAACCCACCCTGATCAATTTATCCTACTAAACTCCCCCAATCCCAAAACGGTAGTAACAAGCATTAAAGAATTGCAATACCATGCCGATATGTTTAATCTTATGAAGCTTGATACTACCCATAAAATACAACTACACGTAGGAGGTGTGTATGATGATAAAAGAGAAAGCATGAAACGATTTATTCAGACTTTTATGGAGCTGCCAAATGCGATTCAACAGCGACTTGTTATAGAAAATGATGACAGGCTTTTTTCAGTAAACGACTGCTATGCTATCTACCAGGAAACAGGCATCCCCATTATTTTCGATAATCTTCATTTTGAACTAAAAAACGATGGTGAAGAAATGCTCGAAGCAGCAAAGAAATGTTTCTCTACTTGGGATGCTAAAGATGGTATTCCAATGATTGACTATAGCTCGCAACAGCAAGGTTTACGTATAGGAAGGCATTCAGATGAAATTGACGTTGAACAATTTAGACAATTTATAACACTCACTCGACCGCTGGATTTTGACATTATGCTGGAGATTAAGGATAAAGATGTCAGTGCGCTTAAAGCATTGCGAGTTCTTGATTTGTAGTATACTGAGTTATGGCATTTTCCAATGCGCGTATTACTGTATTGCAAGATGGAATACCCTTACGAAATGCTACTGTTGTTGTGGGTGAATCTCAATCCCGCACCAACGCGGAAGGCGTAGCAAGCTTTACCACTGTGCCCGATGGCCGACAGGCAATCGTTATTCTCCACGAAAACAATAAATATGTTGTGCAGACTTCAATTCAAAGTGCCGAACTTTCAATTACCGTGAGTAGTACAGAGGCACCTGTAGGTACCCCTCAGCAAATTGCTCCCTCAAATGTAAACTTGCTTGATATTGGCGAACAATCCGTTGCCGTGCTTGGAATAACACTTATTATTCTCATTACTGTGGGTGGGGTTGTATTCTTTCTCTTTTTCAAGAAAAACATCGATGCCTATCAAAGGCAGCTTAAACAACTGGGACTACTTGCTATGTTAGGAGCAGTTGCAGGTGTTTCTGCATTAATCTACTCCCAAACAAACATGCTTACCGGAAAAACCCAGGCTGGAAGATTTACAACCTCTACAAAAGCAGAGGTAAAAGGCGATATCCCTACTCCTGGAAATGTTCAGGTTGATGTAAAAGAAAATCGAATTGATGTAAGTTGGGAACAAGGTACTTCTACTACCCCAGTGGTAATTAACGGATATCACCTTGAGTGGATGCAGGAAGGCACAGAGAATACTTCGGAAAAACGAAATATTGTAGTAAAAACCACAAAAGCAACATTGCTTGATGTTAAGAAAGGTGTAAACTATGTGGGTACAATATCAGCTATTGATGTAACTGGTAATTTCTCAGAGCCGGTTGAATTTACATTTACAATTCCGGAAAACTAACATGGTAGTAACAGTCTCAAGCCTGATAATGCTCATAATTATCATCGTGTTTCTGGTTGGAGCTATCCTTGTTGTCATGACCTATCTCATTTCTACTTTTATGGGTCAGCCCTTTGTTCCTACTACCACAGAAGATATAAATCATATACTAGAAAACGCAAAACTTGAGAAAGGAAGTAGTCTATTAGAACTAGGATGCGGTGACGGTCGCTTTCTTGCTCTAGCAGTGAAAAAAAAAGGAGTTGTCGGAACGGGCATAGAGCTCAATCCCCTCCTCGCTGTAATTGCTATGGTAAGAGGTAAGGTAATGGGTCTGGCTGATTATCATATCAAAGTAAAAAACATACGGAACTACTCTTATAAAGATTTTGACGCTATCTATCTTTTCCTTTTTCCTTCTCTTATCGAGGAAATCCAGAACAAAATGCTGAAAGAATGCCGCAAAGGAGCTCTTATAATTTCACATGGTTTTGTTATTCCCGCCCTACACGAAAAACACCTGGAAAATACAGTAGCTGGTAAAGGGTTCCGTACCTTCTTTTACCGGATTCCATAAACTGCTACCTTTACTCTTTGACTGTATCAAATCCGGACAGAATACTATATTTTACATACGTAATACATACACATTCGCTGTGTTTTTACTCACTTTTATTATCATAAAAATACAAAGTCCTTACAATACAGCCTAATTCTTAAATCCGCTCATACGTGAGAATTCTACATTCTATTGATATTTGTTACCTACCACTCCATAATGATATATACACGTTTTATACATAACTAATGAGCGCAAATCCAAGAGTATTAATGTTCGGCTGGGAATACCCTCCTTTCAACAGCGGTGGTCTTGGAACAGCCTGTCATGGGCTCACTCATAGTCTTGTTGATAGCAATATTGACGTAACTTTTGTCCTTCCTCGCAAAGTGCCCGCACAATCAAAAAAAGTAAAACTCGCATTTGCTGACGAGCGCGAGGTAACCGAAGACTTTTACCGCACAATGTATAATCCATATCTGACTACCGAGCTCTACAAAACACTCAAAAAAACACTAAAAGCCGATGACATTATCAGCGGAGATTTAATAACAGAAGTGTATAAGTATTCGGTAAATGCCCGTAAAATCGCACAGTCAAACCCTGTCGACATTATCCATGCCCATGATTGGCTTTCTTTTGGAGCAGGTATGGAAGCAAAACACTTAACAAAAAAACCGCTTGTACTACATGTTCATGCTACAGAACTGGATAGAACCGGTTTTAATTCCGGACATCCGTATATTTACCAAGTAGAGAAAGAAGGAATGAAGCGTGCTGATAGGGTTATAGCAGTTAGCGGATATACCAAAGATGTAATTGTAAATCACTATAATATTCCGTCACATAAAGTTGACGTTGTCCACAATGGAATTAACTTATCTGACTTCAAAAAAAGGCATGACGATGAAATTAAACAGATAAAACAGTTCTTCGGGAAAATTGTATTGTTTGTAGGACGACTTACTATGCAAAAAGGGGTAGATTACTTCCTAAAATCTGCGCGTCTCGTTTTGCAACATTATCCTGATGCTACATTTGTGATTGCGGGTGCAGGTGACACGGAACAGACATTAATGCAGGAAGCGGCTCGATACGGAATTTCCCATAAAGTATTCTTTACCGGTTTTTTGCGTGGGGAGGAATTAAATAAAATCTTCCAGGCCGCTGATTTGTTCGTTATGCCTTCCGTCTCAGAACCATTTGGTATAGCTGCTCTTGAAGCAGTTGCAAATGGGACACCTGCACTTATTTCAAAACAATCAGGAGTTTCTGAAGTTATGATTCATGCGTTAAAAGTCGATTTCTGGGATGTGCAGGAAATGTCAAATAAAATCCTCTCCGTGTTGCAGCATGGATCACTCTATCAGACACTGCATCAGAATGGCTTAAAAGAAGTAAAAAAACACACGTGGCATGAATCAGCACAAAAGTGTGCACAGATATATCATCAATTATTACATCATTAATATGGCCTCGATTTGTTTTTATTTTCAGGTACACCAGCCACTTCGAGTCAAACGATATCGTTTCTTTGACATAGCACATGACCACGACTACTTTACAACCAAAGAAGACAGGCTTGATAACGAAGCAATTCTAAATAAAGTGGCTGAAAAATGTTATCTTCCTACCAATAACCTTTTTCTTAAAATGCTCAAACGACATCCTGAATTCAAAATCAGTTTTAGCATTTCAGGGACAGCGTTGGAACAGTTTCAAGAGTACCGGCCTGATATTATAGAATCATTTCAGGCACTGGTTAAGACCGGTCGGGTAGAAATCCTTTCCGAAACGTACTACCACTCCCTTTCGTTCCTCTATTCAAAAGAGGAGTTTAAGGCGCAGGTCCAGCAGCATAAGAAGTTGATTAAAAAGCTCTTTAATGTCACTCCGACTATTTTTAGAAATACAGAACTGATCTTTAGCAATGAAGTAGCAGAAGTTGTGGAAAAAATGGGATACAAAGGGATCCTTGCAGAAGGTGCAGACTTTATCCTGGGTTGGAGAAGCCCGAACTTTGTATACCAGCCAAAAGGATGCAAGAAAATCAAACTGCTGGTTAAAAACTATAAACTCTCAGATGATATTGCCTTCCGTTTTTCAAATAAGAGTTGGAAAGAATACCCGCTTACTGCACCGAAATTCTCAAAGTGGGTAAATAAGATTAACGGAAATGGTGAAGTAGTAAATCTGTTTATGGATTACGAAACATTTGGAGAACATCAATGGGAGGATACTGGCATTTTTAAATTTATGGAAGCCTTACCTAAATACCACCTTCAGCACCGCGATAATGACTTTGTAACACCATCAGAAGCAATTAAACGGTATCCTGCACGGGGAGAACTGGACTATCCTCATTATGTCTCCTGGGCTGATACGGAACGTGACTTATCAGCTTGGCTCTCAAATCCGATTCAACATGATGCAATGAAACATATTTACTCAATTGAAAAAGAGGTAATTCAGACAAAAGATAAAAAGATAATTGAAGACTGGAGAAAGCTGCAAACTTCAGATCATTATTACTATATGTGTACCAAGTGGTTTGAAGATGGCGATGTACACAAGTATTTTAACCCTTATGAGTCACCATACGAGGCCTTTATAGCCTTTATGAACGCGATGCAAGACCTGCGATTACGAGTTGCAAACAAATCAAAAAAATCCTATTCTTAAATTATTAGTTTTTTATCAATCGCATACATGCAGCAAATGAGTGACCCAGCTAACAGCCTGTTTGACGCCCTTAACAAGTTTCCGCTCCGCGATGGCGACATGCCCAAGCAAATGGTCCAGGTAACAGAGGAACAGGCTTTCTGGCTTCATGACGGTCCTGGATTATATAATCTTCGCGACCTTAAACATGCACTTGATAACATAACTGAAGAGCAATTTAACTTTCACGTTACCGATGAAAAAAATGATTTTGCAAATTGGGTGCGCGCTGTTTTAAAAGACGATGAATGCGCTGATGAACTTCTTCGCTGCAAAACTATTTTAAGCACTCGCCGGGTGCTGATTAAATTCTTAAAAGAGTACGAATAATTTATGAGGTCTATTTCACTGGCCAATGGTCAGATGCTGATTCTAATGGATGATCGCGCGCAGGTTCGCGATTTTTACTTCCCCTATGTGGGTCTGGAGAACCATATGGGCGGCCCGTTTAAACATAGAATTGGTATCCATGTTGATAACGATATCCGCTGGCTGGACGACCCAAGTTGGAATATTAATGTAAATTGCCAGGGCGAAACGCTTGCTTCCAGTATCACCGCAATAAACGACCAGCTGCAAATTAAACTTGAATTTCACGATACAATCTACAACGAGAAAAATATTTTTATACGGCGAGTAACTGTTACCAATCTTGCAGGATCAGAAAGAACAATAAAAGTATTCTTTGGTCATGAATTTCATATCTCAGAATCGTACCGCGGCGATACTGCTTACTTTGACCCTATCCATAAATGTCTTATCCATTACAAAGGTCGTCGTGTGTTCCTGATAAATACATTAACCAACGATCAGAGTTTTGACCAATACAGCACAGGGTTATTTGGAGCACAGGGCAAAGAAGGCACATACAAAGATGCAGAAGATGGCATCCTCGAAAAGAATCCGATTCAGCATGGAAAAGTCGATTCGGTGATTGGTTCAACAATGACGCTTAACTACAAAGAAGAACAAACCTTGTATTACTGGATTGCCGCGGCCACTTCTATTAAGTCAGCTCTTGATCTTGACGAGTATGTACATCACAAAACACCGGAGCATATTCTCCAAACTACGAAAGACTACTGGCATGCCTGGGTAAATCAGCAGAATTATGAATTCTGCGGGATAGACGATGGCATAAAGACGTTGTTTAATAAATCGCTGCTGCTGGTTCGAAGCCATGTTGACAATAACGGCTCAATCTTGGCTTCGGGAGATTCCGATATGTTCCAGCACGGGTTCGACAGCTACAGCTACATGTGGCCGCGTGATGGCGCATTAACCGCAATGACGCTTATTCGTGCCGGATACTTAAACAATGCCCGGCGCTTTTTTGAATTCTGCGCCGATGTAATTACTGTTGACGGATACTTAATGCACAAATATCGCCCCGATGGATCGTTGGGAAGCTCCTGGCATCCATGGACGCGCAACGGGAAAATTACGTTGCCCATCCAGGAAGATGAAACCGCACTCACACTGGTCGCTTTGTGGGATTACTACCAAATGTCAAAAGACCTGGAGTTTATCGAAAGCAACTATGCAGGATTTATAGAACTGGCTGCACACTTCATGATTAACTACACCGACGAAAAAACAGGTCTCCCCCAGCCAAGCTATGACCTTTGGGAAGAGAAATACGGAGTCCATACATTTACCTGTGCAACAGTAGTAGCTGCCCTAACAGCTGCTTCACGGTTTGCAGAAATCCTCGGCAAGACCGATAGTCAAAATGAATTTGCCCAGGCATCGGAGAAAATTAAGAGTGCAATGCTAAAGTATCTGTACACCCAGGAAGATGGCTTTGTTAAGATGGTGAACTTTCGTGATGGCAAGGTAATCTATGATCGCACGCTGGATATCTCAAGTGTGTATGCACTGTGGAAGTTCCACATCCTGCCCTTTGATGATCCTCGTATTGTCCACACGATGAAACTAGTTGAAGAAAAGTTACAGTGTAAAACCGAAGTGGGTGGCGTAGCCCGCTATGAAGGTGATTACTACTTCCGCTCAGGAGATGATATCCCGGGAAATCCCTGGTTTATTTGCTCGCTGTGGCTGGCACAGTACTTTATTGGTGCAGCTAAAAATCCGGAAGGTCTTCAGGGAGGATTGGACTGGCTGCGCTGGACAGTTAAATATGCACTACCCTCGGGTGTATTATCAGAACAGCTCAATCCGTATAACGCCGACAGACTATCAGCAACACCACTTACCTGGAGTCATGCTGAATTTGTGAATACTGTTATGGACTACCTCGATAAAATGAAAGAATTTGGGATCTGTGAGGTTAAGAAAACACCTGAAATGGTATAATCCTCTCATGGCTGCTTCATTAAAAAATAAAGTTATTGTAATAACCGGTGCTTCCCAGGGTTTGGGAGAAGAAATTGCTTACTTAGTAGCAGAGGAAGGTGCAAAGGTAGCTCTTATAGCGCGAAACGAAGACCTGCTCAACAAAGTACAAATGAAAGTCCAGCGCAATGGGGGCAAAGCAAAAGTATTTGTGTGCGATATACGCGTGCAGCATGAAATTGAAGAAACGATAGCAGCAATTGAAGACGAACTGGGCACTATTGATGTTCTCGTGAATAATGCTGGGATTTGGACCGATGAAGAACAGGAACAATCGAAGCCAGATATGCGAAAACAGGCTTTTGACACCAATGCACTTGGGAATATTAACTTTACATACCAGGTATTACCAGGGATGAAAAAACGAAATGAAGGTTATATTTTTAACGTAATATCTACAGCGGGATTTAATGGTATCCCCGAAGGAAACAATGTGTATTGGAAAACGTATGGAGCAACAAAATGGGCTTTAACAGGATTTACAAAATCACTTCGTGAAGAACTCGCAGAAACAGGAATCAAAGTTACAGGGTTCTTTCCCGGAGGATTTGACAGTAACTTATACGAGAACGCTGAACGGGAAAACGCACATAAACAACCTTGGATGATGAAAACAAAAGATGTCGCAGAAGTTGTATTGTTCGCCCTCACAAGGCCAGCGGATGTGTGCCTTTCGGAAATCGTTGTAGTGAAGAAGTAATTACTGCCCTAAAATACTGTTCACTCTTAAACTGTCATCGGCACTTATTGTGCCATCTTTATCTACATCAAGATCATAGGTATATATCGGATTATCACCGCTTAAGGTTTTCCCTATTACATCATCCCAACAGTCATCATGTTGTGAACATCCAATTTTTATTTGTATCAAGCTAATATCATCCACGGTTATTGTACCGTCGTCATTGATATCCTCGGGACGTCTGCCTGTTTCTGGGGAAGTATTTTCCGAAGCACTCACATTTCTGTTACGTAGCTGGTCTGTCTGCCGAATAGTAAATGGATCTTTACCTTCCCGGTAAAAGAAATACCAGAACCCCCCGCCAATACCGGCTATTAGGAATAGGAACAGTCCAAAAAATAGTGATATTTTGACTCCTGTATCTTCATCCATACGTTGCATTTTAAAACGTGGTAATATGAGCATTGTAGTTTACCCAATACACTATGTCAAAGCTCAAATACAAAATAGAAACTTCAGCCGGAGGGATCGTGTATAAAAAACAAGGTTCACAGATTCTGTGGCTTATTACCCAGCATTCGCTTCATAAAGGCTGGGGATTCCCAAAAGGACTAGTTGGTGATACTGTAGAAAACGAGGAAAAAGAGTCAGCTGCACTGCGGGAAGTTGGTGAAGAAGGGGGTATTACCGCCCGCATTGTCCACTCAGATCCCGTGGAAGTAAAGTATAAATACCGTTTCAAAGATACGCTAGTAGATAAAATTGTGTATTACTTTTTGATGGAATACGTTGAAGGCGATCCTGCTAATCATGACTGGGAGGTTTCGGAAGCTAAATTTATAAAGGAAGAAGAAATAAGAGAGCTGTTGACTTTTGAATCAGATAAAGAAGCGTTTACTAAGATTCTTAATATATTCCATTCCTGATAATTTCGTCTGCAAGGACTTCAATATCGGGATTTATGTCACTACTGTAATATCGTAATATTATAAAGTATCTTTTATTGGATTCGTCAAAGTAATAGGTTCTTTCCTGAATGGTAAATACCTTCCTGCTGGGGTCATGAAACTTACTCGACCCTGCAATCACGTTTACTGAGTATCTCCCTAATGTTTTGATATATCGCTGGTAGTCATTACCGAATGGAACCGTACGGGGGTCACTTTTATCCCGGATAATTACTTCCAATGTGAGGGGGAGTGGCTGGTGATTATCGGGAGTACGAATTAACACTTTAGTTTCATTATCAAGAATCTGCTTTTCAGCAATCCAGTCGTCGGGAACAAATAACCTCATATCATCAACATCTACACTGCTATTTAAAGAAACCTCACCAGGACCGTTTGCACCGGGACGAGAATTATTTCCGGAAATGGGAGTTGGAGCAGTTTCAGACTGATTAGAAGCAACGTTCTGAACTGTCTCTTTAGCGGACTGTAAATCCTGCAAAAAGTATAATAACGCAGCCATCAATAAAACAAGAATAATCCCCAGAACAACGTATATTGTTTTTTTCATAGAATAGAAATATAATCAAAGTCTAAACAATCCCTATGACAAAATCAAATATTCCTTATTTTCGTAGTAATACGTTTCTTCTTATCGCAATAATTGTACTGGTTGTAATTAGCTGTGGTTTTATCTACCTTACTTATGGATACAGCACGTTACTGGCAGTTGAAGAAATTCCCGGTACTCCCACCCAGCAACAGAGCACACTTGAATACGCTCAATATGTACCGGAAGAGGTAACGCCGATACCCGTTCCCGAAGTTACCAGCTTTACCCCACCACGATCAAATCCCCCTGCTCCAAGAGGGAACACTCCTGCACCCGGGAACGCTACCTCTACACCTCGTCCCTCAAACCCGCAAAATCCAGGATCACCAGCCAGCCCAACAGCACGAGCACAATCATCTAATCCTCCAGCGCAAACAGTAACCCACCCCTGTGGACAAGTTGTAGTTGGCGCACCACCAAATGCACCATGTAATTGCTTACGCGCTGATGGTGAACTGGAATACAAAGTGGAGTGCCCGAATTTTTCATTCCAGTCCAGCTACGTAAGAAACAGAAATGGTGCTGTTGAAGGACGATTCTCCTCACGAGTAGATAAACGGATAGAAGGGGATTTATGTGACTATGT
Organism: uncultured Gammaproteobacteria bacterium; assembly: GCA_964407325.1. Lineage (GTDB taxonomy): Bacteria > Patescibacteriota > Microgenomatia > UBA1406 > GWC2-37-13 > JAOAFZ01. The sequence goes on along the minus strand of CAYOVA010000003.1, from coordinate 89,514 downwards.
TTCAGAAGGGGATATGGAACAGGCTCTTCGAGATCCAGCTTGCTCCGCTTCGTGTTTTGATACCTCAAATCTGCCACCACCACCATTACCTGACTTTTGATTTCGTGAGCGGTGGAAGGGACTTGAACCCTCGACCTTCTCCTTGGCAAGGAGACGTTCTACCAACTGAACTACCACCGCTGTTGCCTGCTTACAGAGTAAACAAGCAAGTGCCGAGGCCCAGAGTCGAACTGAGATCTGATGTTTTTCAGACATCCGCCGTGACCACCTTGGCTACCTCGGCAAGCAAAATGTAATTGTATCAAAATAAGCTAAGAAAATCTATTTCGATTGTGCGTCCGGATGGATTCGAACCATCGACCGCCATATTATAAGTATGGTGCTACTACCCCTGAGCTACGGACGCATAAGACAATGAGTATATCAACTTTTCCAGTTTTTTCCATATGTATCGCTTATAGATTTAATTCCCATCATGATCCTTTCTTTTAATAAAGTATCATGAACCATGGCGGTACATGTCCCATGTCCGAATCCTTTATGATCGACTAATTCCCTTTTACTTGATTTTATATAACTTTTGACAAAGTTACCAACGGGGATTCCCAACATAGAACTCCAATAATCTAGCTCTCTTTCAATATTCATATCACTATATAAATGAAGAATGCACTTTATTTTAGAGAATGGAACTTTTAATGAATGAATAAACCAATTAACTGTAAAAACTAAAACTGAAGGATCAGTGTTGGTAACACTAACAGTATTTAAATGGGCCTTGTTCCCTTCACCCCAGTAGAGCATTAAGCCGCAAAAATATAATTCTCTTTCACTCAAAGGAAGAAGTTTTCGACCTTCATTATAAGACACATCCCATCTTATTCTTCTTTTTAACATCATTGATTTTCTGAATTTCTCTATTCTTACCTGGTTATTGTCTCTTAAGTCAGAAATTTGATCTTTTGTTAGCGGTAAATGTCTTAACCATATACTTAAAGTACTTTTGCTAACATTTAATTTCTTACGTATTTGAGCATAACTTAACCCTTGTTTTCTTAGCTCTAATGCGACTCTTCTGTCTTGTAGCTTTGCCATATTCAGACTATTATAATATATTTGCAGCAAATACTCTCCTATGGTTCGATTTGAACTATGTTGTAGAATACACATAATATGACTCTAAATGACCTCCGTAATTTTGCTGTCACCAATTCTTTGTTTCCTCCTACAACATTACAGAATGCTATGGATCAACTTGGTTTTATACAGGCAGATCCAATCCGCTCACCTGCTCGTGCACAAGATTTGATACTACGCCATCGTGTTCGCAATTACAAAGTGGGGGATTTGGATAAAAACTACAATAAGTTGAAGCTTGATGAAGATTTCCTGTATGCATATGGATTCTTTTCGCCAAAGATTGCACCGCTCCTCCATCCTAAAAACAAAAAAAGGCTATCTCCTTTAGAAAAGAACCTGCTTGCATTTGTGAAACAAAAAGGAAAAGTTCACCCTCGGGACCTTGATGCAGAGTTTGGTAAAAACACCAAAAGGAACTGGTGGGGTGGCAGTTCAAAAGCAACAAAAATGGCATTGGACCAGCTGCACTATTATGGCTTTTTACGAGTTTCAGGGCGCAAAAACGGAATTCGCACTTATCAAATTTCCAAAGACCCAGCATTGGTACTACCCGACCTAGAACGTGCACAAAAACTTGCACTTACTATTATCTCAATTCTCCAGCCGGTAACCGAAGTAACGTTTCGCCAGTCACTCAACTATTTAAGATACTTTTTTTTCGAGCGAGAAAAGTATACAGCCAAATTCCTTATTGATATATTGCTAAAGGATGGATTGATAGTAAGGGAAAAAGTTGATGGCGTATTTTACCTATGGAAAGCCGATTTTGAATCTACAGAAACGGCACCAGATAGCGTAAAAATACTTGCTCCCTTTGATCCCGTTGTATGGGATCGAGCCCGTTTCGAACACATATGGGGTTGGCCGTATCGGTTTGAAGCTTACACTCCTGCAGAAAAGCGCATCCGCGGATACTATGCTATGCCGTTATTGTGGCAAAACAATGTTATAGGGTGGGTAAATGCAAAGGTGGTAAAGGGAACGCTGGAAACGGAGCCAGGATTTATTTCTAAGAAACCTCGCGAAAAGACTTTTGAAGATGCATATCAACATGAATTGAAAAGCTTTAAAAAATTCCTGCAAATAGGATTTTACAAATGAAAACTGCTGTATTGCTCGTTTTTCTCGCAATCTTTCTTTGTGTTGTTCGCTTTCACTCCTTCCCTGACATCATTGACATGCAACAAATAGATATGTATCGAGACTATCTTGTTGCCGATCATATTGTTACGAATCATGAATACCCGTTATCAGGACCTCAGAATAGTTTTTCCTCCTTCCGTAACAGCCCAGCATATTATTATCTGCTGGCATTCTTCCTGCTTATTTACAACGACTTTCTTTTTCTGCAACTCATAAATATTCTCCTTCAGATTTGTAGTGGAATCCTTTTGTTTTTTTTGTATCGAAAGTTTTCCAATACAATAATAGCTTTCGCAGGTACTGTTCTATACACAACAAGTTACGCTTTTTTAACTCACTCTTTTTACCTTTGGCAACCCTATCTTATGGAATCAATCCTTATAGGGGCTTTCCTATTGTATGCAGACTATATAGTGAAGGCTGATATAAAAAAGATGTACTGGAGTTTCTTTTTGCTTATTCTTGCTTTTGCTCTTCACCTGTCTGTGCTTCCTGTGCTTCTGTTTCTTTCTGCACTCGCTATGTACAGAGAATATCAAAACAAAGGCCCATATATCAAGTTACTCCTACTTATTTCGACTCTCCTGGTTGTGTTCTTTGCCCCCACAGTTTGGGTTTATCTAACAGAGAAGCAATATACGAACATATCTTCAGCCCATATCTTTGATACACAATTATCCTTTACACATATTGCAAATAAGCTCTACTACAACGTTACTTTTTTCTTCAAAAATTCCTTTTATGAGTATTACAATTTGTTACTCTTTTCTTCCCTTATCCCTTTTATAGGGTATTTTTTCAAACATGATAGTAATAAAAATAGTATTGCCTGGAGTATGGGTATGGTCGTATTTCATTTTGTTGTATTAACTACCGTCAGCAGGGTAGCGTTTTCACATTACTATATTCCAATACTTCCGGCATACTTTTTTCTGCTTGCATATACGTGGTTTCATCTTATAAAAGACGTTCGCTTCAGCACTATTTTGTACTACTGTGTTATTGTAATACTGCTCTATGTTTTTACTCTAAATGGGAAGGCTCTTACCCCTATAAAAGCCGACCTATCATACACTGAAATCACACGTGGGACACAAGCTCTGTCCAAATCAATACAAAATCTAAACAAAACGGATAGGCAGGCAAAAACCAACTTTCAGATAGTAATAATTTGGAAGGATTTGTATAAACTGGATTGGCAAGATTCTCCTTTTTTTATGCCGCAGCTTGAGAAGTCACTCGATACACAAATTGCATTTGTAACCAACAATAAAAACAGTTTAAAGATTCTCAACGGACAACACTATCTGTATCTTATGTGCTACGACTATAGTAGTATTTCTACGTGTACAAAAACGGCAGAGTCACTTAACAAACCCTACAAAATGAGTGAAACAATTTATGAAGGAGAGAATTATCAGATTTTATTGTATCGACAGGCTATTTCACAGTGATTTTTGAAAGAGAGTTGTTTACACCATACTGTACATCGAAAATTTTTTTTGCAAGTAGCTTAAGGTCATTCAGGTATTTCCCCTGTTTTTCCGGTCGCAAATTGTCATTGAATGCTGCAAGGCCTTTGAGCAGAAAGTGTCTATCCAAACCGATTACCAAAAAATCGTTCTCTTCGATTGCATCCTGGTTTAAATAGCTATAATCAAATCTACAGATACTTGTCCACAACTCAAATGCAAACACCTTTACAGCCTTATCCCCAAACAGGTTCTCTAGATTCCTGGGGTACAGTTTTGCCAGGTTCAGATAGTCTTCTTCAGAAATTATAAAATCAATGTCTTCTCCAGCTTTACGGAGTTTGTAATACTCCATTGCCTTACCACCAACCAAAAGTGGTTTATGAATGAAGGTATAGTGAAGTTTTGAAAAATTGATTTTCATGTGGACCTGAGGGGAATTGAACCCCTACCTCTGCAATGCGAATGCAGCGTTTTACCGTTGAACTACAGGCCCATTTCTCCTTATAAGACAACTCTGCGTCCCTAGAGGGAATCGAACCCCCATCAAAGGCTCCGGAAGCCCTTATTCTATCCATTAAACTATAGGGACTCTGATTCAGATCAACCCGGCAAGACCTCCCAGGAGGATTATTATAACAAGAACAAAGCGATAATAGGCGAAAGGAACAAGTGTATTGTGTTTCAAGAAAGTGATAAACCAGCGCATAACAAAGTATGCAGTTACCATTGCCACAAAAAATCCAACGGCTAACAGCATTTTGGTATCCTGCTGTCCCAGCAGCACATCTTTCATTTTGTAGGCGTCATATACAGAAGCAGCAAGAATAGTGGGAATAGCTAGCAAAAAAGAAAAGCGCGCTGCTTCTTCCCGACGGAAACCAAGGACCATCATGGCAACCATTACCGCACCTGCACGCGATACACCGGGCAACACAGCAGCTGCTTGGGCTACTCCAACCATCGCTGCCTGGGAAATCGTAAATGATTCCAATGTATGCTCTAATGTTAAGCTTTTCTTCTTAATCGCAAATTCAACCAGCAAAAATCCAATCCCTACGACTACAAATGCAGTTAGCATAAACACTTCTGATTCAAAAAAGATACCTTTGATTACATCTCGCAGAATAAAAGCAATAATGCCAGTAGGAATAAATGCTGCAATTGCCTTTACAGCTAAGGACTTATCTTCCCACACCTGTTTCGCATATAAAACCACCGCGGATAATATTGCTCCTGACTGAATAACCACCTCAAATGCCTTTACAAAGTCAGATTGGGGTAATCCTAACAGTTTTGCGGTGAAAATGAGATGAAATGTTGATGAAATAGGAAGAAACTCGGTAATACCTTCAACAATGCCTAATAGTGCCGCCTGGAGTATATTCATAGTGTTTTTCAGTATAATATACTATGCGTAATTTGAAAATCGCTATTGTGCACGACCACCTTCTCGAGTTTGGTGGCGCTGAGCGTGTACTGGTTGCTTTAAAAAAAGTCTTTCCAGAAGCAGATGTTTTTACAGCATTTATTAACTGGGACAATCTGGGTGTGCATCGTAAACTGGTTTCAGACTGGAAAATAAACACTTCCTGGGCAGAAAAGATTCCTTTTCTAAAACGCTTTTACTCCCCTTTGCGCTGGCTCGGACCGTACATCTGGGATAGTTTTAACTTTAACGGATACGATGTTGTAATCTCCTCTTCAGCCACGTTGATGTCAAAAGGTGTTGTTACAAAACCTGAGACTGTGCATATCTGCTATCTGCATCATCCTCCACGCTATTTGTATTATTACGAAACAGCCGTTGAGTGGCAAAAATACTGGCCTATTCGTATTTATGGACACTTTATAAATCTTGGACTACGAATGTACGATTACCTTTCTTCACAGCGTGTTGATTTTTTTGTTTCCAATTCTGAAGAAACAAAGCGCCGAGTGGCGAAGTTTTACAGAAGGGAGTCAGATGTGATTTACCCTCCTGTTGATGTTCCGGAAGCGGTTCCGCAAAGTGAAAAAGGTGACTACTACATAACAATCTCTCGAATAGCTCGAGCAAAACATATTGATGTTTTGGTAAAAGCTGCGGTCAAATACAACTTTAAGCTCAAGGTAGTCGGCTTTGGCCGCGATAAAGAGTATCTCCAGTCTATTGCCAATGATAATGTAGAGTTTGTGGGTGAGATAACCGATGAACAGCGCGACAGGTTAATATCGGGAGCGAAAGCATTTTTATTTGGTTCAGTAGATGAAGAATTTGGAATTGCCCCCGTTGAAGCAATGGGATATGGGGTACCAGTAATCGCGTATGCATCTGGGGGGTTAAAAGAAACAGTAAAGCCTGGGGAAAATGGTTATTTATATGAAGAATTACATGAAGATAGCCTCTATGAACAAATTAAGAAGCTTGAGGATTTGAGCGATACAGAGTACAAAAAATTATCAGATGGTGCACGAAAAGAATCCTTGCAATATTCCTTCGCGGAGTTCGAAAAACAAATAAAAGGCTACGTTGCATCAAAAGTAAAAGACAATGCCAGAACTACCTGAAGTTGAATCAATTCGATTATATCTTCACCGTCATATTATTGGAAAAACCATTCAAAAGGTCGAAGTTTTAAACAAAAATAGTTTTGTTGGCAGTATTTCAGATGTCATTGATACCACTGTTACCAATACCTCCCGAAAAGGGAAAGTGCTGAATATACACTTGAGTAATGGCAAGTACATTGCAGTTCATCTAAAAATGTCTGGCCAGCTATTGTTTAGCTCCAGTCGCGAAAATGCGGTATTCCCGGTAAAAATCCCCCTCGCTTCCGATAATCGAATGCCCGGGAGAACAACCAGGGTTGTTATAGATTTTACTGACGGGTCATGCCTTTTCTTTAATGATCTCCGTAAATTCGGGTGGGTAAAAGTTTCAGACAAAGAAGAAGGAACTTCAGCGCCCGATGTAACCAGAGCAGAATTTACTGAAGAGTACTTTAGATCTATAGTGCAAATATCCGGAAAACCAATTAAAACCCTTCTTATGGACCAGGATAAAATAGCTGGCATAGGAAATATATATGCAAACGATTCTTTGTTTGTTGCCGGAACATTGCCCTCACGAATCGCAAAAACGCTCTCGTCTGAGGAAATCACAAAACTGTATCATGCCTGTATTCAAGTAATTGAAGAAGGAGTAAAGTTCAGAGGTACTTCAGCAAGTGAAGTATATGTTATGCCGGATGGCACAAAAGGCACATATCAGGACCATTTTAAAGTGTATGGACAGGAAGGAAAACCGTGCAAAGTATGCGGCACTCTGATTAGAAGAGAAAAAATTGGAGGAAGAAGCAACTTTTATTGTCCTACCTGCCAAAAGTAACAGACCGCTACCATTTAAACACACCTATAGTATAATCTCTTGTCGGGGTTCACCGACATACCAGCTGAAGGGAGAAATAAGCTATGTCCTCACATTCCGGAAGGCCTTCGCCCTCAGAGCGGCTACACCGCAGCAGGAACATGTGGCGCGGCCAATTTCTTGCGCTGCTCGCAACGACAATCTCGCTTCTGGTGTGCAGTTACCTGCAGACCTCTTTCTGGACAAGTCTGCTTGTCGGCGCAATCGCCTACATTGCCATGGTCGGTGTGCTTTTCATGCTTTGGCTCGCATCGCGCCGAAGCCAGCGGGGCAGCAGGACCGATCCACGGCAGTAGAGAGTCGGAACATGGTGTCCCTTACTGCTACAGAGAGACGCTCAGGACAACCCTGGGCGTCTCAACTACTCATACCGAATCGCTTCTATCGGCGACAAATCCGCAGCTTTTTTCGCAGGAAACACTCCGAAGACAATTCCTATAATGGAAGATACGCCAAGTGCCAAAAACACTGCCAATCCATCGATGTAGGCTGGAAAAATTGATTGTACAGCTAACACAATCAGCGCAGCCAGACCTAACCCTAGCAACCCTCCAAATAAAGATAAAATAGTCGACTCAAAAAGAAACTGGTATAAGATATCTCCTTTTCTTGCTCCAAGTGCCCGCCGAATCCCTATCTCTTTGATTCTTTCAGAAACAGTCACGTACATAATGTTCATAATGCCTATCCCACCTACAAGGAGCGAAATCGCGGCGATACCGATCAGCACACCATTTACAACTCCAAATATGCCATTAATGGTATTGATGATATCGGTCTGTTCCAAAATATCAAAATCCTCTTCATCATATTTTTTCTTAAGTTCCTGAATAATCCTGAACTTTACTTGCGGGATAGATTCTGCATTCTCTATTTTTGTAATAATAGTTACGAACTTGCGGTCCGGGTTAATAAAAGAAAAACCGGACTTATACGGTATAAACAGATAGTTATCTAGTGGAGGTCCTCCCAACGCTCCTCCAACCTTTTCAATAACACCGATTATCTTGTACCGCTGGCCTGAAAATGAAATTTGTTTATTTAATGAATTTTCAGAACTGCCATATAAATCTTCGGCAACAGATTGACCTATCACCACCACTTTTGCACGTTTATTATTGTCTTGCTCAGTAAAGTTTCGACCATATGCGATATCAATATTTCGGACCGGAAGCATGTCATGTGAGGTACTTACAACGCTTGATCCCTTTAACTCCTTGCCGCCATACGATGGTTTTGTGGGCAAATCTTGCATTGGTACCGCATTTTGGACACCCGGGATATTCGCCAACCGACTAATGTCTCGTTCATCAAAGCTAACAGCAGTACCTGAACCAGATGTTGATCCACCTGGAAGGATAAATAATAGATTAGCTCCAAAACTCTCAAACTGCTGCTGAATATATTTCCGCAATCCCAAACCCACAGCTATCAGAAGCACGACTGAGAAGACCCCAATCATAATCCCCAACGAGGTAAGCATTGTTCGCATCTTGTTTCTGCGAAAGTCCGCGAGCGATGCCAGGAGGATAAAGTAATAGTATTTCATTGTGATATGAGTCCATCTACAATTTTTATTGTTCTTCTAGTCTGGGCTGCTATATCAGGCTCATGGGTAACAATTAAAATAGTGCGATTATCATCTTTATTCAGCTCCTTAAGTAGTTTCATAATTTCATCACCAGTTTTCGTGTCAAGATTTCCAGTAGGTTCATCCGCAAGAATCACATCAGGATCCATAATAAGTGAGCGTGCAATTGCTACCCGCTGCTGTTGTCCCCCGGAAATCTTGTTAGGATAGGAACTTTCTTTTCCACCCAGGCCAAAACGTTCAATCAGATAGCGGGCTTTCTCTATCGGGTCGTAATTGAGTTTTTTCCGTGCGTAAACAGTCGGGAGGGTTATATTTTCAAGAACGGTAAGTTTGTTTATCAGATTAAATTGTTGAAACACAAATCCTACGTACTCTGAACGCAATGTTGAGATCTCATCGTCATTAAGTGTAGTAATATCATTGCCATTAATAGAGATTTCTCCGTGTGTCGGTTTATCTAACAACCCAATAATTTGCATTAATGTAGATTTTCCGCTTCCGGATGGTCCAGTAATTGCTGTAAACTCCCCTTCGTGTATGGTAAGGCTTACTCCTTTTAACGCAGAAAAAGTAGTTTCGTCATCAATTTTGTATTCCTTGCGCACATCGACAATTTTCAAAACCTCTTTCATTGTTGTTCATAAATGATATCACCCTCTGATAATCCTTTCGTTACCTCTATATTCCCGTTGTATTCTTCGCCAATTTCAATTTCAACTTTCTTACTGGAGTTTCCTTCCTTTTTATTCACGAAATAATCGTCTCCTTCTGTTTTCAAAAAACGGATCGGGATTACCAGTACATTATCACGCTTCCCCAAAGTAAAAGTAATATCTCCTGTCATTCCCAATCGATACGGTATGGATCCCATATTCAAAAGATTTACTTTTGCTTCATACACAGTTCCGGTTTCACCTGTAATCGGGGTAAAGGAAATTGACTGAACAGTACCACTGACCTTCTCCTCCGGATAGGCATCCAAGGTAATATTTCCTGTTAATCCTTCTGATATGCTGGGAAGATCGGTCTGATCGATGGTCGCGGAAAAATAAACTGTACCAGGATTCATTACCTCAAATACGGAAGTAGGGGTAATGTTTACTCCTGCGTAGGGAGCATCCACTCTGGTAACAATGCCAGAGATAGGCGTTGAAATACTTGCGTTCTGAAAAGCTAAATTCTGTATTTCTACATCGAGAATTGCATTATTCAAATCAAACTGTGAGTTTGCAAACAGACGCTTGAATTCATCATCTGCTTGTGTAGGTATTTTATCTCCGTAATCCTCCTTGTCCTGGTCAAAGTCGTTGCGAGCCTTGCCGAAGGTATTCAAATACCGTTGCATCTGCTTTTGCAGCTGCTGCTGATCCAGGCTGGCAATCGTTTGCCCTTCCTGGACATAGTCGCCTTCCTTTACACCAACCCACGCAAGCTTTCCACTTACAGGAAACTGTACAGTTGCTTTTTGATCAGCATCTATCTCTCCTGCAAAGGAAATAGTGTCTTCTAAAGTTGTTCTTGTAACAGTATACTGCTGATCCTCCGGTACAGTTTTTGGACCGAAGACTGCCCATAGAATTCCTGCCACAACAAGGAGAACAACAACAGCAATAACAATCCTTTTCCTGGAGGAAAACAACCAGCGAAGTTTCATATATTATATTTATTCAGCTTAGCAATAAAAGTTGCTATAATCAAATGATCTATGTCACTGGATAAGCTGGTAAAACAGACAAACAAAATCTGGAATACGAATAGACCTTTTATACTTGCACTTCTCATCTTGCTTGCTGCAGCAGCTTTCCTTCGCTTATACAAACTGGAAGAATTTATTACCTTTTTAGGAGACCAGGGCCGTGATGCCATAGTAATGAAACGCATAGCTACTTTGGAAGATTTTCCCGGTATAGGTCCAAGAAGTTCCATGGGACAGTTGTTTCTCGGTCCCTTTTTTTACTACTTTATGGCTCCCTTTTTACTGTTAGGTGGTTTTAGTCCAGTAGGCCCCGCTTTTGGCGTTGCGTTTTTATCAGTGTGTGCCTATGCCTTTTTTTCCTGGAAACTGAAGAAAGAAGTATCTATTCCCACTGCACTTCTATTTTTTGCATTAACAACATTTTCATACGTTCTCATTTGGTTAAACAGATTTTCCTGGAATCCTAATCTTCTTCCCGTTTTTTCTTTCTTCAGCGCTTATTTCGTATGGAGATTTATTAAAAAACCTGGAGTGGTTTCCGGTGCATTTCTCGGTTTTTTTATTGCTGCATCAATACAGCTTCACTATTTAATGCTGCTTATACTACCTGTTCTGTTTGGATACTTTCTGTATGGAATTTGGCTCCATAGAAGGCAGAAAAAATTGCTTTCAAAATCCATTGTCTCTGCAGCTGTAACATTTGGAATTACGTTAGCTCCTTTGATTATTTTTGATCTGAAAAATAACTTTCTCAATTTTCGCGGCCTTATTTCTCTTTTTAGCGATAAACCTTTCCAATCCCAATCTACATATGTTCAACGACTAAACGACGTACTTAATAATATGCTCCAGCATATATTTCAGGTCCAGGTACAGGGTTCTATTGGATTTGCGCTGCTTGCTGTTCTTCTGTTTACACTTGCTCTTGGTTGGAGATATAGACACTTATGCAATCCATTTGTGTACCTCAATACTCTGGTTGTTCTTTGCTTTATCCTGGTATTTGCATTTGTTGAGTCGGAAAGATATCAGCATTACTATACCCCAGTTTATTTGAGTATGTTCCTGGTTATTGCATATCTGATATCACTTATCAAGCCTAAAATGGTAATGGTATGCATTAGCATTCTCTTTGTTGCAGTTTATACCGGGCTGAATGCGCAAAAATACTGGTTCTTTAAAGAAAAGGGGAATTTCCAGACTCGGATTGCAGAAAGCATTGCAGACAGCATTATAAGCACCAATGTACAACAGCCCTACTATATGGTTTCTATTCCTCTTACCAGTACCAATGACCATATTCGCTACTATCTGGAATTAAAAGGGAAAACACCGCTTGCTGAAACATCTGTGGAACGTGCGGAAAATCTTGTTATACTCTGTTACGAAACAGGTGAAAATGCTTGTCGGGTAAAGGATGATCCCCAATATCAGGTAGTGATGTTTGGTGATAGAAAAATTGATAAGGAAATTCAACACCCTGAACGAGTTAGGATTTTCAAACTAGTCCATGCCAACTGAACATTATTCAATTACGCTTATTATCCCCTGCTATAACGAAGTAGCCAATCTTCAAAAAGGAGTGCTTGATAAGGTTGGGAACTTTATTCAGCATGACAGCCGCTTCACTGAAGTTATTATTGTTGATGACGGCTCCACCGATGATTCGCACTCGATTATTGAAGAATACATGAAACTCTACCCTAAATTTAAGCTGATTAAAAATAACCATCAGGGGAAAGCGTATGCTATTATAACGGGAATTGCAAAAGCAAAAGGCAAACAGGTTATGTTCTCCGATATTGATTTAGCAACTCCTATAGAAGAAGCAAATAAGTTAATTAAAGAACTTGAAAACAACTACGAGATAATTATTGGTTCACGAAGTTCCGCACGTGCAGGTGCTCCCTTAACCAGAAAGATTATGGCTTTTGGACTCATCACCTTACGAGGAATCTTTTTAGGATTAGGGAATCTAAAAGATACGCAATGCGGATTTAAACTTTTTGATACTGCAGCAGCAAGAAAGATTATTTCTAAATTGCAGGTATTCAAGAACGGGAAATCAATAACTGGATCTTCTGTATCAGCAGGTTTTGATCTTGAATTTTTATTTGTTGGAAGAAAACTCGGTTACAAAACTAAAGAAGTTCCGGTTCTTTGGAGACATGTGGAAACAAAAAATGTTAACTTTGTAAATGATTCCATTGAGACGTTAATGGATATGTGGAAAATACGGTTTGCAGATATTAACAAATCCTATGAATAAGGTACTCCGTTCATACTGGCCACTTGTGCTGATTCTGGTTGTGGTTGGTTTCTTGTTTATTTCGCAACTAAACCGAGACCTGCTTATAGATTGGGATGAATGCGTCTACGGACAACAAGCAAAAGAGATGTTGACATCGGGAAATTACCTAACAAATCAATGGAATCGAGAGCTTGTTTTTGAGAAACCTCCACTTTACAACTGGCTAACGGTACCCTTTTATGCACTCTTCGGGATTTCACCCTTCACCGCTCGGATTCCCATGGTCCTTATGGCCTTAGGCCTGATTTCTGCCATATATCTTTTTTGCAAAAAATACTTTAATACTAGAATTGCAATATTAAGTTCTCTTTTACTGCTTGCGTCCAACTTACCCCTTACCTACATGATTCGCAATAATACGGATATTGGTGTTGCATTGTTTGTGTTTCTGGGATTTTGGGCGTGGATAGAGTCTTTTAAGAAGCATAACTATAGCTATCTCGCTGGCTTTCTGTTCGGTTGCGGAGTAATGATGAAGGGTTTGGGTGTTCTCCCTTATATTGTGACGCTGTTCTTTACTGTTTTTTTCCAATACAAGCCAGAATACCTGCTGAATTACGGAAAGATGTTTTCAGTTTTCCTTGTAACGATACTTCCCTGGCATTTGTACCACTACTTTACGTACGGGATGACATTTGTTCAGGTCTACATTCTTGAGCATATTATCAAGCGATCGCAGAATACCCTGGACTTCCATATGGAAGGTCGTTTGTTTTATGTAAAGCTCTTTCTGAAAAGTTTTGGACCATGGTTGGTATTTGCTGCAGCCCTGCCGGTTACATATGTACTTAGCTATAAAAAATATTTCACTAAAAAAGCCTTTTTCAAGGAACTTGCAGACAATCGTATTCTATTTACCATTGTCCTGTTAATTCTGTTACCCCTTATTTCGATTACTCGTGTAAAAACACGTATTGAATGGTATTCCCTGCCCATATATCCGTTCCTCTCGATATTTATCGCATATAGTATTGATTTACTATTTAACAAACCGAAACTGAAAATTATTTCATGGGTTTTAGCAGGTATTATTGCGATACAAGCGATATATTTCGTTTCCCAAAAGACACGATTCTGGGATAGTACCAGAACCATCACTCCTGCACAACAGTTTTTCCTTGAGGCAAAAAAAATTCCAGAAGACAGTATCAACTACCTCGTTTGGCATGGAGAACGAAAAGCAGAAGCAATTCTTCCGCAAAACATGAGAACTTCAACAACCTTTGTCTATGGTGGGCAACCCTGCGCGGTTTACTTTACCGATAAGAAGATTAACTATTTCTATGATATACCCAAATTTACATTGCTATTACAATCTAAACCTGGTATCTATATGGTAGAGAATTCCGATCTAAGAATGTTTGAGGGATTAAGAGGAGAGATAGTCTATAAAAATTCCGACTATACGCTGTTCAGAAAACAATAAAGAAGCTGTATAATTAAAAAATTATATGTTTGAATATCAACGTATTGTAGCCTTTATTCGCAAGCATGTCACTTTCCGTGACGTACTAATTGCAGGAGGGCTTCTCTTCCTTTTCTTTTTCCTGCGAATTATAAACCTAGAAGGGTTTCCCATTTTTTCTGATGAGGGTATTTACATTAACTGGGCTAAAATCGCCGCAAATGATGCAAACTGGAGATTTATTTCCCTAACAGACGGCAAGCAGCCGCTCCAGACCTGGTTAACAATACCCATGCTCAAACTGTTTACAGAGAATCCTCTCTTTGCAGGGAGAATAATTAGCGTGTTAACAGGATTGGTAGCATTATCAGGCATGGCTACGTTGCTTTCCTATTTGTTTGGAAAAAGAACTGCGTTTATTGGAGCGTTCCTTTACATCATCACTCCTTATTTCCTCTTTTACGACCGTATGGCGCTTATAGATTCAGGCGTAAATGCCAGTTTTATATGGATATTGTTTTTGTCGATTTTGCTGGTGCGGACTAATCGTATTGACGTGGCTATTATTTTTGGTCTAGTCTCAGGCATTGCATTACTGGCGAAATCGTCGATTCGCATGTTTATGGGATTATCTGCATTTGCACCGGTTTTAATGCTCACAAAAAACAAATCAAGATTTATCCACTATTCGGTTAATTTTTTGTTCCTGCTTGGAGTGGGAGTATTTATAGCGTTAGTAATTTACAATATCCAAAGGCTTTCACCATTCTTTTATTTTATTGAGCAAAAGAATGATACCTTCCTGCTTACTGGTCGGGAATTTATTGCAGATCCGTTCAAAGTTGTCTTTCACAACCTTACTCGTATTCCTTACTACGTGTTTGCGTTGTTAGGGTATGTACTTGGAATTATGGGAGTTGCAGGTTTGTATTTTATCTGGTTACGAGATCGACGGTTGGCAATCTATATGGGGATATGGATTCTTCTTCCCTACATCGCTATTGCCTTTATTGCAGAGGTTCTTTTCCCACGATACATTATCTTTTTTGCCAGTGCACTCATAATCCCTGCAGCTTACTTTCTGTCTACTCTTAAAACACGAATTCACCTGGTAGGAGCATGGCTCGCAATTTTGCTGACGGTTGGTTACTTTAACTACACCATTATTGCTGATGCCCGCAATATTCCTTTTCCACCTGTTGATAAAGGTCAATATATTATGGACTGGCCAGCGGGTTGGGGCATGAAAGAAGTAGTTGAATTTGCAAGAAAAGAATCTACTGATAAAAACAGACCAGTACATATACTTGCTGAGGGAAACTTCGGGAAAAGCGGCGATGTATTGAATACTCTCAAAATCCCGGGAGATACATTTATTGTAGAAGGTATCTGGCCGTTAAATTTAGACAAAGTAAAGGCAACCCAGCAAAAGCTCGAAACAAATAAAGTGTATGTAGTATTCCATCGTCGTACTGAATTTACACCTGAATGGCCATTAAAGGAAGTAATGAGAGTAGATTATCCGAATGTCTGCACACCTAACCTGATAGATAGAATTATCGGTGAAAAATGTCCCCAACCTGCTTCACTCTACTTATTTGAATTGACGGGGAATTAACTTAGTTGTTTCTTTCTCCCGAAGTGACATTATTATAACAGCCAGAATCGCCAGCAGCGTTATCACATTTGCTACAAACCGAATCATGGTATCGGCAAAGTTAAACGAAAGTATGTATTCACCCGGCGGAAGGTCTACCGTAATTAATTTATAAGGATTATCATCGCGAATTGGCAGCTCAATTTCGCTATTGGTATCGGGATCAAGTATGGTTGCTTCCCATCCAGGAAAGTTAAAGGTATTCAATTGAAACGTTACCGGTTGCCCAACCCTCACTATAAAGCTCTTAAAGGCAGACTTTATTTCTTCTTCCTCAACCAGTGCTCTACCATTTACCAGACTGAACTGTTCCTGGGGAATATCAGCAGGCGTAATGTCGAGAATGGTGGTATTAAGATCAGATGTTGTTGTTTGCACCCCTTTTGGTACAAATTCAAAGGACGAACGGCTGATTCTCCATGAAATTTCTCCTTTGGTAGTCATATCGGCATCAGTTACAGTCCGATACTCCTGCGGACGGAAGTACTTCCCATATATAATGATTGTCCCGAGAAGAGTTACCAGCATAACGCCAATGGCACACGAGTTAAGAAACGAATTATCAAGCTTGCGGATAAACTGGAAAAAGTAGGAGAATGCCGCTCCACCAAGAATCGAAATAAAAATAGCCGTAAAGGTTAAGAACCTCCACGGGAATTGCAGATACCACAAAAACGAGATGCTATCCCAGATAAATTTCGAAAGATCAACCGTCATAAACAGACTAAATAGCAGCATCCCGATAAAGAACATTCCAAATGTTTCCTTTTCCTGTTTTTTGTGTTGCAGAAAATACAATATTGCAATGGTAACTATTGCTACACCCGCCAGCAATAAATGGACTTTCCCCAGTTGAAAAGTTACTCCATCATCAAGCCCGGGACCTGAACCTCCATATCCCCAGTTGGACTGCAGAAATTGAATTGGTTGGACAAAATGTATTGCATAGCTGGCCAGCTCGGTGGTAAGAATGTTGTCAACATAGGTAAATTTTCTTTCGACCATTGAAGGCAACCAGAAGAAAGCAGATAAGGAAAGTCCAATAGCCATCGCAAGTGCGAAAATGAAAGTAAATCGACCACGTTTTGCTTCTTCGGTTTGGAGCCAAAGAAACAGAAAAAACGCTGCCGTAAACAGCACTGACGGAAAGGCAATAAGGGGATGGCAGAGAATCAGCAAAGCTAAACTAAAGCCGCACCAAAGGGCATTCCGAATAGTAGGTTTTTTGAATATCTCAATAAAGCTTAAAAACAGGAAAGGAAGGATACTTAATGTAAAGAACTCGGCAAAAGCTCCTCTTACATGGGCAGTTACCCCATGGTAAAAGAAATAGGTATACAACACTGAGGATACAAGAGCCGCTTCATAGTTGTATATTTTTTTAACTAAAAGATACATTCCAATTGTAGCTGAAATAAAACCTGTTACCACAACCATTTTTATTGACCAAATTAGAGAGAAGCCAAATAAGTGAAACACTTCCGCGATAATGTAAATGAGAGGAGGATAAAAGTTAAACAACGGGTAGCCAAACCCAAAACCGAGTCCATCAACCCATCTAGGATAAATGTTTCCTTCTTTTAGTGCTTTGTCAAAAAGAAAAAGACGGGCAATGTGCTGATCGTCATGCATTGAAAAGTACCCCCAATTCAGGAGGGACATAAACGAAGGAACGGTAAGTAATGTAACAAGAAGAAAGTCGGCAAGTACGGGGTGTTTTTTTAAATACTTCAGTATTGTTACAAATCGATCCATAGATGTTATCGAGCCATAAATTGTGACCAATCGGTTATAGGTGCCTGGTTTGTTACTAAAAGATTCAGTGTGTATAAGTATATCGCAGGAAGTGCACAAATCAACGCCCATTTAAATACTTTGGAGGTAAAGAATTCAGAAAACTGGAAAAGGAATATCGGTACCAGTGGGTATGCATACCGGGCGATATCATTATGTGGAATGGTTAAGAGGAATAGCGTATATAACAGGGTAAAATAAAACCACGACCGTTCTTTGGAGTCTCTTAATGCGAAGATCAAGATAAACATGCCTATAAAATAAAAAACTACTTCTTCAATCCAAGCTGTTCCTACCCATTGATTGGTAAAGTTAAATTGAGAAAAAGGAAAACTCATACCTAAACCGTTCCCTTTTTGGGCACTCAAAAAAGCAAAAAAGTCTCCAGTACGAAGGTAATACAGCGAACACAAACTTAAAACGGCAAGTGGAATGAGCAACAACCAGAGAAAGCTTGCATAGTGTCCTTCATTTTTTCGCCATTTTTCCCAGGAGGCAAAAACAAAAGCGGGAAACAGAAAAATCGCCTGAATTTTTGTAAGACATGCTAAAGAGGCAGCCAGGGCTGTGTACAATACCTGATTTTTATTCCAGAAATAGAAGGCGGCGAGGGTAAAGAACAAGACCATTGTTTCGGGTGCGATGATTCCCCTAAGTAGTAGAAAGCGGGCAGGAAATACAGTGAATACTAACGTCAAAAAAAGCGCATGTTTTGTATATCTTCGCGCAATTACATAAAAGAGGATATTTAGTAACACGCCAAATATCATATTTACCACTACTCCTGAATACAACCATCCAAATACAGGTGCGAACAACCAGATAAAGGCAGGGTACAGAGGCAAGTGAGCAGTAAAATAAATCGGCTTGAATGGAATGTAAAAATACTTTGCAACAGCGTCAAAATCGTAAAACGTTTTGGCAACCACTATGTAGTTCGGACCATCCCAGTTTCTGATAATATTAAACATACCAGGTTCCTTTATTGGCAATCCCAAGAAGGACTCCAGCTTTAGCATAAAAGGAAGCCAGATAAGCAAAAGAGGAACGAGAGAGATAAGCAGAAGTGATATAATTTCTTTTTCAGACAGGTAGCGACGGATTTTCATTTATATGGACGAACAGGAACTAAAAACTATTAAAAAGCGCGGAATTGTGAGTGCGTTTAGTCTTCTATTCCAAAGTTCCTACTCTGCAATTCTTGGATTTGTCGCTTTTTTTATTCTTACCGCCAAATCCAGTATTGCCTTGCTTGGAATTTACAGTACAGTCCTTGCTTCACTCTCCTTTTTTAATTATATTACGAATCTTGGTTTAGCGGCAGCATTAATTCAAAAAAAAGAAACCCGCTCTGTGGATTTGAATACCGCTTTTTATATTCAGTTTTTTTTGGTGACAATTGCGGTTGGAATTGGTTTCTATTTTAGTGAAAACATTGTTTCCGCCTACAAAGACGTCCCTCCCTCTACCATTTATCTTTTCTGGAGCTTGCTGGTTTCGTTCTTTTTTCTTTCATTAAAAACAATCCCATCTGTATTACTCGAAAAAGAAGTTCAGATATATAAAAACGTTATCATTTCGTCGCTTGAGAATACTGTTTTTTATGTAGTTATTATAGTTATGGCTTTGCTGAACTATACCATTGAAGCACTAATTACCGCTGTTCTGCTCCGAGCCCTTGTAGGGATAATCGGCATTTATGTTGTAAAACCATGGCGACCAGGTGCAGAGTTTTCGGTTCAATCTATGAAAGAACTCCTCCGCTATGGCATTCCCTTCCAAGGGAACTCCTTTCTGGCAATGGTCAAAGATGATCTGATGATTATTTACCTCGGTCAGGTAATTGGGTTGCAGGCTCTTGGAATTGTTTCATTTGGAAAGAAATATGCCGAAATGGCAGTGCGTCTTATAACAGATAATATCAATCGCGTTGCCTTTCCCGTTTTTTCCCGTGTTCAGGAAAACAAGGAGTTGCTGGCAAAAAGTGTAATGAACTCGATTTTCTTTAGCAGTATTATTGTATTCCCCATTACCATTGGAGCAATGCTCACGTTTGACAGTTTCCTGAAAGTAATTGAACTTACCACAGATAACGACTACTACACTAAATGGCAAGCTGCTCTTATTCCTTTCTACATCTTCTCCTTATCCACACTCATGGTAAGTCTCATGACCCCATTTATAAATCTATTTAATGCTGTTAACAAATTAAAACTGAGTTTGCTGTATATGCTCCTGTGGACTGTGCTTATGTGGGCTCTTATCCCGGTAGGAATTCGTTACTTTGATTACACAGTAATTGCACCCGTTTTCCTGATAGTGAATATGACTGCCGTATTTGTGTTTAACTCAGCACGGAGGGTAATTGACTTTTCTCTGTGGGATACCCTCAAAGGAATTCTGCTAGCATCGAGTTCAATGCTTTTGTACCTGTCTGTAGTACGTCTTATTTCACTCTCAATCTTTAACAGCCCGGCAGTACATCTGGTATTCTCACTTGTTGGAGCACCGGCAATTTACGTAGCTGTAATTATTGCCTATCATGGAGTAAAAGTGTTTAAAGACGTCCTACATAACCTGCGTCCATAAGCCGTTGGAGTATTTCTTCCTGCTTATCCACCCGCATGTACAAGTCCCCTTTCAAGTTGAATTCCGTAGGGCTTTTCAGCTGCTGGTATCCTTCTATCATTTCAAGGGTAACATATTTACCATTCATCCAATCCAAAAAGAATTTACCGAATTTGTCAGCCGGTGTATTAAATACTGAAGCTTCATGTCTAAAAATAAGATAGACTGGTGGATTTTTTTCAAACTGATGAATAAACTCCTTTGAATAATAGTCACTTTCCTGAAATTGCGGTAAAAGCGTGGGGTATTTACCGGGAATTAAGCCATTCTTTACAGGAAAGATATGTTCTGGCATGTAAGGACCAACCCAGTAGTATTCCCCGGGTTTTAAGGTTTCATCAACAAATCGCGAAACAAACGTCCTGGAGCTAATGCCAGGCATTACCTGGATATATCGTAGAAAGGCTTTATCAAACGTGTTTTTAACCAGGAAAATGGTACTAAACAGTGCAAACAACACTACAACCATCATTGCGGCGGTTTTAAAAGCGTTAAACACGTTGTCTTTAAAGGTAATATGCTTTTGCCTATACAACACCATTGCAGCACTTACCAAACCAAGAATAATAAACAGACCAACCTGATAATCGGTTTCGCTTAATTTAGTTACGGTACTTCGAGGGGCCGAAAACGAAAGGATAAGGAAGTAAAGCACAAACAAAAACGAATCCTCGAGAAAAAAGAATATAAGGAGAAACAAAGTAGACCAAGCTGCCAAAGTCATAATAGGGAAATACAAGTCAAAGTTCTTGACTGTAGAGAGGAGGGGAATGTACTCATTGTAAAAATTATGAATTATCGCTCCGCCGAATTTTATTGGGTTAAAGAACCGTCCAGGAGTATAGTTCCTGATATCCACATAATATTCGGAATTGTATACATAGTTCGATCTCCAGAAATCTCCAAAGCTTCCTGTAGCAAAGAGATGAATAATGAAATACAGGTACGGGAACGCGGCTCCAATTATAAAAGCAATAATATCTCTTCTATTCCGATGGTTACGCAATACAAGATAGAATTGCCAGACATACAAAAAGAATGAAATAAATACAAAGGTCAAAGAGGAAAACAGTAACAGAAATGTGGCAAACGATGCCATCAGTAATCCTGAAACTGAACTTTTGGGATTCCATGTTTCTGTAACAGTAATCCAGAATGCAATACTAAAAAACAGGCATGCGAGGGCATCAGCAATAAACAAATGCAACCAGAAGTACACAGCAACAAACGGATACAGGAAAAAGAAAGACATGTAGTACGGGTACATATCCGGTTTCCTGTTGCGGATATAGAGCCCAACAGCAGCCAGTAGGACAAATGCCAAAACAGACCATAACACACGGAAAATGACAAAGTTGTTGAAGCTCAACTTTAACAGAGCTGCGCTTAGTTCCCAGGCAAATGGCAGATGGTGGTCAAAAAAATCTTTATACGGCAGTAATCCCTGATTAATCGCTTTTCCACCAAGAAGATTCACATGTTCATCTGGGTAGGCAACATACAAACTATTCGTGACAAATACGGCTAAAATAAATAAATGCAGTATAACAATGCCAAGTGTTTTTTTCATAGTTTGTATCTGTGGCTTCATTATATCATGTACTATAATAGAGCAACTTATGAATGAAAAGATTGCAATTGTCACTGTTGTCTACAATAACTACGCTGTCTTAACAGACTTCTTTTCATCGCTAAAAACGCAGGATACCTCCCAGTTCCAGGTGTATGTTGCCGACTTGTCTACCCAACCGCAAGACTATTCATATCCCCCATTTGCCCACTCAATAAAAGGACCAAACCGCGGGTATGCGTTTGGGGTAAACCTGGGAATAAAAAAAGCATTGCAGGACGGATACAAAAAGTTCGTAGTCATAAACAGCGATGTCTATGTTGCAAAAAACTTTGTTAAAGCTGTTCAAACGGCACTACATAAACACAAGAATTCTATTATTGGCGGCAAAATTTACTACGCCCCGGGCTATGAATATCATAAAGACACCTATCAGAAAGCAGAGCAAGGAAATGTGATTTGGTTTGCCGGTGGAGCAATTGACTGGGCAAATATGATTACCAGCCACATTGGAGTGGATCAAGTTGACAAAGGGCAGTTTAACTCTGAACGGGAAGTTGACTTTATTACCGGATGCTTTATGGCGTACTCAAAAGAAGTTGTTGATGAAGTAGGTGAGTGGGATGAGTCCTGGTTTCTCTATTACGAAGATACTGATTATAGTATTCGTGCGCAAAAGGCCGGAGTACGGCTGGTGTATGATCCGACTATTCAGCTGTGGCATAAAAATGCACAGTCAACCGGAGGATCAGGATCTTCTATTCATACGAAGTACCAGGAGAAAAACAGATTACAGTTTGGACTTAAGTACGCTCCTTTAAAGACCAAGTTTCACCTAGTAAAAAACGCCATCCTTTCTTATTTTTCATAACCACATATATGAGATAGATTGCATTGAGTATAAGTGCTATCCAGATAATCCAGTGTTTTACATCGATTTTATCCTGACTATCCCATCCTCCCCACAACATATAAGGGTAGTAAGACAGCAAAAGACCGGTAAAAAATATCTGCAAGCGTTTAATGAATTCAGGAAAAATAGGAAGATAGAAAAACAGATTCAAGAAGTACCATGCTTGAACTTCTACTTTGATTGCCGCATACAGCAAAACAATAATCATCCCAATAAGCGAAGCATAGTTTAGCCAGGAGTACTTATACCGTTCCACAATCATAAACGGGAAAGACATAAATTTAACACCCGCGGAAAAGATAAGAAGTATCGTGCTCATTACTCCCTTCTGCTGTGCCATATAATATAGGCCCATAATTCCCAATGCTACGGCAAATATCTCGTTGTGGGATGAAATAAGGCCTTCCACAATAACAAGTGGTTGTGTTGCATACAGCAAGGCACTTTTTTTATCCACCTTGCTTAAGAAATACACCGTTGCAATATAAAACAAAGCAGTAACCAGTTTAAGAGCAAAAAAATGAATAATAAATTTCCCCATTCCCAGAAATGCAGGCACAGCTGTGATAGCAAGGAAAACTGGCCCATAGGGGTAGGGTCGATGAATCCAGTGCATAAACCTTAGCCAGGTATCCGACGGGTAGTCAAGCGCGGGATGTACATATGGATTCTGATGATAGGTTGTTAGTATTTTTGCATCAAACATGTAGTTAAAGAAGTCATGGGAAAGGAAGGGATAGGAAAAAGTAAGAATTCCTCCAACTAGAAATGCAGTTTTTACTGGATCAATCTTTTTTCCTCTACGAATAGTCCACCAGTGTATAGTGGTAAACAATCCGATAAAAACAAGGTATAGTGTGGTAGAAAGTGCACGCTGGTGATACCCTATCTGCACAGCTGAATCGCGAAAGGATGTCCACAGGGGATGGTTTAGAAAAGTAATATTGGGATCAAGAAGGACATACGAATAAACCGAAGCACATCCAAGCACAATTGCATAGATGAAATAGTATGTCATGGGTTACAATTTGGTATTATAGAACGAATTCTGTATGAAAACAAATATATCTGCTCTATTTCGTAATCCGTGGTTTTATGCATTTGCCATAGTAACAGCAATCTTTCTTTTTTTGCGGTTTGTTAACATTGAAAATCGGATTATATTTGACTGGGACCAGGAAAATTACGCCAATCAAATCAAAGCACTTGTGAAACAGGGCGATATTACTCTTCTGGGACCGCGTACTTCCCATGCAAATGGCTTTTACCTGGCACCGTACTTTACTTATATTATGGCTCCATTTTATTTGCTAGCAGGTTTACATCCTACTGGAGGAACCTATTTTATAGTCTTTTACAACTTTCTCTTTATCGCAGTTGCAACGTATGTGCTTACTCGACTCTTCAGTTTTAAACATGCTATTCTCTTTCTTGCTTTCTGGGGCGTTAATTTCATAATGATTAACTATGACATTATCGCGTGGTGGCCGGTTACCATTCCAATAGGGGTACTCGCAACTTTTTATCTTCTTAACAAAACCACTACAACAAAACAATGGTACTGGTGGTTGCTGCTGGGGATGAATGGAGGACTGTACATGAATATGCACTTTCAGTTTATTTTTATCCTTCTTTTTAGTGTCTTTTTCAATATCATTTCTTTTATTTTGCAGAAAAAACTGAATATCAAAGGTATTGCCATTGCACTTGCTGGTTTTTCCATTATGTTTATTCCATTAGTTCTATTTGATATCAAAAACAATTTCCTCAATTCATCGCTGTTTTTTAACTTTTTCTTTGGCAGTGGAAACGAAAGTCCGGTAGTCACTCCTACCGAATGGACCGATGTGCTTTCCATTTTTCTCCGTCCTTTTGTTATGATTCCCCGTTCTTATACGGCTTTATACACTTCACTCGCGTTTTACTGGATCTTAGGAATAGCTATGGTGTTCCTTGGTAGATGGACAAAAGATACGTTTCAAAAAGCGTTTTATTTTGCCAGCGCCGCTTTATGGGTCGTCGTTCCCGTGTTTTTTGTTGTATACGCTCAAAAGCCACCTGAGTATTACTTTATTTTTCTCCTGCCCTTTATCCTAATCACCCTTGTCTCCCTATTTCAGAAATATTCCCTAACCTGGGTGTTGCTGCCGTTTGTAATCGTTTCTGCATTTGCAAATACTTCCGATATCCAAAATCAACTGCAAGACCAGCGTTTTGGGCTTGCTGCCAAAGACAGAACGGTTCGCTATATAAAAGAGCACTACGATCCAAAAACTTTTACCGTTTCCTTTAATGTAGATCTGGGCAGGGAACCAGGCTTTCCTTACCTGTTGTCCCATTATGGTTTAACAAAACATGACCTGGGAGATCCCAAACTGCCACTTATCGAAATAGCCATTCCCCCAGATGATGTCACTGTAAAGTTGGCTGATGATATCGGATTAAAAGTAAATCCACTCGTGAAACCAGTGCAACAATAATATGCCACGAAGCGTTACCGTTGTGATTCAAACAAGAAATGAAGAAGCAACCATTGCAGAGTGTATAGAAAATGTTTTGAAATGTACCAACTCGATCGTTCTTATCGACACTGAAAGCACAGACAAAACCGTAGAAATCGCGAAGAAATACAATGTTCCAGTGCATACTTTTCCCTACTCGCGATATGTTGAACCGGCGCGACAATTTGGCATAGAAAAGGCCCCTACGGACTGGGTTTTTCTTCTGGATGCCGACGAACGCATCCCACATGAACTTGCGGAGGAAATGCAACAGACTATCACCAATACTGCGTTTACCCATTTTAAAATTCCTCGCAAGAATATTTTTGGCCGCAAAGTATGGCTTAAGCATGGTGGGTGGTGGCCAGACTACCAGATACGACTTATCTATAAACCATCGTTTAAGGAATGGCCGGCGAGGATCCATTCTACCCCTGTGTTGGAAGGCTCGATGGGATACTTTCACAATCCGTTTCTCCATTACTTCCACGGAGATGTCGAAAAAATGGTTGAAAAAACAATTATCTACGAAGATATCGAATCTGAGCTATTAGCAAACGCAGGACGACCTGCAAGTACCGCTACCTTTTTTAGGAAGTTTGCTGGGGAGTTTTTTAGGAGATTTGTTAAAAATACCGGATTTATGGATGGAAGCACTGGTATTTTGGAGTCGGTATATCAGGCTTTTTCAAAAACCATAACCTGGCTGTATGTCTATGAAAAGAAAAAAAATCGCACTGTATGACCCATACCTAGATTCCGTTGGTGGAGGGGAAAAGCATATTCTCTCAGTGCTTCAGGTCCTTGAGACGGAGAAGAACTATGAACCGTATGTTTTTTGGGACGATAGTTCTATACGTTCGCAAATTGAAGAGCGCCTTTCGCTTTCGTTTAAGGAACTTCATTTTGAAAAAAATATTTTTGCAGCAAATGGTGGATTAATGCAGAAACTTACATTACTGAAGGATTTTGATATTTTTATTTATGTAACCGACGGCAGCTACTTTTTTTCCTCGGCAAAAAAGAATTATGTCTTTTGCATGGTACCTAACCCGCACTTGTTTGCCAAAACAGCAATAAACTGGTTAAAAACAATAAACTACTCTTTTATCACGAATTCCAAGTTTACACAGCAACATCTGCAGAAATGGGGAATCGAGTCAACCGTTTTGTACCCGTACGTTTCACAGGAATTTCTCGATTTAAAAGATGTACCGCTCCAAAAGGAAGAGATTATCCTTATCACGGGCAGGTTTTTTGAACATCTGCATTCCAAACGCCAGGATATTGCGATAGAAGCCTTTCGCAAACTACGCGAACATGCAACTTTTCACAAATATCGCCTTATCTTGGCAGGAAGTGTATTGCCTGCTGATATCGGGTACCTGGACAAAATACGCTCGTTAATAGGAAACGACTCCTCAATTGAAATCAGCAAAAATATTTCATTTACTGAACTAGTTTCGCTCTACAAGAAAGCCCGATATTACTGGCACTTTACCGGATACGGAGTAGATGAAGAGATAGAACCTGAAAAAGTAGAACATTTGGGTATCACTCCTCTGGAAGCAATGGCAGCCGGATGTAGTGTTTTCTGTTTTAATGCCGGAGGCCCGAAGGAACTGATTACCGAAGATGAAAACGGGTTTCTGTTTAATTCAGTAGATGAACTAATTGAAAAAATGAACTCAGTCTCTGACAGTCAGCTTGCTAATGTGGCAGGAAAAGCACAACAGTTTGTAAATACCAGTTTTTCCTATGACCACTTTAAACACCAAGTTGTAAATCTTTTTACGTAATATGATAAGCGTTATTATTCCAGCGTACAAAAAAACCGACCAGTTGGTAGAAAACCTCTCTGTAAACCTTCCTTTCCTGCAAGGATGTGAGGTAATTATCGTTAATGATGACCCTTCCCAATCGATTATTTCCCAGCTTAAACAATTCCAGGGTATTCATCTGCTTGAGAATGCAAAAAACCTTGGCTTTGCCGGGGCTGTAAATTCAGGAATTAAAGCTGCAAAAGGTGAGTTTATCCTTCTGCTTAACTCAGACGTTCGGTTAAAAGATAATTCATACAAAAACGCACTACCCTACTTTCAGAAAAATCCAAAGCTCTTCGCCGTATCGTTTGCCCAGATAGAACAACATGGGGAGATTGTGGGAAAGAACCGCATTCAGTGGGTTCAAGGAATGTTTGTCCATTCACAAGCTCCTGATATGCTTCCCGGCATAACCGCATGGGCAGAAGGTGGAGCTGCCATGTTTGATGTAAATAAAATGAAAGAACTTCATTACTTTGATGAAGTATTTTCCCCTTTTTACTGGGAGGATATTGATATTTCGTATCGTGCCTGGAAAAGAGGCTATGAAGTACTATTTGCACCTGAAATCCAGGTGGAACATCACCATGAATCTACCATCGGAGCATACTTTAGAAAACAGGAAGTAAAAAAGATAGCATACCGAAATCAACTTCTTTTTATCTGGAAAAACATTACCAACGGGAAACTGCTGTTAAGCCATATTCTTTTTCTGCCTTTAAACATACTAAGAATGCTATTGCACGGGGAATTCCCGTTTATAATTGCACTTATGGAAGCTATTCCCTTTGCAGCAATTGTCCATTCAAAAGCAGTGAAAGAATCGCAGGAATCAAATGTCTCTGATACTGCAATTCTCGAAAAATTACACTAACTATGGATCTAAAGACAAAAGTATTACTCGGTTGCATTATTCTTGTATCGCTTTTCTTTAACCTTTATAAAGCAGGTATGGCACCTCCCTGCTACAACTCTGACGAGGCCTCAATCGCCTACAATGCCTACTCCATCTTTACAACGAGAAAGGACGAATATGGAACCTCTTTCCCTCTTCGATTTAAAGCGTTTGGTGAAGATAAAATGCCTGTTATGGTCTATCTTGTAGCGCCATTTGTAGGAATGTTTGGACTTGACGAAGGAGTTTCGCGAATTCCCAATACAATTATTTCTGCATTGCTGCCTCTTGCAGTTTTTTTCCTTGCCAAAGAACTCTTTAAAAAAAATTCTATTGCTTTACTAAGCGCTTTACTTACCGCAACAACCCTTAGCTTGCATATTGCAGGAAGACATGTCCACGAAGTCTATCCTGCTATTTTTTTGCTTACTCTGTCAACGCTTTTCTTTGTAAAACTCACAAAAAAGGTAACAATTTCCTCGCTTGTTCTGTTTCTGGGCACCATGCTACTTGCACTGTTTACCTATAACTTTAGCCGCATCTTTGCAGCTGGCTTTTTTGTCGCAAGTTTCTTTTTTTTCTGGAAACAAAAACAGGGCAAAATCGTTATCGGACTCTTATTTGCCGTATTAGTGATATTCGCATTCACCGATATCCTCAATCCCACATCACGGGTACAACAACTACTTTTTTACAACACTCCCGGCTATGTACAACGAATCCAGGAGTTACGGCAAGAAGGAGGTAATCGATTGTTCTACAACAAAGCATTCCCGGGTATAAGCGATGTTTTTGTAGAAGATCTAAAATACTATTCTCCCCAGTTTCTTATAGCAGATGGTGATGAAAACCCTCGTTTTGGATATCCGTCACTTGCGCCTATAACTGTTATTGAATACCTGTTGTTTTTTGTCGGCTTGTACTTTTTGTTTGCAAAAAAAGAGAAATACGGGTTTCTTCTTATTTTCCTGCTGCTTATAAGCCCTGCCGCTGCGGCATTAACCTGGGCTGGCATTTCGATTACCCGTTCGATGTTTCTTTTTATTCCTGTTCTTATACTGGCTTCCTATGGAGCAATAACCCTATTAGAACAATTTAAACCGAAAAAAAATATTCTCTTGTCTGCTGTCGTTGGAGTTATAGTACTGCATGGAGCGTTTCTATTTTACAGCTGGGATTTCTACCTAAACCATTACCCTAACAGAGCACTAGTAAGAAGAGCCTGGCAGTGCGGCTACAAAGAACTGGCTGCTTATATCAAGGAGAATTACGATCGTTTTGACACCTTTTACATTTCAAAAGAATATGGCCAACCATACATTTATCTGCTGAACTATTTGGCGTACCCTCCCGCAAAATATCAAAGCCAGGCACAGTTATCAGAACCAGACGAATACGGATTTGGACAGGTCGAAAAGTTCGACAAGTTCGTATTCCGTTTTTATGAACCGAAACCAGGTGAACGAGTAGCGGTCATTGGAATGCCTGAGCTGGATTACGTTAACAAACATGACAAATTCCCGCAGCTGGATAAAGTAAAAAAAATTACTTCTGGAACAGAGGAAATCTTCTGGATATACGAAAATCCTTCGCTTAATCGGTAATTGTGGTACACTAGCCCAACTGCCGCTGTGCACCCCTGTGAGCGGTAGAGACTATGGGAGGTACTTGTGGATCCACGACTTTTAGCAATAGTGATTGCGGCAGTGATCCTTGGAGCTATCCATGCTACTGCTGCAATTATATGCCGTGTGAATACGTTTACGGGGGCGACGAGGGATGTTACCATCTTCCTGGACATTGTTACGGCTGCGATTATCGGAGGCTTCGCAGCGACCGCAGTCGGCTTCTGGCCATACGTCACTGCCTACTTTATCGGTCACCTGATGTCGCTGTACGGCATTATGTGGTTCAGGTCAAGACGCTAACCTTCAGCCGGTTTGGGTGCACACCGGCTGAAATATTACAAGAAGAAATAAAGACTCAGGTTATAAAAAGCATGTACCAGTATCGCAAGTAAAGTACTTCGCTTATAAAGAAAGAATGTTGAGATCATTAAACTAAACATTACATCCATTGCTAATACTTGCAAAATCAGATAACCGGTAATTTGAGCACTGGTAAACAAAATCGGAATATGAGTAAAAAAATACAAAAAGCTATTAAAGAATACCGCGTAAAGGGGATGTTTTTTTTCCTGAAGTAATCTTTTCAAAACAAACCCACGTGAAAGAATCTCTTCCCACAGAGCTGAGGCAAAGCCTACTGCTATCAACATGTGAGGCGTATATTGTTTTAAAAATTCAGAATCTGGATTAAACAAAGTACCATACTGTACTTTGTTTGCATACGCACCAACTCCCATAAAAAGCAGCCCAACTATTACTGCAACACTCACATCAAATCGCCAGTGCTTTAACGTAAGTCCCAGAGAATGGAAAAATGCTTTACAGTCCGAGAGAAAAGTACGAACTTTGGGATGGTCAGCAACAAGGGGCTCCAGCTCAAACCTGAGAATGTAGTAATACAAAGGAATAAGGAATATTGCCGGTTTTGCAATGAATTCATCAATCCAGATCGGAAGTGACTCCTTAAAGTGGTGCCTATACACTGCCCAAATAATAAGAACCACCGCCCACGTATTTAGCATGCGCTGTGTTGGTGTAACTTCTTCTTTTTTTCTTTTTGGAGATGTGGGTGTTTGCGGCTCCATACAATAGAGAAAGTATACCTTATTCGAGGAAGTCTTTCAGTTTTCTCGCACGGGTCGGATGCTTGAGTTTTCTAATTGCTTTGGCTTCAATTTGTCGGATACGTTCACGGGTAACCTTAAACTCTTTACCAACTTCTTCGAGCGTTTTTGCTTTACCATCTTCAAGACCGAATCGCATAATCAGAACTTTCTGTTCTCGTGGCGAAAGTGTCTGGAGCACTTCTCCAATGGCATCCTTTAAAAGCTCCCGTGATACTTTATCATACAGGGTTGGCTGATTCTGGTCTGCAATGAACTGTTCCAACGTTGCTTCTTTATCATCACCTACGGGAGTAGATAAGGATTTTGGCTGTTGGGAAATTTTGATAAGATGTTCTACTTCTTCTACCGAAAGCTGCATTTCTTTTGCAATCTCTTTTGTCTCCGGTTCACGGCCAAGCTTTTGCATTAAACGCCTCTGTGTTTTGTAGAAACGGTTGATCTGGTCGACCATATGAACTGGAATACGAATAGTCCGTGACTGATCCGCAATCGCGCGAGTGATAGCCTGGCGAATCCACCAGGTAGCATAGGTCGAGAACTTAAATCCTCTTCTCCAGTCATATTTTTCTACACCACGGATAAGACCTCTATTTCCTTCCTGAATAAGATCAAGGAATGAAAGACGTCGGCCGAGGTATTTTTTTGCAATGGAAACCACAAGACGAAGATTCGCTTTTATCAGTTTTTCTTTTGCAACACCATCACCTTTTTCGTGCTTTTTCGCCAAATCAACTTCCTGTTCAAAGGTAAGAAGTGGGGTTCTTCCAATTTCTTTTAAATATTTCTTAATAGGATCAAGAGATTCTCCGTGTTTTACACCAACAAGCATCTCAAGTTCTTTTTCAATCTCTTCTGCCGACTTATTCATATCGGACTCTTCACGAGTAGATATGGTTTCAAAGATATCAATGCCTTTCTTAAAGGCAGTATCAAAAAAATCATCTATTTCTTCGACATATTTTTCCGGTTCCTGAAATACTAAAAGGATATCGTCCTGAACGAGAAACCCATCATCCTCTCCCTGTTTAAGGAGGTCTTTGACTGAACGTGTTATTTTCTGCATAGGGGTATTTTATCGCTTACCAGTCTTAACATCAAGCAGTTTTCTTATATCACTTAACTGGCTACTTATCCTTTGTCGTAATTCATCCGTTCTTTCATTCTCTTCGTCTTTGTCTAATTCCCGCAGTTTATGGGATAACACACGCTTTTTCATCTCCAGGGCGGGTATTTCGATATTAACCTCAATATCGTTATGGACACTGTTGTCAAGCTCCAATTCCAGAAACATTTCCCGTAACTCTCCGGGCAAATAGTTATGAAAATCGTTTTTATTATATGAGGATTTTTCTGCACAATACGTTTGCAGGTGCTCAAAAATTAATCCGAGAGTCCTCACTGTAAAATCTTCCGGCTTTAGATATTTAAACGCTTTCATCGCAAGTTCATACGAATTCTCACATTGAAAAATAGAACTGAGGATAAATCGCTCTTCCTTTTCTTCTTTGGAAAACGAGGTTTTGACAGGCTTTTCCACTGTTTGAACAAACCGGAGATTACCCGAATTTCGTTTCTTTAGGTATTTTTCGAGCTCTTCGCGTATATCGTCTTCTGGCGTATCAAACAGGAACGCAGCCTCCTTAATGTAATGAGTCAATAAAATGGTATTTGTAATATACCCTAGGAAAGGAAGCAACTCGTCGAAAGCATGTTTTTTTTCGTACGGATTTTTCATATCGTACTTTTTTGAAATTGTCTTGATGATATAGTCATGCGCTGGTAACAACTCGCGCAATGCCTTTTTAAACCCAAGGAGATTATTCCGCACCGCATCATCGGGATCTTTTCCATCAGGTATCTCCATTACATATATTTCAATATTCATTTCCTCTGCTTCTTTAATGGTTCGCATTACTGCATCTTGGCCAGCTGCATCAGCATCTAGACAGAGGACTATCTTCTGTGCATAGCGTTTGAGAATTCGTAAGTGATCTTTAGTAACCGACGACCCTTTTATCGCAACGATATTCCCAATTCCATGTTGGTAGGGACCGATTACGTCAAACTCCCCTTCCACAACCAAGATCGCGCCAGCTTTTCGAATTTCATCTTTAGTTATATGTATTCCATATAAGCTTTCGCGTTTGTGATAGATTTCTGTTTCTGGGATATTAATATACTTTGCTTCTTTTTCACCAGTCAAAATTCGACCAGAGAAACCAATAATGTTTTCACGGCTGTCTTTTATCGGGAATATCAAACGTCCACGGAACCGATCATAAAATCCTCGTTTTCCTTTTACCACTAAGCCCGTTCTATCAATATCTTCATCAGCAAACTTTTTGCTTTTTAAAAACTTGTACAGCGACTCCCAGGACTCTGGGGCATATCCCAGCTCAAATGTTTTCACAATTTTTTCGTTTACCTGGCGCTTCTCCAAATAGGCACGGGCAGTTTCACCAAACTTTGTGTTATGTAATATATGCATAAAGTACATGCTTGCCATCTTGTTGATTTTATATAGGACTTCGCGCTTTTCCCATTCTCTATCCTGGAACTTTACATCGGTTAATTGAACACCAGCGCGTTGAGCAAGTTCCTGCAAAGCTTCGTAGAAACTGAGGTTCTCGTACTTCATTACAAAGTTGATTACGTCGCCACCCTCATGGCAGGCGCCAAAGCAATACCACATCTGGCGATCCGGGGAAACCACAAACGAGGGAGACTTCTCTTTATGGAAGGGACAGTTGGCATTAAAATGCTTTCCGGCTTTTTTCAACGTGATATACGATCCTATTACGTCTACTATGTCATTTCGGCTCTTTACTTCGGCAATTACGTTGTCCATAGACTTGCATTTGAAACTCCAAACCTATTATAATGATTTTTACATGATTTATTTGCAGCTCAACTCGAATCAACTGAAAATCCTGTATGTAAAAAAAACATTGCTTGGTCAGTATGATATCGTATTTTACGAAAAGAAGTATCAGATGAACTTTTTGAAAGACGGGCAGTTGGTAAATCCCGATTTGACAGCCTCTGCATTAAAGGAAGCGTTAACTTTAATTTCGACCTCTAAAATTAATGATAGGGATATAACACTAATCCTCCCACAGCAAAGCTTTGCGTTTATGAGAGCGGATGTACCATCGGACATGGCGCCAGCCGTTCTGGGGACCTACATGAAAGAAAAAGCTCGAGCACAGCTCTCAATTGATCTTGAAAATTGTTATTACGACCAGCTAGTTCTGGAAAGCGAAGGTCAGCGCAAGCTTACATTTTATGCACTGGATAACGATGTCTATACGCGCTTCCAGCAACCATTTAACTTGATTGATCTGCGTGTGAAAGCGGTTATTCCAGAAACACTCGCCTACTTTAAACTGTTCGAAAAAACACTGCGCAAGGAGAAAAAAGAAAACATTTTTTACGTAAACTATGACGGGGCGACAGCTTCCGGTTATGTATATGATTCATACGGTTTACTGGAAATGGAAGCGTGGCGAAAAGATTTGAAAGAAAAGGATACTATCGAAGAAGTGTTGAAAACAAAAGCTCAGGAGCTCGAGAAAAAAGGGTACAAACTGAACCGACTTATTATCTCCGGTGCTGAGTCTGAGGGAATCCGCCAGGATACCTTTACCAAGAATGTTGGCGTGTGGACAAATCCCTTAAAGCGAATTATGCCGCACTTTTATGCAGAATATCTCAAAATGTTTACCGCACAAAGTGATAAGCCAGTTCCCTATTTGCAATTTGATGCCTGTATTGGTGCCTTTATCCTTGCCAGCGAAAATAAAGACTTTAGCCTGTTTAAGCGAAAGTTAACAGATTATAGTGTAAAGACCTATCGGGCGGGAGCTTCTCGTGGTGGAGGGATTTCTATTCCCTGGCGTCCAATTCTGTTTTTCCTATTGGCATTCGGATTATCGCTAGGAGCTCTATACGGATTTTCGAGAGTTCAGGGTTCGAGTACTGTTGGTTTCCCGAAATTCAGCATGCCCAACCTTGCGTTTGCGCAGCCGTCGCCAACGCCAACTCCTGAACCCACCAAAGTTCCCACTCCAACTGCTACACCAACCCCCGAAATCGATCGCACAGAAGTGAATATTAAGGTGTTAAATGGAGGAGGAGTTCCTGGAAAAGCCACTGCTGTAAAGAATATCCTCAATGAAGCAGGCTATGAAAATATCTTAACGGGAAATGCTGACGCCTTTGATTACGACACTACTGAAATTCAGGTCAAAGAAGGCGAAGATGATCTGTTTAAGTTAGTAGCTGCCGATATTGCCGATAGTGTTACAATAGAAAAACCTTCAGAACTTGATGAAGATGAGGCATCAGATGTAATCATCATTATCGGAACAGACTTCAAGTAAAACTCTTTATACTTTCAGTTTTTTACCTTTGCAAAATGGACAGTGTTTCTTAATTTGCCTCGAATAGATCTACGTTCTATTTCCTTTGCTACTATGGTATAATTCTTCGATTAAAAACAGTACGGTAATTATCATTTACGTTATTATGAAGCTCTTTCGACTTCTGAAAATATCTTCTTTTCTGCTAGCTGCAATAGTAGCGGTATCACTCTGGCTTCCGTTTTCAGCTACGCTGCTCTCTTTGGTATGTGTGTTTGTAGCAGGATGGTATATTGCATCGAAGGCTGAAAAGAGTAAGTTGACGTATGCAGTACTGGTTCCGGTCTTTCCTTCTGTTGTTTTGCAGTTGTGGTATTTGCTAGATCGTGCAGTATATTACCCGGACTGGATGAATCTGCTGTTTTTTGTGGTGAACCTGGGAGTTGCGTGTCTTGTTGGTCTGCTGGGAGGACTGGTACCGTATCTGCGTGATAAGAATAGGAGACGGGTTGAAGCTAAACATATAGCTACTGTTACCCGTGGCAGGAGTTCGATTGAACGGTTGTTTGCTGTACTGGTTCTTGCTGCTTTTTCTACGCAGCTTCTTGTGAGTACACTCCTTGTTCCAGTTGCTATAGCGTTGCTCCCCTCTCTTTCTCCAGTACATGCAGAAACCAGACAAACCGTCAATGAATTCTTCGACAGCTACGATCCTGAAAAGGACTACCAACCGGCAACAGAACCTATTGTCCCTCCTCTTCCACCCGGGAGTGTTCCTGTTTCCCAGATGTCGGCCGAACAGCGGGAAGAGTATTGTCTGGAATATGGGTACGCGGCCAAAGACCCTGCATGTTCCTATGAGTTTGAATACTATGAAGGCTCTCCTGTTCAGCAACCTTGGTATGTGCGGGATTCTATGATGGGTCAAATGTTTTGGAATAGCAAGAACGGAGCTGCTCAGAAGAACATTTCCCAGGGGAAACAACAAGCAGGAGTAAGTTCGTCCTCAAAAGCTACCTTGCAAGGGAAAATTGCCTCTTCATCAAAACAGAAAGGCTTTTTGTACCATGCCGGACAATTCGGAAAAGGGATCTTTGATACCGGTGCATCGCTGGTTGTAGGACTGGCGAAAGCAACGGTATCTGCCGGAAAGTGGATCGTTCAGAACCCGAAGCAGGCCGTCAACGGGGCAAAACAAATCGCTTCTTTTCTTAATCCTGTAACTGCCCCACAGGCATTCTACAAAGCGGGAAAATATGTATACGACAACAGAAGCAGTATCGCACAAACAGCAATAGCCATAAAACAAGCTGGAGACAGATACGGCTGGAATAATGTCGTTTCTGCTGCTCTCTTTTCCCCCGAGGCAGTCCAGGCATTTAAAAACCAGGAATACGGGTATGCCATCGGTCGGGGACTGAGTGAGTTTGCCCTGAATATCGTAACGCTCATTCCCCCCCTTGCAGCGGCAAAGGTGCCTGTTGTCGGGAAACAGCTTGCAACTGTTGTAACCTACGTAAACAAAGTCGATGACTTGATAAGTGGGATACAGCTTGTAAAAGCGGTTGCAAAACCGGCAGCGGAGGTATTCTCGAAGATACCAAAAGCTATGGGAGTGGCAGACTTTGCGGAAAGTACCATTGCAACAGCAGTACGAAACCCGGATATTGTGGAGGTGGTGCAGAAGACAGTTACCGTAACAGAAAAACAACTGCCAGACCAGTCGGTACTCCAGAAAGGGTTTAATCAGTTGTTTGATACACGCCCGGCTCCGGTAGAGGTTGCATCGGTCAACCCTCAAAAAGTTCAGCAAACAACGCAAGCACTAGCACAGATGTACACAGAAGGGAAATCATACGACACTGCCTTCTCGACTCTCAACCATACCCTGGAAACAGGCAGAACCAAACCGGAGGCAGCAGCGCGAGTACTTGACACTATCGCAGAATACAAAGGCGTACAGCATCTGCTAGCAGACTCAGCAGATCCGGTAGTGGCGCAGACAATCACCAGAAAACTTGCTGAAAGTTCCACATCGGTACCAGAGCTGAGTACCATAGGTACAATGCTCCAGAAACAGGATCTTACCCCGGTTGCAGTACGAACCCATACTGACGGAACAACAGAAATCCTCACCCGCAGCCCGGCATCAGGAGAATATACCGTCCACTACCCGAGTGCCGATGGCAGCTACCTCTCAAAACCATATGTTCCAAAAGAGGAAGACGGGTTTGTGGGACAACAACTGTATGCACAGGCAGATAAGGTAGCATATAACAGGGTAGACACAGGTGCCGATGCATCAAAAACGAATACGATACTTGATCCTCCTAAGACATCTCAGAAACTAGATGCAGCACCTTCTTCACCAGAAATTTCAGGAGGTGGTACGGGTAGCAGTATCCCGTCGTCACCAGGTAACTACAATATCAGTCCCGCGTCCATACCCGCACATCCTCAAAAGGCGGCAGAGGCAGGATCACTTCCCCGGCCTTCAGCAACCATGTATATTACGTATGAGCAGTTGCAGACAATAGAACATGCGAATCGCCGGTTTATCGTAGACCCGGCCGGAAAAGCAAAAATACAGGGTGCCCATGGGATAGAGAAGCACGTGGAGAAAGATGCTGATTACCTGGAGTTTAGAACTGATCCTGCTGGGGAAAATATTGATCAAGCATCTACATTTATATCAAAAGAGGTGTATGAAAAAGAAGTAAATAGGGTATTGCAGGAGAACTGGCAAGAGATTGAGTTGTGGTTGAAAAGTGATAAGCCTCGAGATATTTTTAGAGGTACGCCGTCCTCAGACCCAGTTGGAATAGTGCTGGAACGCAATCCAAAACAGGAGAAAATTGCGTTCGTTGTAGATAGAATTGTATTGCAAAAAGACGGA
Source organism: uncultured Gammaproteobacteria bacterium (assembly GCA_964407325.1). Classification (GTDB taxonomy): domain Bacteria; phylum Patescibacteriota; class Microgenomatia; order UBA1406; family GWC2-37-13; genus JAOAFZ01. The sequence goes on along the minus strand of CAYOVA010000003.1, from coordinate 51,551 downwards.
AGGGGAGGCTACTATATACTTACAAATTATATTTTTTAATATGAGTAACAATAGTATTTTTTTAGATAATGTTATAAAAAATTCATGGAGGTATGAACATGGCTATCCATATCTTTCAGAATTCTTTTCAACCTACATGAAAGAACCGTTTCGAGATGAAGAGACTATAGCAGATTGCATTGCAAGTTTTATGAAGGATACTGAAATAGGAGGAGACATGGGAAACCAATGGGGGTTCTACAGCTCAGATTCGGAAATCTTCCAGGGCATCATTGATGATATCGATAAAGTAATTGCTCTGGATTTGCCGGAGGAGAAAGTAAATATTTTGTTGCATAAGCTAGGGATGAATTTAAATATTACCAACGATGGCTGGCAACCCACCTCACACACCTACAAAGAATGGATTAAAGACCTGCGTGATATCCTTCAGAACGAATACGATAAGCGTTTTAATAACAAGACGGAATAGCGTTTAACCTCAACCTAAGCTATAATATCCCCTATGGATCCCGAAGAACTTAAATCAAAACTCGCAAACATTGAAGCCAAAGTAAACCTCCCCGAAAAGAAGGGTGAGCTTGAGCGTTTAGAACAGCTTACCTATGACCCAAACTTTTGGGCTAATCCCCAGGAATCTTCGGAAGTGATGAAAACCATTGCCGATATTAAAAAAGAAATTGACGATGTCGAGATGATGCAATTGTTTGTCCAGGAAGGAGAATTTGCAGAAGCCGAAAAAATGATTAAGGAATATGAGATTCTCTTATTCCTTTCTGGTAAATTCGATCGCAATCCTGCGATTTTCTCGATTCACGCAGGACAAGGCGGAACTGAAGCCATGGACTGGTCTTCAATGCTCTATAGAATGTACCTGCGCTATTTTGAAAAAAAAGGCTGGAAATTTGAGGAAGTCGATATGATTCCTGGAGAAGAAGCAGGTATAAAAAGCGTTACGGTACAAGTAAAAGGTCCTTTTGTAT
>CAYOVA010000003.1:0-50468 GCA_964407325.1 uncultured Gammaproteobacteria bacterium | reverse complement strand
GGAGAAGAAGCAGGTATAAAAAGCGTTACGGTACAAGTAAAAGGTCCTTTTGTATACGGACTCCTAAAGGGAGAAGCTGGCAATCATCGCCTAGTCCGCCAATCCCCGTTTAATGCAGATGGATTACGACAGACTTCTTTTTCACTTGTTGAGGTATATCCGGTAATTGATAAAGTAGACGTTGAAATAAAAGAAGAGGACTTGGAATGGCAGTTTTATCGTGCGGGTGGAAAAGGGGGACAGAACGTAAATAAAGTCGCTACCGCAGTTCGATTAATCCATAAACCGAGCGGAATTGTCGTAACCTGTCAAACAGAACGTTCACAGGGGCAAAACCGCGAAAACGCGATGAAAATTTTGAAGGCAAAACTCTGGCAAATCGAAGAAGAAAAAAAGTCAGAGGAAATCTCGTCATACAAAACAGAAAAATTTGCTTCATGGGGAACGCAAATACGATCGTACGTATTGCATCCTTATAAACTGGTAAAAGATCTCCGCACCGACTACGAAACAAACCAGGCCGAGCTTGTACTGGACGGCGACCTTGATGGTTTTATCGAGGCCTATCTTAAATCCCAGTAATACTTCCAGCGCTTCACGGCCTCTTTAAATCTCATTAAAAACTTGCATTCATTTTCGATTAATGGTATTCTGAACACTATGTCTAATGAACAACTTATTCACTCAATGGATAAAAAACAAAAAGCACCAGTTCCGATGATTACCTTTGTTATTCTGCTTGCCCTACTAATGGGAGGAGCAACAGGATTCTTTTCTACCAAAGTATTCGCAGGTAAAACGGGAACCACCACTGCTACAGGAACAGAAGAAACAGAAAAAACTGCCGATGGAACACCAAAAACTGCCGGAATTAAAGATTCAAAAGTCTTTAAGGATACTGCGGAAGGAACACTTCGTGAAGGTGGATTTGAAGACGAAGGAAGCTTTCATCTGGAACGTCCTGGTGGAAAATCTCAAAATGTCTACCTAACATCCTCAACAGTCGACCTGTCACAGTTTGTAGGAAAAAAAGTCAGTGTTATGGGTAAGACATTTGAAGCGGAAAAAGCAGGCTGGCTCATGGATGTTGGCTATATTGAGCTTAAATAATCGTTTTGTACTTTCATGATTAAATTTGAAAACGTCACCGTATCGTTTCCGTCAGGGAATACTGCCCTTAATAACGTCTCGTTTGAGATTGAAGATAACGAGTTTGTTTTTTTGGTAGGAAAATCTGGCGCTGGAAAAACATCTATCCTTAAGTTGTTGCTGCATGAAATGGCACCTTCCTCCGGCTCAGTTTTTGTTGACGAGCTTGACCTATCCCGTCCTACTTTACGAAATAGACACTTGTACCGCCAACATGTGGGGGTTGTTTTCCAGGACTTTAAAATTCTTTCCGATAGAAACATCTTTGAAAATATCGCTATTTCACTGCGTGTTAAGGGATTACCGGAAAACGTAATTCAGGAACAGGTACTTGAAGCATTAGCCCTTGTAAACCTGCCTAATAAGGAATACATGTACCCACGACAGCTCTCCGCTGGAGAACAACAGAGAGTAGCAATTGCCCGGGCTATTGTTGGAGATAGAAAAATCATCCTGGCCGATGAACCAACCGGGAATCTCGATCCAAAAACCACCTGGGAAGTTATGAAAATCTTCAAAAAAATCGAAGGTACTCGAACCATTATCTTCGCAACACACAACAGCGATATTGTTAACAGTTTCCGGAAGCGTGTCCTCGTTCTAAAAGACGGCCACCTTATCAAGGATATTCGTAAAGGAGGGTACGACCTATGAGAGCTTCCTGGAGACGGACACCATATCAGACTCTCGCAGCACTTCTGGTTCTTTACTTTACGCTCTTTCTAATGGGAGTTATTTTTATCGCCATGAGCTTTTTGTATGGATTGTTGGGATATGTGGAGACTCGGCCTCAAGTAACCGTGTATTTCCAGAGCGACATGCCTGATGAAGATATTGCCGCCGTCCAGGAAGAGCTAGAAGCTTCGGGAAAAGTAGCTTCGGTAAAGTACATTTCCAAAGAGGAAGCGTATTCCATCTATAAAGACTTAACAAAAGACAATCCGCTCCTGCTCGAAATGACTTCAGCTAGCATTCTGCCTGCTTCACTGGAAATTTATGCCAAAAAACCGGAATTCCTTCCGGAGATTGCAACTTTTCTTGAAAACAAGGAAGGCGTTGATGAAGTACAGTTCCAGAAAGTTATCGTCGATAGATTGCTCGCGCTTACTGGCGCCGTGCGCAATTCTACTTTTGCGTTATGTGCTTTCCTCATAACCATGGCCACCGTAGTAATCGTTGCCACATCCTCGTTTAAGATCGCACTCAGGAAAGAAGAAATTGAGATATTACAGCTTATTGGAGCAAGTAAATGGTTTATAGTAAAACCGTTTGTGAGTGAAGGATTTTGGCTGGGAGTGCTAGCATCGTTGCTTTCATTTGGAACCTTACTGGGAGTCTTGTTTTTTGCAGCACCAGCACTGTCAAGCTACCTGCGTGGTATCCAAAGTATTGATCTTATAATAGGTGGACAAACACTCTTTAAAGTCTGGCCATTTAACCCGCTCTTTATTGGAAGTGCACTCGTTTTAACAACAGTTTTCGGCGTTCTTATTGGTATATTCGCTAACTTGACGGCATCAAGAAAATACCTTTCTTAATTGAAATTTAATACCTTTTTCAGGTACAATGAGCTTATGAGAGTTATCTCATATTTTGTAGTACTGGTTACTGTCTTTACGTTTTCATCCTTAGCATATGGTCAGGATTCTTCTCCCACACCCACAACCTCTCAGGAAAGCAGCAGCAACTCACAAAAAGCAGATCTTGAAAAAAGAAAAAAAGAACTTGAAGAGAAATTAACTGAAACCTCAAAGCAAAAAGATTCACTCTCTTCCCAAATCGAGTACATGGATACACAGGTGTATTTAACAGAACTAAAAGTAACCCAAACAGAAGAGCAGATCACCAAAAAGGAAAAAGAGATCGAATCGCTGAACAACCGTATTGAAGGACTTGATGACTCCCTTAACAACCTCTCTGAAACGCTGATCGATAACGTTGTTGATGGATACAAGCAGCAGCGTGTTTCCATTTTTGAATATCTCCTGGACAGCGAAAACGCAAACGAATTTTTAGGCCGGGTAAAATACCAAAAAACCGCACAGGAGAACAACCAAAGACTATTGTTCCAGGTTCAGCAGACTAAGTCCAATTTCCAGGACCAGAAAGATTTACGCGAGAAAAAAATGCAGGAATTAGCGGATCAAAAAGATACTCTTGCTTCATTGCGGGGAGAACTGCTAACTCAGCAGGAAGGAAAGAGACAGCTTCTTGCAGTAACCCAAAATGATGAAGCTGCATACCGCAGGCAAATAGACGATATCACCAAACAAATCGCTTCGTTCAAATCGTTCGTTGCCACTACCGGTGTAGGAACAGTGGCAGCCGGGTCATTGGGAACCGGTGAGGGCGGTTGGTATATGTCCCAGCGCGACGCTCGATGGGCTGGTATGAGAATGGGGGATTCAGGAGAGTCTGTGTTGGATGTCGGGTGCTTTATCACGAGTATTGCCATGGTAATGAAGTTTTACGGACAGGATTGGACTCCCGCAACTATTGCTTCTCAGCCAAAATACTTTTATGGTGGATCCTCTTCCGCTTGCTTCCCAACCAGTAACCCGACAGCGTATGCGTGCCATCCTTCCAACTTTAATGGCAGCTGGGGCGGTAAGAATTACAAAAACATTTCTTCGGGTGAAATAAGTTCGTATCTGGGGAGAAACGTTCCCGTAATCGCCGGAGTGCGCGGAGGAAGCCACTACATTGTGCTGAAAAAGACCGATGGAGGAAATTTTGTGATGAATGACCCAATCTACGGGCCTGACTTGAAAGTCTCGGACTACTACTCGCTTTCCGGACCCTTTGGCGTAATTGAATAATCGAGGTTGAAACTGTATTCTCCTGTGTTATATTTATGATATTATGTTATGGTATAAAATAAGCGTTATATTTTTATTTCTCCTGTTGTGCCATGTTTCTCATGCTCAATTGCAGATTGCTGAAATCTACCCTGCCCCTGCCGGAGGTGAATATGAATGGATAGAGCTCGTAAATTCTTCAACTAATCCGGAACTGCTCTCTCTCTACACCCTAACTGACGCTACAGGTAAAAAGATCAGCTTACCTGACACCATCCTCTCAGGTAATGAAATCCTTATTGCTACATCAAGCAGCATCCTCAATAACGCGGATGAGACTATTACACTTGCAAAAGGTGCAGAGGTAATTGAATCTATTTCCTATTCCAGCACTTTTGACTTTAATAAAGCATTTGTACGTTGTGGAAATAACTGGATTGTCACGAATCTCATCACAAAAGGGACTCTCAACACCTCCGCGTGCCTTGTTTTAACACCCACGGCAACTCCAACTCTACCTGCTGCAATTTCAGCTGTTCCAACAACATCAAACACAGCTTCTATATCATCTTCAGACTTTGATCTAAACGAGTTTTATCCCTACCCAAATACCGGTGAAGTGGAATGGGTTGAGTTCTACAACAGACAAGCAGAGACAATCATTCTTGATAACTGGTATATAGATGACGTTAAGGACGGCGGCAGCAGACCGTTTCAATTTACTCTAGAAATTCCAGGCCTATCCTATGCTCTTCTTGAATTGCCCACATCGATATTAAACAACACCTCTGATACTATACGATTGCTAAACCAAACCCAAGAAGAAGTTTTCTCGTACACCTATACTTCGGGTAAAAAAGGGTACTCATTTGGCAAAACCGACATGATGTACTGTATGCAAGTCGCTACAAAAAGGACTATCAATACGCCTTGTGTAACAATAGAGGCACCTCGTGTGACACCGACTTCGTTTACACAAAGTAGTTCACAACCAGCAGCAGTACGTTCTCCGCTTAGCAAGGCAGTCAGTGAAAATCTCCCCTCCTACTTGAGTCTCCCAAAATTAGCATCACAAAAAGGTCATGACTATATTCTCCACGTTGTACCGTATACTATTCCATCCTATTCACTCTTTGCGATTCGTTTTGCAGCTGTAACTGCCATTATTCTTTCAATGACCGTTCTTTCGCTCTTGATTGTACGCTTCAAGGTAAGATATACTGTCTTATGAAGGTGCTTAAGTTGCTTTGGTCTTGGTTACCCCCCGTGCTGCTTATGGGAATTATCTTCTATTTATCCTCTAGACAAAACATTTCGGTATCCGAATCAACCACTGTAGATTTTGCCTTTTTTAAGTCTCTTCATATTATCGAATACGGAATGTTAACCTTTCTTTTTTTTAGAGCTTACGCATTAACTTTTACTCGTTGGACTGGACGGAAAATAGTCATTTTTTCAGCTGTTTCAGCACTCGTGTACGCTCTTTCAGATGAAATCCATCAGACCTTTGTGCCAACCCGAACAGGACAGCTGCGCGATATTTTTATTGACCTCATTGGAATTTCAGTTGTGGTTATGTATACTGACTATTATTCCAAAAAAGTTCGTGCTATTCTAAAATAAATGAAAGGACTAATAGACCATATTCATCATTTTTTTGTTCCAAAACACAAGAATAACTACAAGGCTAAAGCCCTTCATATCCACATGCTTGCTTCGTACATGCTTTTTTTCCTGGCATTTGGCTTTATCGTAAACCAGGTACAATCACTGAATAACGTTCTTGGATATGCTACCGATATATCGGTAGAAAAGCTCTATCAGTTAACCAATGCTGAACGCGAAAAACAAGGTCTTGCTCCCCTCTCCTACAACGACCAGTTAGCCAGCGCTGCACAAAAAAAGGCCGAGGATATGTTCGCACAAAATTACTGGTCCCATTATGCTCCAGATGGTACAACTCCCTGGAGTTTTATTCTAGGCTCCGGATATAAGTATGAATATGCTGGGGAGAATCTGGCAAAAAACTTTATGTTTAGTGATGGTGTAGTTGAAGCCTGGATGAAATCACCAACCCACAGGGAAAACATTCTAAGAAAGGAATACAACGAAATCGGTTTTGCTATAGTAAATGGCGTGCTTAACGGGGAAGAAACAACATTGGTAGTACAGATGTTTGGAACTCCTCTTGGCGGAGTATCACAGGTACAGGCTGCAGAACCGCAGAATCCTATCCAGGAAGCTGTTATAGAAAAACCTGAAACTGCACAGGCAAAGGAGCCTCAGTATTCTGTATCTTCAAACAACAATAAGATTTTGGCAGAGGAATCAGCTTCAAAACCATCTTACACACGATTCCTGTTCAACAGCAATATACTGTTTATCGTCTTCCTGATTGTAGCATTCCTACTGGATCTGTTTGTCGCAGTAAAACTAAATATTATTCATTTACGAGTCGGGGGTAAAACACTCATACACGTTATGTTCCTGGCATTTATCCTGACCGGGTTGTTACTAATTGCTCAAGGTAAGATTCTCTAGACATGAAAAAGTTTATTTCACATCTATATAAAGAAATTTCTCTTCACCGTTTTGATTATTTGCTTTTTTTTACCGCAGGGGCTTTCTTTGTCATATCGCTCCAAATCTTTCAAGGTGAACGCCTGGTAGAATTTTTGATCTTGCTCGCATTCACTTCGTTTTATATTATATGGGGGATGTACCACCATATTATTGAAAATACGGTACACCTTAAAAACATTATCGAATATGTCTTAATTGGCTTTACCATAATATTCCTGGCAAAGCTAATCATATTCCCCTAACTTATGAAAGGAATAATCCTTGCAGGAGGAAGAGCTACCCGCCTTCGTCCTTTAACCAAAATTACTTCAAAGCAACTTCTGCCTGTCTATAACAAGCCGATGATCTTTTACCCGATTGAAACTCTCCTCCAGGCGGGTATCAAAGATATTCTTATTATCGTCTCCCCTGAATATGCAGGTCACTTTCTTAATTTGCTCGGTTCCGGAAAAGAATTTGGTGCCAACTTTACCTACGAGATCCAGGATGAACCACGAGGACTCGCGGATGCGTTTATTATCGGAGAGCATTTTATCGGACAGGATAACGTAACTATGATTCTTGGCGATAACATCTTTGACTTCGATTTTTCACCGGTAATCCAGAATTTCCAGGGAGGCGGGCATGTGTTTGGAAAGAAAGTACATGATCCGCAACGATATGGCGTGATTGAATTTGATGAGCAAAATAATGTATTATCTATAGAAGAAAAGCCAGAACAGCCCAAAAGTGATGTGGCTATGGTAGGTATTTACATACTTGATAATAGAGCCTCACAATTCGCCAAGAACGTTCAGCCATCAGGACGGGGAGAATTGGAGATTCCCGATGTAATTAACCAGTATCGTGAGAAAGGTGAATTGAAAGTTACCATTATTGACGGCCTCTGGGAAGATGCAGGAACGTTCGATAGTCTTTTGAGGACAAACGTGTACTGGGCTAAAAAAGCCGGTGCACAATTAGAAATATAACTTTATATGGATCCAATTCAAATTTTGCTGATAATTATTCTTACCGTTTCCACATTTTTTGTGAGTATTATTGGCGTGCAACTGTTTATTACACTCCGGGAACTAAGAAAAACATTGCGGAATGCCAACAAGGTAATCGAAGGTTTCGAATCCATGGGAGTTGGCCTTACTCAGGGTTTCCAGGAAGCTGTCGGATTTATGAATGGCTTTAGGGTAATATTAAGGGCAATAAATGTGATTTCACAATCGAAACATGAAAAAAAATGAGGAAAGTTACAATAAGTTTTGGTTTGGTTTTGCCGTAGGTTCTGCCTTTTGTGGACTTGCTGCTATGGCTGTTGGTACAAAGCAGGGTAGGAAATGTATCAAAAAGAGCATTGACTATATGGAATCTGTAGATGGCAGCTCCGATCAGATCCACCAGCTAACTGATACTATCCAGGCATTCACACAATCCCTGCTTGAAAGCTCAATGAATTCATCACAGAAAGCAGCCAGTGTGACATCTGCCGTCACTGCAATAGTGGAAGAAGTTATTTCATCCGATCATGAAACAGCAAGTGAATCAAAAAAACCAACTTCTGGAGCCACCACAAAAAAACCACCTGAAAAAGCAGATAATACCTTAGATTCAATTATCGATAAAATGCGCAATTTCTCCAACAACAAAAAAACCGAGGCAAAATACTTCAAGAAATCAAAAAAATAACACTAATAGCATTGAAAAACAACATAGTGGTTAATTGCTCCGGCACCTTTTATAGGTTGTTTATAAAGAACAGAGCATTGTTCTAGAATTCGTGAAGAATTAGTAATGTAATTTTCAGTATAGATGTTCCCCTCCTGGTCGATATGAGCATATAAAACCACAATTGTCCTCTGGCGAAATACATCATCTGTTATCTCTTCTGTGTTATACAATCCCCGTTGATATATTTTGGGGTTCGTGTCAATAATGCCATTCATCAGGGGAATATCAGTTAAAGCTGATAACAGCGGCACAATATCCTGGCTCCCGTAGAGAACATCAGGGTCGGCTTTTTGAATAGCTTCTATCATCTTTTCTGGATTGTCAAAGCGATTTGTCGGGAAATGTTCTATATATGTATTAATATGGAGCAGCAGGGAAGCGATACAAATACCGCTGATAACTGCTGCTGCCCCTTCTGAAGAAATTTTTCTTTTTAGATTGGTATAGGTATCTGCAATTGGCAATACGAGAAAGGGGAGGGCGGCGTTAAAGTACGGGTAGTAGGCATCCTGAAAATAGAGAAGAAATCCCGTTGACCCACCAGCAAAAACCGCCAAAACAGGATTTTTCCTCACATTAATAAGCGCAGCAATAAACGTAATCAGGAATAGCCAGTTTTCTAAAAGCAAATAGTAGTACAAACCAAGACGATTTGGGTTCTCGGGACGGTTTACAGTAAAAAAAATATTCCGAAAGAAATCTTCTCGAACAAAAATAAGCGATGGTGCAAGAATTACAAAAATTGTTACCAAATAAGGTACTATCAACATCCAGGAACGCCATCGGCGTTTGTAAATGTCATACAGAATCAAAAGCGCTGGAATTCCTATCAGGTACCCTTTTGTGCATAAAGTAAGTCCAAGTGCAATCCCGCTTAACGTATATTTTTTTGAGGTATAGAGGTAATACGTTATAAGTGCAAATAAAGCTGCAGTGATGATTCCGGACTGAAACTCGGTATTAATGAGGATAAGCGCGGAAAACAAATACACAGCAACAATAAGCGTCTGCATATACAACGAGTCTACAGAACGCCGTACAATAAGCCAGATAAAAAATCCGCACAGTGCAGCTTCAAGGGTACTAAAACGGGTAAAAAGCCACACGTTGTCCCCCACCAACCATACATACAGAGCAGAGATATACGGGAACAGGGGCAAATTCGTCATAAACATGTCTCGATACAACATTTTCCCCTGAAGAATATAGGTCCCATGCATAAAGTAGCCATAGGTATCAGAGTATTTGTAGTAAAAATACGAGAATTTGAGCGCAAGAAAGGAAAAAATAACAAGCAAAGGTGAGTATTTCCCTATACTCTTGAAGAGTGTACGTATCTGCATATATTATCTTACTAAATATATTGCATTTGGTGGAATTATCTGTATACTGATAAATACATCTTTTTTATCGACAAACAACCGGGGGATTTAACCTCATGAAAGATACATAAATGGTATTGACATTTGTATTTGAGTATTATATTATTAGACTTCATTTCCCTAGTTTGCGTATTTTCTGTTGCAAAATTTTTTGCCCTTAGCTAATGGCCAAAACAAACACACCCCAACCCCTAACCCATATAACACTTGGAACCCCGGAAGACTACCTTAAACAATTTGATTTGATAGAAGTACAGAAAAACTCGTGGAGTCAATTTATTGACAATGACCTCAAGACTATCATTTCTGAGTTCTTCCCGATTGACGATTACACTGGTAAGAAATTTACCTTATTCTTTGATGATATCTACTTTGGCAAACCAGCATACGATCCGCAGCTGTGTTTTGACAAAAAACTCACTTACGATGTACCAGTCTACCTAAAACTCAGACTCTTAAACAAAAAAACAAATACAGAAAAAGAACAGGATGTGTACTTCTTTAACATGCCGATCATGACTGATCGTGGGACTTTTATTATCAACGGTATCGAACGCGCAATCATTTCGCAGATTGTCCGCTCACCAGGTATCTACTTTACCGCTGAAATTGATAAAGCTTCAGGATCAACCACCTACAACGCTGAAGTTCGTCCGTTTATCGGAGCCTGGCTTGATTTCACAATCAACAAGCAGGGAATGATCGAAGTAAAGGTAAACAAAAAGCGAAAAATGCTTGCTTCAGTTTTTATGAAGCTTTTTGATGGAGAAAACAACAACAGACTTGCAACCTACTTTGATGATATGGATCGCGAACTGGTGGAAAAGTACTTAATGCCAACCTTCAAGAAAGATCGAACCAAGAATAAGGATGAAGCAGTTCTCGAGTTCTATCGCAAGGTAAAACCAGGTGAACCTCTTATCCTCGAAAACGCATATAAAACATTAGATGCACTCTTCTTTAATAAGCAGAGATACTCACTTGCAGATGTCGGTCGCTACAAGATCAACAAGAAGCTTGATTTGAATCTTGAAATGAATAAGGAAAATCACTTACTTCAGAAAGAAGATATTATCGCAACAATCAAGTACTTAATTGGCCTTACCGCAGACAAGGGTGAATTTGATGATATCGATCATCTGGGAAATCGCCGTCTCCGCACTTCGGGTGAACTGGTGGCTATGTACGGTATTCGTGCCGGTATGATTCGTGCCGAAAAGGAAGTTAAGGAAAGAATGTCACTTATTACCTCAGATGTTGATCCAAACCCATCACAGGTAGTAAACAACAAACCAGTCGTTTCCGCTATTAATACCTTCTACAAAACAAGTCAGCTTTCAACAATCGTTGATCAGACAAACTTGCTTTCCGAACTGGATAACCTCCGCCGTATTACCGTTGGAGGACCCGGTGGTATTGAAAAGGAACGCGCTTCATTCTCAATCCGCGATATTGCCGCTTCACAGTATGGACGTATCGATCCGATCCGTTCACCAGAAGGTCCAAACATTGGTGTTGTAACCTACATTGCCATGTACGGGCGCGTAAACAAATTTGGTTTCCTTGAAGCTCCTTATAAGAAACTGGTTAAAGAAAAAGTTGGAAACAAAACCCGCGTCAAAATCGCGAATGAAATGCACTACTTCCAGGCTGATGATGAAGAACAGTATTACATCACTTCAGCTCAGGTAACTACAGACGAAAACGGATACATTCAGGAAGAAGATGTTGTCGCACGCTACAAGGGAGATGTTAAAATGGTGCCAATCGAAAAAGTCGATATGATTGATATTTCACCTCGTGAAGCAATCGGTGTTGCCGCTGCTATGATTCCATTCCTTCAGAATGACGATGCATCACGCGCACTCATGGGAACCCACATGCAATGTCAGGCCGTACCGCTGGTACGTGCAGATGCTCCAATCGTGGGAACCGGCATGGAAGAAGTTGTCGCAAAGGCACTTGGCCGCGCAATTGTTGCTCCGGAAGACGGAACAGTTGAATATGTAGACGGACAAAGAATTGTATTTAAAGGAAAATCAGGAAAGACTCATGAGTATAACATGGAGCGATATGTGCGTACAAACAAGGACGTAGCCTTCGATCAGAAACCAGCTGTTGAACCAAATCAGAAAGTAAAGAAGGGTGGTCTGCTTGCAGATGGACCTTCAACTGAAGAAGGACGATTGGCGCTGGGACAGAATCTTGTTATCGCCTATACATCTCTGGATGGATTAGGATACGAAGACGGATTTGTTATCTCAGAAAGACTCGTTCGTGACGATGTGTTCACTTCATTAAACATGGAAGAATACATTGCAGACGTTGTCGATACCAAGCTCGGACCGGAAGAACTCACCCGTGATATTCCAAATGTCCGAGAAGAAGTCTTAGGAAACCTTGATAAAGAAGGATATGTATTAACAGGAACCGAAGTAAAGGGTGGAGATATTCTGATTGGTAAGATTGCACCAAAAGGTGAAAGAGAACTTACAGCAGAAGAAAGACTCCTCCGCGCAATCTTCGGAGAAAAAGCAAAAGACGTTAAGGATACATCACTCCGCATGCCATACGGTAAGCGGGGAACTGTTATCGATATTGAAACCATCGATTCACAGAAAGATCCAAACGAACTTGAACCAAGCGTTATCAAGAGAGTCCTTGTCCACACAGCTCAACTCCGCAAGATTACTGTAGGAGACAAGCTAGCCGGACGTCACGGAAACAAGGGTGTTATCGCAAAGATCTTACCCGATTACGATATGCCTTACCTCGAGGATGGAACACCGGTAGATATTATTATCTCCCCTCTTTCCATTCTTGCCCGTATGAATCTGGGACAGCTCTATGAAACAATCCTTGGAAACATTGGCAAGAGAACTGGTCGCAGATTCTCAGTACCAGTGTTTGAGAAGATTAAAGAAGACTTTATTTTGAACGAACTTGAAAAGCTCGGCTTGCCCACCAACGGAAAGATGACTCTGTATGATGGAAAGACCGGTCGTCCATTTGAACGGCCAGCTCTCGTAGGTATTAACTATGTCATGAAGCTTATCCACATGATTGAAGATAAGTTCCATGCCCGATCAGTGGGACCATACTCACTTGTTACTCAGCAGCCTCTTGGAGGAAAGTCACAAATGGGAGGCCAGCGTTTCGGAGAAATGGAAGTCTGGGCACTCGAAGCACACCGTGTACCACACGTATTGCAAGAAATGCTTACAATCAAGTCAGACGATGTCCGCGGACGTACCAAAGCGTTTGAGGCTATCATTAAGGGTCTTGATATTCCACAATCAAACGTACCGGAGTCATTCAACGTACTCGTAAAAGAATTGAATGCTCTTGGATTATCAATTGACTTCATCAACTAATCACACCTATGGACGAACTAAATATTGTCGATTTTAGCGGTTTGAGAATTCGCGTAGCATCTCCGGATGATATGCTCGGATGGTCAAAAGGCGAAATCACTAAACCAGAAACAATCAACTACCGAACCTTCCGCGCTGAAAAAGACGGATTGTTTGATGAAAGAATCTTTGGACCTACCAAAGATTATGAATGTTACTGTGGAAAATACAAGGGTATTCGCTACAAGGGAATTGTCTGTGATCGTTGTGGTGTTGAAATTACCGCTTCCGTGGTTCGCCGCGAACGAATGGGACACATCAAGCTTGCTACACCTGTTGCACACATCTGGTTCTTTAAGGGATCTTCTGCTCCATTAAGTGTTATCCTTGACGTTCCACCCCAGGCTTTAGAAAAAATAATTTATTACGCATTGTACCTTTCACGAGGTGTAGACAAGGAAAAACAAAAAGAATCTGTTGGAAAGCTTGAAGATATGAAGGCTGAAGAAATCAAGAAAGCGGAAGATATTTACGAAGAACAGAAAAAAGAACTTCGTGAAGAATTTGAAAAGCAGAAAAAGAGTGTAGAAAAGAAGATCTCTGATCCGACACAAAGAGAAATTACCCTCCAGGAACTTGAACTCAAGGAACGTGAACAGTTCCGTCAGCTTCAGGATATCTTTGTTGAAAACAAAGCACAAAAAGTAGCTGTCTACGAACGGGTTATTAAGATCGTAAAGAGTCTTAAGCCAAACGACACCATCGAAGAAGATGATTATCTCTTCCTTAAGGATAAAGAACTCGACGAATTCGTCGATGTTGGAATGGGAAGCGAAGTTATCTTTGAGATGCTCGGAAAGCTCAACATTGATGAAGAATATGGCTTAACAATGAATGAACTCTCAAAGACTAAGGGAGATAAGCGCAACAAACTCCTTAAAAGAGCTCGTATTCTCGAAGCTCTTATCAAGAGTAAGATCAAGCCCGAGTGGATGCTGTTGAATATCCTTCCTGTTATTCCTCCAGACCTTCGCCCGGTAGTTCAGCTTCCAGGAGGAAAGTTTGCTACTTCAGATTTGAACGATTTGTACCGTCGTGTAATCAATCGTAACAATCGCTTAAAGCAGCTTATGGATCTTGGAGCTCCTGAAATCATCTTAAGAAACGAAAAGCGCATGTTACAGGAAGCTGTTGACTCACTCCTCGACCTTCAGAAATCACGAGGACGCGCACGAAATGCACAGGGGACGGCAGCAAAGGTGCTTAAGTCTCTCTCAGATATTCTTCGCGGTAAGCAGGGTCGTTTCCGACAGAACCTTCTTGGAAAGCGTGTTGACTACTCAGGTCGTTCAACAATTATCGCAGGGCCGGAACTCAAGATTTACCAGTGTGGTATCCCGAAGGAAATGGCACTTGAACTCTTTAAGCCATACCTCCTCCACGAAATTATCGTGCGCGGATATGCTCCAAACATCAAGAGTGCCAAGAATTTCCTCGAAGAACGGGATCCAGTTGTGTACGACATCCTGGAAGAAATCACCAAGGACCACCCGGTACTATTGAACCGCGCTCCCACATTGCATAAGCTTTCGATTCTCGGATTCTATCCAGTACTTGTTGACGGATATGCTATTAAGCTTCACCCAACAGTCTGTGCAGGATACAATGCTGACTTCGACGGAGATGCCATGGGTGTATTTGTACCATTGTCAAAAGATGCTATCACTGAAGTAAAGGAACGAATGATTCCTTACTACAACTTGCTCAAGCCAGCTGATGGAAGCCCAATCGTTGTTCCAAACAAGGAAATGGCTCTTGGGGTGTATTACATCACTTCTTTTGACCAGGCATATGTTGATACAAAAGATCAGGATCTGAAGATGTATGAGTCAGAAAATCATGCTATCAGTGACTTTGATCTGGGTAAAATCGAACTGCGACGCCCCATTATGGTTTCAGTTGATTCAAAGGCAATCAGAACCAGTGCCGGTCGTATTCTCTTTAACAAAAGATTACCTGACGAACTCAGATTTATTAACGAAGAAGTCAAAGCTGCCGACATCAAGAATATGATCACAAAGGCTATTGAAATCCTGGGTGACTATCCAAAAGTTGGAGAACTTATCGATAATATCAAGGAAATCGGATTCTGGGGAGCTACACAAGCGTGCGGACTTTCAGTATCAGTCTTCGACATGACAGTCATCCCAAATAAGGATGAAATCGTTAAGGAAGCTGAAGGCGAAATTGAAAAGATTGAAGCAAATTATAATCAGGGTCTCCTTACTCTCGACGAAAAGAAGAGATATGGAAACAAAGTCTGGATCGAGACTACCGAAAAACTTGCCGACCTTACCTGGGATGCCATCTCTGATGAAAACCCGGTTAAGATCATCATCAAGTCAGGAGGAGCTCGTGCCTCACGCGAACAGCTGAAACAGCTTTCCGCTATTAAGGGACTTGTTGTTGACCCAATGGGTAAGATTATTGAGGTTCCAACAAAGTCAAACTATCGCGAGGGCTTACAGACATTTGAATACGTAATCTCAGCAAGAGGTGCCCGTAAAGGACTTACCGACTCAGCTCTTAAAACAGCTGATGCCGGATACCTTACTCGCCGTCTCCATGACGTTGCCCATGACATGATCGTCCGCGAGGAAGATTGTGGAGCAACTGAAGGACAGATCGTAAAGACTGATGGTGAACGGGGAGGCAAGTTCAAGGAACGCTTGATGGGCCGCTGTCTGCTTGCAAATGTTGAAGATGGCAAAGGAAACGTCATTGCAGAAGCAAACGCGCTTATCGACGACGAAGTGTATGCTGCTATCGAAAAGTCAGGGATTCAGGAAGTCACAGTCCGTTCAGCTCTATACTGCAAATCAAAATATGGAGTCTGCCAGAAATGTTATGGACTCGATATGTCCAATGGCCGTATGGCAACAATCGGAGCTCCAGTCGGCGTACTTGCTGCCCAGTCAATCGGAGAACCAGGAACTCAGCTGACAATGCGTGTCCGACACTTCGGAGGTATCGTTATTTCCGACGTGACCCAGGGTCTTCCACGTGTAGAAGAACTGTTTGAAACACGAAATCCAAAAGTTGTTTCACCAATAACAGAATTTACCGGAAAAGCAGAAGTTAAGGAAGATAATGACAAAGATCTGTATCTTGTTAAGATTACCTCAACAGACAAGACCAATCCTCAGGAGCAGGAATTTATCATCCCGATGCAGCAGAAGCTGAAGATCAAGGATGGTGACCTTATTCCATCAGGAACAGCTCTTTCAGAAGGTTATCTGAACGTTTCTGAAGTTCTCGCAATCCGTGGACTCCAGGCTGCTCAGGAATACCTGGTAAATGAAATCCAGTCTGTGTACGAATCACAGGGTATTGGAATTCACGATAAGCATTTTGAGGTAATTGTCCGCAAGATGAGTGACAAGATCATCATCGAGGAAGAAGGCGATACCGTCTTTACCAAGGACGAAGTTGTGTCAAAGATTCGCTTTGAGGAAGAAAACAAGAAGATTCTTGCTCAGGGTGGACGCCCAGCTGTCGGAAAGGTTTCAATTCTTGGAATCACACGCGCTGCCATTTATACCGACTCTTGGCTTTCTGCAGCTTCATTCGAGCAGACAACCTCTGTTCTGGGATCTGCTGCAATCCGTGGTCAAATAGACTACTTGCTCGGACTCAAAGAGAATGTTATAATTGGACGTTTGATACCTGTCGAAGAGGCACTTATCGAAAAATATTACAGTCAATTTACGAATTTATATGCCAACAATCAATCAACTGGTCAAGAAGGGGCGCTCGAAGAAAATACGGCGCAACTCGGCTAATGCTTTAAAAGCAACTTTTAACGGAGTCAAGCGACGCTATTCCGAGGTCAATAGTCCACTGAAACGTGGAGTATGTACCGTAGTACGTACCATGACCCCGAAGAAGCCAAACTCAGCTCTTCGAAAAGTAGCTCGTGTTCGTTTGTCCAATAAAATGGAAGTCACCGCTTACATTCAGGGAATCGGCCATAACCTGGCTGAGCACTCTATCGTAATGGTACGCGGAGGACGTGTTAAAGATTTACCAGGTGTAAAATACCACATTGTGCGTGGAAAGTACGATACTGCAGGAACAGATAAGCGTACCACTTCACGCTCAAAATACGGTACAAAAAAACCAAGGGCTAAAGCCGAATAAAGTTAATGGATTCGTCGGGATCCGAAAATAAACAACTATGCCAAGACATGCATACAAAAGACTACCAGTAAAAAATGACCCAGTATATGACAGTTTTGAAGTTTCAAAACTCATCAACTACGTCATGTTCGACGGAAACAAATCAGCAGCTCGCAAAGCTGTATACGAAGCCATTGAAGAATTAAAAAAAGAAACACCCGACGATCCGTTAAAGACTCTTCACAAGGCAATCGGCAATGTTGCCCCAACTACCGAAGTCCGCCCACGCCGACTTGGAGGAGCTTCATATCTTGTTCCTGTAGAAGTCCGAAAAGCACGCAAAATTCACTTAGCACTCAATTGGATTATTGATGGAGCACGTTCACGCTCAAACAAGGAATTCCACACATTCTCCCAGAAACTTGTTGCAGAACTTAAAGATGCAGCACAAGGACAAGGCGCAGCAATGACAAAGCGTCAGCAGGTCGAAAAGATGGCTGAGGCTAATAAGGCTTTTGCACACTTGAAGTGGTAAGCTACTGAAAAAAAACAACTACAATTTCAAGAAAGCTACTACTTTGAATCTCTCACTAAAAAAGAATTAGGTTGCTTTTCTGAGGATCACATTCCCTGTTCAGCGTACACCTCATTAGGCTGAGTTAGGGCAATAAGGTTTTGAGTGAATACCATGATAAGCGCAAAAATAGAGACGATTACAACTGCAACAAGAAGTAAGGCTTGTGAATTTACTTTCTGAGATTTTGCTTTTTTTACTACCTTTGTAGATGTTTTTTTTGAGGATCTTTTTTTTGTAGTTGGCATATTTGTTGTAATTGTAAGGATTTACCTATTACTATCATAGTAAAGCTAATTTAATGTATTGTCAATAACAGATATTAGTCAATTCTTCCCTTTCACATTAGATCTATTGCTGGTATAATATAAGATTCAAAATACTCGCCTGTTCTATCAGAACGGGTGCTTTGTTAAACATCAATTACAATTCAATTTCTATGGCTCAACAACCTGTCAAAACCCAGAACCGCAATGTCGCGCTAGACAAGATTAGAAACCTTGGCATTATTGCCCATATTGATTCGGGTAAAACCACTACATCCGAGCGTATCCTCTTTTATACCGGACGATCCTATAAAATCGGTGACATTGACGAAGGAAATACCCAGCTTGACTGGATGGAACAGGAACGTGAGCGTGGTATTACTATCGTATCCGCTGCAACTACAACCTTCTGGAAAGGCTATCGCATTAACTTAATTGATACTCCCGGCCACGTCGACTTTACTGCTGAAGTAGAACGTTCGCTCCGTGTTCTTGACGGAGGTGTCGTTGTCTTCGATGCAGAAGAAGGGGTACAGTCACAGTCGGAAACCGTATGGAGACAGGCCGATAAGTACAAGGTTCCACGCCTCTGCTTTATCAACAAAATGGATAAGCTCGGCGCAAACTTTGAAGGAACTGTTGAAGAAATTCGCGACAGACTAGGTGCAAATCCAGTTCCTCTCGTAATTCCTGTAGGAAAAGAAGACGAATTTAAGGGAATTGTTGATCTTATCCAAATGAAGGCGATTATCTACGGAAAAGATCCAACTGGTGTTGAATACGACATTGTCGATATTCCGGAAGAACTCAAGGAAGCAGCTGAAAAGGCTCGTGCGGCTATGATTGAAAAGGTTGCAGAAACAGATGATGCCCTTCTTGAAAAATACCTGAACGGAGATGAAATTAACAACGACGAACTCAAGGCAGCAATTCGTCGCGCTACCATAGCCTACAAGATTATCCCGATTTACTGTGGAACTTCACTGCGCAATAAAGGTGTACAGCCGGTACTTGATGCTGTCATTGATTACCTGCCGTCACCCGCAGATTTGAAGGTTATCGAAGGAACCAACCCTGATACCGGTGAAAAAGAAGAAAGAAAGCTTATCAACGAAGAAAAGTTTTCAGCACTTGCATTCAAGATCCAGCTGGATCCTCATGTAGGTAAGATTACCTATACTCGTATCTATTCAGGGACTTTGAAGGCAGGTTCATATGTGTACAACGTAACCAAGGGAATTAAGGAACGTGTATCGCGCATTCTTCTTATGCATGCCAATACACGTGAAGAAATCGATACTGCCTATGCAGGCGAAATTATCGCCCTTGTAGGACCAAAAGATACCAAGACTGGAGATTCACTTACTGAAGAAAATGCACCAATCCTGCTTGAGCAGATTACCTTCCCGGAACCGGTTATCTCTCTTGCTATTGAACCAAAAACAAAAGCAGATCAGGAAAAGCTCGGTTTCGTTCTCCAGAGACTAGCAGACGAAGACCCGACATTCCGTGTTTCCATGAACCACGAAACCAACCAGACCATTATGGCCGGTATGGGAGAGCTTCATCTTGAAATTCTCGTTGACCGCATGAAGCGTGAGATGGGAATGGATGTAAACGTCGGTAAACCACAGGTAGCCTACAAGGAAACCATTACCCGTGAAGCACAGGCTGAAGCCAAGTATATTAAGCAAACAGGAGGACATGGACAATATGGCCATTGTCTTATCCGCGTTCGTCCACTTGGGCGTGGTGAAGGCTTTAAATTCGTAAATGCCATTAAGGGAGGAACCATTCCATCAGAATTTATTCCTTCAGTAGAAAAGGGTGTTAAGGAAGCACTGGAAAAGGGTGTTCTTCTTGGATTCCCACTGGTTGATATTGAAGTAGAGCTGTATGATGGTTCATACCATGATGTAGACTCTTCCGATATGTCATTTAAGATTGCCGGATCTATGGCTCTCCAGGATGGTGCCAAGAAGGCAGGACTTGTTCTTCTTGAGCCTATCATGAAGCTCGAAATTACCGTCCCAGAAGAATTTATGGGAACAGCAATTGGTGATATCTCAAGTAAGCGTGGAAAAATCCAGGGTACTGACAAAAAAGCGAAAGCTGCCATTGTACATGCCTATGCCCCACTTGCTGAGCTTTCCGGATATGCAACAAACCTTCGATCAATGACAGAAGGCCGCGGCGTCTTCTACATGGAGCCTTCCCATTATGAGGAAGTACCTCAGAATGTGGTTGCATCTATGCAGTCGAAGTAAATTAACTTGAAACTAACAGAAAAAGGAGCTGAAAATCAGCTCCTTTTTCTTTTGGAGGTAAATTTTGCAAAGTTGTTTTTTTGCTTCGGTTTTATTTCTTTCTCTTCTGATTTTTCTTCTGGAGTTGGATCTCTATTCACCACTAACGTAACTGAAGTTATAGTTGAGTTTGGTATAAAGACTTTGTTTTCCTTGTCGTCTTTTAGGACAGTAATGCGAGGAGTAAGACGGACAACTTTCCCTTCAAACTGATCTTTGTTAATGCGAATTCTATCCCCCACATTATATTGATTTTCGGAAAAGATAAATAAACCAGCAAGAATGTCTTTTATAAGTGTTTGTGCTCCAAATGTAACAGCTAACCCGGCTATTCCTGCACCCGTTAAGATCGGAGTAATATTTACGCTCCATTTAGACAGTATGATAAGCAGGGTTATCACAAAAAAGGACACATCTATAATACTGAACAAAAGAGAATTAACGGTGCTTGTCTTGCCAATAAGAGGTTCGGGAAGAACGTGGTATTTGATGAGGTTTTTTCTAAATGTGCGAATAATGTGTTTGAGGATCGCGTTTAAGACTCCTGAAATTATTATTGCGAGAATAGTAAAGGTTACGTTTTCAGTAATATAAGGCGAAATGCGCTGAAAGTATTGTGAATATTGCATACGCATATATTCTACCATAATTTAGTATTATAGGATAATAACTAGGCAAGAAATTACACTGCATACGGAGCCAAAGGTCCCATTGGTTCTTTCATTTTCGCTGTCCAGTAGTAGCGACCATATAAAATCAGCCGTCGACTAAAATCACCCCACTCGATTTGAGGGATGATTTTCATTAAGTCCAACTCGATCTTTTTGACATCATCGTGGTTGGTTAACCCGAGCAGTTTAGATAATCGCTTTACATGAGTATCTACCGCTATCCCCTCATTCATTCCGAATAATTCGTGAGTAACAACATTTGCAGTTTTACGTGCAGCACCGGGAAGAGCCATGATTTCTTCCATTGTTCGGGGTACTTCTCCGTTATATGTTTCTTTCAGAATTTTAGCGGTAGCCAAGATGTTTTTAGCTTTTCCCCGGTAGAGTCCAATGGAACTGATGTCTTTTGAAAATTCTTCCAGTGACGCACTCGCATAGTCGTCTAAAGTTCTGTATTTTTGAAATAACACATCGGTAACTTTGTTAACTTGCTTATCTGTTGTTTGCGCTGACATTATAACCGCAAACAAAAACTCGTACGGTTTGTCGCGGTGATAGGTTAGTTCTGTTTTTGCTTCTGGGTATAACTGTTTGAGAATGGTAATTATTTCTTTCGCTTTTGTTTCGATTGTCATATAGCCAATTGTACTACCGCTGTATATAATATGAGCCATGAAACAATATCTGAATTTTATTTTTGAGATGGGGCAGTTGCGATATAAACCCCGAAGTGGGTGGCAGTTATTTGGGATGAGAAATACTGAAAACGTGGCGGAACATACGTTGCGTGCGGCACAGCTTGGATTTATTATTGCCCGTCTGGAAGAACATTCCGACCCGTATCACGTAGCGGTGATACTTATGTTTCATGATATGGCTGAGTGTAGAACTGGTGATCTTGACAACCTGGCAAAACGATATGTTCATAGAAACGAACAAAAGGCAGTCCAAGAACAAACGCAACCAATGGGTAAAATTGGAAAGGAAATTGTGAAGTTGTGGGAAGATGCTCACCATCTGGATACCAAAACTGGGACTGTGGCACGCGATGCGGATTTACTGGAATGCATGTTTTCTGCCACAGAGTATAAAGCTCAGGGATACAAAGGTATGGAAGAGTTTATAACCAGCACTTATCCTTTCTTAAAAACCGAAACGGCAAAAAAGATGGCATACCATTTAGAACGACAGGATCCGAAAGAATGGTGGATTTCCATCAACAGAAGTATTGATGCCGTGACAACAGAAAAATAACTATCGAAGAATATAGTTTTCGTCTTCCTTGTGAATGAGTCCATCTTTTACCATTCCCGCAAGTGCTTTATCAAGTCTTTGATCGGGAAACTCTTCCTGCAATTTGATGTACGGTACCAACTTCTCGTGGAGAAATTTTCTGAGAAGGGCTCCCCTCACCTGCCGTATTGATCCTTCAAATTTTGATTGAACACTATAATGTTTGCTACGCCGATTGGGATTTTCAATTGTTTTTGCCAAGAAAGTGCCATAGTCCATAAGTGCATAGTACCAGTCACGCGGATTACTTTTATCCACTGCTTCAGCGGCAATCGGAATAAGTTCTGTATCGGGGACATCAAGTCGGTCCTGGAAAAAATGATGCAGTAAAACGCGGCGAACATTTGTTTCTAAAAAAACCGTCGAAATATTGTATGTGTATGTCACGATTGCTGACGCGGTAGCATGACCAATACCGGGAAGTTCATCAACAAGTTCTACTGATTTGGGAATAGTTCCATTATATTTGTCAACAAGTATGACAGCGGCTTCTCTTAAAAATTTTCCCCGACGATTGTATCCCAGTC
The DNA here is from genome assembly GCA_964407325.1 of uncultured Gammaproteobacteria bacterium. Classification (GTDB taxonomy): domain Bacteria; phylum Patescibacteriota; class Microgenomatia; order UBA1406; family GWC2-37-13; genus JAOAFZ01. Next base: position 27,665 of record CAYOVA010000003.1, on the reverse strand, counting down.
CCTGCCAGGAACTTAGGACATCCGGTAAAGTGGCAGATGCCAAAGATTCTAAAGTAGGAAATCGGGCAGTGAATTCAGCAAATTTAATTAGTACGCGAGGAACCTGGGTTTGTTGGAGCATAATTTCGGAAAGAAGTACCCAATAGGGTATAATCGTTTCTCTCCAGGGGAGTATGCGCTTGTTTGCAGCATAATAATCAAGAATAATACTACGAAAAGTATCGATATGCATGATTATTCTGTATCTTCATCAAGTCTGCCATCTATTATAGTATCCGCATCACCGTTCGTATCTTCAGTATCATCTCCGTCCTCATGGAATGTCGACAAAGGAACTTCATCATCATTATCCAATTCGGCGCTGTCAGCAACCATGACATCGGCAATTTTGTCGATATCGGTTTCGGCGACATCAGATACATCATCCATATGGCCATCCAGAGATTCTGAAGGAAAGTGATCGTCAATGGGATTCTGGTCGTCGTTCATAGTGATAGTAATTTGTAATTCATCCCCATCATATCGTATATGCCAGGAAGTGTAAAGGTTAAATATGTAAGAGTTTTTCTTTTGATTTCCTCGAAAGTTTTTTTATTTGAATTTCGCGCTTCAAAGCTGTGCTCACATTCTCCAGTTCTTCAACATACACGAGTTGGACAGGCTGTCGGCGGCGTGTATACTTTGCCCCTTTTTTATCTGAGTTGTGTTCAGCAATGCGCCTTTCAACATCCGTTGTAGTTCCGCAATACAAAGAGTTGTCAGAACATCTGACAATGTAGAGGTAGTACATGTTAGAGTGAAGACAAAACTTTATTTTTAAAAAACTCATTCTTTTTTTCTTCATACTCCAAGTAAGACTTCCCGTCACACTCTTCCTTCAGCTGTTTGTATTCTTCCAAAAGTTTTTTGTTTTGACGAAGAATATCAAATACTTTTTTCTGTTCAGGCACATGAGATGTACGAGGATCAGAAAGTATCGCATCAACTTCATAACCATTTTTCATAAAAGTCCATGCTGCAATAGAATCAGTAAGCTCCCTTGCTGGTCCAAGAACAGTTCTTAACTTTTCAGCATACTTTCTTATATCTTTTACATCACATAAGATATCAATATCAATGTCATTTTTACCTGGAATTCCAAGAGCTGTCGCACCCATAAATAGCACTGTAAGTTCTGGAGCTATTTTGCTAATTTCACCTAAAAGATTTTCTGCTTCGATTCTAGCTTGGACATCCCACGGTTTATTATGGAAAAGAGAATGCATTGTACTATTGTACCTTATATTTGTTACAATCAGAAAAAATGGCAACTAAGTATTCACGGAAAGAACTACTCCGCATCGCCAGAAAAGTAAACGCAGGTATGCGTATTTCGCCTGATGAGCTCAATTACCTTCTTGCATTCACGTATGTACATGAAGAAAACAAAGTCATGGTTTTTCTTAGAAACGCTGCCTTCCCTTTCGCGATTCTTTTTGGAGCGATTCTTGCCATGAACGCCGAATACTTTGACCAGCTCTTTGCAAAACTGCCTTCTTGGACAAATCTCAGTCCTGTTCTTCTTACCGGGTTTGATTATGTCTGGACAATTATTGGATCTCCTGTGGAACGCCCAAACATTTTGTATCACGTTCCGAACATAATTATGTATGCCTTCGGAATAATCAGTTTAAAGGCAATTTTTGATGCTATAAAAAAAAGGAACTGGATAGATATTGTTACTGAGGCACAAGGGTTGCTACGACAAAAAATAAAAGAAGGAACTCTGCGCTTCGACTTAAAACGCGGCCACTCGATTCTCTTTGTTGGAAAAGGTGATTTTATTGCCCAGCAGTTTGTCAGCGATCATGACGAGAACGAAAGCATAACGTTAGCGGAAATCCAACCAGTAGAGAATAATGTCTGGAACTTGTACAAAACGGATAGTCATGAAGCCGATTTAAATAACTCACTTGAATGCGCTGAAGCAATCCACGCAGGAGAGTATATTTTTTTCCCGGTCCAGGATATTCACTTGTTTCTTCCTTCACCTACCGCTTATGACATGCCTCCCCATCGTATTGATTTGCACTGTCAGTATATTCGCAAACTGGAACAGCAGAATAAATGGGAACGGAACCCCATTTTTATAGTCGGTGACAGATTCCATAAAAGCGTGGTTCAAACAGAAGATAAAGATTCCGTAATGAAAGGGAGTGAAGATGTTATTTCAATCGAATCCGTTGCGAAAAGATATCCACACGTTACTGTTATTGATCCCACCGATATTGTGTTAAAACACATTCTCAAGATGGCAAAAAACAGGAGAATCGTTTTTCGGGCCACAGTAGAAGGAATCAAGGAATATAAAAAGAGATTTTACAAACGGCTGGAAATGCTGGGGTACAAACAAAGTGAAAAAGCAAAAGGAATGTTTATTGTGGGTTATGACATTTACGAAGACCAGATTGAACAGCAAAAGTTGTGTGGCAAACTGGATGATTACTATCCGGTAGTATTGTCTAAAAACGTGTACGACGCCTTAATGAGTAACGGCCATAATGAAGAGGATATCATCTACGTTCCAGACCTGGTAATAGCTGAACTTGATAAACATGCTGCAAGGCAGTGACTACTTAATTGACAATTAAAACTACCTTTACGCTGCTTTGAAACTGGTATAATATTACTATCGGCTATTCATGCGAGTTAGATGGAGGTAGACAATGAAGGTCCGAACTGAACTGGTAACCGATCGTCGCACGGGTATTATTGGACTGGGACTCCTGGCGGCTTTCAGCCTGGTGTCCCTGATGGTGGAGAACCACACTGTACTGTTCCGCTGCTTCCTCGTTCTGATCGTTGTCGGAGGCGTTCTGAGCTTCAGGTCAAAAGAAAGGCAGGGCAGTGGGACTTTGCTGGCAGAGACCACCACCATGTCGTGGACGTTTGTTCTCATGCTGACGGCTGTGATGTACGGCTACACGATAGGACGGGAGTTCTTTCCCGTAGAATGGTTCCCTTACGTGGCCATAACGGCGATTCCGGCTTCGGTTCTGGTCACGCTACTAACACGGAAGCAGGTTTATTTCTGGAGTATCCCAGCGCTGATGACACTCCTGGTCGGGACGTTGATGGTAGCCGGGACTCAGCTGCTCGTGCTTGTAAACAAGCTTGAAGGCCCGGCCGTGAGCATCACTGCACTTATAATCACAGTGATAATCTCACTCCTGGTGGCCCAGTGGACTCAAGGCGGAGAGGAGAATAAAAGCCGCCAGGTCAACGGTGAAAGGAGTGCAAATGGCGTCATGATTGCTGACGCACTTGGCGTATTTGTGAGCATGACGCTTTCTGGCTTTGATTGGGTACCAGCGGTGGTGCTGTTCTTCTGCAGCTTCTACCTCATCGGCTACATCCTCTGGCGTCTTGCTCTTGAGGGACAGCACAAGTAGCAGAATTGCTGGAATGCGCCGCCAGCCGCCATTAGACTCCCCGCCTCGCCAGGGCAGGAGGGAAACACCCTCCTGCCCGCTCACTATTCATTATTACAATCAGCGAAGTAGAATGCATTGTCTCCTCTTTAACATTTAATCCTCTCCTTGTGTAGTGTGAGATAATATACCTATGAGAATTCTTGTTGTAGAAGACGAAAGAGCTCTTTCAGACAATATAAAAAAAGGTTTAGCAGATGAAGGATTTGCTGTTGACCAGGCATTTGACGGAGAGGAAGGGCTCTACATGGCAAATAACGAAACATACGATGTCATTATTCTTGACGGCATGCTTCCGAAGCTTGATGGAATACAGGTGGCGCAGAGTATTCGTAAACAGGGTAGTTCTGCTCCCGTTTTGATGCTTACTGCCCGTTCTCAGCTTGAAGATAAAATCGGTGGCCTAAATGCAGGAGCAGATGATTATTTAACTAAACCGTTTGAATTTGCAGAATTGAAAGCGCGGTTGCAGGCATTAATCAGGAGAAGTTACCGGAACACTGAATCGAAAATAACCATAGGAGATCTGGTGGTTGACCCTGTCAAACACGAAGTATACCGCGCAAGTCAATTACTCGATCTCACACCAAAGGAGTTTGCAATCCTTGAGCTGTTAGCACGCAATAAAGATAATGTTGTAACCCGTACGCAAATCATCGAACATACCTGGGATTATAACTTTGACCGCATGTCCAATGTAGTGGATGCCTTCATTAAAACATTACGAAAAAAAGTAGATTTCGCACATGAACAAAAACTAATACATACGGTTCACGGGGTAGGATACAAATTAAGCGAGAAATCATGAACAGCATCAGAACAAAACTATTGCTGTGGTACATCGGAAGTCTGGTAATAACATCACTGTTTTTCTGGTATGGAATTCATGAGTTTATGCTCAATAGAGGTATAGAAATATTCGTGATACTGGTTGTTATTCTGTCTTCGATTGGATTCATCATCATTTTCCGCTTTGTACAATCGATAAGCAACTTAACTAATCAAATCAAAAAAATCAACGACGAGAATCTTGACAGAAGGGTTAGGGTTAAAAATGAAAGCACGGAAATTGCCGCGCTCTCGAAATCATTTAATGAAATGCTCTCTCGGATTAATATTGCCTTCAAGCGTGAACAGCAATTCATTGCCGATATGGCCCATGAGTTAAAAACACCGCTTGCAACAATGAAAAGTTCACTTGAACTATCTCTGCAAAAGAAAAAGAACACCGAATATGCTGCCTTGCTGAAAGAAGTGAACCGCTTGTCCGACACCCTTAAGGATGTTCTTGATTTAGCATGGACAGAAAGCTCGGAAGCAAAAATGAAAGGAGACAAAGTCCATTTATCGGAATTGGTACAGGATCTTGCAGAGATCGCAGAAAAAATTGTTGGGCAGAAAAAGCTGGTTTTCCATCAGCACATTGAAAGTGGAATTACTGTTCACGGATATAAAGACAAACTTGCCCGTGCACTCCTGAACTTAATCGATAACGCAATCAAATACACTTACAAAGGATCAATTTCAATTTCTTTGAAAATGGTAAACGATTCCGTAGTTTTCACTATCCAAGATACGGGACTGGGAATAGCAAAGGAAGATTGCCGTCATATATTTACACGGTTTTACCGAGGCAAAAAAACTGACAATGTGTTGGGGTCGGGTCTTGGTCTGGCAATCGCAAAATCGATTATTGAGCTGCATGGGGGAACTATTGAGGTAGAAAGCGCAGAAGGCAAGGGAAGTAGATTTACAGTTGCTCTTCAATCTTCATAAAATCTTCATAACCTGTTTAGTATCATAGGACAAGTTATTTAACTTTTGCTCAATTTCATGAAAAAATCCACTGTCCACGTTAAAGGAATGCACTGTTCATCATGCGAACTACTTGTGTCCGACGAACTGTCGCAGGTTAAGAATATCCGTTCTGTTTATGTTTCCCAGCCAAAAGGGACAGCTGAAATTGAGTATCATGGATACCTTGACCGGAATGAAGTATCCAGGGCAATAGCAAACGCCGGATACTCTATAGGTAGAGAAGAACCAAAACCTCTATTTTCAACCGATCCGAATGATTATGTGGAAGTTGCAATTATGGTGATGGTTATTGGATTTCTTGCCATCATCGCAAATGATACTGGTGTTTTAAAGGTAACAGAACTCGCGTCAAATAATCTGACAAGCCTTCCCGTTGTTTTCCTTATTGGCTTGACTGCAGGGATTTCAACATGCGCAGCACTTGTAGGTGGTCTGGTATTAGGAGCTTCAGCCCGTTTTTCACAGCAAAACCCCCACGCTACTGCCTGGGAAAAATTCACTCCTCATTTATTTTTTAATGGAGGTCGTATAATATCGTTCTTTATACTCGGTGGCGTAATGGGAGCAATCGGATCTTTATTCCAGATGTCACTGGGAATAATGGGATTCTTCACGATACTCATAGGACTTGTGATGCTTGCTTTCGGTGCTCAGCTCACCCAGCTTTTTCCCCGATTATCGGCATGGAACATTACAATACCCTCGGGTATAGCCGGGATAATCGGACTAAAAGAACAAACTGAAAAACAATACAGCCATCGCAACTCCACTGTCCTCGGCGCGTTGACATTCTTCCTCCCCTGCGGATTTACCCAGCTTGTCCAACTGTATGCAATCAGCACCGCAAATCCTTTGTCAGCTTCTCTGACAATGGGTGTGTTTGCCATCGGTACCACTCCAGGATTACTTGGTATTGGAGGATTAACTTCGTTTGTAAAGGGTGCATTTTCACGTGTCTTCTTTAAAACAGTAGGGGTAGTTGTTATGGCACTTGCAGTATTTAATATCAGCAACGGAATGAATTTATCAGGAGTAAAACTGTTTGCCACAAATGCCGCACCAGTAATAGAACCAAAAGCAGCCACGCCTTCAGATGAAATTCAAAGCCTGACTGCAACATACACCTCCAAAAATGACATAGTTCCTAATACCTTTACAGTAAATTCCGGCCAACCGGTTCAACTATCGATAGATGTAAAAGACGATGGTTTCGGCTGTATGGGAAGCATGGCTTTACCAGGGTTATCCAACCAGGTGGAAATGCTGGTAAAGAACAAACCCATGGTTTTTGATTTCACTCCGGAACAACCCGGGACTTACCAGATTACCTGTGCAATGGGAGTTCCCCGTGGAACAATAACAGTTCTATAAAAGCAACATTACAAATAGTTACCAAATTTTATGAAAAACCATACAATCTCAATAAACGGTATGCATTGCCAGGCATGTGAAAAAGTCGTTACAAAAAGACTGGCAACCTTACCGGGTGTGCAGGAAGTTACAGTAGATGTCGCAAACGGCACAGCTTCTGTACGTTCAGAACAGGATCTTACACCGGATAGTATCACTGGGGCTTTGCAGGATACCCATTACACAGTTACCAATGTTCAATCATCATGAAACAGCATATAGACTTTTCGGTTACCGGTATGCACTGCGGATCATGCGAAACGCTTATCAAAGACGAATTGCAGGAACTGGCAGGTGTAAGCAACGTCTCTGTGGATCATACTTCCGGCAAAGGCTCGGTTGATATTGATACTTCACAAACTTCTCTAGAAGCCATTCCCGAAGCAGTCAAAAAGGCGGGATATACGGCAGCAATAATACCATCCATGAAAAGCGAACCCAGTGAACTTTCTACAAATGGAAGTGCAACGAATGGAGTCGCAACGAAAGCATTTGCCCCTATTCACGTAAAACTGACAGCCGACATTACTATTCCGCGGGGAATGGAAGAGGAGGGAGAAAAACTTATTACTTCAGTTGCTCAAGTAATACACAAACAGGACCGTACAACCAATAAAGATAAGAAAAAATTGATTGTGACTGACAATATTGACCACCAGGAAACACCAGCTGCCTCCAACGAAGTAAAGCGTACTTCGCTTGCCTTGTACGGCATGCATTGTTCTTCCTGTGCTTCGCTGATAGAACGCTCGTTGAAAAAAGTACCCGGTGTAAACAATGCTCACGTTAACTTTGCCGCGGAGAAAGCAACTGTACAATATGACGAATCACGGACATCTGAAACAACGCTTATTGAAGCAGTAAAAAAGACAGGATACTCAGCTTCGGTAGTCGACCCGGCTGATTCACAATTTGAGTCCCGAAAGAGACAGGAGGAAATTCAGAGCCTGTTGCTGCGGTTTCTGGTAAGCTTCGTGCTAAGCGTGCCAATGCTCTACTTTATGCTCTTCGACTTCTTTACCTGGATTCCCGGAAGAGCCTTGCTTCTACCTTTTGTCGGTGTAGTCTCCTTTATTCTCGCTACACCCGTCCAGTTTATCGTCGGGGCCGGCTTTTACAAAGGAATGTGGTCAGCACTCCGCATGAAAACTTTTAACATGGACAGTCTTATTGCTATTGGTACATCGGTTGCATACTTTTACAGTCTGTTTACGCTTGTTACCTACTTTGCTACTACTGGTTCGTTTATCGGACTGGGCGGTGAAAAGATTCCCGATCTGTACTTTGAGACAGCTGCATTCCTGATTACCTTCGTGATTCTGGGAAAGTGGCTTGAGGCAAAAGCGAAGGGTCAAACATCCGATGCTATAAAAAAACTCATGGGACTGCAGGCAAAAACCGCCAGGGTAATCCGCAATGGGGTTGTATCTGACATTCCTGTTGACGATGTCAGAAAAGCTGACACTGTTATAGTTCGCCCGGGAGAAAAAATCCCGCTGGATGGCATTATCACTAAAGGTTCCTCTGCCATAGACGAATCCATGATAACCGGGGAAAGCATTCCCGTGGGAAAAGCCGTGAATGATTCAGTTATAGGGGGAACCATCAACAAGTCGGGCAGTTTCGAGTTTACCGTTACGCATGTCGGGGCAGAATCAACACTCGCGCAAATCATTAAGCTCGTGGAAGACGCGCAGGGATCCAAAGCACCTATCCAGGCCATGGCCGACCGCATTTCCTCGTGGTTCGTTCCAGTGGTAATAGCACTGGCGGCACTTACATTCGCAATCTGGTACTTTGTTCTTGGGTCACCTCTCTCATTTGCGCTGATGGCCTTTACCGCCGTTATCGTTATTGCCTGCCCGTGTGCATTGGGACTGGCAACACCCACTGCCATCATGGTAGGAACGGGAAAAGGTGCTGAACATGGAATACTGATAAAAGGAGGTGAGCCATTAGAGGCGGCAAACACAATCAACACCATTGTCTTCGACAAAACCGGTACGCTTACTAAGGGTAAACCTTCCGTAACCGATACGCTCAGCTTTACCGGAATGGACGAAGACGAGGTGCTTACGATAGCCGCTTCGCTTGAGAAGCAATCGGAACATCCGCTTGCAGAAGCAATCTATAAAGAAGCAGAAGAAGCCGGTTTGCAGTTATACGAAGTGAAGGATTTCACCGCAATTCCCGGACATGGTGTCCAGGGAACTGTCCAGGGACAAACAGTATATCTGGGAAACCGGAAACTGATGCAGGATAGTGCCGGACACGCTGTCGAAAGAATCCAGCGGAAGCTGGTAAGGCTTGAGGAACAGGGGAAGACGGCAATGGTACTTGCTACACGGGAATCCATACTGGGCGTAATCGCTGTAGCAGATACCGTAAAGGAAACCTCGCGCGAGGCAGTTGAAAAGCTCCAGAAACGGGGAATTGAAGTGTATATGATTACCGGAGATAATGAACGAACTGCACGGGCAATTGCATCACAGGTGGGAATCACTAATGTGCTGGCGGAAGTGTTACCCGAGGATAAGGCAAAACAAGTGAAAATGCTCCAGGATTCCGGTAAGCGGGTTGCCATGGTAGGCGACGGAATCAACGATGCCCCCGCTTTGGCGCAGGCTGATCTGGGAATTGCCATGGGATCGGGGACCGATGTCGCAATGGAAACCGGCGGGATTGTAATTATCAAAAACGATCTCCGTGATGTCGTTCATGCTTTGGATTTGGCGCGGGAAACAATGTCTAAAATTAAGCAAAATTTGTTCTTCGCGCTGTTCTATAATGTTATCGGCATCCCTGTTGCTGCCCGTGTGTTTGCTTTCGCGGGACTGGTACTCAAACCGGAGCTTGCTGGACTGGCAATGGCACTCAGCTCTGTTTCCGTTGTCGGCAATTCGCTGTTGCTGAAGCAATTCAGACCGGGAAAGCGCAATTACCTTTCCATGGTTGCACCTCTCATCATGACGCTGTTGTTCCTGTTTATCTTTATCGAGTTTGCGAGGTTCAGTTCAAGTATGGCTGGCCAGCAACAGCAGATGGAAACACAGGAGCAATCCCTTTCGTCAAATATCATTACTATTACCGAGCCCGATGGCACAAAAAAATTGTTCTATCCGGTTAGCGGCCAGCTTCCAGCTGAAGTCCAACAGTATATTCCAGCCGATGGCTTTAGTCCTGTATATATCGGGGGAAATAAATACTATCCGGTATATATAGGCCAAACAGAAGCAACCATGATGAAGCAAGCCGGGCTTATCCAGAACGAAGGGGATATTGTAAAAGGATTTTTTGGAAATGATATTATCGTCGCCCGCATTCTGCCAGCGACAAATACGGAGTATGACATGATTCACTTTATTCCCGCGGACATGAATGTCCGGCTTATTACTAATTAAATTCCACATATATGGTACACGAACATAAAAAGGCTTTTGCGATTGGAGTAGTAGTATTACTTATTCTGTTTGCTTTTGCAGCAGGGTATTACGCAAAAGGAACATTACCTGCCAGCAAAGCGCAGGAACAAAAGAAATCGGCCCAGCAAAGCACATCGATGATGCGAAATATGCGGGATGGCATGATGGACCACAGTTCAATGGTAAACAGCGAGGCGGACTTTATTATGGAAATGATTCCCCACCACCGGGAGGCAATAGATACTTCGCAATACATGCTTTCCAGAACTGAGGATGAAGAGTTTAAAACATTTCTTCAGTCAATTGTGGTGAACCAGTCCGAAGAAGTCGAAATGATGAAACAATGGCATCAGGAATGGTTTAACGAACCCTATGCAGATGACGGCCGGTACGAACTGATGATGCCGGATCTTGCAACCTATGATGATGACGAAGAAGCACGACAACAGTACCTGATGGGAATGATAATGCACCATATGGGAGCTGTGCAAATGGCAGCAAAAGTGAAAACAGTGACGGAAAGAAAGGAACTGGTGGATTTTGCAAACGAGATCATAAAGGTTCAGAATGCGGAAATTGAACAAATGAGAAACTGGATGATGGGGAATGAAAGAAACGATGGTATGATGAATCATATGATGCATTAATCCCCCTATGGATCACCACGAACATAACCATTCAGGCCATTCCATGAAACCAGTTGCGGAAATGACAGCCTGGGAAAAATTTCTCCACAGTATGACCATGACAATGAGCATGGACCATTCTGGCATACATGGGCAGGAAATGGCACAGCTTATGGAGGAAGATATCCGCAACAAGTTTTTCTTTTCCTTCTTTCTTACTATTCCAATTCTTCTCTATTCAATGGGACAGATGACATTCGGGCTTTCGCTTCCTACCCCAATTCCTCTCCCCTGGTTTATGTTTGTCTTAACTACTCCTGTATTCTTTTACGGCGGCTGGCTGTTTCTCTATTCTGCGTATCATGCGTTACGAAGGGGGAAGCTGGATATGTCCGTCCTGATAGCTGTAGGCATTATTGCCGCGTACGGATTTAGCGTTGTACTTACTGTTACCGGTTCCCACGAGATGTTTTATGAAGCGGCAGCAATGCTGATAACCTTTGTTCTGTTCGGACACTGGATGGAGATGAAATCCCGCCGGGGAACTACGGACGCATTACGGGCTTTGTTTGATCTCGTACCCCCTCAGGCGCGCGTGTTCCGAAACGGAAAAGAAGAACTGGTGTCAACTTCAGAAGTTGTATTAGGAGACTCGGTTATTATAAAACCCGGTGACAAGATTCCGGTAGATGGTGAAATTATTGAAGGAGAAACAACTATTGACGAAGCACTTGTTACAGGGGAATCTCTTCCCGTTTCTAAAAAAATTGGTGATACTGTGATAGGCGGTTCTATAAACCAGTCAGGTTCTATTGTTTTCAAAGCAACAAAAGTAGGAAGCGATACGGCACTTGCTCAGATTGTAAAACTCGTCGAAGAAGCACAGACATCAAAAGCACCAGGACAACGATTGGCTGACAGTGCTGCCCAATATCTGGTAATTCTTGCCGTAGGCTCCGGTGTCCTTACGTTTATCGCATGGTATTTCTTTGGAGGCGTTACCACATTCGTCGCCTTAACCTTCGCCGTTTCTGCTGTCGTAATCGCCTGCCCTGATGCATTAGGATTGGCAACACCAACGGCAGTAGCAGTTGGCACAGGCTTAGGCGCTAAACACAACATTCTTATTAAGGATGCAGCTACGCTGGAACAGGTTTCAAAAATCCAGGCTGTAGTAATGGACAAGACAGGTACGTTGACACAAGGAAAACCCATCGTAACGGATATAATTCCTGCAAAAGGAATACAGGAAACCGAATTACTTCAATTCGTCGGGGCGGTTGAAGCAAAATCCGGTCATCCGTTAAGCCAGGCAATTCTGGATGCTGCCAATGCCAAAAACATACAACTTCCCGAACCCGTAGAACAGTTCAACTCAATATCAGGACATGGCGTGGAAGCAGTTGTTGAAGGAAAGCATATTCTTGTAGGAAATACCAAACTTATGTCTGACAGGAACATTGACTTGTCCGAACTGTCCTCTCCGCTCGACTCACTCCTGAATGCCGGCAAGACAATAATGGTTGCAGCAATAGATTACAAGCCAGCCGGTATTATCGCCGTTGCCGATCCAGTTAAGGAAACGGCAGCAAAAACAGTGCAACGTATGAAAGAAATGAAGCTGGAAGTTGCAATGATAACCGGCGACAATAAGAAAACAGCAGAGGCAATTGCAAAACAACTTGGCATTGAACGCGTATTTGCCGAAGTGTTGCCGGAAGATAAAGCAAACTATGTAAAACAGTTGCAGGATGAAGGCAAGTTTGTGGCAATGGTTGGTGACGGAGTGAATGATGCGCCAGCTCTGGCACAAGCAGATATCGGAATTGCAATTGGTGCCGGTACAGATGTAGCGATTGAAACGGCAAAAGTTGTTCTTATGAAATCTGACCCTGCGGATATCTTACGTGCTATTAGATTAAGTAAGGCAACAGTGCGGAAAATGAAAGAAAACCTGGTATGGGCTAGTGTCTACAATATTCTTGCCATTCCAGTTGCTGCCGGTGTTCTGTATCCCCAATTTGGCATTTCTCTGCGCCCGGAGATTTCAGCATTACTCATGTCCGTTTCATCAATAATAGTTGCAGTAAATGCAGTGTTATTAAAGCGTGCGGAAAAACAGTTACTGGAAATATGAAATACTATAAATCATTTATGTACTGGCTTTGCTGGATAGTGCTCGGAGGAGTAAACCTTTTGTTGAGACACAATGACTTCATGGTACAATGGTGAAAATGGCAGAAGTACGTATTGAAGAATCGTGGAAATCAAAATTAACTCCTGAATTTGAAAAAGATTACTTCAAAGAGTTATCTTCTTTTGTCCGTAGCGAATACCTCAGTAAAAAAGTATACCCTCCTGCTAAAGACGTTTTTCGCGCTTTTGATCTGTGTCCCTTTGATGAAGTCAAAGTCGTAATTGTAGGACAAGACCCTTATCACGGGCCAAAACAGGCAAACGGGTTGTCATTTGCAGTTCATGAAGGTATTACCATTCCCCCGTCACTTAAAAATATTTTCACCGAAATAAAAAACGATCTTGGCGTTACTCCTATCCAGTCAGGAGATCTGACACGTTGGGCAAAACAAGGAGTGTTAATGTTAAATGCAGTGCTTACAGTGTTAGCCGGCAAACCTGCTTCACACCGCGCAAAAGGCTGGGAGCAGTTTACCGACGCAGCAATAAATACATTGAACGAAAACAAGCAACATGTTGTTTATATGCTCTGGGGGAAATACGCACAGGAAAAAGGCGCAGTAATCGATCGGGAGAATAACCTGGTGCTTACCTCCGCCCATCCTTCGCCGTATTCAGTAACCAACTTCTACAATAATCACCACTTTAGTTTGTGTAATGCTTATTTAAAGAAGCATGGGATGGAGGAGATAGACTGGCACTGAGAATTAAATAATTTTAAGATCATCTTGCTCAACTAAAATACCTCTGAATATCTTCAATAGTTATTTTTTCATTATTGTAACCTATATCTTTTCTAATTGCTTTTATTAAATTTCCAAATGCAATGGCTGCTTTAGTTTTAGTAATTACTTCATCTTCTTTCTCTAAATTTTGTGTATATCTCATAAAATCGCTATAATACTTAACTACACTATCTGAACCCCATACTATTATGTTTTTTCGTGCTTCCAGTAATTTAACTGTCTGTTCGTGTGTTTCTTCTTTTTCTTGCATTGCAAGAATTATATAATCATATAAAATGGCTACAAAATAATCATAAGCTTTCTCTTTTTTTTCTTTATTCCTTAATTCGAAATCTCTATACTTAGCTTGTCTATTACTTAAATATTGTCCAAAAATGGGAGCTAGTAATGTTAATATCACGACAAATAATGTTTTTTGTGTCTCATTAATATTTCTAGTTGTTTCCCAACCAAGTTTTAAAATGAAGTAAACAAAACCAATGCTCAAAACGATTATTAGCAACCCGAATAAAAAGTAAAAGTATTTTCGTAAAAACTTAATGACATTAAAAGAAATTGTTATTAATTTTCCCGCAATTTTCATATTTTCAAATTTATTAGGAAAAAATTTTTCCTGCGGAGAGGGAGGGATTCGAACCCTCGATGACATTGCTGCCATACCAGTTTTCGAGACTGGCCCGTTCAACCGCTCCGGCACCTCTCCTGGAAACGCTACTACAACAAACACTGTATCAACATTCAGCGGTAAATCCTATTGTACCACGCTTCAGCTGCACTATTGTGTATACTACCCCTATGGCTACCGATGCTGATTTTATACACTATATCGAATTCCAGCTTACCCATATTCCCGGTATTACCACCCGTAAAATGTTCGGCGAGTACGCCCTGTACTGCAACTCGAAAGTGGTTGCTTTCATCTGCGACAACACCTTTTTCCTGAAGATTAATCCTGCAACTGCCGCAGTTATTCACCCCGAAACTGAACAAGGTCCTTGTTACCCGGGGTCAAAAGACTACTACATTATCGAAGAGTCAAAGCTGGAAAGTAAAGACTATATGAAAAAGCTTATTGAAGGGTGTGCAGATTATGTAGCTATGCACGAAAAAAAGAAATCGAAAAAGAAGTAGCACCAGTCACACTAAAGATATCTTACATCCGCTGCACTATACATAGGTCATTCACATGCAACGGCTTACACTGGTCACGAAAGCAGGTGATAAAAGAATCTATGGCAATTTGCGGCTTATATAGTTCATCCAAGTCCACAGGCCACTCGTAATCGTCAAATATCAAAAACCCTCCGTGTTTCACCAGATAAAACGAGAATACTGCATCACTTAACACGTCACTTGCCTTATGGGAGCCGTCGATGTATACAAAGTCAAATGTATCCTGGAATGCCGCCGCATTCTCGAGGAAAAAATCGTGTGAAGTTTGCTTAAATACGCTCACCCGGTGTGCCCGTTTATACTCTTCTATATTGGCCAAAAACCGCTCGTGCAGGTTGCTCGTATCTACCTCCCCTTCGTGTTCCGGACTGCCTTCGAAGGTGTCAACGCATACGATATGAGATGTAGGGTGGGTAAGTATTGTATTTAAAAACCAGTGGGTTGAACGTCCTTCAAAGCTCCCGATTTCCAGCGCGCGTATATGAGATAAACCCGCTATAGGCTGCAAATATTCCTGCAATATAGGAATATTTGAACTAAACCAGTCAACTGAAAATTGTTTTGCCATAAAGGTAGGATTATAGCAAAAAGATGTTACAATCGTATTACATCCATGCTTTGTTCAGTCATTTCCAGCAGTTCTTCTTCGGTAGTAGTTAATATAGTCTGGTACTTGTCGATAAGTCCCATAACTCGCTTTTTATTTGCCGTATCCAACTCGCTAAACACGTCGTCAAGTAGCAATAGTGGTTTTTTCCCGATTCGTTCTTCTATGGCTACTATCTCATTCAATTTTAGCCAGAACATTGCCAGGCGCTGTTCGCTGCGGGAGCCATAGAGCTGCACATTTTTTGTAACATCGGAAGCTCCCGGTTCGCCACTTCCTTCCAGATACAGCTCAAAATCGTCTTTTTGCGGTCCAATGCTGGTTTTGCGCATTCGCTTTTCCAGGTCGAACTTTTCCCGTAGACGCTCTTTAGTAAATTCATTTTTCATATATCTTATCGAAAACACCTTATCATCCAGTTCTTTGCGATTATTCAAAAACTCAACATATTCTTCACGTTTTTCTGTTACATAGCTCCCGTTTTCTATTAAATAATCGTTCCAGAATTGCAGTTCCTCAAGAAGTTGCATTTCGTTGCGCACCGTTTCCAATATTTTATTCCGACGGCGCAGGGCGTTTTCGTAATTGGAAAGCTTTTTCTTATAATCCATATCAACTGCTGAAAGCAGCTTATCAAAATAGTGTCGCCGTCCCGATGGCGACCCGGTAATAATCTCGATATTATCGGGGGTAAATAAAACCGCACGAGTCTGAAACTGCAAATATGCATAATGCGTCTTTTTGGTTTTATCCACCGAGTACACCTTCTCAACTGTATCCCCGCTACGCCGCATCATAATTTGGAATTCAAAGCGATCTTCAGCAGGCGTTACGAAGGAAGCAGCCAAATTGCAGCGCTCCTGCTCCCACTCAATCAGTTCCTCTTCCTTAGTCTCCCGAAAGCCTTCACCAAAAATAATCGTGTAGATACCTTCGAGCATCGATGTTTTCCCATGGGTATTTTCGCCGATGATAATAGTTAATCGCGGATGAAAGCGATACGTTATCTGCTCAAATAACCGGAAATGTTGCAGTACAAGCGTGTCTAAAAGCATCCCTTATTCTATCATTGATTATGAAGTTTTCTTTTTAAGCAAAAACACTGTTTCAAAAAATTCCGGTAACCGGAAAAAGGAGTTTTGCATAACGGTAGCTTTTTCTTCTTGCCTAAAGATATTCGTCCAGTATTCTTTTGAGAAAATGGAAATTCTTGAGAAGTCTTTGCTGTGGAACATCGCCATGTATTTGTTTTCCCGAGTGTAGATTTTGTTCAGGATATGTTTTTGCGAAACGCGTACCAGCTCAGAAACGGATTTACGGATTTTCTCCTTTTCAATATGCTCCAGCACATCAAAGGTAATTACCAGATCGTAGCTGCTGTCTTTACAGGGAAGGTCGGTGATATCTCCATAGGTGATGAATTCTTTTACATCCGGGTCGACCATTTCAATGGCGTCTTTGGAAATTTCTACACCATCGGCTTCAATGCCAAATGAACGCAGCGATTTTACTAATTGCCCGGTACCACAACCCACATCAAGAGCAGTCTTCGGATTTAAATAGAGCTTAATAATAAAAGCGCGGTACCAGTTTACTAAGCTGGTCGCAAGAGACCCAACAAACGATTCCCTACGGATTATCCGGAAGCCGGAGTTTTTTTTCCCTTTGTAGTACTCGCGATCGTAAAAGCTTGCGTCGATGCGGTATGGCGTAATCACAGTTCCTTTAAAGGCATTGCCATCCAGGATATTGCGCATATTCTCGAAGTTGTTACCATTTGCAATTATCACCGTAAGGTCAAGTTCTTTTGCGAGTTTTGCTGCAATCGGATCAAACGGTGCATTAATTCCCGGGCTCCATTCAGTTCCAATAATTTTCTGCAGCTCTTCCCAGGTCATTTTTTCGATTTTTTTAGCATCTTCATACTTGCGTGGATCTTTATCATATACCCAGTCAATGTTCGAAAGGTTCACAATGAGGTTCGCACCATAGTCTTTCGCCAGCAGCACCGCATCGTAATCGGTAGACCATCCTGGTTTCCAGCCGGAACCTATTACAACAGGTTCTTTCCAGCCATCAAGAGCCTTGTCGTAGTTTTCTATAATTCTAGGGTGGGCAATGTCTTTGAAGATTGTTCGAAGCAGGTGTGCGTTTACGCGGGTGGAGTGGATGCCTAGCCAGTCAAGGTCTTCATCGGTAACGTCCCCGATTACTTCTTTGCCTGCATCGCGGTACTTCCGTGCGGTTCGGCCGCCACCAGCAACAAGAAAGAACCGTTTCCCCTGCTTTACATAGTCTCGAATAAAAGTATTGAGTTGGCTAAGGAATGTGTGGTCAAGATCGTCAGGAACAATCAAGCTGCCTCCGATTGATAAGACGATTGGTGGTTCTTTGGTTGAAAACATCTTTTTGCAAAAAAAAATCCCGATAGTCGGGATTAGGAACTAATTTCTTTCGAAATTGCCTTGGCTAGATTATTGGGACAAATATACATATCCAGAACGTATTATAGCTGAAAATGAGTAATAATTCAACTTTCCTTAAATAATACCATTTCCCAGTCCAAAAATATATGTTACAAGTCTCGCAAGCAGGAATGATAGTGCAAGCAGCACAAAACCAATCACTCCCGAGGTAATTTTCATTCTGCCGCCTTCAACTTTTTCTGAATCTCCTCCTGAGAGGAGAATGTCAAATCCGCCCCAGAGTATAACAAAAAACAAAATAACACCCGCAATGCCATACAAAAACGGCAAAAGCAAGTTAACAACATCTCCAAGAGTCCTAATACTGGGATTTAAAAGAGGGTTTGAAATTGTCTGGCCGCCAACTGAAAGACCAACTCCTCCGGTAGGTGTCATATGGATTTCTGGAAAAGCATAAATAATAATACGCCTAATACTCCAAGGGTTATTACGATTATTCCGATTAAGATCGCGTCAATTTTCGAGCTAGATGTATGGGTAGCTGGAGGGGGAATAGATTTTGTATCAGCCGCTGCAGTGTCCGGTTTTACTTCTCCAGGTACTGGGTATTTTTTTGAATCGAGTGGAGTATAGTTGAGTGCCATACGTTACTTATTATACTCCAGCCACAGGGGACATTGGTGTTGGACTTGGACTTGAAGGAGGCACCGATGGTGTTGATGGCTGATTATTTGGCATTCCGTTAGAACTTCCGTTCATACCCTTTTTTGGATCCTCGACTGGCTTTATAGCCTCTACTGGCTTCACAGATCCTTCAGTCTTGGGTTCTTCCTTCTTCGCATCTTCTACTGGCTTTACTTCTTCATATTCCGGCCATTTCTCGATAAGCGCTTTCATAATGGCATCTTTATCCTGCACAAAATATTTTGCAACAAATGCCGGTACATCAAGCGGGGTAAAGTTCTTTGCTTCTTTCATTCTCTCAGTTCGTTCGACATCAAAGACAAATTTTTCGCCGTCCCAATCAAGATAGATAAAGTCGCCTGCTTTTACCGTCTGGGCGATAATCAATTCCGAAATGGGATTTTCGATTAATCTCTGGATAGCGCGGCGTAATGGACGTGCTCCAAAAACCGGGTCAAAGCCTGCTCGTACAATCTCTTTAACCGCAGCGTCTGTATAGCTAAATCCAAGATCCTGCTCTTCTAGCAGCTTTTCCAACGCTTTTAACTGCAGCTTGACGATAGAAATCATATGCTTAAACTTCAGCGGCTCAAACACGATAACTTCGTCGAAACGGTTTACCAATTCAGGGCGGAAAAACTTGAGCAGTTCCTGCATTACACGGTCTTTAATTACGTCGTATTTCTTTGCTTCCGATTCGGTTTCAATGCGGTTCTTTTCCTCAATTTCCTTATCGAGCGGGAAATCTGCTCCAAAATATTCGTTCAGTTTTTGCATCTTCCACTCTTTGCTACTTGCTTCTCGACTCCATACAGATTCTCCAACGACGATAATTTCTTTTCCAGTTGGAGAGAATGCATGGATATCCCAATGGGTGCCGGGAAAATTGCCTTCTTTGATAGTCTGGTCAAGGAAATAGTCTTTCAAATACCCGGTTTCCCAGTCAGTTGCGCCTTCCATTCTTCTCCAGAAACGATCGCGGAAGGTTACAACTTCTTTTTCGTCGGGGGTAAAAGCATGCGTTTTAAGTCTCGCTGTTGGGAGCTGCTCATCTGGCGCGTCTGGCAGGGCGTTAATAACAACTCCTTCTTTCATGTAATCGATCAGATTCTGTACTGTCCATACCTTTGAAGTGGTGGCATTGCGGGTAAACACCAGTGCATCGCGGGTTATCATTTCTACTCCCTTTGAGGAAATAGCATGCGTATCATAACCGAGTACCGGGAACTGCATTTCTTCGTCAGCTACTTGAGCCTGCGGAACTTCTGGCTTTACTGCTGCTTCTTCGCCTGGTACCGGCTCTTCAATTTTTGGTTTGGCTTTTTCTATCTTCTGTCCGGCAAAGTAATCAAACAAAATTCCTTCATTCCAACTGGTTTTACCGTCACTTTTCTTATCTTCCGGTTTCTTCTGATCTTTTGAGCTTGCATCTTTTGGTTGTGCATCTTTTGGCTGCTCAGCTGTGGCTGGCTTCCCGCTTCCATCCCGTTCAAAATATTTATTGCCAATGGTGATAATTTCACGACCACGAGGTGAGAACGTATAGGTCGAAAGAACTGGCGGTTCTTCAACCTGGCCTTTATTTTGCTTCATTAGTTCTTCTTGAATCATCTTGGTACCGATATTGGAAGTACAGATGACGACGGTGTTCTTAAATGAGATAGTGCGACCTTTGTTATCGGTTAAGCGTCCATCGTCCAAAATCTGGAGCAAAATATTGAAAATATCAGGATGTGCTTTTTCCACTTCGTCGAAGAGCACTACAGAATATTGCTTTTGTCGTACTGCTTCGGTCAGCTTCCCCCCTTCTTCATAGCCAACATAGCCTGGGGGCGGTCCAAGCAGTTTTGCAACTTCGTGTTTTTCCATGTACTCGGTCATGTCAAAGCGAATCATCGATTCTTCAACACCGAAAAGAATTTCTGCGAGAGTTTTTGCAAGTTCGGTTTTACCTACCCCGGACGGGCCTAGGAATACAAAACTTCCAATTGGGCGCCCTGCAGATTTTAGACCGGCACGTCCACGGCGAACAGCCTGAGCAACTGTTTTTACAGCGCGCTCCTGGCCAATTAACCGCTTATGCATAATCTCTTCCAGCTTTTGAATTTTGTCGCTTTCCGTTGCGGTGATCTTGCTTAACGGGATACCTGTTCGTTTTGAAATAACATCGCGAACCGTATCCAGTGAGACAACCGTTGTTGTCTGCGCTTTCTTCATGTTAAATTCATCTTTCTTTTCGTTAAGATCTGCATTGATATCATCCAGTTTCGAATTAAGAATGCGCACTTTTACGCGATCTCCATTCTTTTCTGCTTCGTCTTTTTCCTGCTTTATTTGTGCAATACGCTCTTCGATATTCTTAATTTCCTCGGGTAACGAGAGCAACGGCAAACGAACCGCCGAAGATGCTTCATCTATAAGGTCAACCGCTTTATCCGGCAGGAAGCGATCGCTTAAGTATCTCTTGGAGAGCTTTACGGCTGCCTCCAGTGTTTCATCAGGGATTTTTACTCTGTGGAACGCCTCAAATTTATCACGTAGCGCTTTAATCATTTTTATAGCCGCTTCTTCAGTTGGTTCAGATACCAGTACACTTTGGAAGCGACGTTCAAGGGCTGCGTCTTTTTCGATTCTTTTGTATTCCGTTATGGTAGTTGCACCAATCATCTGCAGTTCGCCACGGGAAAGCGCGGGCTTAATAAAGTTGGCTGCATCGAGTGAGCCTTCACCACCAGCTCCGGCACCCACGATAGTATGGATTTCATCAATAAAGAGGATAACCTGGCCTTTCCCTTCTTTTACTTCCTCAACCAGGTTTTTCATGCGTTCTTCGAATTCTCCTCGATGGGAAGCCCCAGCAACAACACTCATTAAATCAAGCTGGACGATTCTTTTACCAAGGAGCTGTTCGGGAACCTGCTTTGCAACAATTCGTTGCGCCAGGCCTTCAACAACAGCCGTTTTTCCCACACCAGGTTCTCCAATAAGTACGGGATTGTTTTTAAGGCGACGCGATAATATATGAATAATTCTTTCAATTACATCGGAGCGGCCAACAACCGGATCCAGTTTCCCCTGTTCTGCTTTTGCGGTCAGATCAATGGTGAATGAAGCTAGTGCGCTTTTCTGTACTTTTCCACCTTCAGCTTGGCTGTCAAGACCTTCTTTCTTGCCAAGAATCTTTTTATTCAGCTCTTCTTTGTTTACATTAAATTTCTTTAAAGTCTGCGCACCAACACCTTCCCCTTCTTCATAAGTGGCAATTAACAGGTGCTCGGGTGAAATAAATTCATAGCCAAGCTTTCGGGCAATCACCAGTGAGCTGTCTAGTATTCTTTTTACCCGTGGAGCCGGTTGGGGAGTTACAGCCGATGTCCCTTTTTTGTATATTTTTTCCAGTTCTGCATCAATCAGCTGCGGTTGGATTTTCATACCGACAAGCAGCTTATAAATTTCCGGGTCGGACAGTAATCCATGCAGCAAGTGTTCGCTATCAACTTCTGCCGACATTAATTCTTTTGCTTTTGTATTGGCTGATAAAAATACGCGGTTAGAACGCTGTGTCAGATGCGTCATAACATCCATATCCATTCTCTTTTTTTCCTCTGCACTGGCAGGATCTTCTGGACTTGCTTCACCAGGTGGTTTTCCTTGCTCACCTGGCTTTACTCCGGTAGTAGCTGGAGTTGCTTCTCCTGTTGTTCCTGGTGCTTTCTGTTCTGCTGAAACCGGCGCTGTTTCTTTTGGTGGTTCTATCGTTGCAGCAGGTGGCGTAACTGGTTCCGCAGGTGCTGTAGGTGCGGAAACATCCATCGCATCGGGCGCTGTTTCTACAGCAGGTTGTTGTACTGACTCGGGTTGCTGCACTGGTGGTGAATATGACTGAGGTGGTTGCGCTACAGTTTCTGCAGGAGGAGCAGTTGGAGTCGGAGAGCCGATTCCATTGTATGATTGGCCTCCACCGGGAGGTGAACCAATGCCATTATAGGCTGTTTGTCCGGCTCCTGGTGAACCGATTCCGTTATATGGTTGAGTTTGCTGAGTGGTAACCGGTTGGCCTTGAGTTTGGGCTGGCTGAGGCTGGCCATTGGAGGGAGCTGGTGCAGCACCAGTAGGAGTACCTTTCGTTTTTATAAAATCAAAAAATCCGGCCATTAGTTCATTATGGAGAATGAAAAAACGTTTGTCAATGAATTGTGCAATTCTTGAGTAGAACTCTATAGGAAATGGTGCTACTATTAAGAAGTGATGAAAAAACTCGCATTTATTTGTACTGGAATTACCGTTATTTTGCTTGCGTTTTCTTCAACTGTATCAGCGGCTACAATCGAAATTTTTGACGTAAAGGCAAAGAAAACAGTTCTTGAACGAGGTGAGGTGTTTGAAGCACAACTGCAAACGGCCGAGATTAACGAAAACATGACTATTAACCTGGTTTTCGATGGTGCTGAATATTTACCTGCAGATGGTGGCGGCGCATGCCGTTCGGATAACGGACTCTTCTTAGGCTGGATTGAAGACGGTGAACACCCTGTTGCGCGCATATTGTGTACTATGCCGTTAGATGCACCGGAAAATCCTCAAAAAATAGAACTCGTTGCCTACCAGTTTCGCGACTGCGATGATGGAGGAACAAGGTGCTCGATGGTAACAAGCAGCCAGGTTATTACTTTGAAAGAAGATGAGGAGGAGGATTCTGACGAAACACCCGAAGCGAATATTACACCAGATACCGGAGAAGATATTCGTGAACGTATTGAAAAGGAGAAACCGATACTGGAAGCTTTGCTTGAGTCGCTTTTTGGAGGAAGAAGCGGTGACTCGAATGATGAGGAAGAAAATAATGATGCTGAAGATGGGAATGAAGATGAAAACTTAGAAGAGCCACCAGAAACACAACCTCCCACCACCATCAGTTTTGCCGACTGTAAAAGACACAGTAGCCCTACTTTAAAATACACATGCCAGCTTTACAATGAAATTAAACAGAAATGTACAACCTACAAACCAGGACAAGTACTACCGGAGAATAAAGCATGCCTGAATAAAGTAACAGCACTTGGTCCGAATGCCAGGGCAAATGCCATTGTCAACGCAGACCAAGATTATTCTCTAGCACATCCTAATCCTTGCCCAAATGGTCAACCAAATCGGTCCCGGGGATACCAATGTATGGGATTTGCACAAAATGCGTGGATGGCTCTTCATGATGATTCATCGTACAATGTATTTTCAGGTTTAAATGGAGTCGGTGCCCAGCTCATAGCAGATGGTGATGTTCAATCACGATTTCGAGCTTATCCCATAAGTGAATGCAAAAATGTAGCAAAAGTGGGTGAGCCTATCTGGTTTGGTTACGAGTTCCACATTACTATCGGTAGTTTTACCAGTAGTGATAAGAGAGAAATAGAAGTATATGAGGGTAACTTTGATTATTGCGGTACGGTAAATACACGAAAAATGGGCACAGGCTGGCCACTTACACATTGCTTTATGCCAAAAGACTTACAATGAACAAAAAACTGTTTATTACCGCCGGTGTTATAGGTGCAGTTATCTTAATTCTTCTTGTTGTAACAGTAGCCCTTATTACCCAACGGATGCAACCTACTCCTTCATCTACAGCAACTCAAACCATCCCAACTGTTACTTATGTTCCAAATTCGAGAATCGAAACTACCGCTCAAGAACAACCTCAGCTTCCTACCCCTGTTGTACTTTCAAGCAATCCGCGCAACGGTCAGGAGAATGTACCAGTCTCAATAAAACAACTGACTATTACACTGTCAAATGCCAATTTAACCAATTCGGAAATGGCAACGATAACGTTTCAACCTCCTACTTTGTTTAGCTATAAAGCTCTCAATAACGATATTCAAATAACATTCCTCAAACCACTATTACCGGGAGAAACATATTCTTATTCCATTTCAACAAAAGGCAGTCCCGATTATTACGGGTACTTTAGAACGGCAGGCACTTCTCCTACTGCAGCTCCCGCTGTAGAACCACCCGGTTATTATGAGGAAGTTCGGGAACAGCAAATACAGGAATATCCGGACATCTATCTTTCCAACTATGTTCCTTTTGAAACGGCTGTCTTTTCAATAACTGCTGCAAAAAATAATGAAGGATTCTATGTTTTTACAGTAATAGGTAAAGGAGATGCATCTCGAGAAACTGTTAAGCAACAAGCCGAAAAATGGATCATTTCGCAAGGTTTAGCCCGCGAACAAATTAGTCAACTTCAAATTACCTATAAGTAATATGAAAATAAAAACAATTGTTATCTTCGTTTTTGTTTTCTGTAGTCTTCTATTTGTATCATCGTACTCCGTAATTGCTCAGGAAGAGCAGCAAAATAAAAATCTTTTGCAAAGAATTATAGAAGTTCTCTTTGGCGGTGGAGGAGGGCAAACAATTCCTGAAGATGCTGATATTCCCCCCGATGTGCGCCAGCAAATCAACGAAGCGCTTGGTACTCCATTTCCTACAAACCCAGACGAGGAAGACATAATACCTGAAGGCGATCTTCCCAACCTCGACCTTGCGGAATATTCACTCCCAGAACCCGACAATAGCGCAGTACAAGGATATCTCAATGCTCTCAGTAACTCCACCTTTCGCTCATATGCAGAAAAATGTTTGTATTACGAAAAATTCCTGGCGGGGAAAGGAGTCTCCGGAATTAAACCGTACTTGTTATGCGGCTGGACTTGGCTTGATGCCGGTCTTAATCCATTTGCCGTAAACTGCAAAGACAATGCTGATCCTGTTAAGAAGAAGAGTGTAGCATACTTCTGCAAAAACGAAATGAATGCGGCTCAGGGCGACGCCAATAATCTGTACCAGATTGGTGGATATCAGGCATATGACCAAGTTGCCTCCAATAATTTCCGAAAATTTTTTCAGCTATGCCATGCAGGCAAATCCCTTCCCGATGTTCTCAAAAAAGTGTATAACGACAGCAATAACCAATCGACGCCGTATTACAGCTATCCGAAACAAACTACCACAACGGTAGGAGGGTACAGCCTCGTTTCACAATACTACAAAGATGTAAATTCAGTAGACGAAAGTATAATAGCAGAAAGTAAAGGAAGGCTTACCTCGGATCCAAAATCATACTTTTTTACTTCTTTACTCGGAAAAGACGATTGCATGCGAGTTGGGTTAAATATATCCGCAACAACCACCCTCCCCCAAGATTTTGAGTTTGCAAGGTCAATTATGGACGACGATACAAAACGACACTGGGCTAAATCGTACATAAGAAGAGGAGACGACAAACGCCTTGCCGCTATGATAAAAGCTCTGGCCATATTTGACCAGCAACAACAAGGGGGCGACACTGATACCAATGAAGACCAGGTACCAGCGGGAGATCGTCCTCCTCCCCAAAGGCAGTCCGGTGCTGGCTGTCCTCTCGCTTCGCAATACATTCTTGCTCCTGGTTCACAGTTAAAGATGTTAAAAGCGCAAAACAAATGTATTACGCCCACCATGGTTGTTATCCACTGGTCTGTTGGGTGGATCAACCCTGAAACAACCCTAAGCGTGCTCAATGATCGAAAATTATCGTGTCAGTTTGCTATTGGAAAAGGAAGAATTTTGCAAATGCAGTATCTGTTTAGTTCCTCAGTTGAACGGGCAGAATGTGTCGCAGGCTATGGGAATACCATTAGTATTGAAATCTCAGGAGACAGTTTTGATTCAATCTATAAAAATCCAAGCCACCCGCATTATAAAGAACTTATGGGTGCAGACGGGAAGGGTGGAAGCACTAAACAGGCACTCAATATTACTTGTTGGGCGCTAAAACAATATAATCTTCCTTATTCCCAAGTATATGCCCATTGGGATTTAAATCCTACTAATAAAACGGATCCGGGAAGGGAATATTTTGCCTATTTCCATAATCGGCTAAAACAGGAGTGTAGACTATGAGCAAACAAAAAATCATAATTGTAATCGCCATTAGCGTATTAATTGTGTTAGTGCTTCTTGTTGCTGCTGTTTCTTTTTTTCTGAACAAACCATTGGAAACAGTTCCTCCGGAAAAGCTTTCTGAAGTCCAGAATAACGATCAGCTTACTAACCCCGACCTTCAGATTTCACTGCATGTGCAGCATGTAGATGAGCATTTTAATGAAGAGCTGCCGGTTGCATCTCCCGTAAGTAGTGCCGAGCTTCTCCTTTTAGAAGAGGATATACCTGAAACGTATGAATACATGCAACCAGATGAACGTTATTCAAAAAACAGTAAATATTCTCCTGGTAAAGATTATATAGCCGAAGCCACTCAGTCCGGTTTAAATATCAGAAAAGCAAGTGAAAACACCAGTATTGCTCTTTTCCCGTTTGAAGAGAACACAACTGATGTGTCTTTTGTCTGGCTTCGCAACACAAGCTTACTTCTTATTGAAAAAGAAACAGGTGAAAGGGAAATCGACAAAGTATATATTCTGAATACTACCGATAAAAGCAAAACCTTTGCTTTGGGTAGTTTTCCAGTCCCCACCCGCCTGAATTTGTCGGTAGAACCCGCACGATACAACAATGCAACCAAAGTTGTCTTTACCGACAATGAGGAGCAGAAATGGGAAATGAGTCTTACGTACCGGTAACAGCATCTGCTATAGTGAAACTATGAACAAAACGGTTTTTATTGCTATCGCTTCTGTCCTGTGTATTATTGTAATAACCCTGATGTTTTTGATGCTTACCCTTCAAGTCCGAAAAGAAGAACTGGAAAATGCCGGACCTACTCCCCTGCCAACGTTAAGCCCCACCTTTATTCCCGTACGAAAACCAACTGAACGGCCAACGGCCATCCCTTCACCAGAACTTGCTGTCTCAACGATTTATCCGGAGAATATGACCGTAAATTTCCCTATTCATAACTCCTATATTGAACTTACCTTTAACAAACGCGTTGCACAAAAAGACTTTATTTTCTCTATTTCTCCCGATGTCAAATACAAACCAGTACAAACAACAGGAGAGGTGGTTCGTTTTGTGTTCCAGGAGCCATTACAGCCAGCAACAGCGTATAAGTTCCGGGTTAATACACTAAAACTCCTTCCC
>CAYOVA010000002.1:113680-128607 GCA_964407325.1 uncultured Gammaproteobacteria bacterium | reverse complement strand
AAGAAAAGCAAGAAAAATTTATTATGTGAGCGTTTTTGAAAAAATCCGAACTGAAATTGGTATGATTTAGGCGCGGCGGGTGGGGGCACCGCGCTTTAATTTCTGCTGATTGTGTAACCCATGATTGAACGGCGTCCATGAAGAATTCATGATCAACTGATAATGGGTAGTCTTTTCAATACCGCATTAAAAATTAATTCGTGCCCCTTTTCATTTGGATGCAGCCCATCAAAAAGAAGTTCTTTCTCATGACCTTTAAATAATGAGTTGATCTCAATAAATTGAATTTTTGATTGTTCACAAAAATCCTGAATAGCTGTATCGTATTGTTCGATAACTTCATTTAAGTAGCCATCTCCTGACATCCATTCCATTGGGTACACCTTAGATTCATCAACAGAAGTTAATCCTACAAAGATACTAGAAAGTTTGAAGTTGAAAAGTATCTCTTTTATTTTTGCTAGATTTGTAGCAAACGTACCTAAACCTACTTTGTTTTCGCCACTTCCTAGATTGCGAATTGAATCGTTAATTCCAATGGCAACAATTACGATGTTTTCATCCTCAGGATCGTAGCGTACCGATAATTCACTTTGCAACCTTGCTAAAAGCGTGTTTGTATCGTCTCCTGAAATTCCTAATGGATATACCGAAACATATTTTTTAAATTGAGAGCTCGCAGTTAGGTTGTTTCCGTATACTTTTAAACGTTGCGCCCAGCCCCCATGTTTATCCCAGGCACCCCAAGTGATACTGTCACCAAAGATGATTATGTTCATAGGGAATTATATCATCGCATGCAAAAAATTAGAAAAGCGCGACATAGTATTGCAGCACAAGCGCCTGCGGATCAGCGCTGGGAGGAAATTGAAGAAAAATCCCAATATGTGAGCGTTTTTGAAAAAATCCGAACTGAATTTAATGTATAGTGCAAAAAACCGAAAGGGGGGGCGGTTTTTTTGCACACCAGCGCGGCGGGTGGGGGCGCCGCGCCTTCCGAATTTTGCCATGTCTTTCAGATCATGGCCATTATTTTTTGCGCGCGCAATTTTGTATTGTATAATTACTCATAATGTTGTCAACTATTTTTACTGTAGGCATAGCAATAGCGGCATATTTATATATCTCAAAGAAGATTAAAGAACACGATGATGATTACCTCCACTTCTTAAATCTGGCTATTATGATGTATGACATCCAAGGCTACATACATGAAAAAGTCCCTGAAAAAGAACGTCTCAAATATGGTTTTATGTTGCAATATTTAGAAGATATTCAAAATTATAACGTCAAAGAGCTGAATCGGCGTTGGTATTTTATATTTGATATGCTCACTGCACGTACTCGTGCAAAAATCGAAATATCGTATACGCCCAATAAAAGAATTCACCCCAGGACTATTATTGACCTCTCAAAGTTATTCGGGATGAATAATTATAATCTTAGAGAGGGTATACACACCACACCTAAAGATTTAAAAGATACTCTTAAATCGGAACTTCCTGATTATCCAATTACAGTAGAAGAACTTTCAGAATTGGCTTTAGAATATGATGCGAATTACTTAGGAGACGTGCTTTCTAAATAATCAGAAAAAATTAATTCGGATTCAATCCTAAATAGGATAATATAAGAGCTCCGAATACTATAATAGCTACACCTACAAGTAAATAAATTAGCCAGTTATCTTGCCAGTTTACTTTTTTTTCAGCATTTTTCACTGTTAATTTACTATCATTTCCAGCCTGGATATTTGTATCACGTCCTGATTTAATTTCCATTTTGCACCTCCATTGAATTATTTGTTCCGCCTTGTATATTAACGTCTCTACCTGCAATTATACTCACATTCCCATGTTGGAATATAAAGTCAATAAATGAGTTAAGTGTTTCTAGTCGTGCTTTAAGAGTGTATGTTGTCTTATCGAACTTTGTGTTTATCCCTATGCGCATCATGGCTGTTGGTTTAACTTGTCTAAAGTTGTATTGTTGCCTTTCATGAAGAAATACATCTGATAATTTCCTGTTCGTTTCAACAGCCCAAGCTAAGCTTTTCTGTTCCCACTCTTGTAATTTTTCATCAGGAACCATATCACCATTCACAACCTCTCGATATTCTGATTCGAGTTGATCCGCAAGACACGCTCCTTTTGAAAAACATGCTTCTAGTACTTTAACTGCGTCTTCAGGGTTTATTTTTAAATATGCTAGTGCCATATAGGAATGGTTTAAATACTTGTCCTAATTGGAACTTCGATAACTGGTCTCAATATTTCCAATTGTGTTCGATACCGTGAGACTACTTGGTTATAAAGATCTGGCGTTTTTTTAGATCTAACTGTAACAACTAATGCATACTGAATACTATTTGCTTCAGTGCTCTTTTTACCCTCACTACGTGCATTGTAATGTATATTGAAGGTTGGGTTTTTTAATGTTTTTCCTAAATATGATTTTTCAGCAGAAAGAGTTGTTTCCCACTTATGTATATCATGTCTTAAATTTTGGGTATCTTTATACATTGCTTTTTTTTGAAAAAACGCCTTCGAATTCGGATATAGTTGTGCCGGATCTTTTCGTATATCTTCGTGGGGGCGGAAAATAATTTCTATGCCACTCCTCGTATAATTAGAAGGATGCCCGGGATCTGTTCTAGAACAATAGCAGAGTGTAGCGGCAATGCTAACTTTCCCATCCATTTGCTTTGAGGGAACAGGTATCGGGAACTTAAACCATTCAGCGGGAGATAACGTCCCTTGGTAAACAATACGCGCAGTCTCGTCGTCCGTCATAACAATTTCAGAAATGTCACTGGGAATTCTGCCCCATCCACACTCGTAAATATCATGGCTATGTTTTTCAGTAGTGTGAATAAGTAATGCTTTAATAGCAAGTGGTGTTAGATTAACTCCAAAATGAGCACGAATACCAACTGCCGCTCTCAGTGCAAGAGGAGCTGCAAAGCTTGTTCCGGCTTGCGGAGAAGCTTGGTTATTAGGAGCACCATCATATACCCAGAAAAATTCTTTCGTTGATCCACCAAAAGCTACCAGATCGGGCTTTACTACACCAGGGCTTCTACCAGGTCCTATAGAACTATAGGGTGCTCGTTCCCATATATCACCAGCACTATCACAAGCGCCAACAGTTAAGCCATTTACACAATCAGCAGGAGTTTGTATGCGGGCATTTCCTGATGGTTTATCCCTTGTTCCGCCATTCCCAGCTGCAATTGTGGGTAAGTAGGAAGCATCGGAAAAAATTTCATCTAATACGGAAGTCCATGCATGGACATCATCATCTTCTATTGGTATATCCGGTCCAAGGCTTATATTTGCAAAATTATATCTTTTTGTCTTTAAAACATCGGTGATTCTATTCAAAACATCATAAATATCCTCATCAATGCCTGATTCTAAATCAAGAACCCGATAATGATCAACATATGAGTAAGGGCGATCTGCTTTTGTCTTGGCATTGAGTTGTCCAAATAAGAACGCTGAGGTGACACCAGTCCCATGAGTCTCAAAATCAGGAAGAACATTTTTTACATCTGTCCCTTGATGTAAAGAGACCCATTTGTCAAATAGCCCATCCTGTACAACGCCACCATCAAAAATCGCTACTCTTATAGATTTATCAAGAGGCTCTTCTTCTGGAAGTTGTAATGAGAAAGTTGTATTTCCTGAAGATCTTTGGACAGGTCTTAAGGTAGGCATTTCGCGCATAACCCTAAGGAAAGAAAAACGAGAAACCTCTTCTATGAGCTCCTTTGGCAGGTTTAACGGAATAAAACACAACCCTTGTGCATATAACCTTCTCTCTAGACTTACAGCAACCCCCAAAAAGTCCAGATACTTTCGAAAGCCATCAACGATAAAATCATCAGAACTCAATGCCGATGCATGCAGAACAATTTCCATTTTCAAGTCATTACTGTCAGAATAAATCGATTTTATTCTATCTATTGAAGAAATAGATTTTACATCTTCTATTTTTATTATGTCATTAGCACCTGGCATCATCTGTGAGATAGTCTTTATTTGTGACGATACTTCAGAAAATTTAGCACGGGTGCCAGATACAAAGATTTGAGTTGTAACCACCTCTTGAGGGGTTCCTTTTTTTGACCATCTTTCTGGTGTAATCTTCACAGGCCTACTTCCAACAGGTTCAAAACCGTAGTTCTCAAAAAAACTGTCTGGATAATAAGATTTGGCAACATAAGACGGATTAAGTGTTACAGCAGCAATCGTTTTATCATTTGGGCATAAGATATCGGGTAAAAGTCGTAACTGTTCAGATGTTTTTTCAAGCTTTGGAGTCAGTCGTCTAACCGCATCGGCGAATGTATAAGGATCTATTTTATCTACCATAGATGGAGGTGCTTGTATTCTTTCAGACAGTCTTTCCCCAAAACCTATTAGAAAATTTTTCTTATTTTGCATTGTTATTGTTGTCAATTTCTAATTTTGCTCTTCGTATCGTATCGCGACTAACACCCGTCATATCTTGAACTTTCCTTTGAGAAATGCCTAATCGGTTTAAATTAGCTGCGAGAAAAGTTTTTTGTTGTCGGGGTAAACTGTCGAAATGAGCTCTAATATACTCTGACATAAGTTCTTCCATCGGTTTTTGTTGAATAACCGACTCCCTTCTAATCTTCATAATATTCCTTTCAATATCACTAAAAGATTTCCCAGTAAATAAAATTGTAAGAATTTCTTCCCACCCTTTATCTATACTTTTATCTAGCTTTAAATATGCTGAAAGTGTTTTAGCAACATGTTCCGCATCTGGTAATGGAAAATGTACATGTAGATCAAATCTTCTCCAGATTGCAGGATCAAGTAAATCAGGGTGATTTGTTGCTCCTATGAGCAAGTTATTATGTGGCCAATCATCAATCTCTTGAAGCATTACAGTAACTAATCGCTTTAATTCTCCAATTTCGCCTGCATCATCTCTTCTTTTTGCAACAGCGTCGAGCTCATCAAGTAGTAGAATGCAGTCGATAGACTTAGCATAGTCAATTACATTTCTTAGATTTGCACCTGTTCTGCCCAAAAAACTACTCATAACGGCCGATAAATCCAATATTAAAAGCGGTTTCTTCAATTGAGCAGCTAACCATCTTGCACCTAATGTTTTGCCTACTCCGGGAGGGCCTACAAACAAAACAGACTTTGTGGGAAACAACCCTTCTTTCAGTAGTTCTTTTTCTTTTGACCGTTCACTTATTAACTGGTCAAAATGGTACAAAACTTCCGGCATCCATATTGGGTTAAAATCAAAAGTAGGAAATTGTTCAAGCCTAACTAGCTGAAGTCGTGAATCCAAATCTACTGGAACTTGTGACATTCCAGAACTTCTTACTGGGGAGTCATTGGAAGGTGCTTCTCTTACAATTCCACTAAGTTCATCAGAAAGATCAGGGTACACCGTTTTATAGTTTCTGGCAATTCGACGTACATATGTCTGAATATCTTGTCTTCTTCCCGAAAGTGCCAACCTTGAAAGATGGACTATATTTTCTTTAATTTTTTTGTATTCGTCCATATTTATTTTTATCATTCAACTTTCAATATAATTAAAGATATATTAGTATGGAATAATTTTCAAGTGCATTTTAATAATTAGTCCACTCATACATTTTTTACGTTTTTTCTTCACCCCATTTCATGGGGAGTTCGAGCCGACGTTTCGGAAGGCGCGGCGCCCCCACCCGCCGCGCTGGTGTGCAAAAAACCGCCCCCCCTTTCGGTTTTTTGCACTATACATTAAATTCAGTTCGGATTTTTTCAAAAACGCTCACATACTGAGATTTTTCTTCAATTTTCCTATTACGCTTGGCCGCATCCGGCCTTGCGGCCAGCGTGGCAAAGCCTTTTTTGATCCCGTATCAAATTGAAGAAAAAACGTAAAAAATGTATGAGAGAATGGTGGTATGAAGTACATTATCTATTGCCGGAAAAGTACCGATGAAAAAGATAAACAGGTTTTATCTATTGAGGCACAGGTGGCAGAACTTACAGAATTTGCCAAACGAGAACGACTGGAAGTTACCGAAGTCGTGACGGAAGCCAGAACCGCTAAAGTGCCTGGAAGAACACAGCTTGGGTACGTTTTGCAGCAGGTAGAAAGTGGTGCCGCTCATGGGATTCTGTCCTGGCATCCTGACCGTTTGGCAAGAAATTCTGTAGATGGAGGCAAAATCATCTATCTGCTCGATACCGGAAACTTACACGACTTAAAGTTCCCATCGTTCTGGTTTGAGAATACGCCACAGGGTAAATTTATGCTCAATATTGCGTTCGGCCAGAGCAAGTACTATGTTGATAACTTGTCAGAGAATGTGAAGCGCGGCAACCGTCAGAAGCTGCGCAGAGGTGAATGGCCGGGAAAAGCACCTTATGGCTACTTCAATAACCCGAAAACCAGAACGATAGACATAGACACTACTCTATCTCCAATAATTCAAAAAGCCTTTTTGCGGTTTGCCGAAGGCAAACAATCTTTCGTGAACATATCGCAATTTCTACACGGTCATGGCCTGCATAGGAAGAACGGTAAAGCCCTTCATGTAAACCAGATCCGCAAAATGTTAACTAACAGACTATATGTCGGTATTCTGCACTACAAAGGCGAATACTACGAAGGCACTCACGAAAGATTTATTACAAAAGAGGTTTTTCAGCAGATTCAAAAGCAGATAGAGCGTATCGAACGACCGCGACAAAAAGGCTATGATTTTGCCTTTGCCGGGTTTGCCACCTGTGCCGAATGTGGTGCAGCTATCACAGCAGAAACGCATACGAAGTATTACCCTTCAACACGCGGAAAAGTAGAGTATATCTATTACCGCTGCACCAAAAAGATAAAACCTTGCACACAAAAGTACGTTTCAGAAAATGTACTTCAAACCCAAATAAGACAAGTGATTTCTTCCTGTAGTTTGCCTCAAGAATCCGAGTCCGTTTTTGAACAGTGGTCGCAAGAACAAATACTAAAAGAGCAATCTCAGGTTAAAGACACTGTTCAAAACCTAAAAGGGCGACAAAACGAACTAGATTTAAAGTTACAACGGCTTCTTGACGCTTATCTAGACCAGGTAATTGAACCGGAAACGTATAAGCTCAAAAAGAATGAACTGTTTGAAGAGAAATTGAAACTACAGGAAGAAATTCTAAAGATTGAATCGAATGGTTCGAGTTGGCTCGAACCAATGCGGTCTATCATACAGAGCGCACTAGAGTGCGCTCAAATCGCGCGCGCAAAAAATAATTGCCATTCGCTTTCAGCAATGGCAAAAACCGTCGGCTCGAACTATTTGATACGGGATAAAGTTGTCTTTATGAAGTACAAAAAAGGCTTTGCCACGCTGGCCGCAAGGCCGGATGCGGCCAAGCGTAATAGGAAAATTGAAGAAAAATCTCAGTATGTGACCCCGACGGGATTCGAACCCGTGTTACCAGGATGAGAACCTGGCTTCCTAGGCCTCTAGAAGACGGGGCCGTCACACATAACTACTGAACGAACCTTTTTAAAGAGCAATTTGACAACACATCTCGCGATGTGGTATATTGTAGCACTTGTCCCCATATTCAACAAGTTATGAAGGGGACTTTTTAGTATGACAGACAAAGTACAAATAACACAAGAAGGGTACGACAACCTTAAAAAAGAACTGCAAAAACTCATCGAAGTTGATCGTCCGGCAAATATAGCCAGACTTCAGCACGCCCGTTCTATGGGTGATCTTCGCGAAAACAGCGAATATACTGCTTCAAAAGAAGAGCAAGGCTTAATTGAAGGTCGTATTGCAGAGCTGCAAATGCTTATTGAGAAATCAGAAGTGATTGCAACCGACAGCAACAGCAAAGTAGTGAGCTTGGGTTGCCAGGTTGATGTCGAGGTAAATGGCACAAAAGATACATACTATATTGTGGGTGAATACGAAGCCGATCCGATGAACAAAAAATTATCCCAGAGCTCTCCGATTGGAAAAGCTCTTTTTGGAAGAGCAATTGGCGAAGAAGTTGAAGTTCAGGTACCGGCGGGTACTCTCAAATTCAAGATCCTCGATATTAAGGCTGCTTAATTCTTCATTATGTTAGAAGCACTTCAGGAAAGCTGGCTTTTATATGAGCAAGCAGCTGATAAACGGAAAACTCAAGAAATGCATGCTTCCTATCCTGATAGGGAGTGGAAAATATATTATTCATCTATCCAAGAGTATTGTTATGACTTTAAAATTAGACATCGGGATCTAAATGCTTTTGCAAGGGAGTTTCCCGATTTACGAGTTCTTGATCTTGCAGCGGGCACTCATACGGTAAGGGACTTTTATAAAAAACTAAATAGGCAAGGATTCGGGTTAGCAGTAGGATCGGAAGATATTCGTACAACTGAAGAGACAATTGAGGATAACCGAATGAACATTCAATGCCTTCCAGCAGATCTTCGTCGTTATCAAACATGGGAACTGATAAATGGATATAGCATGGGGCAGGGATATCACATAATCTTTGCTCGTCCAGTTGGAGGTTGGTATTATTGTCCTAAAAAGGCAGATATGATGGAGCTGTATGAAGGTGCGGTATGGTCATTACTAGCACCAGGCGGACGTGCTTTTCTTCAATTGCCATCTCAAGTAGAAATGGAAGTGGCAGGTATAGATGTTGAAAAATCGCTAAACGTTTTGCGGCAGTTTGACCCCGACCTAAAATACATACCTGCGACTATCGTAGCAAATCGTCTTATACCTTCATCCATACTGGAATTCAAAAAAGCCGCCCCAACAGCCACATTACCAGGTATAATCAGACAATAATCATTTATTACTTCTATGACAACCATTGCTGATGATTTTATCGGACAACGCCAGCGGCGTATTGACAAAGTAATTCGTTTAAACGAGCTTGGCATCAACCCCTATCCTGCCCATTCACAAAAAGATTACCCAAACAAGCAGATCGTCAATGAATTTAACAGCTTTGAAGGCAATTCTGTTGTGCTTGCCGGCCGTCTTACCTCCTGGCGCAATCACGGAAAACTGATCTTTGCAGATTTGCAGGACCAATCCGGAAAAATCCAGCTTTGGTTTAAAGAAGATACCCTCCAAGCCAATAATCAAGAGTCGTTTTTGGCGTGGGATCAACTTGAACTCCTTGATGTGGGTGACTTTGTGGAGGTTCATGGCACGGTCACTAAAACAGTCCGCGGAGAAGTTTCACTGGTAGTGCAGCATATCAAACTTATTACCAAATCGCTCCGCCCGCTCCCGAATTCGCTCACCAGCAAAGAGCAGCAATTTCGTCGCCGGTATATTGACTTGACAATTAATCCCGACCACAAAGACCTGTTTTTACGAAAAGCCCGCTTCTGGAATGTGCAGCGGGAGTTTCTGCAAAGCAAAGGATTTATCGAAGTTGAAGTTCCCGTGTTAGAACATGTCACCGGTGGTGCAGATGCGCGGCCATTTGTTACACTCCACAATGAACTAAACCAGGAATTCTATCTACGCATTTCCACTGAACTGTATCAAAAACGATTAATTGGTGCTGGCTTTGAAAAAATCTACACCTTCGGTCCCAATTTCCGGAACGAAGGGCTGTCCGATGAGCACTTGCAGGAATATTCGCAGATTGAATGGTACTGGGCATACGCTGACTATCGCGATAATATGGATCTTGTAAAAGAGATGTTCCGACATACCGCACAGCAGGTCTATGGAAAAACCCAATTTAGTACTCGTGGGCATACCTTTGATCTGGCCGATGAATGGGAAGAAATCGATTACGCACAAGTAATCAAAGAAAAACATGGCGTTGATATTTTCACCTCTTCCGATGAAGAACTGCATGCCGCCGTACAGAAAGCCGGTATTGAATTACCAGGAACTGTAAACAGAAATCGCCTTATCGACAACCTCTGGAAAGCGATCCGCAAAACACTGGCAGGACCAGCTTTCTTGGTAAACGAGCCCGCATTTATGTCTCCCCTTGCAAAGGCAAAACCTGATCAACCTGAAATCACAGAACGCTTTCACATTGTTTTGGGCGGCAGTGAATTAGGCAATGGCTACACAGAGATTAATGATCCACAGGACCAGCTAAACCGCTTCCTTGATCAGCAGAAAATGCGTGATCAGGGCGATGATGAAGCACAAATGCTTGATATAGACTTTGTGGAAATGCTTGAATACGGAATGCCTCCAACAAGTGGATATGCCCATTCTGAACGTCTCTTCTGGTTCCTCGAAGATGTGACTGCGCGCGAAGGGACACTCTTCCCCCAGCTAAAACATGAAGTTGAACCAATGACACGAAAAATCTATAACTTCCTCGAAACAGATCATAATATTTCTCTGGAAAAAATGCCAGTACTACCCGATTCCGGCAAAGCAGAAAAATCAAAAGAAACTAAAGTCGCCCATGTTGTTATCCTGAATGATCCTGAAAAGCCATCCTGGACTCGCTTTAACACAGTTGCTCATCTAAATGCAAGCTTTGCCGCGCGTGAAGGTCGCAAACTAATCTTTATCGAAGATACAACCACAACAGATGGAGAAAAGCTTCCGATGAATATTCAGCATGCAATTATGATAAAAGAAACAGAGAAGCGCCATAAACTGCTGAAGTTGAAACGCGATGCTGAAGCAGTAGGACTCGTGACTGTAGTCTTCACCGAAGAAATGATGAGTTCCACTGATGACAAAAAAGTACGCGACCTCCAGGAAGCAAAGCCGGCGGATGAAATTGGCTATCTGGGCGTTCTCGTATTTGGCAAAAAAGACAAAGTCGAGCAATTAACTAAAAATTTCAGCTTAATGAAGTAAGCTGGGCACACCGGCTGTACAACCGGCAGCAACATGATTACCCGAGACGAAGCATTCAACATAGTAGACAGCAATATTGCCAATAAAAATTTGGTTAAACATTGTATAGCGGTAGAAGGCGCCATGGAAGCTCTTGCAGAGCATTTCGGTGAAGATCCGGAAGTCTGGGGCATGGCAGGCTTACTTCACGATGCAGACTGGGAAAAAACAGGTATTGAACAAATGCATGAGCATACTTTAAAAACTGTTGAATGGATTGAAGCGGCAGGAGATGTTGATCCAATAATTAAACGTGCAATCCTTGCACATAACTTCGCTACCAACCCTGAACCTGCACCTGAAACAAAAATGGAATGGTCGCTGGCCTGCTGCGACGAGCTCACCGGACTTATTACCGCATCTGCGTTAGTCCTTCCCGACAAAAAACTCGATAGCCTGAAGATTTCCTCGATTATGAAGAAGTATCGAAACCCAAATTTCGCAGCGGCGGTAAACCGCGATGATATAAGTAGATGTGAGGAAAAGCTTGGTATTCCACTTGAGCAATTTGTAGAAATTGTACTGAATGGTATGAAGAGAAAGAAAGATTTGCTGGGGCTTTAATGGGTATATGTTCTCAAGAGATTCATCACCATTTCGCGTAATCTTGAGTATACAGTTCTTGATCCCTGTTCTGCACTTTCTCGAACTGGCACAAGCCGCGCGGCCTTCGGTAACGGCTGCGGTTTC
Source organism: uncultured Gammaproteobacteria bacterium (assembly GCA_964407325.1). Lineage (GTDB taxonomy): Bacteria > Patescibacteriota > Microgenomatia > UBA1406 > GWC2-37-13 > JAOAFZ01. The sequence goes on along the minus strand of CAYOVA010000002.1, from coordinate 117,038 downwards.
CATTGTGTTTCTCGATTTCCACCATTATGGCTGTGCAGCATAGCGGTGGAAGGTACGATAACTTGATCTGGTAAATGTGCCACCCTTTCCAAAGCCTCCGCCAGAGTTGTCGGTTCAAGATAAGGTTGCTCTGATAGTTCTTCATTTACCGGTGGTACCGAATGGGGACTTACTCCCAATCCAAGATTACCTAATGCACTATCAATATCGTCTAAAACTAAACCCCTTAGTTCAGGAGGAAGCGACTCAGCATTCGACACCGCTTCATCGTCACCTTCCTGATAAGGTGGCGAAAATGCCTCTACGCCCGCTAACTGATCCATTTCAGGAATCTCAGCTGGAGCTGCTTTTGTGCCTGTTCTTCGTTCCTCTTCCTCTCTCTTTACTTGTTCCATATAGTCAGCAAGTTCATTGCCTGATGGAAGAAAGTCAAACCCTTCATCCGATGCGTGACTTGGATTCTGATTGTCTTCGTCATATCCCAATCCCTGACCATTTTCATTTGCTCCCTTCTGAGAACCCACAGTATTGCCGTTTATCTGTGCAAGCACAGCATCAATTCCCATCCTCCTTCCCTGAAATAACTGCCCTGCATACTCAGAAGAAGGGGTATAGATTGTTCTACTATGCACTACACGCGGATTTACCATACTTTCTAAATATTCACCTTGAGCAATTCGGTAATGCAAAGCGCCAGGGTACTGTCGCCTATCCGGAGGCGAATAAATCGAAATCTGAGTTCGGTAAAAGTCAGACAGGGCATACAATACGTCTCTCAAATAAGCAGATGATCCTTTCAGATGATGGTCCATTAAATCCAGATCCTGCTCCATTGCCATGTGGGTTAACCGGGTAAGATTATATAGTTCCCTATATAATTGTGCTTCCCATTCATAACCCTGCTGGACATCGTCGGCAAGGATAGCTTCAATCAACGCTAGTTCTGTTCCATAAAACAAAATTGTTAAAGGAGCTTCAATTAATCCCGGCTTTGTAAGTTCGATGGGAGTTTCATCATCTACGACTTCGGGAAAGTCGGCAATTACCGGTTCATTGGGTATGTGATGTTTAATTGCACTTAGCGCCTGTACTCCAATATTGCGGCGTTCCAGCAGCTCATTAATAGAAACATTATCGATGCGCGATTTATGCCTGAAAAACTTGCGTATTTCAATAGACATTTTATCCATTATCGGAACAATCTGGGGATAGCGAATACTGTTTTTATCAATTATTTCCCGGTATACCATTAACGTAGATCCATGCGCTATTGCTTTGGATAAATGTCTTGACGCCGGATTTGACTCTACATCAAGTTCCCGCTCGCTTTCGTCATGGACAAAACCTATTAGGGGAATGGTTAATAAGTGAGGATTTTTCGGGAGGGTAGTCAGAAAGTTTTTTCGCAATGTTTTAAGCAATTGCGCCGGATCGTCGACACTGTCACTTAACTGAACACTATCTGAGTAGATTGCCGCAGCTTCTCCAGCCAACTGCTCTTGTGTTTGTAATGTGCTTAGTTCAGGTGGTTTTCCCCAGTAAGCTCCCATTAAGTCTGTCGAGCGAATCCGTACACCAGTTTCAATTGTTGACATAGAATTAGAACTTATAGTATAACTTACACAGTTTTGTTTAGATTACCAGAATGCTTATTCTGTAATTGGTCATATTTTTCTTACTGTGTTTTCATACTGCATTTATACTACTTCTTACAGGATTGTTATAATGAATACATGTCCACCATTACGATCCTTTCAGTACTTGCCTTGCTGACGATAAAACACTACATCGTGGATTTTATACTTCAAACTGAAAAACTCGTGAAGGAAAAGAAACAAAAGAATTCAGCTCTGGCATTGCATGCAAGTCATCATGGGATAGGTACCACTCTCGTGTTTTTCTTTTTTGTAGGGCCTTGGTACGGTATTTTTATGGGGATACTCGATTTTCTTATCCATGCTATAGTCGACTATCTTAAAGTACATGCACCAACATTCAAAGCAAAACCAATGAGCCATATGTTTTTTGTGTACTTCGGTCTTGACCAACTGCTGCACCAGTTAACGTACATTTTTCTTGTTTGGTTGGTGCTGTAACTTCTTTACGCATCGCTGCAAAGGGGTGGTATAGTAATTTTCTGACATCGGGACATTATATCTTGCATTCTTACATTTTTCCGCTATAATTAAATATGGATACAGGTAAACGTAAAACTAAACCTTTAGCCGAACTTCATTTTCACTTAGGTTCATCACTCGAGCCAGCAATTCTTTGGAGCATCGCACACCAGCAAGGCATAAAACTACCATCAAAACAATACTGGGATTTCCACGACATGATTACCTTAAACAAGCCTCATGTTGAATGGGAAGACTACCACAAGATGTTCCACTGGACAGAGCTTATTCAATCCTCACCTAATGCAATGGAACGCACTGTATACGAAGTGCTTGCTGGAGCCTATCGCAAAAACAATATAACGTTATCAGAACCGCTTTTTAATCCTATCTTCAGAAACCGCGGCGGTGAGCAGGACCTTGATCAGATTATTCTCGCTGCACTTCGCGGAATGGAACGGGCCTTAATGGAGTATCCACAGATTAAAGCCGGAATTATTCTTGCTCTTGATCGAAGGCTCCCTTACGAAATCAATGAAATTACTGTTCGCAAAGCTATTAAATATTCTCAGCGTGGCATTGTTGGTATCGATATCGCCGGACCGAACAAAGATGGATTTAAATACGACGATTATGCAAACCTTTACAAAGAAGCTCGCGAAGCTGGTTTAAAAACCACCGTTCATACCGGAGAAGATGGTTCAGCAGAAGAAATGGCTCATGTCCTGAATGTGCTGGAACTGGATCGCATTAACCACGGTATTAAAGCCATTGAATCCCAGGAGTTGATGGATGAAGTGAAACGTCGCAATCTTACGCTCTGCATCTGCCCCAGCTCAAACCTAAGTGTCGGCTTTATCAAAGATATTGAACACTTAAAACAGGTTATAAGAACTCTATACGACAATGGGGTTAAATTCTGCTTTAACACTGACAACCCGATTATCCTTCGCACCAATATGACCAAGGAAATTGCACTTATCCGCGATAACGAAATCCTAACTGAAGAAGAAATTGACCAGACAGTTCAATGGGCTTTTGAGGCCTCCTTTATTAATTTACGCAACCCGAATGAAAACCTTTACCTCTAACGAAAAAATTGTTATGCAGGGTTTAACATTTGATGATGTACTTTTATTACCCGGCTATTCAGGTTTCCGGCGCGACGATATAAGCACAGAAACACGATTAACACGAAAAATTACTTTAAAACTCCCTCTTGTTTCTTCCCCAATGGACAC
>CAYOVA010000002.1:101309-113580 GCA_964407325.1 uncultured Gammaproteobacteria bacterium | reverse complement strand
GATTAACACGAAAAATTACTTTAAAACTCCCTCTTGTTTCTTCCCCAATGGACACTGTTACCGAAGCAAAACTGGCAATTGCGTTAGCAACCTTGGGCGGGATTGGTATTATACATCGAAATCTGACTGTTGAAGATCAGGCAAAGCAAGTGCGAGAAGTAAAAGCAACGGGGTTGCTTGTTGGAGCTGCCGTTGGAGCAAGCGCTGGAGTTGAAGAACGAATTAAAGCACTGCATGAAGCCGGAGCAGATGTGATTTTAGTTGATTCTGCACATGGAAACGCAAAAAATGTCATTGACACAATCAAGTTAATCAAGCAACAATACCCACAACAGGAAGTAATCGGAGGCTCTGTTGCCACATACGACGGAGCAAAAGCCATGATCGAAGCCGGAGCTGATGGTATCCGCGTTGGCATGGGTCCCGGAGCTATCTGCACCACTCGTATTATCTCAGGCATGGGAGTCCCCCAAATTACCGCAGTTATGGAAGCCGTACGGGCAGCAGGTGAGGTAGGAAACGATATACCGGTAATTGCCGACGGTGGCATTAAATACAGCGGCGATATGGTAAAGGCGTTTGCAGCCGGAGCTTCAACAGTTATGATGGGAAGCTATTTTGCATCTTGTGAAGAAGCACCGGGAGATATTCACGAGTTAACAGCAGAACAGGTTCCTTCCCGCTTTAAAAGCATTGTTAAAAAAGATCAGCAGACCTATACATTCAAAATGTATCGCGGTATGGGTTCAATAAGTGCCATGAAAGCCGGAACTGCAATTAAATCTGAAGATGAATTCCACGGGAAATCATACAAAGATAAAGTATTAGTTGCAGAAGGTGTAGAAGGACTGGTTCCTGTAAAAGGTTCAGTCAAGGATCTGGTAGACCAGGCACTGGGAGGTATTAAATCAGGCATGTTCTATATCGGTTGTAAAACAATTGAAGAAGTCCGGGAAAACGGACGCTTTATTCAAATTACACAGGCGTCATTAACGGAAAGCCACCCACATGATATCTTGATTACCGATGCGGGTGGGAATTATTAATTTTGCAGCACAACTGTGCACCTAGAATTATGAAAGCAAAATTCGGTCATATTCAAATTAATGTTCAGGATTTTGAAAAGAATGTCGATTTGTATCGCAAGTTAGCAACCTATTTTGGCTGGCAAACGCTCCACGATGGCGATGGTTTCTTTGGTGTGATGATGGGTGAAAGTAATAGTATCTGGTTTAGCCAGGCACCAGTAACAGAGAAAAACAACCGCGACAGCAATGGCCTAAACCATATAGGCATAGATGTCTACTCACGAAACGATGTTGATACCTTTATCGAGGAATTTATGAAGCCAAATAACCTTGAAGCTTTATTTGAGACTCCACGCGAGAGAACTGAGTTTATGTATGAAGGTTCGGATTACTACCAGGTTATGTTTGAACTGCCTGGGACAGTATTACTAGAAGTTGTTTATGCAGGACCTAAAAAAGATTAACAATTTAGTACAAGCCTAATGATCATCGTAGTCGATTTCGGATCCCAATCAACCCATCTTATTACTCGCCGTCTTCGGGAAATATCGATTGACGCGGTAATGGTTGAACCGGAAAACTACTTTGACAAGGCGGCTGAAGTGGAAGGTCAGGGCAAGAAAGTAGATGGCATTATCCTCTCGGGAGGGCCACAAAGTGTATACGATCCAAGCTGCCCGACAATTGACAAGAAAGTCTTTGAATTAGGCATTCCAGTGTTGGGAATCTGTTATGGAGTGCAGTACATGGCTCATAATCTGGGTGGTGAAGTCCAGGGTGGTAAGCATAAAGAATTTGGACATGCAATATTTAGAAAATTAAAAGACTCTCGCTTGTTTCAACTTGATAAAGACACCTCCATGCCCGAAGCATTTACCGTATGGATGTCCCATGGGGATGTAATCACCAAACTCCCGGAAGGCTTTGAACACCTGGGAAGCACCGCAACTGCCGAAATCGCCTCGTTTCAAAATGAAGCAAAAAAAATGTACGGTGTACTGTTCCATCCCGAACTGGTGCACACGCAATTTGGTTTGCAGGTACTCCGCAACTTTGTTGAAATCTGCGGCCTGGAACCCAAAGACCGAACAATCGATAAAGAATTCGTAGACAACATTGTGCAGGATATTAAGGACTCTGTAGGCGATATGAAGGTGGTAGGTGCTATGAGCGGAGGCGTTGATTCATCAATTGCCAACTTGCTAGTACATGAAGCAATTGGCACCAACCTTACCGCTATTTACATCGATTCGGGTCTGATGCGCGAGGGTGAAACAGATACTCTTCAAGCTGTATTCGAGAAAAACTACGACATGAAGGTAAAAATTGTCCATGCCAAAGATGAGTTTTTGAGGAACTTGAAAGGTGTTACCGACCCTGAACAAAAAAGAAAAATTATCGGAAAAACATTTATTGACGTCCTCGATCGCGAAGCCCAGGCACTCGGAGCCGAGCTGCTCGTGCAGGGAACCATCTGGCCCGATGTAATCGAAAGCGCTGGCACCAAACACAGTACCTTAATTAAGTCACATCACAACGTGGGCGGACTCCCGGAAGACATGAAATTATCGCTCCTGGAGCCATTGCGAAACTTTTATAAAGACGAAGTTCGCACCATTGGAAAAGTATTACAGCTCCCCGATGAGATTGTCCACCGCAAGCCCTTCCCTGGACCAGGACTGGCCGTTCGTATCGTAGGAGAAGTAACTGAGGAAAAAGCAAATATTGTGCGCCAGGCTGATGCCATATTACAGGAAGTCATGGCAGAATGGGAAGGAACCGCCAAACTCTGGCAGGTATTTGCAATCTACACCGGAATCAAGACCACAGGAGTTGGTGGAGACTACCGAAGTTATGGTGATTGTATCGCAATTCGCGCCATCGAATCAGTCGATGCGATGAGCGGTGACTTTGCCAACATCCCCTACGAAATTCTCAACAAAATCGGCAGCAGAATCGCCAATGAAGTAAAACAGGTCAACAGAGTTGTCTACGACATCACCAATAAACCTCCAGCGACAATTGAGTGGGAGTGAGTGTACGCATCTAGTACATACTATCTTCTATTTGTTGGAAGACATTCTACACCCCATAATCTATAATGACCAAATACTAAATAGAACTTAGATAAAGATTATGCCGAGCAGAGAAAACGAACCCGTAGTAATAAACACAATAGCGAATTGGACTGACACTCCTAACCTTCCTATAGCAACAAAGAGTGATGAAAAACTCCGGGAAATAGAGGCTATAACTGGAAGACCCGCAGTAATAGCCGAGAGAACAGATATTCCTGAAATTCAGGATACAAGATGGCTACCGGTTGCTGCCGCAAACGCAGAAGATGCTTATTTACTAAACGAACAACCAGTACTTATTGAAGAATCTTCTTTCGATATCCATGATCTGCAAGGAACCGATGGTGCTCCATATCCTGGGGCATTAGTAAAATATATTCTCGGTTCGAGAGAACAAAGAGCAATGCATGTTGCTGAAGCTGTAAAACTTGCAGCGGAAAGAGGAGGAGCACAACCACGAGCAACTTCCAGAAGCGTTCTCGGCGCATGGGATGGACAAAACTTTATTTATCGCGAAGGTCTGACTCATGGCACATTAGTTATGCCCATTGGTGATTTCAATTTTGGTTTTGACGATATTTTTGTACCAGATGGGCAAGAGGATTTACCCACTTGGGATCCTGCTGTAGGATATCGGACCTTCGCCCAAATGACCCTCGCTGAAAAGAATATGTTGTCCGCTCGAAACAAAGCTCTGAAAAAATTAAGGGATCAGCCAATTGAAATAGGAAAAAAAGTTTTCATGACGGTTGAACCAGATGATCTAGAGACTGAATTTGCTCGACCAGAGGAATTGGCAGATCCCAAGGCAATTAATCATGCTTTCAGAATGGATGCTGTGCTAGGCAATGAACCGAATCCTCAATATGAAGCTCTTCACTACCAACCATTTCATGTGCAACGTTTTCGAGGAGGTGTGACGAGAGTAGTAGCAAGACCAGATTCTCATGATAACGGAATTATTACCTCTGGTCTTGATACCCAACTAGATGAAAGAGGCAGGTCAAAAAAACTGGCTAGTGAAGTTGATAGTTCACCGGTGTATTATCAGTTCGGACCCCGACAACGACAAAGATCAATGCTCGCACGCGCAGATGAGTTCATGCGTTACCACGTTGACACTGCTCCTCCCGAAGAAGGCAAAGAACCACCGACTGAACCTATTGCATACGGACTAGTGCGTCAATTTATGGATGGTGAAATTGAACGAGTGCCAAAGGCGAACAGACCCTCATTGGTTGTGGAGGAACTGTTAGGAGTTTTGAGAGACCAAAAACCGATTATTAATCCTGAAACGGGAAGAGCTGATCCTGAGCTGGAGATGGAAACTGGTTTGAGAACGTTAGCGATGGCCACATTTGGAGAAGTCGGATATGAAAGGTTGAGAGCGGAAGGAATTATGAGTCGCAAAGTGAATGCTGACTACGGACTTATCTTTGACCCTTCTGGACGAGGAGAACCCGGTTCAATATTCGAAGTTGGTTATATGCCTCAAGGTTCTTTCAAAGATTTACTTGTAACCGCCGCATTATCGTATACACGATGTGGAATATCACGCAATGGATATTTAGCTAATCCTGAAAACCAACTCGCGTTATTTAGGGATGTTAAAGAAGAACTGGAGGCAAGAGGTCTACCCGATGATATCTTTCGACTTTGTCTAAGTAAAGTTGGATTAGCTGTGGGAGTAGAAGATCCGGTGGAAGTTGAAAGAGTTGTAACTGAATTTGCAAAGATGGGAGGAACAGAAGTACGATTTTACTCAACATGTAACGATCAACGACGACATACAGTACCAGAGCGTGTAAGACAGTCTCGTTACGGTAATAGACTGAGTTTGTACTACATGCCAATAGTTAATTATGGACATGCAGAAGAACTCACCCATCCCAATATCAGAATCAACCGAATAGGCGTTGGCCATGGGGGTGGTGAAAATTGCGACTCGTTAGGAGCAGGTGGAGCTTATACCGGCTTAAAGCTCCTTTACCAGATGTATTTGAATCCCCAGTTTAATGACGTAATGGTAGGTGTTGAAGGAGGAGGAACGGGAGTTATCGCACTACTACCAATGGTTGACTTTATCTCAAAAAATAAACAGGCCTTCGGAGCCGTAATAGAATGTGGTGGACTATATGTAATGGATAGAAGTGGCAACGTTGTTCAGCCGTATCATGGAAGTGCAAGTGTGTTTACCCAATTATATGAAGCAGCAATGTATCCGCAAACTGCAGGAAGAAGAATCAGTAGAGCCGGAATAGTACGAAACGTTGAAGGAGTCAGTAACTATGCCCGATTCAAGAGATCAGAGCCTTCAGTTGTGAATAAACTCCAAAGATTGAGAATGTATGCAGGACTCATGCTTGCTGACCATGGTGCACATGATATCAACGACTTACGAAGACATGTGCGAGACCATGGTTTTAATAATATCGTAGCTGTAAGCGCTTTATCTGCTTACACAGCTACCCCCCATGCGACAAATCATTCATAAGCTATAATAGGGCATGCCCAAACTCCTCATCGCCACCCACAATCCAGCAAAAATAGCCGAACTCTCTAAATACCTGCAACCGTTAGTTGAAAAGGGTGTGGAGCTTGTTTCGTTATCTGATGTTGGCATCACCGAAGAACCCGAAGAGACTGGATCTACATTAGAAGAAAATGCTGTTTTAAAAGCACGCTACTATGCTTCCAAATCCGGTCTCCCTTCCCTTGCAGACGATGGCGGGTTTGAAATAGATATTTTGAATGGCGAGCCTGGTGTAAAATCGAATAGATGGTTAGGGTATAAAGCAACAGATCAGGAATTAATTGACTATACATTTAAAAGACTTGAAGGGGTTCCTCTTGCACAACGCTCTGCTAAAGGAAGATTGGTACTGTGTTACTACAATCCACACACCGGAACGGAGGCGTTTGGCAAAGATTACATTGAAGGCGTAATAGCAGAAAGAATTGGACCACCTCCTATTCCCGGCTTTCCCTATCGTGCCATTTTTATTGTAAAACAATTTAATAAGTACTACGATGAACTTTCGGAAACGGAACATGAACAGGTAAATCATAGAAAGAAGGCTGTGACGCAGATACTTCCTGCAATAGAAAAAGATCTGTTGTAATGGTGGGAGGGCACGGCGGCCCTCCCTAGTAGTGCATCGCCTCGTTGTCCTACCGAAGGACTTTACTCACCCGGTGCAGGTGTGAGTAAGACAGGATTGATCCCCGCTGGAGGAGCTGTATCTGGTGGTATCTGGTTGCGGAGTGCCTGCTGCATGTACGGCCGGAGGCTGCTCTCAGCAATTGAGTACTCAGCCCGTACATGTGAGGCGGTTTCCTCCGGCAAGTTCAAGACACCTCCATCGCACCAGATTGTAAAGTAATCTTGGTCTTCGTTCTCCTTGTCCTTATCAGGCCTGCAGTAGTCCGGGTCATATATGTCAACTATTCCATCCTCAACAGCTTTGTTGTAAGCTGCGCGGGGAATATAGACCCGTAAGAGGAGTCCAATGCGAATAAGCTCCATTTTACCGCTGGCCCTGAACTCGATCACAACCTTGTCTTCAGCCCCTTCCCGGCTTGTAACACTGAATCGTTTGGGATAGATGGAGCCTCCTTCGTGGAGTTTCAGGCCTACCAGAAAGAGCTCGTTACTCGCATCCCGAACTGCATCACCGTTCAGGGGATACACCTTCGTTTCCGACGGCCTACCCAATAAGGTGAGAAGTCCGATCACCACTATCATGATGAGAACTAAAATAAGCGCATACTCGGCAAGACCTTGACCCTGCTGTACCTTGCGAATCCAGGTGACCATGGTAGCAATCCTCCATTAGGTATCCGAGCCTGTACTACACCTCTGGTATTATACTTTAAGCTAACTATGTGATAGCTCATGTATTTCACTTTAGCCTAATCTGTAGTACAATAACGCTATGTTATCACTCGACTACATTCGCGCTAACCCTGAAAAAGTTAAGGAGGCGGCCAAAAATAAAAACCGTGAGGTTGATATTGATGGTATTCTTCGTTTGGACGAAGAGAACCGCCAGCTGATTCAGGAGTCCCAAAAGTTGCGTGAAGAGCGCAACAAACTGGCAAAAGAAAAGTTTAGTGATGAAGTAAAGAATCGCGGTATTGAGATAAAGACTTCATTAAAGGAAATAGAAGATAAAATGGCAGCTGTGCAACTAGAGCTGGATACGCTTATGACACGTGTACCCAATGTTCCTGACCCCAGTGTTCCCGTTGGCAAAGACGAAAACGATAACGTTGAAATAAAAAAGCATGGTGAACCAACAAAATTTGATTTTGAACCAAAAGATCATATTACATTGGGAACCGAGCTCGATTTGTTTGATCTGGATCGCGGATCAAAAGTAAGCGGATTCCGCGGCTATTTTCTCAAAAACGATCTGGCGGTTCTGCATTTTGGACTCCTTTTTTACGTATTCCAGAAGCTTGTTGCAAAGGGATATACCCCTGTTATTGCGCCAGCAATTGTAAAGTCGTTTACACTATTTGGAAACGGTCAGTTCCCCTGGGGAGAACCAGAAGTATACAAGCTCAACGACGACGATGCGTATCTGGCCGGCACCGCTGAAGTTCCCGTTACTTCATACTATGCGAATGAAATCTTAAAAGAAGAAGATTTGCCAAAGAAGTTTGTGGCGTTGTCGCCCTGTTTTAGAAAAGAAGCGGGAAGCTACGGAAAAGACACCAAAGGCTTGTACCGTGTTCATGAATTCTGGAAAATCGAACAGGTGATTATTGGCAAAAACGATATGGAAGAAGCGTACAAGCTGCACCAGGAGTTGCAGGATAACTGTGAAGAAATTTTGCAAGATCTTAAACTCCCCTATCGCGTTCTGCTCATGTGTACCGGTGATATGGGTGAACCGCAAGTCAAGAAATTTGACACGGAAACCTGGATGCCATCACGAAACGGATATGGCGAAACGATGTCGAATTCGATTATGGGAGATTTCCAGACACGTCGTCTTAACATTAAGTACAAAACGAAAACTGGAGAAAACAAACTGGCATATTCATTTAATAACACTGCTCTAGCAAGTCCGCGTATTTTGATAGCCATTATGGAGAACTATCAGCAAGCAGATGGCAGTATCAAGATTCCGGAAGTGCTGCATCAGTTAATGGGTAAAACAGAGATCAGGAAAAAGTAACAAAGAACTCCATTAATACAATGTATCCATCCCGAAGTGAAACGAATTCTGTTTTATCAAACAAACCACTTAAGGATATCACCAGTGAACTTGATAATATTCCCGGTGTCATAGTAAGGGGAGAAAGAAGAAGGAGAAATATTCTTGAACCCGTTTCAATTGATAAGGAAATATGGCAACAGGCAAGGCACCTCGGATACCATGTAAACGATGTGTTATATACTGCTGCGGATTTTCTGCGATCAGATCCATCAAATGGAGGACTGTTTAATCTGACCCCTCAACAATATCAACAGAGAGTGTATCCTTTTCGCGATCTACCTCAAAAAATAATATACTTTGGAGTTGACTGTGTTCTATCCGAAGGTAACCTTTACTTAATTGAAATGAATACTCAACCGTCTGTTTTAGGTGCATATGATATTGTGAATTCACAAGCGCTTGGCCAATCTGATAGCAACTCAAGAATGTCCCCGTTCATCAGGGAATCACTTGATGATTTGTATGGGAAAGCCGATACAGCAGTGATAAGTCATCCTTCCAATCCCTTTTTTGAGTACCATCGGGCTTTTGCAGAACAATGTGGATATATCCATGCCGCTTTACAGGATCTTGTTTACACAAAGGGATCAGACCATGTACTCGCAGATGGAAAACCTGTTAAAAGAATTGTTAAGCAATTTAATACCGTTCGTTTGCTTGATCCTGAAGTTACCTCGCCAGAAGTCCTTGACGCAATAGTAAAAGGTAAATTGGATATAGTTAACGGACCTCTTTCCCCTCTCTTGGGGAATAAGGTATTTCTATATTCGCTGGCTTCATTTGCGCCTGAACTAAGTACTTACTTACCCGAAATGCATTTACTATCAGATTCTCACGTTGCTGATTTCTCCGATTTGGAAAACTTCTGGTTGAAAGGGGATACAATCTCCGGCTCTGAAATGACTTTCAACCTTGGAGAAAATGGTAAAGGATGGAGAGGACAGTTTTTGACAGCATTAGTACAACAGGATTTTTCTCTTGCATCAACAATTCTGGAAAGACAGCATCCTTCACGCACAGTTGCCTATTTTGCCGACCTTGTTAAACAAAGTATGTATGATCCTTGTAATACGTGGTTACTTCAAAGAAACCATACTCCTTCCACTATTCAAAGCGAATACCATCCAAATCTCCATACACTCCTCCGCTTCTTCTATGTATCTCGCGGTAAAAATAGAGAACCAAAGACATTTATGACGATGTATGCATCAGAGTCAAGAAGAGTCAGCGCTGCCGGTTACACTATTCCTGTAAGAGGACAAATGTAATTAACCTATGCGCCATGAAAGGTATACGGATGAACAATTAATTCAGGCAGAACACGAGAGAATTCTGAATCTTGTTTTAATTGAGCAGCATTGGTGGGGAATAAATGACAAATTTATTACTGTTGAAGAAGCATTAAATGCAAAACGAGATGGTCTGCTTATTGATGTTCCCACCTGCTCCGATTCATGGAAACTGATAAAAAGCATATCTCCTGAAAAATCACAGACTGGGGCATTATTGCGTTTGCAAGCTTTTCAGGTTATGCACTATCTTTTATCCGAGTGGAAAGCTGCGATTTCTAATCAGCCAGTTGCAGCTGCTGTAACTAGCCTGTACAGGACACTAGAAGAGCAAATGGCGCTGAGTCAGCATTTCGCGGCGCCAGGGAATGCAAGTTCTCATTTAGCGGGAGCTTCATTTGATGTAAGTTTACGAAGTTACTACGAAATTGATGATGGGAAATACCATCCTGTGAATGTATGGTCACCTGAGTACACAAGTGTATATGTACCAGAGTATATGGAATTGCTCCAGCAGACACTGAAAGACCTTCAGAAACAAATTGGATGCAACAGTGTTGTTGAGCATGTTGTAATTGACGGTAAATTGTACCCGTCTGTACTCCATGTTTGTATTAGTCCTTTTTAAGGGATTCTCTCTACGCTTTCAAAGATCTCCACCAGGTATTTGACCTCCACAATGGAATGCGCAGGAAAATTCGCAATCCGTATCTGCGTTTCCTTAGCCTCCCCGTAACCATAACCAACTTCAATATTATGTTGGTCGAGAGCTTGTACAATCTTCTTAGAATTACCATGGGTATTAATTACTACGAGTGTTTTTGAACGGTCACGCTCATTTGCAACAGCAATGCTATAGCGATCGTGTTTCTCAAAATAACTATACATCATCTCTGCTTTTTCGTCTGTATCTTTCCGTATTTGTTCAATGCCGTATTCCAAATAATCCTGGATTACTTTCCCCAGCAAATATATGTTTAGCACATTCGGTGTTTCCGTTGTCTGGCCCTTGTCATCAAATGATTTCATAACCGGGAAACTGTGATAACTTCCGGTACTTATTCCTTTCTTTTCCAGTGCAACGGATTTTTCGTAAGCACGAGGGCTAAGGATTAATACGCCTAATCCTGTAGGGAGCCCAAACCCTTTCTGAACAGAAAAATAAACAGCATCGGTTTTGGTGTAGTCAATGCGGGGATACGGGATCGAGGAAACAACATCAATGGCAATGAGTTTTTCCGGGTGTTGTTCGTGCAGTTTATATATATCCTCCATCTGCCACATTACACCACTGCTTGATTCATTATGGGTAAAACAGAGCATCTCTGCATTGTCAGGAATACTGACAGCAGAAATATCAAATCCCTCGCCCATGGGAACTTCAGATTTTAATGGCTTCTTTTGCAATCGTTCAGCAGTCCAGTAAAATCTTTCACCAAATGAACCGTTTACAAAATGAAAGCTAACTTCTTCTACACAATTTTGAATAAGGCGCTCCCAAATTTCAGTTGCTGATGAGAAAAAGAGAATGTGGTAATCATCTGGGATATTCAGCAACTCCCGTAATCCATTTTGTGCAGTTTTCATTACTTGGGTAAATTCGGGACTGCGATGTGAAATAGAGGGGATATTAGCAGAAAGGGCTGCGGAGATATGTGCAGGAACTGTTGAGTAAAGTTGTGACGGACCTGCCGTAAAGAAGAGCCTTTTTTGCATGAAAATAGAGAAAAATTAATAAAGCGCACGCACCTTGATTGTTTCTTTAATTGCCTTAAGCTGTTTTAACAAACTCACCGGTGGCTTTGCGCTGATATCAAGGATAACATACCCGATAGTTTCATTGGTTTTAAGATACTGCCCTTCAATATTGATTTTTTCTTTTGCAATAATGTTATTGATTTGGGAAAGCATGCCTGGAACATTATGGTGAATGTGAATTGTTCTTGAGTACCCCATAACAGGCGGCAAATTCAAATTCGGCATATTCACACTTAATGTTGTTTCGCCAGTGTTTACAAACTGAATTAACCGTTTTGAAACAAAGAGCGCAATATCACGCTGTGCTTCTTCAGTGCTTCCTCCAATATGGGGGGTTAATATGACGTTAGGAATTCCCTGCAATGGAGATTGGAATGGCTCTTTGTTATTTTTCGGCTCGTAGGGGAAAACATCCACTGCTGCACCTGCCAGGTGACCGCTTCGGAGTGATTTTGCCAGCGCATCAACATCGACAATATCCCCACGACTTGCATTGATAAGGTAGCTTCCGGGTTTCATTTGCCCTAGCTCTTTTGCACCTATCATATTTACGTTTTCGGGACTACTGTACACATGGAGCGTTACGATATCAACTTTGCGAAGCAACTCCTTTAAGCTATGGCAGGGCTTTGCGGTTCCTCGTGAGAGTTTGTCCGATCGGTTAAAATAATACACTTCCATTCCCATCGATTCCGCAATTGCAGCTAGTTGAGAGCCAATATTCCCATATCCAATAATACCCAGTTTTTTCCCACGCACTTCAAAGCATCCTTTGGCATCTTTATTCCATTTGCCAGCGTGCATTTGAGCACTGACGTCAGGGATTTTGCGTAACAATGCCATAATCTCTGCCATCACCAGTTCCACCACACTGCGAGTATTGCTGTATG
>CAYOVA010000002.1:67960-101209 GCA_964407325.1 uncultured Gammaproteobacteria bacterium | reverse complement strand
AATGCCATAATCTCTGCCATCACCAGTTCCACCACACTGCGAGTATTGCTGTATGGAGCATTAAATACACAAACTCCCTTTTCAGAAGCCGCTTTTAAATCAATCTGGTTCGTTCCTATACAATACGCTCCAATTGCCAGTAATCGTTTGGCATGACTAAGTACATTTTTGGTTACTTTTGTTTTGGAGCGGATACACAAAATCGAAACATCAGCTATTTTTTCCTGTAGCTCTTTTTCGTCAAGTGCTCCGGCTATTGTTTCCACTTCATAACCTTCTTTTTTAAAGTAATCCACGGCAAGTTTGTCAATTTTCTCGAGCAGCAATACTTTTAAACGATTTTTTGGATACGAAACAGAAGCAGGAATTTTGCGGCGGAACAAAAATTCATCAAAGTTCGGAAGAACGGCGTCAGCAACGCTGACAACTGCCTCGCGGATTATGTTTTCTGTGAATGCGTAGAACTTATCAGCTGCACCTTCTTTTTTTATTTCGTAATCTGTATAACCATCACCAATTACGTATACCTTCCCTGAGAACTTCATTTTCTTAACTATTTTTGCTTTTCCTTTATTCTTTGCCAATGGATTCTGATCGTTAAATCCAATAACTACTCCTTTGGAATTAAATTGAAACTCGTTTGCCAATACATTTTCCGCTTTTATGCCATAGGCAGTTACAACTGGAATAATATATTCCTTAAACCCGCCGGAAATAATGTAAACGCTATCGGCGTTCTGCTTAAAAAACTCTTTATTTGCTTTGATGGAGGGGGTAACTTTTCGTTTCAGAAAAGTAACAAGTTGCTCGATATGCTCACGAGTGGGTTTAAACAAATACAGCCGTTGTGCCAGCGATTCACCAAAACCAATTTCGCCGTTCATGCCTTGTTCTGTAATCTTTTCAATTTCCTGTTGAATGGCATCTTTTTTGGGGTTATCTTGCAATGCCCGTTTTGCCAGTTCATCGAGTGCTTCTACTTGCACAAAAGTGCTATCAAAGTCGATTATAAAGGCCTGTTTTGATTTCATGTTGTTGGTATTGTATCAAAAATATATACTATTCGAAAAGTATGAGAAACGACGAAGACAGATACCAACCACTTGATGAGGAAATACAGGAATTGGCTGCAATGTGGAAGCTTCCTAGGTTGGTACAGTGGAAACAGGTTCGTAAAGGCAGAGAACACTCGTCATTTATTCTGACAACTCCTAAGAAAGAATATATTCTGCGCGTTTATAGTCAGAATACATCCAATAAAGAAGACATAGATAAGGAAGTGGCATTTATGAACCATTTGCACCGGAATAAAATGCCAGTCCCACAAGTATTTCCTACACAAAAAGGAGATTCATTTGCAACCTTTACTGCTGACGATATCGAGTGGAACGCCATTCTCATGGAAAGAGTAAAAGGAGAACATATTCGAGATTACACTCATGAAAACATTCAGGAAATTGGCAAAGTATTGGCACTTATGCATATTATAAGCCTGGACTCTCCGGGAATTGCACTGTGTAAATATCAGGATACCGTGATCGATGAAGAAGTACAGGCTATTCAATTAAAAGCAGAATCTGATCCAGTTAAGATTGAGTTCTTGCAGGAAACCATGGATTATAAGATTCCCATTGAAAATGAACTGCCACGGGGCATTATCCATCGAGATATTACAAAAGGGAATACCTTGTTTGCAGGGAATACAATAACAGCATTGCTTGACTTTAGTTCTATTAGATGCGGATATTTCGTTGAGGATATTGGAGTGGTAGTGTGGGGTATTATTTATAATCATCTAACAAAATTCGCTTCGATTTCCCTCATAAAAGATTTTCTTACCGCTTATGCAGCAATCAGACCTCTTACTCCTGACGAGTTTGTATATCTAAATAAATTTGTAAAACTAAGAAACTACGTAATTGCAGCAAATGACTATAAGGAAAAAGGAGATATCACAGACTCAATACTTGTTGCCTCGTATTTGGAGAAAATAGAGCAAAACCAACCCAAGCTTAATTAAATTGCTGCTGCAATTGCATCTCCCAACTCAGTTGTAGAAAGAGGATTCTCTTTCACAATATCTTTTGTTCCCTTTCCTTCGTCAAGAACTCTTACAACAGCCTTATGCACCGTCTGGCTTTCTGTTTCCAAGCCAAAACTCATAGCTAGCATCATAGTTGCTGAAAGGATAGTTCCAATGGGGTTTGCTTTGTTTAATCCTTTTGCTAGGGGGTACGATCCATGAATGGGTTCGTAAATAGCCGTTTTTGCACCTACCGAAGCTGATGGCAACATGCCAATAGATCCGGTAATAACAGAAGCTTCATCGGTAAGGATATCGCCGAACATATTCTCGGTGAGCATTACATCAAAGTCCGAGGGGCGTTTAATAAGCTGCATCGAAGCATTATCTACAAACATAAATTCGAGCGTTACTTCCGGGTACTGTTTTGCAAACTCCTGAACGGTCTGCCTCCACAGTCGCGATGTTTCAAGAACATTCGCCTTATCAACAACCGTAACCTTTTTGCGGCGGGACATTGCGGTATCAAATGCAAGTTTGGCAATGCGTAAAATTTCCTCTTCTGAATAAACAGAAGTATCGAAAGCAGTTTTGTTGTTATCACGCCTTCCGCGTGGTTCACCAAAATAAATACCACCTGTTAATTCACGAAACACCACAAAGTCTACCCCTTCTACAATTTCCCGTTTTAAAGGAGAGCTGTCAAGAAGTTTGACAAAGGTCATAATCGGTCGAACATTGGCATATAACCCCAGTGACTTTCGCATTTTAAGAAGACCCTGTTCCGGGCGGATTTTGGCAGTCGGATCATTATCAAAGCGAGGATCTCCAATCGCACCAAACAGTACTGCGTCAGATTTTTCGCAGAGAGCGTGGGTTGCTTCAGGGTATGGATCGCCTACCTCATCGATAGCCGCAGCACCGATAAGCCCTTCTTCGTACGTAAATGTATGGTTGTATTTTTTTGCAACAGCGTCAAGAACTTTCTGTGCCTCTTTTACAATTTCTGGGCCAACTCCATCTCCGGGTAGAACTGCGATATGTTTTTGCATAGAGCTATAATACAAGCCAGAACAAACATTTGCAATATTGTTTTGTAAGTTGTGCTGGCAGAGGTTCTCCCTGCCAGCTTTATCAGACCTAGCTTATGTGCCTAGAGCCTGCGGAACAAGTTGAGCAGCTCCGACTGGGTCAGTTGAGGGTGCCGCACTACGTCCAGGATCTGCTTTAGCTTCTCAATGGGAAGCTCACCTCCAGTCATGTATATTGCCAACAAGTAAAGCTCAAATAGAGCCGAGTCCTCAGCTACCGTACGCACCCTCTCGATCGTTGGCCTATAGGGTTCAAAGACGTAGCCGCCCCCCCTCGCTTTTGGTCTGATTACAAAGAGGGAAGGGATATTGCCTTCCGTATGGCGTATCCTTTGTGGACCACCTACAGTTTTCCCAGCATTTGTGAGTAGCTGGTACCAGATATGCTGCGGGAGAACCGCGAGTGCCATTGTGTCGGCCTCGATTGCCCTTGTGCTCATGATAATCCAGCGAACAAACCCTTCTGGGTCCATCTGCTCGAGAGCAGCTTTTGAGATCCGTTTGGCGATAACTGGTGTCGCAACGGGTTCGCCTTCTCCGTTTGGTAGCATCTTCGTGTCATCTCCTCTAAACATCCACACCTTAATTGTGGGGTAGAGGGAGATTACTGCTACAGGATTGAGGTTTCCGCTCATCTATGCCTCCTTGTACGCTATCACTTGCCGAAGGAAATTGTACTAATAAAAACTACTATATTCAATTTGTCAGAAAATCTGACAAGGTGTTTGATATACTACTGCGTTAACATGCAAAAGGATTCATTTAGCACTCTATTTCGCAAGTACAGATTAAAATCTGAATTCGAAACACTTCACGAATTTGGTAATGCTCTTGCTGATATTAACTTTATCTTTGAAGATTCCCTATTCTCCCATTGGCAAAAAGGGACTCGTATTCCCAAAGATCGCCGGGTAATTTGCGCAATGATTTCAATTTTTTTAAACAATACCGGAATGCATACAGTTCATGAAGCCAATCAATTTATGGAAGCTGCAGGACTAGGTTTTTTAACGGAATCTGAAATTAAGAAACTTCCTTTTAAAAACCTAAAACAGATACCTTTTGAAGCTCCACGAATACCTGACAACTTTATAAAGAGAGAAAAAATTACAAACGAAATCCTAAAAAACATTGCAGAACATAACGTAACAATTATTTATGGACAATCGGGTACAGGGAAAACAGCATTGGCAACATATATAGCACATCTCTGCCAAGATAATTTCAACGACGGGGTTATATGGGTGCATTGTAATTCTTTAAAACCCTTATCAATTCTCCATTCTGTTATGCAATCTTATGATGAGACCCTACCCCTTCAAGCACGTTTAGAAGAAGTTATAAACTTGTATCGGACATATATTGCAAACAAAAATGCCTTGTTTGTGTTTGATGATATCCCACCCGATTTACCTTTGGAGAGCATTCTCCCTAACTCTTCTCAGAGTTCGGTTATTGTTACTACGTCCTCACTAGTGAATGAAGCTCAAACTATCAGTAAAGTGTTCACAGTTATGCCTTTCTCTAACAAAGAGCTAAAACAGTTTATAAAAGCTTCAATCCCTTTGCGATTGCGTAAACATAATGAAACGTTATTGCTTTCAATTATCAACAATCAGGACAATCTTCCCCTGCTTGCGCAAATAATCACGAAACAATACAATTCTATTTCACCTGTCAAGATTTCTGACTTGCTTCAAAGCAAATCAATACAAAGCAGTTTAACTTTATGTTATAACAATCTGAGTGAACAGGAGAAAAACATTCTTGACTCATGTACACAATTTGAAGAGAATTCATTCACAATTCAATGTATTGCATTCCTTCACAAACTCTCAAAAAAGAAAACTTCGAAGTCCCTGGAAAACCTTGTTTCTTTGTCTTTCATCCAGAAAAAAAATGAAGAGTATTTATCGCTGCATCCCATTATTCTTTCATTCCTTAATAATAGACTTGACCACTCTAAGTATTTACAAAGACTGGCTGAGTACTATATTTTGTTTATAGATCAGTACAAAGACTCCCGTGAATACTTCAAGAAGTTAGCTCCCGAAGTACAGACCATAGTTTCAACTTTACGAAATTGTCTTGAAAAAAAACACTATGATATTGCAAGCAAACTATGGCAAAGTTTTAGAACGTACTACTGGCACGTAGGTGCCTGGAAGGATTTTAGTGACCTGAGTAACACTTTTCTAAAACTAGCGCGAAAACGTGACGATAAGCCACTTGAGCTTTCAATTCTTTTAGAAGAGGCGAGCAGGCTTTATTACTATGACGGAAATATTAAAAAAGCAATTTTAAAATCAATTGAGGCAGCAGAGGTTTCAAAAAAAACAAAGAATACTTTTTACATTGCATTAGCACATCAACGCTATGGAAAGCTTTGTTTTATTAACAACGAACTTGACAAAGGATTTAAAAATTTGTCTATCTCAAAGAAATTGTTTACACTCCTTGACGAGTATGAACATCTTTCTCACAATGCCAGGTATGAAAGCGAAGGCTATCTAATGAGGAAAGATTACTTCCAAGCCCACCAATGCCTCGAAGTAGCTCTAGCAAACATTAACAAAATTTCTAACAAGACTAGAAAAAACATTTACGCATGTGTGATTTATTCACACTTTGGCATTTTGCAATTTCTCCAGGATAATTTCGAAGAAGCAAAACATTTTTTTCTACTTGGATTGCAAAACGACAAGAAAGAACCATTAGTTCGAGGTACCTATACCTGGCTGAATAAATTGGGACTTGCAATTACCTATTCCCGATTAGGGTTCACTGTCGAAGGGAACAATTTCTACCATGACGCACGTCGGCAAATGGAAATGCTTGGTATCGAAAAAAGTTTTCATTTAATAAATGTATACGCTCAATATCTATCAAGAGAGTTATGACTCCCTATCTATTGAACAGCATTTTTAGAACAGTTCTTTTACAAGCTTTTCCGCCAGAGTATACAGTTGCTTGTCCACAAGAAGTGTTTTATCCTCAAACAACTGTCCGATTTCTGTAAATGCATCGACTGCATCCGGGTCGTTATCAATCACTCCAAATGGCTCCATTTCCAGTCGAGAACTTACTAGTTCTGCTGATTTCCCTTTCCTTTCGTCAACTTTATTGACAATAAACCTTACCTTTTCAAGCAAATCGGGAGTATTGTTTCTTAAGTGTTGCAATCCTCTTATTGTCTGCAAGATTGAAACACTCGACAATTCCACCACAATAATCACCATGTCTGCTAATGCAAAGTAGGACAAATCTTTGTCTGTAGACACCGTTCGAAAGTCATAGATAACTGATTTGAAAATATTCTTTAATGATGTATCGAGGTTTCCAAATTCTTTGATTGATAACGGTTGATTCTTGGATAAATCTACTGGACCACTTAATAGGGAAAACCGATACTTTGTCAGGTAAATTATGTTAGCGATTTTCTGTTTATCCACTATACCCTCCTGTAATACTGGCTTTAGAATTTGCCAGCTGTACTGATCTTCAATATTCAACATAGCCTTGCTTACAGAAAGAGGGTAATTCATATCAACAAGGCTTACCGAATTTTCAGGGAAAAAAGATGCCAATTTTGCTGCCAGATTGTATGATAACAAAGATTTCCCACTTCCGTTACTAAATGAAGTAACAAGAACGGACTTACCGACTTCAGCCTTTGCAGCACCTTGCGACTTACTCTGGATGAACGATGAATGAGCCTCATTGAGGTATTCCTCTAACTTCTTTGCAGAAACAGGTAAGGCAACTATCGTGTAAGCATGTATACTTTTAATTTTAGGAAAAAGTTCGCTACCTTTGGATGGTGAGTCAGTAACAACAAGCAGTGCTGAATTTGGAAATTGTTCCGGCTTATAACTTACAATTTCTGTTTCCGCAAGCAGAATTGCATCGTAGTATCCTGTATTAGAAAGCTCTTTCACATTCTTAAATTCTGCAACAGTAAATGATTCTGCATTTACTTTTTTGTAGACATCTGCAAATCCTTTAACCGTTCCAACAATAGCTACGCTCAGGTTTTGTTTCATAGTTATTTAATAATTTTTAAATATTTTGCAAAGTTCTTTGCATTTTTGCCGAATTTCCCTCTTTCGTAAGTGAAAATAGGATCTGTTTTTAAAGATGTTGCTTTATCTAAAGAATAATCGTCTTTGTTTACTGCTGCAATCTCAACCATTTTACGCGAACCATCTGGCAAGCGTTTTTGCTGAATAACAAAATCAATTGAACGCTGAATCCAGGTTTTGATAACAGGCAGCGGTACTTGATCAAAACCGGCTAGTAACACCATACTCTCAAGACGCATCAACGCATCTTCTGCTGAATTTGCATGGAGGGTTGTAAAACTACCTTCATGACCTGTATTCAGTGCTTGCAATAAATCGAATGCCTCGCCTCCGCGGACTTCTCCGATAATAATACGATCGGGGCGCATACGGAGTGCATTCTTCAACAGATCACGGATTTCATATTCACCTTTACCTTCGATATTAGGAGGTCTTGTTTCAAGATGAATTTTATTTATAACCCTTTCAGGAAGCTTTAATTCAGCAATCTGTTCAATTAAAACTAACCTGTCACCATTCTGTCCGCCTTCGACAAAATCAAGCAGTGCAGATAATGTTGTCGTTTTACCTGCAGCAGTACTTCCGCTTATAACTACGTTTTTCTTTTTCTGAACAACTAGTCTCAAGAACTCATACATTTCTTTGTTAATGGTAGTGTGCTTTAACAAGTCTTCAGCAGAAATGGGATCTTTCGGAAACTTTCTGATAGTAATCACCGGACCCTGCAGCGACAATGGCTCAATAACGATATTGACACGCGATCCGTCGGCAAGTCGAGTGTCTACTATCGGACTACTCCGGTCGATTCTCCGTCCCGTTCCTTCAAGCAGCTTTTCAATGACCGAGCGAATCTCGTTTCTATTGCTAAACTGAACAGGTACTTTTTCGGTTTTGTCACTAAAACGGCGCTTCACGAAAATAGTATCCAAACCGTTAATCATAATTTCCTCAATGTCAGGATCATCTTGGAGTTTCTGGATTTGTCGTAAGCCGAATACCACAGTATCAAGTATCTCCCTCAGTAGCTGTTTTTTTTCGAGAGAAGTGACATACTGGTGAGTTTTCTCGAACACCTGCTCAAGCAGCTCACCTGCAACTTCCTCCTGTGCCTTCCTGTCATTGAAAGGAAAATGAGGATAATCCTTAATAAGGTTGATAAACTCGTTCTTAATTATGTCTTTTGTAAATGCTTGCATATAGGGTTAGAGCTTTTAATTTGTCCTTACCAACCGAACACTTTTTGAAGCGCAAGAGCTGTTGGAGCAAGAAAAATGATAATCGCGACAGGAAAATGGAATAACATAAGGGGAATCATAAGAGCTGCAGATGATCGCTGTCCCTGTTTTTTCGCATTTTGCATACGAGCTTTA
Source organism: uncultured Gammaproteobacteria bacterium (assembly GCA_964407325.1). GTDB lineage: Bacteria > Patescibacteriota > Microgenomatia > UBA1406 > GWC2-37-13 > JAOAFZ01. The sequence continues at coordinate 92,643 of CAYOVA010000002.1, read as the reverse complement.
TGTGATTCCTCGGCTAATATCCCAATTTTTTCGCTGATATTGCCTCCATACACTTCGGTAAGACGGAGCGTTGCTACGAGATCTTTTGCCAGTGGTGTTTTGATGCGTACACTAAATTCATCCAGGAATTTGTCGGTATCTACGAATCGCTGCACTGCGGTAAGCTCCTGTAACTGTTTTGCGAGCGCTCCGTGCATGGTATTGGCAATTGCGTACATTGCTGAACCAATGTTTTCATAAGCAGCCGATGCGGTATACAAGTGCAGCAAATCCATAAACCTCGGAAACTCGTGGTGGATCCGGAACGAGATCTCCTGCTCTTTATCCATCACGTACCAATCGACCAAAGAGAACCCCATCAAAGTAAGCACTGGAATGAGCACCACAAGCGGTGATAACGGATTGCTGATACTTAAAAGATAGATGCATGTCCCCAGCAGCAAGCCAAGAGTTGCACCTGTTCCCTTCCACACTTTATATTGCACCATTGATATTCCGGTTAGCTGTAATTTCCCGTTTAAATTGCGTAGTAGGAGCGATTTCTCAAATATAGGGTAGCTGTATAGCTCTTGCAGCTTTTTTATAATCTGGTTTTTTGCTCGTACCCAAGCCAGCTCCCACACTACCCCTTTCTTGCTATTGGAATAGAGCAAGCGATCAATCCAGTATGTTTGTGATGATACTAAGCTCATAGGGTAATACGTGAATTTTTACGGATAATCACAACGCCAATAAACCACCAGATTAGACAGATAAAAAACACCATACGCCCAGTTGGATTGCGCAATAGCACGTCCTGGTATTTTTCGCTGCTAACGAACGAAACAATGGTTATTACAGGTACCAAAAGCGCCGAAATAATCGATGAAATTTTGCTTTGGAACATAAGGTTGTTGATTTCGTCTGTGGCTTCTTTTCTTTGCCGTAACATCTGAGCGGTATGTTCAAATAAATAAGGAAGATTTCCCCCCACTGGGACATTCAACTTAATTGAAGATACCACAAAGTCCAGATCGGGACTTTTGATTTCATTTGCCAAGTGCTCGAGCGCATCTTCTACAGAGTATCCGAACTGCGAAAGCTGGGCAACACGCTTGAATTCAGTTCGCACAATTTCATCTGTCGAGTGTTCGGCGACTTCACGAACTGCTACGCGTAAATCGGTATGAACACGATACACACGAGCCATCATATCCAGAATTTCAGGCAGTTTCTTTTCAATAGCCTCTTTTACAAGGATTTGCTTGTTTTGCAGGTAAAAATATACTCCAGCCTGGACCACGACCAACACAAGTATGGAGATGTACCACGGTATGTTGGCAAGTTTTTGCATGTTATAAGAAATCACCAGCATAGCTACATTCAGTGCAATAAGATTTGCAGGAGTAATCTGCTGAAGAAGACCGGACCCTTTTGCATCATCTTTCTTTGGAGTAAAAATATTCAGTTTTTGGAGCGTTTTGTGCCAGGAATCCGGGAAGTACACAAACGGGTTTAACGAGAACGTTTTTGTACTGTGCAAGTGCTGTACTCGCTCGTCATATGTTTTGCGTTTGTTTACATAATACAGATACTGGAAGGCTAAGCTTCCCAGAATCACAATCAGATTCAACAGTGCCAGTAGTAATAGCTCTATCATTAAAAAGTTATTTGAACTTTGTGTTTTGATTCCCTGGTGAACTTGTTACCGTTGGCACCGGAACCTGCAACTACTGGTGAGTAGTTAGTGTACGCCTTTACGGTAACTTCTGTTTCGGTACAGCTAATCGACTCCGACTGTACTTTGTTTTTTTGTAATATATCGTTTGCTTTGCTTGAGCATGCGCTTTTGGCTTTGCTGATTATTTCGTTTTTTTTATCCTGTAGTTTTTTGTTTGAGCGTTTTTTTACCTCATCTTTGAACTCTTCTGTATCGGGTGTAAGCACCCCTTCGTCTTCTACTTCTTTTTTCATTTCGTCTTCGATATCTTTGTAGAGCTTCTCAGTCTCCTGTACCGCAGTTTTTGAAAACTGGATTGAACCCGAACGCGCTGCAAGATCAGCGCCTCCTGTCAATCTAGTAGCCGAATCCATAGCTCTTCCGGTTTCGACCACAAAGGCAAGAATAGTTATAGCCCCTAGTACAACAATCATGGCGAAAATGGTTGCGTAACCGGCTTGTTCTTGATTTTTCTGCATGTTCGTATTATAATACAAAACTGTAGTAATTATACTATAACATCACATATTTTTCAAATATAGATATAGTATTTACTATTATTACCAATTTCCTAATTGCATTATGAAAAAAATGCTTAAAAACCAGGATGGATGGACAACGATGGAATATGTTGTCGGTGCTCTTATTATTATTGGTATCGTAACAACTGCTATCACAGCTATCCAAAGTGGTATAACTGCTAAGGCTAACAAAGTAGTCGATGCGATGAAATAACACGTATGAAGCGCACAACTCCGGAATCCGGCTCTGCCAGGATACTACCGTTTTTAACCCGCTGGGGAGGATTAATTACATCACTCCTTCTTACGGGTGTACTGATTGCTATGGTTTTCGTAAACAGCCAGAAGCAGGAGGTTGTAATGGTGGATTATCTGGTGGCAACACGCGATATCGCACCACTTGAAGCTATTTCAAGTAAAGATGTTGCGATTTATTCGTTTCCGGAGAATGCAAAACCGCCGAAAGGCATAACAACCGAGCAGGCTGGTTCGATTTTCGGGCAGCGTGCTCTTATTACTATACGAAAAGGGGAACTATTATCTCCGTCATTTTTCGGAGTTCAGGAGGTAGGAAACGGGAACAACATAGCTTCGGCACTCCCCGAGGGTACCAGACTCGTATATTTCCATACTGCTGATTTCCACGCGGTACCTCCTGAACTTCAAAAGCAAAACCGAATCGATATCTACGCAATTCCGCAGAACAAGGACGCGGGTACCAAAGCGTTGAAGATTATCGACAGTGTTGAAATTTTTGACGTTGTCCATGCAAAAGGAGATGAAGGCGGGATGCTTGGATTGCTGGTGAATGATGAGCAGGCGGATAGTGTATCCACCTACCTGAATAGCGACTGGAAACTGCAGATTGTGTTAAAACCGGCAAAAGAAAAAGCCGCAATTACTTTTACTCCTGATGAACAGAAAACAGCCACCGATGAAGCCAATACTGAAGAATGACGAAGGCTGGGTAACAATCGAGTTGTTGTATACCCTTCCTATTCTTATGGCTATGACCGTTTTAATCGTGTACTTCGGCTGGGCCATGTACATGCAGCAGTCGCTTACCTACGCTACCACTGCAGCGGTTCGACAATTGGCGAAAACCGAAGACTGCGGACAGGCAAATGCTATCTTTAGCCAGAACTTCAAGAAACCTATTCAGAATCTTGTGTGCAAACCTGAATCAGATATCTCTACATATTCGGTTGAATATCTGTACAATGACATTCCATTAATGCTAATTTCCGTTCCTCCTATTACGCTTCGAGCAAGCGCTTCTACCGTTACTGAAAAGATAAACTGATTTCTTCTTGACAATACTTGAGTTCTTGTATAAATTGTACCTATGATACAACTTATACAATTACTCATATTAACCTTTTCATTACTAGTTACTCGACCAACATTTGCCTCAAAGGTAAGCGTTGATGAGTTTATTTCGACATACGACCCAACAAAACTATACCAGCCTCTAGCAGAACCGGTTGTTGAAGAAATAAAGGGTGTACCGGTAGTATCTACCGGGTTTGGCACACTTACTCCTGAGGTTGCACAAGTTACCCTCGTGCCAACACTCGCCTATTACCTTCCACCTGGCCAGCATCCTGTTGTACAAGTAGCTATGTTTAAGAAAGTGATTTACTACGCAGCCAAAGCACTTTCGAATACTGTCCTCGTTGAACAGCTTCAGACTTTTGCAACCCAACTGTATAAATTTTTCTGCCAGTTAGCCGAAACTTGCGTAAAAACGGCTTCGCGGTTGTTTGTAATGCCAGGAGTAGTATTGGCACAGGAATCAGGCTTATTCTCAAAGTTTCGAGGCAATCCGTTTTCTGAAGCAATACCACAGAAAGTCCGTGAAGTATATACTTGGGATAAGTTATGGAACCCAGCCCTCTTCCCCAGCACGTATCTCCAATGTACGGCGTTTGTAGCAATGGTATACAACCTCAATAACATCTCACTGCACGGTAGAATGAACGGCGATGCCAGGGAATGGATCTACAACACCGACCTTTTTACGGTATACAGAAGCGGCACTGCCCAATCCGCACCAGAAGTGCTTGATACCGTGGTGTGGGCAGACCAGGAGCGAAACCACGTGGGCATAATTGTAGAAAAAAAAGGATCTAAAGTCCGGGTGTTAAATGCCAATTCGGATAAAACAGAGTATTGGTATAAATATCATAGAAACCTGTTTGGCAACTATACAATGACAGATTTAGACGGACGAACATCAGATGAAGCATGGGTGCCGAGCCACTGGTTGAGAGTGAGGGAGTGAAGAGAGGGTTACTCTGGCTTATTTATCACGTATTTATCCCATCCAGCTGCTTTGATTTCATCCCAGGTTGCAGGTTCAGCAGGAGAGTCTTGGTTCCAAGTAGCTTTTTCATACTCTTTATCCATTAATGCTACTTCTGGATCCTCCCATTGATATAAAGCAGAATCATCATAAATAAATAAATTCTTAGTCTGCTTATCTTTTAAAATAGTAAGATAACCTTGATGTGTTGAAAATCCAATATAAAAAGTATCTTTTTTCATTAATAAGGATATGCACTTATAATATTATTACTATTTTTTTCTACTACAATCATAACATGATTTAGAGCTTTTCCACTCCCTTGTGAACCACCTTGCCAACCCGCATTTTTATATGGGATTATATACTCGGTTGTACCAGATTTAATTTTGACTTTTGCCTTGCTAGAATTTTTCCAAGCATTATTGACAATTGTCTCAGAATCACCGTTAAATACTCCATGCAAAGGCTTTGATAAATCGTTAACCTCATGCAACCTCACATGTTGTATTCTTGTTTCGCCAGTTCCTTGTTTGACTACTTTATCCCAATTCAATGGCATCTTCCTATATGATTCACTATTAAATGGAGTATAGTTCTTTGCACTAGGTTTGGGAACCTGATTTGGAGTTTGCACATTCACACCACTCCTCCCCTTCGCCATCGCCACCACCTCATCTGCTTTCTTCTCGACAATGGGTGCAAGGTTTTTGCTGCCTAGTTGTTTTGCAGTGTCCAGTTCTGCTCCGGCTTTATTCAGCAACGTAACTGCCTGTTTGTCTTCAACCAAATTAAAGGCAAATATTTTCATGGCTTTTGCTGATTTGGGTCCTTCTTCAATGGCTGTCATAAAGGCACGTTTGAGGGTTGTCAGTCCGCCTCCGCTTAGCAATCCGGTGGAATCGGTTATCACTATGCGTATCTGCTTGACCTCTTTGACAGTTTCAATTGCTCGTCCTACTTTTCCGATAAAGCCGGGGAGTTCAGCTAGTTTGCCCGGTAGTTTTGCAATTGCAGCTACTGGTATTAACGAATCAACTACTTGATATACATCAACGGCTCCACTTCCGATTGCTCCAAAGATGTCACCTTTTGCCATCAGCGAGAAGGTTTCTTCCGAGAAAACTGCTTTTTTTAGACCCTCAGTACCGCCTGTTAGGTAGCTATACCCAAGATGCACCGCCGTTACAATAGTTACCGCTGTTGCAGCATAGGAAAGAAAAACAGCTCCCCATGCGAACGCCACAGCAGCGGCTGCTGCGACAACAGGGATAAACACGATAGCGGCAGCAACCGCGACGGCTGCAACGGCAATAAGTACACTTTGTACGGGATGTTTTACCACCCAATCCACAACGGGCTTTACTGCTTTTACAATTCGTGTTCCAACTTCCTGAATCGCTCTCCCAGCGCCGCTTGCGTAAAACTTTGCCCCATCCCACCAGCTTATCTTGCCTTTGGAAACACCGTTGTTCACCAGCTCCATCATTTGGGCCCCGGTTATTTTCCCTTGTTTTGATAGCGTTTGCAGCTCTTTGTAGCTGAGGTTCTTCTTTTTTAATACCTCTGTTGTTTGTTGCTGCTTCTTTTGTTGCGAAGTTTTAGCTGCTTTTGCCTCCTGAGCCTGAACCTGTTGCCAGGTCGGAATTTTCCCGGAAGATGCTGTGCCATTGGTACCAGTATTTGCTCCTGTTTCAACCTGATACCCTTCCGGCAATGGAACAATGGGCTCGGTAGCAGGTTGATAGTCTTTCTCCGGAGCGTACTTCTTGATGAAGGTATCCACCGATTGCTTTTCGGCAGCGGAAACACGGGCAGCGAATGGTACAAACACCTGCATGGTCAAATAGGCAAAAAGCGTTAGTACAGACAGCCGTTTGATGTTTTCAGAAAACTGCGAGCGCTGTTTCTTTTCCTGTTCTTCCTTCTGTTTTGCCTTTTTCTTACTCCTCTTGATAAACCACGAAGCACTTCCCGCTCCTATCCAGGCAAGAATGGCAACTGGCATCAAGTTTAGGACAATAGAAATAAGAGAAACGTACCAGGGGTAGACATCAGATGCAGAAATAAAAAAGAAAAACTGCAACACAAACGATGCGATAACCGGAGGAAGAAAGCCTGTACGAAAGTGACGGTCATGAGCAATAGTAGCGTGGATAAACGAGCTCAAAAGAGAACAAATGAGAATACCCTCTGCACCTACAGTAAAAAAAGAAAGCGTGGCAAATGTAGCAATCATCAAAAAACTGAAGGCTATAAGCTGCCCGATACTCGTTTCCGGCTGCTTTGGATAGAGCTTCAGAAAAGCTTTTTTAAGAAAATCCATGGTGGTGTATTATACCATGGTGGAGGAAATGGTGCAATGATTGAAAAATAATTTATAACAAATAATTGTATTGCAATAGAGTAAGTAAAAAAAGTTTTATTCATGATCGATTTATCTTGATTAACTCACTTGTAAAAAAAGACCCTTTCCATATAATCATTAAATGAGGAAAAATACATTATATATAGATGAATCTGGTAAATATAGTTTGAGGACTGGGGAAACTGATCCCTTTATAGTAACAGGTGTTATTATTCAAAAAAGAGATATTGGTACGATTGAAGGATTTTTTAGATACATTAAAAGAAAGTACAAAATTAAAACTGACCAACCATTTCATAGCTACGATATATATGAACATCCTTCTCGTAAGTTATCTGACTCTGTGCTGAAAAAGTTATCATTTGATTTGGCCGATTTTATATCAATTATTCCAATTGAAATAAAAATTATCCAAGTTGATAAAAATAGATTTAAAAAAGCTTTAGGAATAAAATCCGATTCAGAACTAAGGAAAAACGAAAAAACTAGATCAATGAGAGAATTCCCTTATAGGATAACATTTTGTTTTCTTCTAGATTGGTTTTCAACATACTTAAAGAATGACGATTATTTAGGAGATATAGTTACAGATTCAAGGCGTTCGGCAGACAAAAATCTAATAGATGCACTTGAGTTTTCTAAATCTCCAGAGTGTTCTTTATCTATTAAATCTAAAACTACAATAAAGAATCGTTGTGCAGCAATTTGCTTTGCAAATAAATCATTTTTGTCAGGTGCATTGGAATTAACTGATTTTATTTCGTATACATCCTTCTTTAAAGCAAGGAACATGATTGATGCTGTAAAACCTTTAGGATTGAGAAATGCCTGGAATAAAATTCGTCCAAAATTAAATGGCGGTAGAATTTATACATTAACTATTGAAGAAGTGAAAAAGTTTTTTAATGTAGAAGATGGAACTCACGAATACCTTAAATAGGTTTAAATTATTCGTGAGCGCCACCTTGCGATGGACAGTCACTACAATTATTATAAACTAAAGTAAACATCTGTCAATACTTTAAACTTTATAGTTTTTTAATGTTTTGTAAGAGAAATTATTTTTCGACCTTTGAATATGCCACTCATTTGCTTCACCCTAAACTCCAATCATTCTCCCGCTTCTTCTCAAACTCCTCTATCTTACTTTTGTTGCTCAATAAATAGTCGATATCATCATAGCCATTCAGTAAACATGCTTTTTTGTATGCATTTATCTCAAACCCATGTTGCAGCCCTAATGATGGTACCGATATCACCTGCGATGGTAAATCGATTACGATTTCTGTAGAGGGTTCGCGTTGTACTCCTTCCAGTACCTGCTGCAAAAACTCTTCTGGTACCACCACGGGGAGTAAAAAGTTGTTTAACGCATTGCCTTTAAAGATATCGGCAAAAAAACTTGATACAACTGCCCGAAAGCCATAGTCATATAATGCCCAGGCAGCATGTTCCCGGCTACTGCCACAGCCAAAGTTTTTCCCGGCTACTAATATCGAGCCGCTATAACGCGGATTATTTAGTACAAAATCCTCTTTCGGGCTGCCATCAGCGTTATAGCGCCAGTCACGGAACAAATTTTCTCCAAATCCTTCCCGGGTGGTCGCTTTCAAAAAGCGTGCTGGGATAATCTGATCGGTATCAACGTTTTCTTCGGGTAACGGAACTCCGGTACTGGTTATTACGGTAAATTTTCTGTCTTGCATAGTGTTAGCTACTCAACAACTATTTATAAAAACTCTCTGGGGTCTGCTACAACGCCCTTAATTGCGGTTGCAGCAGCTGTTAATGGGCTTACGAGCATAGTACGTGCTCCTGGGCCTTGACGCCCTTCAAAATTGCGATTACTGGTAGATACGCAAAACTTGCCAGCCGGGATTTTATCTTCGTTCATTCCCAAACATGCCGAGCATCCTGCTCCTCGTAATTCAAATCCAGCTTCTGCAAATACCTCATCGAGTCCTTCTTTCTTTGCCTGTTCCATCACCTGATGGGAACCGGGTACTAGATACGCTTCTACATTCGCCGCTTTCTTGCGCCCTTTTAAAATCTTAGCCGCCTCACGGAAATCCTCAATACGCGAATTTGTACAGCTACCAAAGAACACATAGTCAACATGCTGGCCTACCATCGGCTGACCTTCCTGCAATCCCATGTACTCAAGAGATTTGTGTAATCCCTTCTTATCGGATTCATTTACTTCGCTTTCTGATGGCACATGTTCGGTAATGCCAATTCCCATGCCGGGATTGGTACCGTAGGTAATCATTGGTTCGATGTCGGCGGCGTCGAAAATCTCCACTCGATCGTAGGAAGCACCTTCATCGGAGGGCAGCGTTTTCCAGTACGCAACTGCTTTTTCCCATTCTTCACCGTGCGGCATAAACTCAAGAGGCTTCCCTTCGGAATCAGCTTTCATGTATGCGTAGGTAGTTTCGTCGGGAGCGATAAGTCCACCACGAGCACCCATCTCAATACTCATGTTGCAGATTGTCATACGGGCCTCCATGCTTAACGAACGAATAGCTTCGCCAGCATACTCAACAAAGTAACCTGTTCCGCCAGAAGCAGATAATTTGGAAATGATGTACAAAATGATATCCTTGGCCACCACACCCTTTTTGAGCTGTCCATCAACCTGAATTTTCATAGTTTTCGGCTTGTATTGCAACAGGGTTTGGGTGGCAAATACCATCTCAACTTCGCTGGTACCAATGCCAAATGCCATCGCTCCAAAGGCACCATGGGTGGAGGTGTGAGAATCACCACAGACCATCGTCATTCCCGGTTTGGTAATCCCCAGTTCGGGACCGATTACATGAACAATTCCCTGCCACGGATGGCCCAAGCCGTATAACCGCACATCAAATTCTTCGGTATTGGTACGCAGCATCTCTACCTGCTTCCGCGATAACAACTCTTTTATTGGCAAGTGCTGATCTTTTGTTGGAACGTTATGATCCATGGTCGCCCACGTTCTATCACGGCGAAACACAGGCAGGCCACGCTTCCGCAACCCGTCAAACGCCTGCGGACTGGTAACCTCGTGGATTAAATGCGCATCAATATACAGAATCGCCGGGTACTCTTCCTGTTGGTACACCACATGGGCATCCCACAATTTATCGATAATGTTTCGTGGTTTGTTCATAAGTTCACCAATTGCTAACTCCAGCTTGAGAAAACGATTTTAGCTAAAAAAAAACCGCTCCTGCGAGCGGGTTCTTTCCACACAAAACTACCCGCACGCTTATGCGACTAGTAGTAGTAGAGTGGTTACGTATACCATATAGCTATTATATCAGACATTTAAGTTGCAGCAATTACTTTACCGCAATTACTTCAATCTCAATCAGTGCACCCTTTGGCAAGTTAGAAACCTCAACTGTAGAACGAGCTGGCTTGTGTTCACCCACATAGGCTCCATACATTTCATTCACTTCAAGATAATCTGTCATGTTGGTTACAAAAATTGTTGTTTTCACAATCTTGCTTTTATCGGTACCTGCTGCTTCTAGGACTGCATCAATATTTTCAAAAATTTGCTGGGTTTGCTCTGTCAAAGTTTCTCGCAGCGCTCCACTTTCCGGATCTAATCCAATCTGCCCGGCGCAAAATACAAATCCGTTTGCCTCAATTGCCTGCGAGTACGGCCCAACGGCTGCTGGAGCCTTGTCTGTGTGAATTATTTTCATATGCAAGTATTATAGTGAACCTTGCGCTACCCCGCAAGGTTCTCACGCAGGGTAGCGCTCGAACTGGAACAGATCTAGTTAAATGGAGCCTTACTGATCATTTCCATCAGATAGTCCCATGCCGATTTGCCCCTTGTATTATTCGAAGGGTAATCATAGGCATAGTATATTTTGTATACGTCTCTCCTTCTTTCTCCTCTCCTATCGTACAGTGCGTCTCCCACGAATACACCTTGTTCTATCATGGAATTCAGGATACGCAGTATGTCCGCGGGAATCGGAGCATCCTTATACTTTACCTTCCATGGACCGTTACTTCCTCTAAGGAAAGAGGCGTATATTCTCCGTATTACCCGCTTCTCGCTTGGGTATAAGCTCACGTCTCACCTCCTTATAGTTAGTGACCGGTAGTATAGCAAGGATTAGTTACTTATAGAATGCAAATTTGAATCCGTTCGGATCTTCGAAGAGAAATTCTTTGCAATAACATTCGTGGGTGGCGTTTAAATCGTACGTGTATAGTACATGGAATGAGCTTTCTTTAACAAACATGGTTATTCTATTTCTTTAATTTCCTTCATTGCCTCTTCATACCCAACATCCTGTCGAATTGAAGTTGAAAATGTATCAAGAATATGCTGATACATTCCTGCATACAACTCATCTACGTACTCAACACTAATTACAAAAGTTCCGGGATTTTCGGGATCAACAGAATCAAAAACCATAAACTGCTGCTTTCCTGATTTTTCCAAAGAGGTATTATTTGTTTCGTATTGTCGAAAGGTTATACCCTGTTTTTGAATATCAGGTAACCGGGTAATTGTAATTTGAGCCTGAGCACTTTCATTGACCCGTTGTACACTTTGGTTTACCTCGATAGAGTTTAATAATCCAATATAGTCTCCTTTGAGGTATCCCCACCAGTCTTCAGAAAGAATAGTACCTTCGGGAAAGAACGCATTTGTTAAAAGCCATCCTCTAGTATCATCCTGAGAAAACAGGCCACCGGAAATTGTAGTAGCACTAAGAGCATCAGGACCTTTGTAGCCATCAATACAGCCGTTACAATACGGTCCGTAGAATGGACGCTCAAAAGAGTAGGTATTCGCGCCCTTCGAGTAGTTGAAGGGTACCCATACTATTTTTTCTTCATAGCGGGGATTTTCGTTTTGGGCAGGTTGATTATTTGCTGGTACGTCCTTTTGAAGAGTTTCACGCAGCTTTTTTTTCATTTCCGCTTTTCTTTCTTCCTGAGTGTTGAAAGAAGCTTGTGAAGACTGCAAATACATATACATTACTCCAGCTCCGAGAACTGTTCCCGCTGCAAAGACAACGATAAGTATTAGAACCAGACCTCTAATTGGATGTGGCATATATTAGCTTGTAACTGCGCCTTCACTGGCACTACTTACCAGTGTAGCATATTTGTGCAGAACTCCGCGCTTGTATCGGGGTTCCGGTGCTTTCCAGTTTTTGCGGCGCTTTTCAAGTACCACTGCATCGACCAAAAGATTCATCTCTTTTTTCTTCATATCAATTTCGATGGTGTCCCCTTCTTCTACCAGTCCGATGGTTCCACCTACTGCCGCTTCCGGTGATACGTGCCCCGCCATAATGCCATGGGTACCACCACTAAAGCGACCATCCGTAATTAACGCGACATCTTTCCCGAGTCCGGCTCCCATTAATGCAGCCGACGGAGAAAGCATTTCACGCATTCCCGGTCCACCTTTGGGACCTTCATAGCGAATAACGATAACGTCACCTTTGTTGATCTTGCCAGCAAGAATGGCGTCCATACACTGTTCTTCTCGTTCAAAAACGCGTGCCGGGCCAACATGTTTATCTATTTCTTTTCCTGAAAGCTTAATTACCGCTCCTTCTTCTGCCAGATTTCCTCGCATCACCATAATGTGATGGTCAGGCTGGGCATACGGCTTTTCCAGTGGATAAATTACATCCTGATCTTTCGGGAATTCTGGAGCATTCTTGAGGTTCTCTGCGACGGTCTTTCCGGTTACGGTAATACAATCGCCATGCAGGTAACCAGCATCCAGCAAGACCTTCATAACCATGGGAATACCACCAATTTCGCTAATGTCGTTCATGACGTATTTTCCGAATGGCTTGAGGTTTCCAATTAACGGAACTTTTTTGCCGATTCGCTCAAAGTCATCTAATTTCAATGGAACGTCAGCCTCTTTTGCCAAAGCCAACAAGTGAAGCACCCCATTGGTAGAACCACCGATCGCCATCATCAACGTAATAGCATTTTCAAACGCTTTATAGGTCATGATATCGCGCGTGCGAATACCTAAACGCATTAATTCAAACAAAGCGCGGGCTGTGTTAATGCAGTCCATGTGTTTTTCAATTGAGATGTTATTTCGCTCGTCTGCAGCAACATTTGACGATGAGCCGGGCAGCGCCATCCCCATTGCTTCGATACATGAGGCCATGGTGTTGGCAGTATACATACCCCCGCAGGCACCATTCCCTGGGCAGGAAGAACACTCTACTTCGTGTAATCTTTTATCGTCGATTTTTCCTGCACTATGTTGGCCAACTGCTTCAAAGATGCTCACCACCGTTAAATCTTCACCTTGCAATTTACCGGGACGGATGGAACCGCCATATAATGTAATTCCAATTAAGTTATTTCGGGCAAGCGGCATTAACGAAGCAGGAATGGTCTTGTCACAGCCGCTTAATGAAATCACACCATCTGACATATATGCTTCGGTCATCATCTCGATACAATCGGCGATCAGATCACGGGAAACGAGAGAATACTTCATTCCTTCCATTCCCATTGCTTCACCATCAGTCACTACAGGAGTTCCAAAAATGTATGGCTTACCACCGGCTCGTTCCACTTCTTCTTCGATAATTCTTCCTAATTCAAATACATGGTTGTTACAGGGAGTAATGTCGGTATAGGGAGCTGCAACAGTAACGAGAGGTTTTTCAAAATCTTCATCAGTGTATCCCACTGCGCGCATCATGGCACGAGTCGGGGCGCGACGCACCCATTCGGGTTTTCCATGACGCGAGGTAAGCATCTCGCTGCGCTTTTTTAATGCGGTTGTATCTTCCGTGTGTCCGTGTCCGCCACAGCAGCCACCATCAGTATCGCAAGAGCTCTCACCATGGCCGCCACATCCGCAGGAACCACCAGCACAGGAATCATCTGAATGATCGTGTGACATATGGTGTAGAGTATATCATATAGATTGTCGAAAATAGTGTAGAGGGAAAGGGTGATGGCTGCATCATTGCAGCCCTCTTGTAGCACTGTTGTTTTGTTTAAACAGAATTATTGTAGCCGCAAAACACTGGTAAACCCTTCTCCAATTTCTTCTTTATGATGGGTAACATAGATAAGAGTGGTGTTCGTTTTAGCTAAATAGTTAAGCATATTAAGTATTTTTATTCTGTTCTCCGGATCTAGTCCATTGAGGGGTTCATCAAGAATTAGGAGGTCTGGTTGCTTAATCAATGCTCGTGCTAAAAGAAACATACGTTTTTGACCGTTGGAGCAGTCTAAATAGCTTTTGGTTAGCAATTGGCAGATACCTACTTTATCTGCTAACATTTTAGCTTGTTCAATTTGCTCTTTTGATGCTCTTTGATATAGTCCGAAGGAATCGAAGAATCCAGAAACAATCACTTCTAAACCAGTTAAGTTTTTTAAATATTGTAGCTGCATATCGCTTGAAATCAATCCAATTCTTTTCTTAATTTCCCATATACTTTCACCAGTTCCGCGTTTCTTTCCAAAAAGCCAAATGTCATTTGAATAGGCTTGTGGATGATCTCCCGTTATTAACTTGAGAAGGGTAGACTTCCCACTGCCATTTGGACCTAGAACTACCCACTTCTCTCCCGCTTGTACCTGCCATGAAAAATTGTGTAATACAACTTTTTCGTCGTACTTAACAGTTACATTTTCCATTCGTACTATCGCTGTTGGAGATGTACTTTTTGCTTTTTGTGCTACTCCTAATTTCGCACTGTTACTCACTGGCAACAATTTCTGAGTGGTAGGAGTTAGGATCCCCTTCCCTGTTCTCTGTACTATTCTCCTGTCCTGAATTTGTAAAACATGTTTTATTCCGGCATTAATCTCATCTTCTCTGTGTGTAACAAGAATTACGGTTACTTGAGTCTCTTGGATAATGCTGTCCAGTATCGTTCGCAACTGCTCTCTGCTTCCGCTATCAAGACCATCAAACGGCTCATCAAGAATAAGAATACGCGGCTGCTTTACCAAAGCCCGGGCAAGCAGGATTTTGAGTGATTCGCCGGTTGATAGGGTGGATATATCTTTTGCCATTAGGTTCTCGATCTCCAAAAGTTTCGCCACCTTGCTCCGTTGCATTTTTGATCCGCCCACTAACTCCTCTGCCGGGGTAAAGTCACCAACAGCTCCCTTATACGCCCGAAACTCTGCTTGTAATCGCTCCTGCTTAACAATCTGCTGCTGCAATTCAAACGATACATAGCCGATGTGTTTGCGAAGTTTCTCGTAAAGGCGTTCAGTTGGTTTACGAATGAACTTCCATTCGATCGTGCCTTTTTGTAAAGAAGTACCTCCCCACAAGGCTTTAACCAATGTCGATTTCCCACTGCCATTTGGCCCAATAATTGCCCAGTGTTCGCCTTTATTAATGTTCCAGTTTGTATTGGAAAGAATAGTTTGAGAACCTATACGCAACGTAGCATCGGTAATAGTAACAAGGTTTTTCACAAGGTAAAGAAGATAAATGTTGGCGGAGGGGATTCATACCCGGATTTGAATTCCCCTCCTTTTGGCAAGTGCCCCGACCCCCCTGTTCTAGGGTGACCAGAAGAGTATCACCTCCGCTCACGGTGGTACTACACTGGTTTTCCCCTATCCGGAAACGAGGGTTCACCTGCCAAGAGGTATTATAACAATAAATAATTTGAACGGTAAGAAACTGAGATAGTATGTTTAAGAAGGAAGGGTGAGGGCTGCAATGATGCAGCCCTCCCATGGTCGTATTCAAGAAGGGGACCTATTCAATGCAGCCCCCGATTGGTTGCCGAATACGACCATACGTATTCTACTATAACTATAGGCTTATTTCAAATGGTTGGAGGGAGGACAGCTATCCGAGCTGTCCTCCCTAGCAAGTGCTTTATGTAAGCTCCACCATAGTCTGCCCCCTATGATAAAGCCCACACTCGCCGATAGGATTATAGCATTTATGCACTCTTTTTCCAGTTTTCCGGGCGCAGTTCACGCACCTTTTTGCCTGCCTGCCACATTTCGGAATCGCGGATTTCTGCTAATTCCACTTCCAGCTTTTCACGATAATCTGGCTGACTATTCTTTTCGATGGTGATTCTTGCTTCTGTTCCGTTGGCAACACTCTCATAGAGGTCTTCAAATACCGGTACAACAGCATCGCGGAATTTGTTTTTCCAGTCCAGAGCTCCTCTCTGCGCAGTGGTGGAACAGTTGGCATACATCCAGTCCATACCGTTTTCACCGACCAGACGGATAAGCGATTGGGTAAGCTCTTCTACGGTTTCATTAAAGGCTTCGGACGGTGAATGGCCATGTTTGCGAAGTTCGTTGTACTGAGCCTCCATAACACCAGCTAATGCTCCCATAAGGACACCGCGTTCACCGGTTAAATCGGAAAATACTTCCTTCTCAAAGGTGGTTGGGAACAGATAGCCTGATCCCAAAGCGATTCCTAATGCTTTCACCTTTTCATCAGCATGACCGGTTGCATCCTGGAACACTGCATAGGAGCTATTGATACCGCTTCCATCAAGGAAGTTGCGACGAACAGACAATCCTGATCCCTTCGGTGCGACTAAGACTACATCAACACCTTCTGGAGGGATAATTCCGGTCTGGTCTTTGTAGGTAATACCAAATCCATGAGAGAAACAGAGTGTTTTTCCTTTGGTAAGATGCTTTTTCAGTGTTGGCCAGAAATCTTTTTGACCGGCATCGGAAAGCAGGAATTGAATGATGGTTCCCTTTTCAGCTGCTTGTTCGATGTCAAAAAGGGTTTTCCCTTCAACCCAGCCGTCCTTAATGGCTTTTTCCCAGCTCTTTCCACCCTTGCGCTGACCGATAATAACGTTGATACCGTTATCGCGCATATTCAGCGACTGCCCTGGCCCTTGGACACCGTAGCCTAACACTGCTACAACTTCATCTTTAAGCACTTCCTGTGCTTTTGCGAGAGGAAACTCCTCGTGTGTGACGACATCTTCCGTGACGCCTCCAAAATTGATTTTCATAATACTGTTACGGGCAAAAGCCCAATTGATAATTGATTTTACGCATATGCTTTATTGACTTCCTCGGCAATAATCTTTAACCCTTTCTCAACAACATCATCTTTCATACTATATGATATTCGGATGCATTCGGTTTTGTGTTGCCATTCTTCATCATAACCGGGAAAGAAATATTCACCGGGAACTACTATTACATTTCGTTTCTTGAGTCGTTCATACAGTTCCATTGAGGTAATGGGCATGTTTTCGCACCAGAGCCAGAGGAATAGTGCACCCTCACTTTTGTGCAGATGCCAGGGGATATCGGTGCGGAGATTTTCGTGCAATACCTTAACTGCTTGCTTGGATTTTTTAGTATAAAACGGCTGAATTACGTCTTTTGCAAGCTGTAATACTTCACTGTTTTTTATTACCTGCGACATCAAATGCTGGCCTACCGTGCCTGTTGATAACGAAACAATTGCATTAACACCCGCCAGTGCTTCGATCACTTCTTCGTCGGCAATTACAATCGAGGTTCGAGTTGAAGGAAGCCCGATTTTGGATAAACTCATCACGTAAATCATGCCGGGTTTATAAATGGGAGTGGCTTCGGTAAAAACGATATTCGGAAAGGGCAAGCCATATGCGTTATCGAGAATAAAGGGGATGTTGTGTTTTTGGGCAAGTTCAGCCAGTTTGTTTACTTCTTCATCGGTAATCACATTGCCCGTTGGATTCGTAGGACGAGAAATAGCTATAGCAGCGATATCATCGGTTATGTGCAAGTTGTTGAAGTCAATAGAATATTTGTAGGTATGTTTGTCGAGATGAGTTATTTTGGGTTTCATGCCCACAAACAAGCCTTCGTCAACTCCCTGATCCGCATAGCCAATATATTCGGGCACAATGGGGAAGAGGATTTTCTTGAAGCTGCCATCCTGCATACGACCACCAATCATGTTAAACAGAAAGTAGAATGAAGTCTGGCTTCCTCCTAACACTGCAACGTTTTTAGACGTCAAATTCCAGTTGTAGTGTTTGTTAATAAACGTAACAAAGTTTTGAATAAACTCGTCATCACCTTGCGGAGTGGTGTAGTTCCCCACCATCGATTCAAATTCGCGACCGTTGTGCATGATACGCTCCATCTCGCGACGCCATATCTGTTCCATTTCCGGGATATGAGCTGGATTGCCTCCTCCTAATGAAAGTTTATCACCACTTGCCAATGCTTTGCCCAAATCGTCCATTAGCTGGAGAATGCCGGATTTGGAAGTGAGCTTGGTGCCAAGTTTTGAAAGTTTCATGCTAGGGCATTACACCATTAATTGATACAGCATATCATCTGCGGTGATATGCCGAAATTGTAAACCTATTTCTGCCATTCGTTGTTTCAGAGGTCCCAGATCTTCGCACCGCTTTAATTCAATACCTACGAGAGCAGGTCCTTTTTCTTTATTGGTCTTTTTTACATATTCAAAACGAACGATATCATCTGTGGGGCCCAGAGCATTTTCGAGAAAGTTGCGCAGCTGCCCAGGCTTTTGGGCAAACTCGACTACAAAATAGTGGCGAAGGCCTTTGTACACCAAGCTCCGTTCGAGGATTTCGGGATAACGCAAAATATCGTTATTGCCGCCACTGATGATGCATACGACTGCTTTGCCTTTGATTTCTTCAGCCATCTGATCCAGTGCAGAAACGGCAAGCGCCCCGGCTGGTTCTACAACAATGCCTTCATTTTGATACAGGTCGATCATTTCCGAGCAGACCTTGCCTTCTGGGATAACCTTTATTCCATCAACCAGCTCTTTACAAATTTCATAGGTGATATCTCCGGCAGTTTTTATAGCGGCACCATCCACAAAGGTATCAATTGTTTCAAGTGTTACCACTTTGCCGGCTTTTAAGGCAGCTGTCATTTCTGCAGCTCCGGCGGGCTCGGCACCAAAGACCTGTATAGACGGCTTCACCTCTTTGATATAGCTTACCACACCCGAAATCAGGCCGCCTCCGCCTAAACAAGCAATGACCATGTCAATATTTCCTTCCAGTTTTTCATAAATCTCCTTGCCAACCGTTCCCTGCCCTGCAATTACCATTTCATCATTAAACGGATGGACAAAAACAGCTCCTTTTTCCTGTTCGTATTCACGGGCGGCTGCATAGGCATCGTCAAAGGTGTTTCCCGTAAGGATTACATCAACGTAGCCATCACCAAAATGTTTAACACGATCGACTTTCTGGTTTGGTGAGATTGCAGGCATAAAAACAGCACCCTTTATTTTCAAAGCGGCGCAACTCCAGGCAAAGCCTTGGGCGTGGTTTCCTGCACTCGCACAGACAACTCCACGGGCGCGTTCTTCTTCAGTAAGTGAACTAATTTTGTTGTACGCACCACGGATCTTGAATGATCGTACTTCCTGAAGGTCTTCGCGCTTTAGGTAGATAGTTGCATTATATTTTGCTGAAAGCCGCTTATTTAATTGAAGTGGAGTTCTTTCTACAACTCCCTGCAGCTTTTTAGCTGCATCATCTATGTTTTTTTGTGTTATGCGGCTTGGCATGGAATAGGGGTGTAATTTGAAATTGTAGGCTTTTGAACAGTGTCAGTAATTGTTAAAACATCAATCGTTCCAGTTTCAATAAGCTGACAATCCGCTAACAAATCATCTACTACCAATTGTAGCCCAGGAGTTGTTTCCACCAATTGTTCCAAATCTGGATATTCTCCTAAAGCAACTGCGGCAAGTTCAGTTGGAAATCCATGGGCAGCAAGATAACATTCGTAAAAATGTATTACTTGAGCTGAAGAATATTTTGCAAAAGGACCTAAACTTCTATGAATTTCAGCCAATTTAATGGTTGCTTCATGAATAATATCACCAATCAAATATCTCTGCTCAAGTAAATTTCCTTCGAGCTTTGGCCTTTGTGTGTATGTTGCTCCTATATAGCCAACTTCTTGTTCTAATTGTACCTCCAGGGGAAGTACTGATTTTTCTTTATTCATATAACCTATAGTATATTATATCTTTCATAATTGTGGAGCCGGAACGTGCCCGGCTCCTCCGGTTCGGACTTAGCGAAAGCTGCCTATCAGGCAATGCTCTCGCAGGACTTACACCTCCAGTCAGTGCACTCGCACTTACCTTCGTGCCCTGCGTTTTTCCAGCAGCGATAACCTCCAGCACAGCTGTTCATGCAAACTGGCGAGGGGGTGTAGCTACCATCGTCCTCAGTTCCAGAAGCTGCCGTGCTCTTGGGCACCTTGAAGGTTCTAGCGTCCAAAGTCAGCGGAATCACCATAACCTGATTCTGCACCCCATCGTCCCCTCCGTAATCATGACACTTGCATGTAGGAAAACCACACTGACAATAGGTGTGGCGCCCAGATTTGACACAGGGGTTTCCGTAGGCGCAATTCAGCTTGCACAGTGTTCCGAGCTGAACCTCTTCCACCTCTGCGATCGCATGACCCACACACATAGATCATTCCTTTCGCCTATTCGGGACAGCAGGACGCTCCTGCCTTCCCCTTAGACGAAAGAACGATTACATAATCTTATTCAGCGCATCAATATATGCCTTCACCGATGCAACGATAATATCGGTATCTGCACCAAATCCATAGTAATTTACATTATTATGCACTATTTGAATATGTACTTTTCCAATATCGTCACTTCCCCGGGTAATTGCTTGCACCAGATACTCTTCCAGCTGTACTTCTTTTTGCACCAGGTCATTTACCGCTTGAATTGAGGCATCGATCGGTCCATTTCCTTTTCCAACAGCCTGCATCGATTTTCCGTTTATCTTTAATTTTACGGTAGCCATTGGATGAACCGGATGTCCACACACAACCTGGAGCAATTCCAGTTTAATACCACGCTTTTTGTCTACTTTTTCTCCCATTAGCTCAAGCAGGTCGTCATCGCCAATTTCCTTCTTCTTGTCGGCAACAATCAGGAATCGCTTATAGACATCATCAATCTGTTCTTGAGTCAGTTCAAAACCGAGACGTTCAAGATGATGGCGCAGGGCGGCACGGCCACTTCTTGCGGTTAAAATAAGCGCCGATTCGTTAATACCAACATCTTTTGGATCGATAATTTCATAGGTTTCACGCTTGTTTAATACACCATGCTGGTGAATACCAGCGGAATGGGCAAAGGCATTCTTTCCCACAATTGCCTTGTTAGGCTGAACTGGCATACGCATAAGCCGCGAAACAAGACGTGATGTGGGATAAATCTCCTTCGAGTTAATTTTGGTATCAACTCCTAATTCCTTGCGAGTACGCATTATCATCACAACTTCTTCGAGTGAAGTATTTCCAGCACGTTCTCCAATTCCATTCATGGTAACTTCAACCTGGCGAACCCCATTCATAACTCCCGCCATAGTATTGGCCGTAGCTAATCCAAGGTCGTTGTGGCAATGTGCCGCAACAACCACTTTCTCAATCCCTTTTACGTTTTCCATCAAGTACTTAATAAGCTCGCCATATTCATGAGGCAGGCAGTAGCCGGTTGTATCAGGAACGTTCAATGTTGTTGCACCAGCTTTGATACAGGCTTCAAACACTTTGGCAAGATACTCACGATCGCTTCTCCCGGCATCCATTGCCGAAAATTCAACATCATCAACATAGGATTTCGCAAGTTTTACCGCTTCAACGGCTCGGCTCAGAATATCCTCACGGGTAGTCTTGAACTGGTGAGTAATATGAATATCCGAGGTACTGATAAATGTGTGAATACGCTTCTTTTTCGCAAATTTCAGCGAATCTGCCGCACAGTCGATATCGGCTTTTACCGCTCGTGTTAACGGGCAAATAATTGGGC
Source organism: uncultured Gammaproteobacteria bacterium (assembly GCA_964407325.1). Taxonomy (GTDB): domain Bacteria; phylum Patescibacteriota; class Microgenomatia; order UBA1406; family GWC2-37-13; genus JAOAFZ01. The sequence continues at coordinate 70,935 of CAYOVA010000002.1, read as the reverse complement.
CTGTAATTGCTTTGGAAATTTCGACTACCGAGTTAAAATCCGCTGGGCTTGAGATAGGAAATCCGGCCTCGATAATATCCACGCCGAGTAGCTCTAGTGCCTTTGCGACTTCAATTTTTTCCACAGTATTCAGCTGACATCCGGGGACCTGCTCACCATCCCGCAGCGTCGTGTCAAAGACAAAGACTCGATCTGACATAAAAGTTATGTAAATTAAATAATGGTTTCGATATAATCAACTAACCGCTTCATTCCTTCTCGCAAAACATCTTCTTCGCAACCGTATGAAATGCGGAAATGGCTTTCTCCTCCAAGTCCAAATGCTGAACCTGGTACAACAGCCACTTTTGCATTACGCAGCGCTCTAATTGCAAAATCGTAGTCGTCTACTTGGGAGTTAAACTTTACAAACGCATAATAGGCACCTTCTGGCTCGACCAGGCTCACTTTTTTTGTTTTTTTTAGTGCTTCCACGACTATCTTTTTGCGCTTGGCAAATTCCTCTAAATACTCTTGCACATTATCCTGCGGACCGGTAATCGCTGCCAAAGCCGCATATTGCGATACCGCTGTAGGACAGGTAACGAGCGAGTCATGAATCTTGAATATCTGGTCGACCAGCTGTTTACTGGCAACAATGTAGCCAATTCTCCACCCTGTCATAGCATAAGTTTTGGAAACACCAAAAATAGAGATTGTCCGGTCTGCTACTTCCGGGAAGCTGCCAATACTGATATGTTTCTTCTTGTCGTACAGGAAGTATTCGTAGATTTCATCGCTGATGATAAACAGATTGTGCTTTAAGGCAATTTGGGCAATATCCTTCAGTTCCTCCTTGGTGTAGACCTTTCCAATGGGATTGTTGGGATTGCACACGAGGATTGCTTTGGTGTTGGGAGTAATTGCCGCTTCAATTTTATCTTTATTGAGGAGCCATCCTTTTTTGGTTTCGTCCAAAGCTACAAAAATTGGTCTGCCGCCATGGCGCGCAATTCTCGTTTGAGTTATATGCGAGGCATAATCTGGGGTAAGGATTATTACTTCGTCACGGGGATCAAGCAATGCCAGGAACACTGACATTAACGCTTCAATGCCTCCATGGGTAACAATAATATTGTACACATCGCACTTAATTTTGTTATCGCGCGTTACCTTTTCTGCAATCGCTTTCCGTAACGGTTCGATCCCGTATCCAACGGTATATTTATCGACCAATCCATCGTTAATTGCCTTGATTGCCGCTTCTCGAATATGGGGATACGTTCCAAACGAAGGAATGCCCTGTGCCAAAGAAATAGATCCCGGAATCTCGTTATGCATAATCTGAATTTTCTTGATTGCCGAAACGTCCATTCCCTGCGCGATGTAAGAAGGTTCGCGAACAATACTGTTGTATTTCCCTTCAAACTTCTTGTCATCTTTCATGACAGCGATTCTTCCCGAGCGGGCAAATTCTTTTATTCCGAATGGTCGCAATAACGAAAGAATTGAATCTATAGTATCTTCTGATCCCGCTTTTTCAATTACGACATAATCTTCGTGAACAAAGGCAATTTTTGCGTTAAACAAATAGGCAATGTCCTCTATTTCGCGACGCTTTTCCGGGTTCTTAACCGACACCTTCATAAAAGCCAATTCCTTTGCAATCACTTCGTCATCAGTGTTGTCAAAAACCTTGACAACTTCCACAATTCTATAGAGCTGTTTCACAACCTTTTCGATGGTGCTTTTATCCCCTTTAACAACAATCGTAAAACGGGAAATGCCTTGCGTCTCGATTTCTGACACTGTCAGGCTTTCTACATTAATTTTCCGTTTTAAAAACAGCCCGGAAATGCGGTACAGTAACCCTGGCTTGTTTTCGGAGAAGACGGTAATAGTGCTTTTGCGTGGGTTCATATTATTTTTTTGGGAGCAACTTGTGGATTTTCTTTAAGGGCTGGCTCTAAAATTACTTCACTGACTGAAGCACCCGCGGGAACCATCGGGAACACGTTATCTTCGTTTTCCACCACAACCTCGAGGAAATATGCTTTCTTCGAATCAATCATGCGGTCGAGTGCAGCGCTTAACTCTTCGCGCTTGGTAACTTTTTCGGCTTTGATAAAATACGACTCGGCTAACTTCACAAAATCAGGACTGGTGATATTTACAAATGAGTAGCGCTTTTCGTAAAACAACTGCTGCCACTGGCGCACCATGCCCAAAAAGTGATTATTGAGTACAAGGATTTTCACTGGCAGATCTTCCTGGGTAATCGTCATCAGCTCCTGGGAAGTCATCTGGAATCCACCGTCGCCGGCAATTGCCACCACCTCGCGATTTGGCTCGGCTACCTTGGCACCCATTGCCGCGGGCAAAGCAAATCCCATCGTGCCCGCACCTCCGGAAGTAATAATGCTGTTTGGCTTTTTAAACTGATAGTAGCGTGCGGCAATCATCTGGTGCTGGCCAACGTCGGTTACGATAATCGCTTCCCCTTTGGTTTTATCGGAAAGTAAACGTACTACTTCTGCCATTTTAAGTTCACCCGATTGTGGATGAATTTGCTGCTGCACAACCTTTTCTTCTTCCTGCTCATTCAACTTCTGGAATTCGCCAATCCATGCAGAATGGTCGCGCTTTTGAATATGTTTTGTTAATTCAATAAGGGCATGTTTTGCATCTGCAACAATCGGGATTATCGCTTTTACGTTTTTGTTTAACTCAGCAGGGTCAATATCAATATGAATTACCTTGGCGTGCGGAGCATAATCTTTGAGGCGGCCGGTAACACGATCATCAAAGCGCATCCCAACAGCTAAAATCACATCAGCTTCATTGGTAAGTATGTTGGTACTGTAGTTGCCATGCATTCCCAGGTAGCCCACATAATTAGGATGACCCGAAGGAAACGAAGACAGCCCATGTAAGGTAGAGGCAACCGGGATACCGGAAGCTTCGGCAAACGCTACAGCTTCTTTTTCGGCACCGGC
>CAYOVA010000002.1:0-67860 GCA_964407325.1 uncultured Gammaproteobacteria bacterium | reverse complement strand
AAGGCATCGGTGCCAATTACATCTTTATGCACCTGGCCAGTAATACAGAGCAGAGGAATCGAATCCATCATCGCGTCGGCGATACCGGTAACCAGATTGGTAGCTCCCGGACCGGATGTAGCAAAACAAACTCCCGGTTTATTGGTCATGCGGGCTTCACCTTCGGCGGCATGGGTCGCGCCCTGCTCGTGGCGAACCAGAATATGATTGATTTTGTCGCGATGATCGTAGAGGGCGTCGTAGGTAGGCATAATCGCACCGCCGGGATAGCCCCAGATATTTGTAACACCCAGATCGATGAGTGTTCTGATTAATGCGTCTGCTCCTGTTGTTTTCATATAGTTTTTTTGTTGATTGCCGTAGCTCTTGAGAGCGCCCTATTAGCCAACTTTGATTTTAGTGCACCAGTGGTCGTACTTTTTGTCCTCACCACGCACAACTTTAAAGAACATATCCTGCAACTTGCCGGAAATCGGACCACGTTCTCCCGTTCCAATAGTCCGATGATCAACTTTGGCAATCCAGGAAATTTGTGCTCCGGTTCCGCTAAAGAACAGTTCGTCAGCAATATACATTTCGGTCCGGTCGATTGTCCGTTCTTCAACGGGAATCCCCCTATCTTTCGCCAGCTCCATTATCGTGCGTCGAGTAATACCTTCAAGAACATCATCATACTTGGGTGGTGTAACCAGTACTCCGTCGCGTACCATAAAAATGTTCATCGCAGAGCCTTCTGTAACGTGGCCTGCTTGATTCAAAAAGATAGCTTCTTCGTGGCCATTTCTGTTGGCTTCCTGCTTTGCTAACGCTGAGTTCATATAGGAACCGCTAATCTTGGCACGAGATGGGATAACGTTGTCATCAACCCGTCTCCAGGAGGAAACCATCACCGAAATTCCCTTATCAACCGGAATGTATTCTCCCAGCGGCATCATGTATTCGGCAAATTCAAAGGTGTTATCACGTTCCAAATTTGGTGAAAGGTTAAGGCTCGCAGCATAGCCAAATGGACGAATGTAGGTATCCGTTTGCGGTTTGTTTTTGGCCATTAACTCTTTGGTAATCTCCTCCAGTTCTTTTGCTGTGTAGTTTAACTTTACCCCAATAATTTGGTGCGACTGCATAAATCGCTTAAAATGGTCTTCGATGCGGAATATCGAAATAAAACCTTTTTCTTTGTTGTAGTAACCCCGCAACCCAGCAAAAATACCCGTACCATACTGAATGGCGTTTGTCGTTATCGACACTTTGGCATCTTCGATTGTGACGACTTTACCCTCAAAAAATGCATAAGGAAGATATGTTGAGACTAAGTGTGCCATACAAGTATATATAAAATAATAATTGTGCCGCAATTAAAAGCTACTCACTTGCATTGCGGCTTTTTGAAAAACGAGCCATAAAAAAACCGCCCTTTTCTTTCCGGGCGGTCGCTTCTCAATCACTAGCGTATCCGTCCCGGTTAGGGAATTAGGACGACGACTAGAATAATTGAGGTATTTTTCATTACAGGATATTATAAAGAGCGTGTTAGTAAAATGCAATAGGGAGTGATTTGTAAGCAATATCACAACCGAAATAAAAAAGGGTGAGTATAATATCGTAATTGGAATTTACATATCCGATATGTTAATTGTGGCCGAAAGAGAGTTTTCCGCACATCCAGAGGAACAAACAGTTCCTGACGATTTGCTAGAATCCCTCCATTTACGTTTAGTAGACGACCCAACTAGCCTGCTTGAGCTTCTCCAGCAGGAACCTGCTGGGCCTACTCCTATTGAGATCAGCCGATCACGAGGTAATATGCCGGTCTATGTAGATCATAGAAACAACGGTGCCCCTCTGGAAGCTTCATCGGTTACCCTTATTTGTAATGCGGGAGCCTTTAACCATAACTCTCCAGATTATTCCCGGGCTAGAAGCAGCGTAGAAGCTGCCGCAACAATTCGCTTTGATGACGAAGGAGACGGTCCGCTCCTCTACAGTTTTTCTAACCCTGGAGATACAGTAGTAATTGGAAGCTCTGACGAACGGACAACTCGAGTTATTCTCGATAGAATTCGTGAAAGCTTCGCAACCATAGGTGTCGCTCTGGCTTCTGATATTGAGATCGTGCCTTCAATTGATGAATATATGCAAGCAAATCCTGCACCTAATAGACTCCTTCCCCATGTTTCGGATCCCCGTATGATGGCATATATTGGTGCAGGCGCAGGAATAGAGCCTACTATGGTACGCACTGGCCTTATTAACTCCGGTTTTTACGAAAAAACTGCATTCCAGCGAGTAATGGAAGCAAATGGAGTAGCAACTCCTCCTACGCACCATGGAAGAAGAAATGCAGCTGATCTTCGAGCACATGCTGAAGCTATTTATAACGCCTTTCCTGACTATGACAATGTAATTATTAGCGATGCGGGCGGTTTGGGAGGGAAAAGTGTCCATGATGTACCACGAGATGTTGAGGCAATAATGGAATTATTGTCTAATCGTGAAATCTTTAAAGAGGGTGTTGAGGTTATGTCACAAGGGAAATTACCATTGATAGTCTCACCTTGCTTACGTGCAAATATAGGTGACGACTTTATAGAGATTACGGGAGTAAGCATTCAACGATTTATTGGACCGGGAAAGTACTCCGGCAATATCTGTTTTGAAGGCATTTTCGAATATCTTCACGAACTTGCTCCAGATTTCATGGCTCAGAACTCGAGAACTCTCCAGGTCATGCAGCAAATGGGTGTACGAGGACAAATCAACCTCGACTCTATGGTTGTCAGTGAAGATAATCGTATTAGACTGGGCTTACAAGGACAAACAAACATGCGGGAAGCAAATGTGCGCCCTGCCTATTCTACTGCTGATAATGCCGCTAAACGGGGCGATATTGACGGAAAGCCGATTCTGAATACGTTATTGAACAGCAAAATTGATATTCCTTATAAGGTATTTATGGATCCACGGTTTATGCAGATCCTTCACTCTCTGAATACAGCGAATACGAGGACTTTGTTGGTTAACTACGATGCAGATCCGGGAACGCAAAAAGCGTTTATCATATTCGCCGGAACAGAAGATGTTTCTATTGATGAGCTTTCAAAAAAAGAAGAATATCTTATGAAAGCAATTGAAGCTATGACGCTTCATTACCATTAAATAGTATTCTCTTCAGCTACTTCTCGTAAATAGCGACAAAGGTTTGTTCGGGAGTCTTAAAACCACGATACATTGCTTCAGTGGTGTAGGGCATAGTAATGTTTCCATCTTTGTCGAGTGCAATAAGACCGCCTGATCCTTCAATACTCTCAATTTCGTTCAGAACGTTCCTGGCAGCTTCTTCCAGGTTTTTCCCAGCGTACTGCATGCCTGCATGAACATGGAATGCAGCACTGGTTCGAATAAAAAACTCGCCTTCACCAGTACAGGAAACTGCACATGTCCTATTGTCAGCATAGGTACCTGCACCTACGATTGGAGAGTCACCAACTCGCCCCCAGTGCTTCATCTCAAGTCCTCCTGTTGAAGTACCAGCAGCCAAGTTACCCTCTATATCCATTGCGACTGCTCCGACTGTTTCATGTTTGCGCGCTTTTTCTTCTTCTTCTTTGAGTAGCAGATATTGCTGATATTTCTTTTCATTAAAAAAGTACTTAGGATCAACCATTTCCAGTCCAATTTCCTGCGCAAAATCTTCTGCGCCACTTCCAATAAGCATCACATGCCATGTTTCCTCCATTACTTTCCGCGCAGCCGAAATCGGATGTTTAATTTTATTTATCCCCGCAACAGCTCCCGCTTTGCGTGATTTTCCGTCCATAATTGAAGCATCCAGTTCGTTTTTTCCATCGCTGGTAAACACAGCTCCCCGACCGGCATCAAAGAGCCCGCAGTCTTCCAAAATCCAGATAGCCTGTTCGACTGCTTCAATAGCCTGACCACCTCTTTCGAGTACTGTGTAGCCTTTTTCGAGAGCATTGTTTAGGACATTTCTATACTCACTATCAAGGGTTTTGTCGTAATCCATTTCGCCATAAATGGCTCCGCCGTGGATTGCTAGTATGGGTTTTTGCATAAGGCTAATTGTACTGTTTTTTTGCCTGACTTCAACTTGAAAAATACATACTTAAAGTAACGAAACTGTTACCTGTTCATTCCGTTGTTGCAAGGTATAAATCAGCTCCACAATGTCGTCATGTTTGTACTTCATTTCGCTTAATAAAATAGTCCCTCCGTCAAATTCTATGACAATCTCTTTGGGACCTGTAGCACGCTGATTTCGATACTGTTGTCTTATCTCTTTAATTTCTGAAAGCTTTAGTGTTTTCTTAAATTTAAAAAATATAAACATAAAATAAAATGTCACGGTAAAAGATTCTATAATCACCTTTTCAAATAGAAATGTGGGTAAAATCAGGACCATAAATGGCAAACATACCACAAGAGATACTACTAAAGCAGAAATAAATCCTCCAAGCTCAAAGCCAGCAAACATTACTACAAGAAAACAAGCAAACAAAGAAAATAAAACTGGTGGAAGAAGAAATTTTTTTATTTTGCTTTTATCGGGATAAAACACTTTCTTTGAGAATATTTTTTTCATTTTGTACCTATAAGAATCAATAAAAATGCATAGCCGAATCAATTAGATAGGGTACTACTTCTACTTTAACAATAATTGTACAGTCTTTATTTCCATCACAACATCCTTAGTAAAGGAAATTCGTCAACATCTTCTTGCCACCTTCTGTTGCAAAGAATGCAGGGTGGAACTGAATTCCTTCAATAGGAAATATCCTGTGACGGAGACCCATGATCTCTGAATGGTTTTCTACTACCCGCCGCAACATTGTTTCATTAACTGATTCAAATTTTTTATCTGAAAAGGGAATGTCACGGATATCGGTAGAAACATGCTTTTCCTGTGAAGCTACTGAAGCGGTGATAACCAAATCAGGAGGAAGACTTGATGAATCTACTATTACCGTCTGGTTTCGCATAATCTGAATTCCCTGTGGTAGTCCCTTGAAGATTCCTTTGTTATCATGCAATATTGTACATACTGTTCCGTGTTTAAGCAGTTTTGAGGATATGACTCGCCCGCCAAAATAGTGCAGCAGTCCCACTATGCCACCCAGAACAAGTGTTTTTCTACTAATTTTAGTAAAAAAACTGGAGCATGCTTCAAAGTAGTCCGGGTTATCAAGATAACCTGAACCTGGAGTGATAATAATCCTGTGGTATTTATCCTTTCTCATTTGTGACAAGGTAACTTCGTCATTGCGTTTTACTTCTATAATAAAGGTTGACCTTTTTTGTTTCAGTAGCTTACCAACATATTGATACAGTCGCATTGCAAACGAGTCGTATTTAGCAATAATAAGGATTTTCATTGTTTTTTTGGCAATTGCATATCGATTAAATCAATGAACAGGAAGAAAAAAGCAACAAAAAAACCTCGTCTTTACCCACTACACAACATGTTGTATAGCGAGCAAGGACGAGGTCTCTTGTGTTGCCACCTCGACTTATTCTCAAGGAATGCATTACGTAGCGATTATAGCAAAAGTAGTTAGGTTTTAGCAAATTAAGATTCGATTAAGGTGTGTAATAAATTCCCCGGAAAGCCTATTTAGCGTTGACATTATGAAAAGTACCCCATATAATGTAATAATTATGTTAGAAAAAATCACACCCACAGCATATTTTTTCTTTTTTTACTTTTTCCGCAACGGGCGGAAGCTAGCTTACTGCTACGCAAGTAAGTAAAAAAGAAAAAGCTTACCGCCCACACAAGCTGGGCGGTTTTTTTTTGGTTTAATTTCCGAACAGAGTAAGGATTACGAGGCAATATACCCGCAGGGGTGCTTGGAAACAAATTATCAATTACATTTTAAAATGAAAAATGACCAGCTTACTATAATCGCCGGACCGTGTTCTATCGATAACCAGAATATCGAAGAAATTCACCAGGTTGCAGAAATGACTGTCAGGAATCGTGACGGAAAAAAACAACGCGCAATTGCGGGGACTCGCGTTGTCGGTATCAAATCCCGTACTGAGTTAGATGGCAGCGGTAATGGGATGGGTATCGATTACGAGATATTTAAGCGCAACCTCGACGCACTTACTGGTGGAGGTTGTATTCGCGATCTGGAAGTTCCTCCCAGTGTTCACATGGCTGAGGATATCCAAAAAAAAACAGGTATGCTTATCGCTACAGAAATAATGGCCCCCTTAATCCAGCTCCCAAATTATGAAGGAAGAATTCCGTCAGGAAAGCTGATGCCCTGGAATCCCGCTGTTGAACAACTGGGGTGGCCAATTCAGCAGATGGCAGAGTACTGCCGGAAAAACGGATGGCATGTGGGCATTAAAAATGGAAAATGGGTTGGTGAACACATTCATACGTCCAATACGGATGATTACGTGGGACAAACTACCATGGAAAAAACCTGGGTCGGTTTAACAAAGTATGTTGGTGACTTGCAGGGCGGTTCCACCGTGCTGATTCACCGTGGTGTCGATGTTCCTGACAAAGGGCAATACAGAAATGCACCAGTACATACTCTTGCAGGACGAGCCAAAAAAGCAAGCGGGGCTAAACTGTATTTTGATCCTAGTCATGCTTTCGGACCAAAAATGCGCGGCCATATTGTATATGCCGTTGTCGACGCAATGAAAATTAAACTGTCAGAAGATGAGTACCTGTACGATGGTATATTGATAGAAACGGGTACATCGTCAACAGATACTGAGCAGCACATTACTATCGACGAATTACAAATTTTAGTTGATAAAATCGCAACACTGAGAGATCTGGTTGCACCCGAACAATTATGAAAAAAGTAGCATATCTTGGTATCCCAGGTTCGTATTCCCATTTAGCAGCTTTGGAGTACTTTAAAAACGATGAGATAGAGTTAATTGGTGCAAAAAACTTTCGTGTTATTTTTGATTTGGTTGAAAAAGGTGAAGCCGACTATGGCTTAATTCCTGTTGAAAACAGTTTAGCAGGTTCCGTGTATGACAATTACGACCTGCTGTATGAACACGATATCGCCGTTGTTGGTGAACATTATCTGAAAATTGATTTGCATCTGTTGGGTATCGAATCAGAAATGCCACATGAAATCCGCTTGCAGCATTTAAGTAAAGTCGTTTCCCATTATAAAGCTCTGGAACAAAGTGATGCTTTCTTTTCTGAACATACTTGGATTCAAAAAGAAATTTACACCGACACGGCCGGTGCTGCTAAATTTGTTGCAGACCAGAAAGACCCGCTCCTTGCAGCAATTGCAAGCAAGGAAACTGCTGACATATATGGGCTTACAGTAATTAAGGAAAGCGTTCATGACAATCCGCATAACTATACCCGTTTCCTTATTATTGGGAACAAACAGAACAAGATAAAAGGTACTGATAAGTGTTCTATTATCTTTACTGTCCTGCACTTACCAGGAAGCCTGGTTATGGCACTGCGCGTATTATCGGACAGTAAACTCAATCTCGTGAAGATCGAATCTCGTCCTATTCACGGTAAGCCGTTTGAGTACCTGTTCTATGCTGATTTCAGCTGGAAACCAGAACAAGCAGAAGAAATAGAAAAGATAATGGGAACACTGAAAGAAAATACACAATCAGTTAAAATTCTGGGATATTACAAGTCAGGTTCTATGACAGATTTATGAGCGACACTTTACAACAGTTACGCAATCAGCTTGATACAGTAGATTCACAAATAGTAAAACTTATCGAAGAACGATTTCAAATAACTGATGAAGTAGCGGTCTATAAAGATATTCATGGAATTCCCTTAACCGATCGTAAAAGGGAGCTTGAGCTGTTGGAGACTATTCGGAATAAGATTCAGCATCCCGTACTAAAGGAACATATCAGCGAACTCTATGAAAAGATTTTTGTGTTAAACAAAACAGCACGATTATTTAAGCAACATAAATATCTTCCCTTTACAAAAATAGGAGTAATCGGAATGGGATTTATTGGTGGATCTATTGTCAAGGGATTAAAAATGAAAAATCCCGAACTGGAGATATATACCGTAGAACGCGATTCTGATGATATTCGGCTAGCTCTATCTCAAAAATATCTTTCTACAACGGTAGCTTCTATGCAGGAACTGGTAGATACTGTTGAATTAATTATTCTTGCGTCTCCTATTGATACAGTAGTTCCACTTGCAAATCAAATTGTACAATGCACTTCGAAGAATAATCTGCTGGTAATCGACATTGCAAGTGTAAAAGAACATATCGTCACAGAGTTTGAAAATCTATCCGGTGAAACTATCGAATTTCTTGGCACACACCCTATGGCCGGTTCAGAAAAGATGGGATTTGAACACGCCGAAGGAATGGTATTCGTAAAAAAACCGTGGGCAATTACGGCCCATCAAAACAATACAGAAGAATCTGTCAGGAAAATTGACCAGCTTATCCACTACTTGGGAAGTTCTGTGGTAAAGGTCTCAGCAACAGAACATGACGAACAAGTCGCAGGAATTTCTCATATTGTTTTCCTGCTTTCCTGTTACCTATATGCGTTTATAGAAGCAACGCAACCGAAATCATTACAGCTTGCAGGAAGTGGATTTGAGTCGTTGACGCGACTTGCTTCAGGATCGCCTCAAATGCACACTGATATTATTATTAAAAACTATGATAATATAGCAGTAAGCTTAGTCGCATTTATGGAATTCATAAAACAACACCAGCTTGAAAAAGATTCTCTTCTTACTTTCTTCACTGATACTAAAACAAGTCGCGACACCTTTATAAGTAGCAGATCACAATAACCTATGCAGCGTATCCCGATTCACATTAACTCGGCTCCGGAAAAGTACGATGTCGTTCTTGCAGATTCAGTATTAAACAGAATTGGTGATGTATTTCAATTTAGTCCTTTCTCAAAGGTTGCGGTATTAACAGATACTACTCTTGAGCAAACTATTCTTCCACAGCTGCAACAGGTATTGCCGAAAGATGCGAGAATAATCACCGTTCAGCCAGGAGAACAAGCGAAATCGGTAGAAACTGCGATGTCAATCTGGAATCAGATGCTAACCTTTGGTATGGATCGGAAGAGCCTTCTGATTAACCTGGGTGGTGGAGTAATTACAGACTTAGGAGCTTTTGTAGCTAGTACCTACATGCGAGGAGTTTCGTTTGTTCAGATTCCCACGACATTACTGGCACAAGTTGATGCAAGCGTGGGAGGGAAAACAGGAGTAAACTTTGGTGGCGTAAAAAACATAATTGGTACCTTTAACCAACCATACCTTGTCCTTGTTGATATAGCGACCCTAAAAACACTCCCTGATCGGGAGTTTGCTTCCGGGTTTGCAGAGATAATCAAACATGGACTTATCCGCGATGTAGAATACTTTACATTTGTGACTTTGAAAAAACCACGTGAGTTTACTTCCCCCGAACTTATAAGTATAATTGAAAAATCAGTTCAGATAAAAGCTGATATTATTTCAGGTGATATTAAAGAACTTACTGGATCACGGAAACTCCTTAACTTTGGTCACACAATCGGACATGCGATAGAATCAACATTACTTGAATTAAACACTCCGATTTTGCATGGAGAAGCTGTCTCTTTGGGAATGCTTGCAGAAGCTAAATTGTCTGAATTGAGAGGGTCGATTACTCCCGCTGATACAGAACAGATTAAAGCCTGTCTTATAAAAGCAGGACTTCCTGCTGCTCTACCAAATATCAGCTTTGAAACAATCTTACAAAAGATGAAATTCGATAAAAAAAATGAACACGGCATTATTAAATTTACCCTCCTTCAGAAAAAAGGACAGGCTATTGCCGACTGTGAAGTTTCTGAAGAGCACATAAAGGCCGCACTCGCTTATATCACAGGATGAAATCCGTTACTATTACTCCACTACCGCAGCCAATAACAGCAGAAGTTGCCATACCAGGCTCCCTTAGCTACACCATCCGTGCGCTTAATTTGGCAGCTATGACAAACAATCCTGTTACTATTCACAATCCCCTTTTTAGTGACGATACCGTAGCTATGATGAATGCACTGCAAACCCTTGGTATTAAACTTGTCAGATTTTCTGACAAAGTTATTGTTGAAGGATCGGTAGATGACGTTAAAGAAGATGAGTACACAATTGACATTAATATTTCAGGTCGAGCAGCTCGCTCTTTATTGGGACTGTTATGTATAGTCCCAGGTATTAAAACTGTTATCTGCAAACCAGGTTTTAAAAAACGTCCGGTTGGTGAACTGGTTGATGGTTTACGACAACTGGGAGCAAAAATAGAATACCTGGAAGAAGATGGCTACTTACCGGTAAAAATACTATCAGGAAAGCTGACACCAGGTACAGTAACCATGAAAGGAACAATAAGCAGCCAGTTTTTTTCTTCGATCCTGATGATTGCACCGCTAATAGGCAACGTAACTATAAAGGTTGAGGGAGAACAAACGTCCAAATCTTTTATTGACGTAACCATAGAAACAATGAAAGCTTTCGGAGTTACAGTAGAAAACAACGAATACAAAACATATACAGTACCAGCAGGACAACACTACAATACATCTAGTTTTACTGTCGAAGCAGATGCAATAGCAGCCGCATACTTCTGGGGTATAGCCGCAGTAACGGGAAGCACAATTACCGTGTTAAACCTTCCACCTGTGTCAAAGCAGGGAGATGTTGCATTTGCAGATGTCCTTTGCAAAATGGGATGTAAAGTAGAGAAAAAAGAAAATACGATTACTGTTACCGGTCCCTCAAAATTGCATTCTGTAACTGCGGATATGAACAGCATGCCCGATTCTGCACAAACACTTGCAGTTGTGTCTTCATTTGCAGAAGGAACAACTAGGATAACGGGACTGGATAATCTTCGTATTAAAGAAACCGATCGCATAAGAGCACCGGAAACTGAACTACAAAAGATGGGTGTGCAAACTCTTTCAACGAAAGATACGTTGACAGTAATGGGTGGAATTCCTCATGGAGCTGAAATTCAAACTTATGGTGATCACCGGATGGCGATGAGCTTTGCTGTTGCCGGTACAAAAATACCTGGTGTCAGAATTCTTGACGCTGACGTAGTTTCAAAATCGTTCCCCTCGTTCTGGGATGTCGTTCGCACATTAGGAGTTTCATTACAAACCAATGAGCAGTAAATACAAAAACATTATTCTGTGTGGGTTTCGTGCCACCGGGAAATCCACCATCGGTGCACTAGTAGCAAGGAACCTAGGATGGAAATGTGTAGAAATGGATCAGTTGATTGTTGAAAAAGCAGGACGACCTGTAGCGGAGATTACCCAAAATGGTACAAACTGGCAGGAATTTCGTGAAATAGAAAGCGAAATACTTCGCTCGGTAATGAATTCCGAGCATTCGGTAATTAGCGCCGGTGGCGGAGTCGGAGTAAACAACCATATAAATGTAAAAAGCAATAAAACTTTTGGCGAGGAACAAAGAGCTGAGCTAAAAAAAGCATATTATTCACTTATCTGCGTTTTGACAGCACCCGTGGAACTGCTCAAACAACGGATGATACAAGATGAAATGAAAAAACCAGTAATAAACAGACCAGTGCTGAACGAAGAAAAAGCTAAAGAGTTGACCCTTCGGCTCCAGCAGGAACAAGACCCCGAAAAACAAAAACATATTACAATAGAATATATAGTGGAAGACGCAATCAGCATGTATCTTCTACGGCAAAAACTGTATCATGAACTGAGTGCATTCAGCATGGATACCGGCTCCCAAGTGCCAGACATTATTGCACGGCAGATTGCAGAAAAAGTTAAACATTCTGTTCACACTTTATGAGAATATCAGCAAGATCGCAAATGTGTATTATTATTGGTGACCCGGTAGAGCACTCACTTTCCCCGGTAATGCACAATGCAGCCTATGAAGCAATAGGAGTAGATGATAGATTTGTTTTTACAGCCGCACAGGTAAAAGTCGAACATATAAAAACGGTAATAGATGCTGTTCGCGCCATGGGTATACGAGGACTAACCTGTACAATCCCCCATAAAATGGAAGTTGTCAAATTTCTTGACGAGGTAGATCCAGTTGCTCAAAAAATTGGCGCAGTAAATACAGTTGTAAACGATAACGGAATATTAAAAGGATACAACACCGACTGGATTGGAACTGTTACCCCACTTGAGAAGAAAACGCAACTTGCAGGCAAACGTGTGGCTCTTATTGGGGCGGGAGGAGCCGCACGCGCAATGGCATACGGAGTCACCCAAAGAGGAGCTTCCCTTACAGTATTCAATCGCACTACAGAAAATGCGCAGGACCTTCAAAACGACTTTAGCGCTGAAATACGAGAACTGGATAGTATTGCTCTTGTGTATGATCATGAAATCATTATTAACGCTACCCCTCTTGGAATGGGTGAGCATCAAGAAGAAACTCCTGTTCCAGCTGATTACTTAAAAGCAGATCATATTGTGTTTGACGCGGTATATTCTCCCAAACAAACGCGATTGTTACGTGAAGCAGCAGCAAAGGGAGCACAAGTAATACACGGGCTAGAAATGCTGCTTTACCAGGGAATAGCGCAATTTGAGCTGTACACAGGCTTTAAAGCACCGGAAGATGTTATGAGATTTGTATTAGAAAAAAATGCCCAATAATATGGAAAAACCCCTTATTTGCATACCGATAATTGAGACAACCGTTTCTCGAGCTTTAGAGGTAATAAAAAATGCTCAACATCACGCTGATGTTATTGAAGTAAGAGCAGACTATATCGAAGGTATCACCGAAGCAGAGGTTGAGCAATTACGAATCGCCTGTTCAAAACCCGCAGTATTTACCTGCCGACACAAAATGGAAGGCGGCAAATGGAAAGCTTCCGAAGAAAATCGCAGACATATACTGCAACAAGCCTTTAAAGTAGAATTTGATTACGTAGATATTGAATTGGAAACGATAAAGGAACATGCTTTCCCCAATCCAGGGAAAACAAAATTGATACTATCTCACCACGACTTTCAGGAAACGCCAGATTACTGGGACTTAACAAAAATAATCGATGAAATGTCTTCGTATTCTCCCGATGTATACAAAATTGCCACTCTGGTAAAAAAAGACAAAGATATACAAACGTTGTTTCGGCTACTGACCAATAAACAAGGAAAACAAATGATTGTAGCGGGCATGGGAGAACAAGGGAAACTAGTTCGTATTCTCTCTCCCTACCTTGGAAGCTTATTTACATTTGCAGCAGGAAATTCAGGAGGGTCGGCACCCGGACAAATGCACTATTCAGGCCTTCAGGACATTTACCAATTAATAGATAAAACAATATAACTATGTTACGTTTCTTAACAGCAGGCGAATCACACGGAAAAGGATTAACAGTAATTATCGAAGGCATGCCTGCAAATGTGCCAATTTCAAAAGAGTATATTAAAGCAGAAATGCAAAAGCGCATGAAAGGGTCAGGTGCAGGAGGAAGAATGTTAATTGAAACTGATGAAGCAGAAGTAACTTCAGGTGTGCGATTCGGAAAAACAATTGGCTCTCCTATTACGCTTTGGATTGCTAATAAAGACTTTAAAAACTGGGGTGAGAAAATGAGCGATGAATCCCAATCGGAAAAAGTTGTTCAATCTGCACGAGTAACCAATCCAAGGCCAGGCCATACCGATTTAGCGGGAGTACAAAAATATGGACTGGATGATGTTCGCAATGTATTGGAACGTGCTTCTGCACGGGAAACAACAGCCCGAGTTGCAGCAGGAGCCATTTTTAAACAACTGCTTCAGCAGTTTGGCATTGAAATAGCCAGTCATACTGTGCAAATCGGTTCAATCAAATTAGAAAAAACTGACTATACTTTTGAAGACGTTAAAAAATCCTACGAAACTTCCCCCGAAATTCGATGTATCGATCCGGACACTGCAACCCAAATGCACGATCTTATCCAAAAAACCCGTATGGAAATGAATACCTTAGGAGGGATTGTGGAGGTATGGGCTGTAAATGTGCCAGTCGGATTGGGAAGCTACGTGCACTACGACAGGAAAATCGACGGCCAGATTGCCCAAGCTCTTATGAGTATCCAATCGGTGAAAGCAGTTGAAATCGGAAACGGGGTAGAAGCAGCCGGGAAACCAGGTTCTGAAGTCCATGATGAGATTCATTACAATGATGGGTACTATCGAAATACCAACAGAGCTGGCGGGGTGGAAGGTGGAGTAACCAACGGAATGCCACTCATTGTTCGCGTATACCACAAACCTATCTCAACGCTCTATAAACCATTGCAAACTGTTGATATTGATACTAAAGAAAAGCGGGAAGCAACTGTTGAACGATCAGATATTTGTATTGTTCCCAGAGGAGCGGTAGTTTCAGAAGCAATGCTGGCTTATGTAATAGCAAAAAACATGCTGGAGAAATTCGGTAATGATAACCTGGAAGATATAAAACAAGCTGTATTAGCTTATCATGAGAGAGTAAAATAATGCTTTATTGAGATATCAACAAAGGTTATCTCCACCAGCGGCCATTTCCGTTGGAACCCTGTCCATTTGTATTCTCCTGGCCGTTCTGATAGTTATTCCCTTGCTGTCCATTATTCTGGATCTGATTCCATTGGTTAAATTGATTCTGTTGATTCCACCTATTCCACTGGCCATTCTGCTGAACACCTCCGCATGCCACTGAATTCTCTGTTCCCGCAAGGAAGTACTCTACCCGTCCTCCATAACAAATCCGTTCTACTATATCAGAGGGTTTTTCAATCCATTTATTCTGCTTGTTGGGATAGTCTTTCTGCAAAAGGTAGGTCATCATTCTATTCCAGATTGGAGCTGCACCGGTAATACCGGATACAAGATAAGGATTCATAGGGGTATTATCATTATTTCCTACCCAAACTGTTACCAGATAATCAGGAGTATAGCCTATAGTCCAGTTGTCTTTTAATTCATTTGTAGTTCCGGTTTTAACGGATGCTTTATAGCCACGAATTTCAAGGGCAGAGTTAGCACCAAACGCCTGCTGGCGAGCAAGATTATCAGCAAGTATGTCAGAGATAATATAAGCTACACCTTCATCAAGCACCTGGCGAGCAAATGGTTTGTCATAGTCAAGTTTTTCACCATAGAGATTCTGGATATCCTGGATACCAGTAAGGTTCTGTAAGCGACCGGTATTGGCAAATACACCAAACGATTCTGCCATATCCACCATCGTCACTTCTCCTCCTCCCAACGTTAACGAAAGCCCAAAGCGTGACGAATCCTTCCAGGTGTCAATCCCCATCTTTTCCGCATGGTTAACAAACTGCTGAACCCCTAATGTTTGCAGTACCTTTACCGCAGGGATGTTGTACGAATTGGCAAGAGCCATTCTGAGTGGGACATTCCCATGATATCGTCCATCGTAATTTACAGGCCGGTACGGTTCAGATCCGGGAATCGAAATCACCAATGGCTGGTCTTGGATTACAGAAGCAGCAGTAAATCCATTTTCCAGCGCCAATGAATACATGACTGCCTTAATAGTACTTCCCGGTTGACGTAACCCGGTTGTTACGTTAAAAGCACCATGTGGTTGAGCATAATAATCAAGTGATCCCACCATAGCAACAATTTCGCCTGTTGAGGGCTTGGTAACAAGAATAGCTCCATTCGTGATATTCAAGTAGGATACCTTTGCAATTTCCTCTTTGAGAATCTTTTCTGCTTCCTTTTGAATTTCCAAATCAAGTGTTGTTTTTACGCGTAATCCCCCTTCTTCAACTACCGACGCACCATACTGCCGTTCCAATTCCTGCTTTATGTAGAAAACAAAATGAGGTGCATTAATATCGATTTTTGGAGGGACGACCGTTAACGTTTTTTTGATTGAGGCATCATACTGCTCTTGAGTAATAAACTTCTCCTGAAGCATCCGCTTTAATACATCATTGCGGCGGCGCTGTGCACGTTCTGGATTTACATACGGTGAATATACCGATGGTGCCCGTGGGAGACCAGCCAATAACGCCGCTTCCTCAAGTGTTAAATTTTTAGCAGGTTTATCAAAATATGTTTTTGAAGCTTCTTCAATCCCATAGGCTGAACCTCCATAAGGGACTTGATTCAAGTACATCTCAAGAATCTGATCTTTTGTGTAAAGCTGTTCAGTCCAAACCGCCAGGATCATTTCTTTTACTTTTCGAGCAATGGTCCGTTCAGGAGTTAACAGTGCAGACTTTACCAATTGCTGAGTAATGGTAGATCCTCCTTGCAGTTCATGGGTAAGATACGTATCTTTTGCTGCACGTAGCACACCTCCAACAATAGAGACACCATTGTGTTTATAAAAATCTTTATCTTCGGTTGCAATGGTAGCTTGTGAGACATAGTCGGGTAGTGCATCCAGTTTTACTGGAGTGCGGTTTTCTTCTTTGTAGATCTCATACAGCATATTCCCATTTCTGTCATAAATGTGTGTTGAGGTAGGGTAATTCAGTTTTCCAATGTTTTTTGGAGAAGGAAGTGATTTTATAAATAAGTATCCCTGCCAGCCGGAAATAAAAAGTAGCAAAAGTGCTACGCCAATAGCAAAAAAGCCTATTTCCCCTTTATGAAGTGTTATTGATTTTCCCGTTCTAGAAACGAAAGAAGCGGCATGGGTTACAAAAGTTTGGTATCGAGAAGCAAACGAGTTTTTGCTTTTGATAACAGTTTTCTCTAAAGCGGTATAGTTTTTACCCAACTTTACTTTGTAGTCAAGCAAGTTGATTTTATATTTACGCTTCAAGAATTTGCCATGTTTTACAGTAAGA
This sequence comes from uncultured Gammaproteobacteria bacterium, assembly GCA_964407325.1. Lineage (GTDB taxonomy): Bacteria > Patescibacteriota > Microgenomatia > UBA1406 > GWC2-37-13 > JAOAFZ01. The sequence goes on along the minus strand of CAYOVA010000002.1, from coordinate 51,043 downwards.
TACTTTTCTGTAATAAGCGTAGACAGCTTGGTACCCCAGTCTTTTAAAAACAATAAAACAGCTTTAGTTGCAGTGCCAAGCCATATACACGATAGTAAGATATAATAGACGACAAAGAAGAATCCTTCTTTTAGATATGGAAACACTTTTAGAACAGCTTCCTTCCACCTCAAATTCATGCTTAATTATACGATATATTATAGGATAAATCAATACATCATCATGTCTCAGGTGTAGCTTTCAGTTTGGCCCGTACAACCAATCTGTTCCAATAGGTTCCAGGCGGAACACAGGTAATGACAGTAAGGTAGGATCCGTCATAGCGTTGCTCAAGCACTGAAACTTCCTCCGGCTTTACCACAAACATTTCATACACCTCGTATGTATAGTCTTTTCCTTCTAACGTAACTTTTATCTCGTCTCCCTTTTCCAGTGAGGGCAAATAGGTAAATATTGTTTTGTAATCTGTCGGGTTATACAACTGCGGTAAGGTTGAATGCCCAAAGATAGCAACATTCCCGTACTCTCCCGGAAGAGACGTCGGTATATAGTGTATCAAACTTTCTGATAAATCGTCTGAACCAATTACTACCCGGGCATCTATTATATTCAATTTCGGAATAGAAAGCTTGTATTCTTTTACCGTAATTTCATTCGAGACAATAACTTGAGGTTTTGAAGGAAACCATATGCTTGCCTGTGCAAAGTCGCGAAGGTTGCTGGAAAATGCGTCATAACTTCCTAATACGGCATTTGCTTCCTGTACTGTAGTTGCAATTTGTGATCGAGGAATAGGACTTGCGACAACCTTATCGATAAATAAACGAGAGTAAATTTCAAACGAAATAATGGGGTAAAAAGACCAGAACATAAGCAACGCTCCAAAAGTAAGGAAAATATAGGAGAAGGATTTAACAAACTGCTTTTTTGGACTGGGAACATCTTTTACATACGAATACAATGGCATAGATCAGGAAAAAAATTCACCCGCTTATTTGGAACGGACATCTATAGTTATATTATTTTTCTTAAACGGAAGCAAGGAGGAAAGCGGAAAGATTGGTGTTGCATTTTGCTTTACCACCACATCTTCAACATCAAAACGCTCCCGAAGAATTTTCTTGACATCATCTATTGATTTTCCCGGCATGAGTTCCAGCATTTGCTCGGTATTAACTTCCTTCACAGCAGTCGCTTCCCCCAGAACATCTACACTTACCTGCCCGTCATCATTCGAGACGTTATCGATCTCAAAATTCAGGTGCTCGTCATCAAGTTTAAAGCCGCTCGGAATATCCGGTTCAAGTTGAGTGGCGATTTCTTTTTTCAAGGCTTCTTTCGAAATAAGATAGTAGGTAATACGGACTTCGGCATTCACAGATACTTTTTCTGCTTCCTGACCCACCTCACCTGAATAGTCTGCTGAAGCCACAGTTACTTCCGTTAACTCCGGCAATACCTGCATTCCTGATGGAACTTCTGCCTTATTGCTTTGATTGAGCTTCTTTGCTTGGGCTAGTACGCGTTCCTGCAATGTATCAAGGTCTTTTTTTGCTACCGTTTTTAAAGTTTTTTTTGTCCCCCCGGTAAAGGCGCCTTTGGCCACAGCAAAATTCCGTGAAGTAGCTCCGGAAACACTCAACCGTTTATCTTTGTCAATATTGTATTCAGTACCAATATTCTCCGCTGTTACCCCTGCTTCTTTTGTCTGGGCCTGGATAGAAGTAACACTGGAACTTGCAGAAGCAATTGATACGTCTGAATCAAGAACGAAGGTAAGGTTATCCCCAGTCATTTTTGTCCCGGCAGAATATGAAATGGAACGATCCTCAAAATTATTCAGAATCACAGTTCCTTTCGCTTTTTCCCCCACTTCACGCTGACCGGTAGTACCGATTTCATCTTTTACATCTGCGCTTGTGGTAGAAGTTACAACTGAAAATGTCCCAGCGACATCTCCTCCGACTTCACCTTCTAAGGAAAGTTCGTTCGAGATTTTACTGGAAGGAACAATTACTTCAAGCTTTGCTTTATGAAACGTATATTCGGCCATGGTTGCTGTTGCAATCAGCAAAAGGGCAGTGATACCAACAAATATTTGAATTTTAGGTTTTTTCTTGCTTCCGCCGCCAAACTTAATTTTGGGGAATTTTAGATTTTTCACAAAAGAAACATCAACTGAAAATCCTTTCTTTGTATTAAATTCTTCAGTATCGTCGTACTCATGCTCACTTTTCGTGACGTCTTCACCAACCACAAATCCCACCTTTTCAGCTTCATCAGGTATACCATCATCAATAACCACTTTTTTCTTAGGTGCAGACCGGTTTACAATTTTTTTTGCTTCATCCATGCTCGCTGCTGCTGGAATAGCTGCGCTTGCTGCACTCAATCCCGTTGTAGCTGCACCTGTAGCAGACGCACCAGCAACCTCTGCTGAAGAAGCCGCTGACAAACCAACTACACCTTCAGTTTCATCAGGAAAATCTTCAGTTTTCTTTTTATCGATTTTAGCCACCATCGGTTCTGTATCTTTCGCTTCTGCATCCTCATGCAGGTCGACTTCCTCTTCGTGTAATTGAATACCATTTCCCAGCTCATGTTGAACCTGTTCCATAAACGTGTTCCCCAACCCCCGCAATACATCTTCAGTATTAAGAACCAGTAGTCGTGGAGCCTGAATAAACGCATCTTCCTTCCAGTTATGCTCTTTAATAAGCGCCGCCTCTTTCTCCAATGAGGAAGAGCCGTATACTACCATTTTTGATGGAAGCAAATACTGGTCTTTTCGCTTATCTATTATCTCTGTTAAATCATCGGTAATTGAATCTGTTCTGGCAGTTTCATCTTTGTAAATCAACTTTCCCCCTTTATAGACATATAAGGAAACATGAGTAGAATCAATCTCAGCCATAACGCTGTTTAAAGGTGTTCCCTCTTCCTTTTCGAGCATATCTTTTACAGATTCGTGGCATTCAATAAATCCAAGAGGCTTCAGATCAAGCTCTTTGGAAATTTGCCGCATTACATTCTTGTACTGGTCTTTTATTTCCCCGGTGGCATCGTCAATAAAATAGGAGTAAATAAAGTAGATACACTCATTTACATGGATTTTGGTTTCGTTTTCGAGGATTGCTAGCAGCTCATCAACATCATCAACAATATTCTCCCAGCTGTTGCGGTATTTGATTTTTTCTTTAGCAATTAGGGAAACTGTGTTGTTTACTATTTCGAATACAAAGCCTACCGCACTTTCCCCTCGTAAAAAAAGACCAAAGTAGGACTGCTTCTCATTCTGTTTTCTTTTAAACAACGCAGAAAGATCCATAATCTTTCATTGTATCAAACTTATCAATGAAAATCTAAATGTAGCGGGGGATTATTGTGCTGAAGCTGCCGGAACAGGAGTAACTTGATAGCGGGAATATACCTGGTCCACTCCTTGCTGCGCAGTCTTAAGCGCATCCTGGTAACCTACATCTAATGCAGTCGAATTTATTGCATTTTTTAGATACCCGACTATTTCATCATTTATTCCTTTATCAAACGTTCTGTCCGCTAACGGCAAACTCTTAAATGACATTGCTTGCTGTACAATTACCGATTGAATCGGATCCTCAGCAAGGCTTTCTTGCAAGTCAACTCGAGAAAAAGCTGCTCCTAAACCACGGGTTTTTACCTGGAGCTCGTACATCTTTAATTGGGTCTCTTTTTGCGAAAGATATTTGAGGAATTTCCATGCTTCTGCTTGATTGGGACTGAACTTTGACACCCCCTCAACCCAGTAGCTAGCAATTGAAACTGAGCTGTTATTGGGACTTTTTGGAACGGGAGCGACTTTGAGCTGAATTTCTGGATTTTTTTCTTTTATCCGGATTATCTGCCAAGAAGGTGCAAAAGTAATAGCAACTAATTGATCTGAAAATGCCTGAATAGAATTGGGCATTGAATCGTTCCAGATGTTTGTTTCCCCAAACTCACGGTAAAACTGCAGTGCCTCTACTGCCTCTTTATTTTCCAGCTTTTGAAGAGAACCACCATTTTGTAAAAGCAATGTGCCAAAAATATCAGAAAAATGATCAATATTACTGGCAGTCCCCAGCGCCGCACCAGAGGTAACTGTCTTACCATCATTGCCTTGCACTGTCAAGTCAGCCACATTCTCGTAAAAGTCCTCCGTCCAGCTTGTTGGCGGTGTGGTAATCCCTGCTTTCTTAAATAGACTATCATTGTAAATCATCACAATACCGTCTACGGTTAATGGAATACCATAGTAGGAGCCTTCCAGGCCAAGATCTTCTTTATGTATGGGATAAAACGTTTTCTCAAATTCATCATTCGACATTATTTCCTTTGGTAACGGTGCAGCTACTTCCTTTATCTCCCCCAGCCAGGTATTGTGAAATTTAAAGATATCCGGCCCACGGTTGTTCTGACTTCTTTGTATAAGCTTTGGGCGATAATCGATATGAGATTGTAGCTCATACTTGATAGTTACATTTGGATTTGCCTTCTGATATTCATCTATAATCGGTTGTATAATTTGTGGATCTTCCCATAATCCCCAATAGGTTAAGGTAACTTTTTGGGGCGCTGAGGGCGCTCCTCCTCGAGAAAGCATAAAAGCACCGATAATCGCGCCAAAAATCAGAAGAAAAAACAACACGGCACCACCGATAATAAAATACTTTGTTCTGCTTTCCTGGTATAATGGTGGAAGTTCACCCGTCAGTTCAGGTGGCGGTGCATTCAAAAAAGCATCTCCTGCACTCGCAACTTCCGGTGGTGGTGTTTCTTCTGTAGGAATGTTCTGGGGAACTTCATCTATAGGGACGCTTTCAAATACCGGTGCGGATTGATTTTTCGGGACGTTTGCATTATTATCATCCATAGCTTTATGATACCAAAAAAGTTACAGTCACGTATACACTCGCTCTCCAAAAAAGCTCACAAAATTATCCGTTCCATTAATAAAAACGGAGTGCTTGTAGCACTGCTTGTTGCCGGAACACTATTGGGCGGATATATTACATATCTTATTGTCCAAGATCAGTCTTATCATAACAAAATATACCCGGGGATATATGTTGATAATCATAATGTCGGTGGAAAAACCAAAGAGGATATTATTAATCTCTATAAACCGGTAGAAGCCAATCTGCATAAAGTAAATATCGCAGTTTTTTATAACGACGAGCAGATCGCAACAATTTCAGCTGAACAACTAAAACTGAATACAAATGTCCGTGATGTAGCAGAGCAAGCATACTTGGTAGGAAGATCTTCCCACTTCCCCTCGAATATAAAACAAAAATTCCTCTTGCTTACCGGTCTCCATACTTACCAGTTCAAACCTATTGTGCAATATGATAAAAAACCGTTTGACCTTTTTATTAGGCAAACATCAGAGTCATATGACCGTGCTCCAAGAAACGCAAAATTTGCGTTTCAGGACGGGAAGGTTGTTACCTTCGAAGACAGCACCAGTGGATCGCGTATCAATAATGACAACTTCTTTAACGATATTAACAAGGCCATGGACGAAGTGAAAAAAAATCCGACCAGCAAAAGCCTTACAAAGAAAATAGTTTTAAAAGAAGAAGAAATAAAGCCTGACATTTCCCTTGCTGACGCGAACTCATTCGGTATTGAGGAATTAATTGGAGAAGGTAAGTCAGATTACTCCGGATCTTCAGAAGATAGAGTCTATAATCTTTCGCTTGCCGCTTCAAAATTCCATGGAGTACTTATACCACCCGGTGAAGAATTTTCCTTTAACAAAATTGTCGGTGACATCTCCACCAATACCGGGTATCGTCCTGCATACATTATTCAAAATGGAAAAACAGTTTTAGGTGATGGAGGTGGTGTATGCCAGGTATCTACTACTGCATTCCGGGCAGCTTTGAAAACCGGGTTACCAATTACCGAGCGCCATGCACATGCATATCGTGTGGGATATTACGAAAACGACTCGAAGCCCGGTTTTGATGCAACCATTTACACCCCCACCGTCGACTTGCGATTTAAAAACGATACACCGGCACATATGCTTGTCCAGGTAGAAAATGACAGGGAAAATCGTCTTTTGTATTTTAGGTTTTACGGGAAAAAAGATAATCGAAGAGTAGAGCTTACGGAACCTGTTGTGTGGGATGTAGCACCTCCTCCACCAGATAGACACGAGGACGATCCTAATTTACCCAATGGCCAAGTAAAGCAAATTGATTTTGCCGCTTGGGGAGCAAAATCAAAGTTTACCTATAAAGTAATCAGAGACGGTCAGATTCTAATTGATGAAGAATATATCTCCTCGTATCGACCATGGCAGGCAGTTTTCCTTGTTGGGAAAGGGGGATAAATTTACTATGAAAAGACCTTCGCTTATTATCTTTGATTTTGATGGCACAATTGCAAATACCGTAACTCCCGGACTGATTTACGCAAATGAAATTCTTATGGAAATGGGCAAAGATCCCATAACCCACAAAGACTTCCAATTGTTACGTAATAAATCAACCCAGGAAGTATTAAAGCATTTTAAGTTAACCCTACTCGAAATACCTGCGCTGGCTTTACGTCTACGACGGCGAGTTCGCCAAAATATTGCCGAAATGAAACCATACCCGGCAATTCCATTTGTACTGAATGAGCTGAAGAAAAGAGGCTATCAACTGGAAATTCTTACTTCCAATGCAAAGGATTTAGTGCAACAGTTTCTTATTAACAACAACCTTAGTCAGTTTAACAATATAACTTCAGAAAGGGATTTATTTGGAAAACATATTTCACTGGCTAAATTACTAAGAAGACATAAGTTACAACCTGACGATTGCATTTACGTGGGTGATGAAGTACGTGATGTTGAAGCCTGCAAAAAAGCACACATCCCGATAATCAGTGTTACATGGGGACTTCAGGCAGAAGAAATACTCAAAATAGCGGGATGCAGTTATGTTGCAGAAAAACCGGAAGATATTCTTGAAATTATTCCTGCGTAAAATTATCTGTGAGTGAACTCAACGAAACCAGTCCGCTCTTCCTAATTTATAGCCTAACGATTTCTCATCGCGCATACCGATTTTTGCCGCCGGTACTCCTCCTACCATAGTTAATGCAGGAACATCTTTTGTAACTACAGCACCGGCACCTACTACCGCACCTTTCCCGATTGTTACTCCAGGCAGGATAATAGCCCTGGGACCGATAAATACATAGTCCTCTATCGTTACGGGTTTCATAATAGCATTAAAGTGAGCATGTTTGAGATCATGATAGGCATTGTAGATCATCACTTCACTGGCAATATCAACATGATTACCAATTATTAGTTTATCCCTTCCATCCAGTACCGCACCTTCCCCAATAAGAGTATCTTTTCCTATTGAAATGTTAGAAGGAAAATAGAAACGCGCTCCAGTATGAATAGTAGAACCGAATCCTATCTTGATCCCCGCGAGAATATACATCGCATTGCGAATCGTATGAATTGGAATAGTGCCAACAAGATGAAGAATGTAAACCTCAAGTTCAACAACAATTTTGTAAAAGCGGATTGCTGCTTTGTGAACAATTTGCGACAATGATAAAGACTTCCCGTGTCTGTCTTGTAACATAGAAAAAGTATACATGTTAACAAAGGAATTATCAGAAGTAGTCGTATTCCCGCTCATCCTCTTCAGTTCTGATAAAGCGCGATTTAAGTCCTTCACTGCGCCTACCAAAAATATACCTTCGCCGTGCGTAGGTAATTTTGAGTTGTTCACGTGCTCGGGTTATACCAACATAAAACAATCGCCGTTCCTCCTCAAGCTGGAGTGTATCATCAATGGAGCGTGAATGAGGAAGGATACCCTCTTCAAGTCCTACAATATAGACCACGGGGAACTCCAGTCCTTTCGCTTGGTGGAGTGTCATTAAACGCACACCGTCCCGGGAACGGCCTGTTTTTTCGCCCTGGCTGTATTCCGATTCAACAAGGGAAACCTGCTCAAGAAACGCAACGACTGTCGGGAACGCATGTGCCACCGACTTCAACTCCTTGATGTTTTCCAGTCGGGCATAGTCTTCTTCATTATCGACATCAAACTGGTCTAGGTACCCGGTTGCCAGAAAGACCCGTTCCATGAGCTCTGTTGTCGTAAAGTCGTTATAGGTGTCCCTTGTTTTTTCCCATAGTTCCTTGTAAGCAGTCCACCTCCGTTTACCCAGCTTTTTTATACGCTCTAGGGCAATTTCATCCGATGGATTCACAAATAACCGCAAATAAGACAAGATATCCTTAATTTCCTTGCGTTCGTAGAACCGAACTCCGCCAATTAAGGTATACGGAATACCGTAATGCAAAAAAGACTCCTCAATTGCACGAGATTGGGCATTGGTTCTATATAGCACCGCAAAATCACTGTATTCCAATCCCCTTTCCCTCATTATCTTTTCTATACTCCGTGAAACGTACCGTGATTCATCTTCTTCGTTGTCGGCCTCATAGAATTCAATTTCATCCCCTTTTTCATTTGAAGTAAACAAGTGCAGCACCGGATGTGACTGGTTTTTTGAAATGATATCGTACGCATAATCAAGGATTGTTTGAGTGGAACGGTAGTTTTCCTCAAGATTCACCGTTTTTGTTTCGGGAAAATCCTGCGTAAACTTTTCCAGGTTGCGGATATCTGCCCCACGCCATGAATAAATGCTCTGCGAAAAATCTCCTACAACAGTAACGTTTTTGTATTTGCTTCCTAGCAAACGGGTAAACACATATTGGGCATAGTTTGTATCCTGGAACTCGTCTACCATCAAATACTTATACCGTTCCTGATACTTTTCAAGAACTTCAGGATGGTAGGTAAACAACTGCACCGCTTTCATAATCAGGTCATCAAAATCCACTGCCTTATTTCGTAATAACTCTTTTTGATATTCGTCATATACGTGGGCAACTTCAGGAGCCCGGTAGAAGGAAAACACGTCCAGGTATTTTTCGGGAGAAACTACCAGATTTTTGGCATCAGATATTCTATTCAGGAAAAAGGATGGGGTTAAACGTGAAATATCATTTTTTTTGAGAATTTTTTTGATTACCGCCTGCTGATCGTCAGTATCGTAAATGGAAAAATTCGAGTCCAAACCCATGTGCTCGCCATCTCGGCGCAGAATCTGGCAGCAAAATGAATGAAACGTACCGATGTAACCAAGCGGTGACTTTGAAGGATCTTTGGCGAGACGCTGAATGCGCTCTTTCATTTCCTTGGCAGCTTTATTGGTAAAGGTAATCATCACTATCGATTTGGGATCGACCTTTTCATGCTTTGCCAAATAAATAACCTTCGCTACTAGAACCCGCGTTTTACCCGACCCGGCGCCTGCCAATATAACCGATGGTCCGGAAGTAATCTGGACTGCCTCCTTCTGGTTTTTATTCAATTGTGAGAGAAGGTTTGTACTCATAGCGTATAATAGTATACATGAAATACTTTATCGCCAACTGGAAAGCAAATAAAACATATGAAGAAACAATTCAGTGGAAAGAAGAGTTTTCTGCCGCGATTCAAAACGATACTGCGTTATCCGAAGCATTGAATAGCGATCGCATAGCTATCATTATTTGCCCTCCATTTCCCTTTATCCATGCATTAAAGCCGCTTGAGCAACTAGCAAAAAATATCGGCATTGGAACGCAATCACTTTCCGATAAAACGAACGGTGCATTTACCGGCGAAGTAACTGCTGCAATGCTTCAAGGACTGGTACAGTACTCCATACTCGGCCACAGCGAGCGAAGAAGTAACTACGGCGAAACAAATGAAATGCTCATGGAAAAAGCAAGATTGTCCCTTGCAAGTGGAATATCTCCTGTATTTTGCATACGCGATTCTCAAGATACTATTCCAGATGGAATTTCATTTATCGCATTTGAACCGGTATCTGCCATTGGTACGGGTAATAATATGAGCGCTTCACACGTTCTTGAGATAAAGCAACAACTCTCGTTACCCCCGGACAGTATGTTTATCTATGGCGGAAGTGTAAACCCCGACACAGTTTCGGAATATCTACATCATGATGAAATTCAAGGTTTTCTTATAGGAAGTGCTTCACTAACACCTGCCTCATTTCTTGCTATTGTCAAAAAAGCCTGATTAGAAGAGGAAGGAAAGAACTATCGTAGTTCCCGCTACCAAAAAGGCTACAATTGGTCCGGTAAGATTCCCTGCAACCGGCATAGTTTGTGGTAGCTGTTGCTGTGCTTTCGTTGGTGTAGGTGATGGAGTCACCGTTGTTCTTGGCTGACCTTTTCCGCTTTCTGGAAGCTCATCTACACTCCCCGTGCTTGATTCAAGCCCGACTGTCGGCTCTGCTGTGGGTGTAGTTTCTGATTGCCCACCTGTCGGTGAAGGATTTGCATATGCGAGCAGGTCTTCATCGTCACCTGGAGTAACTTCAGGTGTCGCAGTCAGATCTTCACTGTTTGTACTTTCATCTGTTGTCGATTCCTGCGCAATTAGTGATTCTTCCCCGGAATTTAATGCTGCCTGGTCTTCGGCAATGGTAAGTGGATCAGCTGATGTTTCATTGGTGCCTGTTTCTTCTCCAGCTGTTTCGTCAGCCGGTACTGGTTCGGTTCCTTCTTCTATTTCAGAGGCTTTTGATGGTCGAGGGGTAGTTCCTGTGTCTGATGTGAGAATTATGGACACGTAGACGGTGCTGGCAAGTAAGAATAGAACAACTATAACAAGAATAATAGTAGTCGCTTTTTTAGCCATGATTCATTGTATAGGAACTATTTTTCAGATGCAATGGTTATAACAGTAATATTACTCCGCCACCCACAACAAGTAGTCCAATAGAAACTATTGTATATATGAGGCCATTTCCACCACTTACTGGCGGTGCGGGGGTAACATACACAGTTGCAATAGTCGGTGAGGTAGTGGCCACAGTAGGTGTTGCGTAGGAGTTTGTTGGGGATGGGAATCCGGTCGGTTTAACAGTCGGTAAAGGAGGTTCTTCGGTTGGTGATGGATCTATGGTGGGGGATAATTCTCCAGGCCCAGTTGCCTCGGCCAATACTTGTTCACCACTTTTTGTTAAAGTAAAACTACGAGTTAACACAACATCTTCATTTTGGTTATTTTTTGCAAGCAGTGTCATAGTGTAGGTGCCCGGAGGTAGCGGTTTGGGAACATATGCGGACCAATCTCCTCTCTCGTTTACTATAGAAGATAATGTAAATGCTGGTTTTGAGTTAAGTTCTACACGAACTCTTGTTTTAGCTATTCCCTTGCCTTTAATAAGTGGTTGGGAACCGGGGATAATTGCATTTGGGCGAGGAAACTCAATATCGACTTCATTCAATATCGTTGGCTTCTGACTCTCTTCTTCGGCTCGAGAGGTGGAGGCAGGTAAAACATCACTCTCTTCCTTGCGGAAATCGTAATTTGATCCAAGCACTACTGCTTTTGGTAAGGGGCTTCCTTTTCCCATAACAGTAATTACTTTTGACTTGTTTTTGTCGTTTGCAGTAATTTCGATTGTCAAAAGTGTTTCATTATTTACCTGCAATGTATTGGATTGCTGCAGATTGTATACACTCTGCAACGGAATTAACCATTCGCCAGTAGATTTGGAAAAAGTTATCATTGGGATACCATTTTCGAGCATTAGTTTTACTAGCGCCTGTTCTATGGGTTTGCCCGTTTTGTCAGTGACTTTTCCATAGACTGGTTTTGCGGTGGTAGATGGAGGACTGTGTTTTGGAGTTTTCATTACAAACGCACTGTCATTTTCATCAGTAACGGTAACATTTGATGCAATAATCTTATAAAAGTACTGGGTATTGGGTTGTAGATTACGGATCGTGACAAGATGCTGAGTATACTTCCCACGAGATTCCCCTTTATCGCGATCATCCACCGCAACAGAAGAAAGTGAATCGGGACTATCTCCATACAGAACCCATCCTGTTTCATTTTCTTCAGTTTGCCAGTAAATACTCATTTGCTTTGGAGCAGCATTTACAATTTGGTGTTCTACTTTCTTTTGGGCATTGGCACGAGTTGGACTAAAGGTGGAGGTATACAAATAGCCTGCACCGGCTACAGTGGCAATTGAGAGCACAATAAAGGCAAAAGGGAAAAATGGATTTCTTTTCTTTATGTATAAATCTGAATACATTAGGGGTTCCTCTTTTTTAATTTTTCAATTATTGATGTATCAATATTGTATCTCTTTACTTCCGGTAATTGAATCTCTTCTTCAATAATCTGGCTGTTTTGAACCTTATACAGCTCGATTACCACCCATGCCACTATGGTCAGGAATACCGCAATCGAAATGATAAGTATTTCTTTCCGCTTCATAAATAAAAACTCTCCACTACAAGAGAAATATTGAAAGTGGCACTTTGAGAACCTACCCGGTTAGCAGCGTTGATATTCATTGATTCTACTAGTTTTAACCTTCGTTGTGTAGACAACTGTGTTAGGAATGTCCTAATTTCATTAAAGCTTGAAGTTGCCTGAAACTTAACCACAAATCTTTTTTTGTCATCAAGTGAAAGCTGATTTGTGCCGTTGGTGGTGACAGCATCACTTTCCACGGCTGAACCTTTGAGCAATACATCGCTGACATCTATATTAGAGACCAGCATACCGCTTTGAGTTGCCGCATTCCGTATATCCTCCACAACAGCATATATTTGCGGAGATGACGGAACCGCCTCCTCCAAAACAACAAAATCCTGCCTTGACTGTTCGATTACCGACTGATAATTTACTATATTCAAAATAACCGTTTCATACTGCTCATCCTGTAATCGAAGTTCATCAAGCTGTCGCTGAAGACTGAATGCTGTTACAAGATTGGGACGTATTGCAAAAAAAACAAAAATCGAGAAGATTATGAAAAAGACCACGGGGAACGTATAGTCTTTGACTTTTTTGTTTAGTACTTTACTGATAAGGTCCTCTCTATTCATTTTTATACCCGTCTAAAACTAATGTAAATGCAAATCCCTGCTCTGACTTTCTAACACTGGATAATGTAACTTCCGCGAATTTCTGCTCTGCTGCCAAGCGTTCCCGGTATTGCTGGATTGAAGCGGGATTAAGAGAGTACCCCTCGCAACTGATTTTTTTCCCTGACACCACAAGACTGCTGAGATTTATGTCTCCCGGAAGTCCATCAACAAAATAATTCAGCATTGTTTGGAATCGTTCTTCTTCGTTGGCAATTTCCGCAATCTTCATAGTTTTTTCCTCAAGGTATGCGATCTCCTCGACTAGGGATTTTGTAGCAACTATAATTTGCTTTTTCTGTTGAAGGCCTTCTTTTAAATCAACAATTTCCTGATCAACTTTAAAACGGAAGAAAAATACGCATATTACAACAAACTGGGTTATGACCAGGATATATCTTAGGTAGTGAAAAGCAAAGTACATGACCTTGTCAACGGCATCTTTTTCCTTTTCAGGAAAGAGATTTATGAAATACCTCATTCTATTAGCTTACCATTTTTTTATGCCATTTTTTTAGCCAATCGACTTTTTCTACGAGCTGCAGTTTTTTTGCTTAAACCTGTTTTTACGGCTTTGTCAATAATCGACTGTACTGAAGCAAATGCCTTTGCTGTTTTTGCTGGCAGTTTCAGATAGTCTTTCACCGCTTTGTCCATAGAAACATTTATTCGTGCATTTTTGTTCTGTTTCTTTGCTGCTGTTCTGATTCTTTTTTTTGAAGATTTTGTGTTTGCCATTGTTCTATTTTCCTCCTTTCTTATTCTGAAATACTAAAATTGTTTTCGTAAATCTGCTCACCATATTCACCATTGAATTTCAGGTAGACCTTTACATCACTTGAAACAGTGTGGTACACGCAGGTACCGGATGAACATGTTCCAAGAGTGATTTTCTTAGATCCGGCACGATCTTTCACAGTAATGGTACCAATGGCTCCTTGGAGACCTTTATCTTTTGTTTCATAGGAAAGCTCAACATCAATATCTTCTGTTCCTTCCGGAGCATTTGATATTGCGATTTCTACTTCACGTCCATTGTTAACTGGAGTAACCTCAACTTTTACTGAAGCATCAACGGTCGGAATAGGTGCTTCCTCCTCTTCTTCTGCAGTAATTTCTTCCTCTACTACCTGACTACGGTTTCCATTCATTGCAAAAATGGCAATACCCCCAATAAGAAGTAGTGCGATAATCCCAAAGATAACTAATTTATTTTTTTGAAACATTTCCTGCATAAAAGTGAGGAATTTATAATAAAGTTTTACTAAGTTCAGGAATAAGATTATCTATTGCCACCCGTTCCTGCTTAGTAGTATCCCTGTTTCTAACCGTCACCGTACCATCTTCCAGAGTTTGATAATCAATTGTAACACACAGCGGTGTTCCGATTTCATCCTGATATAAATATCGTTTTCCAATGTTACCTCGATCATCCCAGGTTGTAAAGAATACATCCTGTATCTTTTCGTATACTTCCTGTGCTTTTGAAACGATATCTTCTTTATTCTTTACCAACGGGAATACAGCAACTTTATAGGGTGCAAGTTTCGGATGTAACCGGAGTACTGTTCTGTTGTTCTCTTCGTCTTTGTAATAGGCATCTGCCAGAATCATAAGAAACGTTCTGTTGATACCAAGAGCAGGTTCTATAACATGAGGCACAAACTTTTTATTGGTGATCGGATCCTGATATGCCAAATCTTTCTTTGAATGTTCCTGATGCTGGCTTAAATCGTAATTGGTACGATATGCAACCCCCCAGAGTTCTTTCCATCCAAACGGGAATTTATAGTCCAGATCGTACGTGTCTTTACTATAATGGCTTCTTTCTTTATCGGTATGTCTTCTCCATCGGAGGTTTTCTTCTTTGATGCCGAGTGTTTTATGAATAAAATTCCACATTGCCTGCTTCCATTCTTCAAGTAGTTTTTCCCAGTTTGTTTCATCGGGGTCAAAGAAGTATTCAATTTCTGCTTGTTCAAATTCTATTGTTCTAAAGATAAATTGTCCTGTTGTAATTTCATTGCGAAAACTTTTTCCGATGTTTCCTACCCCAAAAGGAAGACGTACTCGGGTAGATTGCACAATTTGCTTAAAATCGGTAAAAATACCCTGTGCAGTTTCTCCTCGTAAGTACACAGTCGATTTTTCTCCAGCAACGGTTCCAATTGAAGTTTCAAAAAGAAGGTTAAAAGATTTCGGTTCTGTTATTTCGTTTCCGTCAGGACTGGTGATTTTGTTTTCTTTGATAAAAGCTGCCATTTCATCGATCTTCATGTCTTCAACAACGATTCCTGTTTTATCAGGGTGGTCTTCCAGCCACACTTCGATCAGATGATCGGCACGATAGCGCTTGTGAGTTACTTTATCTTCCACGAGAGGATCAGAAAACGATCCTACATGACCTGAAGCAACCCAGGTTTGCGGATGAAGGATGATCTGGGTATCAAGTCCTACCATATCAGGCCTTTTATGAATAAACTCAGTCCACCAGAGATTCCTGAGGTTTCGCATCAGCTCTGCTCCTAAAGGACCGTAGTCATACGAATTGGCAAGACCTCCGTAGATTTCTGAAGTCTGATACACAAATCCGCGACGCTTTGTTAATGAAATTATTTCATCCATATTAGGCTACATTATATCACGCAAAGGTATCTTTGTATCAATCAATTCTTCAATGTAAGAGACAAGTTGGGAGTTCGATCCGGAGTACTCATAACCCAGATAATGGAGCAGTCTTTTCAGAAATTTAAAGGTTTCTTCGCTATCAAATTCTTCATTTTCTGAAAGTACGGTAAGGAACTTCATCGTTAGGTTATAGGTCTCGTTTTCCTGTAACTCCTCCGGTAGCATTTTATCCAGGACAAAGAAATAGGTATATAAATGATTTATCCTCCTCAGATCCTCTTTTGTTTTGCGAAAAGCACTTGTAAGTGAAGTCTCTTGAAGCATGTAACCGGAAAATCCTTGCTGTAATTGAACATCAAGTAAGTTTCCCGTTTGCAGATGGGGAGAGCGACGGCTATTCATAGAACGGGTTCCTTTTGCTATACAGTGAACCTTACCGAATTCTCTGGTAAATAACACCACAAAGTAATCTTTACCAGGGAGTGCCTTTTTACGGAGAACAAAGGCCTGCGTTTTTGATTTGACTCTCATTAGAACTCCTTATCTGTGTCGAATACTCCGTCGTACTTCTTTTTACCATCGACTTCGACAGTAAGTTCCTGTTTAGAGACACCTGGCTGCTTTTGGATAAGCAGCTTGTAGTCGTCCTCCGATATAGAATCTGGTAGCGTGTAAGTTACAACAGCTTCTGCTCTTCCTTCAGGATTTACACGGAGAAAGCCTTCAAAAACTGTTTTCCCTAGTTCTTTATAGGTTTCAACTTCTGTTTCAGATCCTTTGAATTCCTTCAGTTTTGAGCCCTCAGGTACATAGAATCTCATCCAGTTTCGCAGTGTTGCGTTCAAACAGAGACTACTTCTTTCTAGGTTACAGTCTGAATGCGGATAGGGATTCTTAAAGACTATCCGTACTTCACGTTCAATCTCCCCATTGTTAAATGAGGTGGTTGATTCAATTTCTTCAGTAACGAATAGATTTGATTTGGCTCCGGCAAAGTTTACATTGCTGATATGGAGATAATCAAAATCGGTATCTTTCATTCGTCCTCCATAGTTCATCGCTTCCACTGCTTTTTGAACTTCCGGATCTTTAAAGTACATCAAAATATGTTTCTCGTCCATGTCTTTAAACATTTCCTCAAACATCGGTCCCCAATACTGTCCCGGTGAAAATCCGATGATTTTTACAAAGAGAGCCTGCATAAGATCACCAAGAATACCTTTTCGGTTTTCACGAATGTATCCTACCGGTCGTCCTACATTATCAAAGATTTCATATACAGCCTGGGGACAGTCACATCTTTTATCTTCACGGGCTGAGAACGTAACTCCACCCGCTTCAGTGTCTCCGAAAACTTTCAAAAGATCAACAAGCACGCGGGTATCCATTGTGACGATTCCATCGTAATCTTTCTTGGCACTACTGTTGTTGTACAGTGATTCAAACAACTTTACAGATTCAACAAAGTCAGGTGAAAGGTTACTATCACGGATCCAAAACTGATTTACATTCACATGATACTGTTTGATTTTTTCGGGAAGCGGTGGTCTCTTTGAAATAGTGTTATCAAGATCGTAAATATTGGTTGAGTTCTGAACGGTAATCTTGCCATCCTTAATGTTTAGATATGCATAAGCAGTTAAGAACCCTCCAGTTGCGCGACGCTCATGCTCGTTCTGGAAAATAAGGAGATATGTTTTTTCCCCATCTTTTCCAAGTAGTTTTGGAAGCTGCTTAATAAGAGGCTTTGCTTCCACCAGGAATGAAGCGGCACCATCAAACGTGTCTTTAGCCTTTGTTATTTGCGCACGAACATCTCTATTTCCTACTTTTTCCGGATACCTATTCGGATCAATTGTATCGATTCGTTTTTGTGCCTCATCAACGTTTGCAGCAATATCATCAACCTTTACAAGCACCTTATCAAGAGTTAACACAGCTGTCTGAAGTCTTTCTTCAGCAGACTTATCTACAAAGGACGATTCTCCCTGCTTGAATCCTATAAGATCTGCATATGGGTATATTGCATCAATAGATTGCTCTCCTGCTTTCAGAAGGTAGTTTCCAGCTTCCACACCATTCTTAAAATCGGCTACATGCGGTATAAAAGCCGCCCAATATACACTCTTTGCTTCTTTCTCAAATGCCGCATAATCTGACTTCATTTGGGTCATGTCTTTCTTTACCAGTTCAATATCGTTTTTCTTGAAATCCTCTTTCATTTTCTGGGCAGTAGCCATTATCACATCACCTTTTGCACGGATACGTGTGTAGGGGAGGTAACCAAGGAAAAATCCCGCCAGAGCAACAATAACCAGCACACCAACAATAACGCCGGCAATGCCGCCAACAACTTTCGCTTTTCTATTTCTTTTCGTTTTTATCATGTGTGTATTATATCAATTAATTAAACGGCACCACGACCGGTGACCATAACCCAGGGAGTTTTGAGCATAATAGAGATGTCACGGACTAATGATACTTGATCAACGTAACGGGCGTCAAGGACAATTCTTTCATCAAAATTTATTTCTGATCTTCCCGATACCTGCCACAATCCCGTCATGCCTGGTTTAACCAACAGCACCTTTTTAACAAGCTTTTTTACATGAGGAAATTCCTTCTGCTGATTCTCCAGTTCATCAGGATAATATGCCCGTGGACCAACAAGGCTCATTTCTCCTTTAATAACATTTAACAGCTGGGGGATTTCATCAAGAGAGTGCTTACGTATAAATTTCCCAACACGAGTTATTCGAGGATCGTTCTTTAGCTTATAGTTTCCTTTCTTATACTGCTTAAACAGTTCCTTGAACTCGGGATCTGTTCGCAACAGATAATGAGCATTGTTAATCATGGAACGGAATTTGTACATTTTGAATTTTTTCCCGTTCTGTCCAACCCGCTCCGGAACATCGGCAAAAATTGGCCCCTGAGAATCCAATTTTATCGCGAGAGTTACCGCCAAACAAACAGGAGAGAAAATAATTAGAAGGATTAATCCCCCAATGGCATCTACTAACGGTTTAATCCACCTCAGGTAAAAGTTTTTTTCAGGGGTATCCATAAATCAGGTATATCTCTCCTTATCGGTTCCAGCGTAGCTTTCGACTATCTTTTTAACTTTTGAAACGGTAGCTTTTTTTGCAACCAAAATAACATCTCTTGTGTTTACTACCACCATATCGGCAAGGTCAATTCCTACAATTAATTTATCACTTTCAAAGTTGTAGACCAGGTTGTCAAAACTATCCATCAAATCTATATTCCCTTTTGCAACATTATCTCTACTCCTGTCGGAAAGAGCTTCTTTTAATGCTTCCCATGCTCCGATATCACTCCAGCCAATATCTTCAATCACTACATAGGCTGCTTCAGGATTTAAGGATTCCAGAACTGCTTTATCAAAATTAATTTCAGGCATTTCCTCATAAAACTGCTCCATGTTCCTATGAAATTCTTCGGAAGAGGACGTGTTGGCAATTTTTTCGGCAATTTCAGCAATTTTAGGTGAATGATTGGAAAACTGCTTCATAAGAAAACCGGCAGTTGTAACAAAGTAACCCAAATTCCAACAATAATTTGACTTGCGGAAGTATTCTCGCGCTGTTGACTCATCCGGACGATACTTAAAGCCGGAGAATCCTCGGAACGATACTCCGTCCACATATTGTTTTGTTTCACTTGTTTCTATCCAGCCCAGGTTATCAGAAGCAAAGCGTGGCTTTTGTCCAATAAAGATTATCTTTTCCTTCTCTTTTTGCAGCACTTCTCCAGCCTTTAAGATAATATGCTTGAACACAGCCTCATGTTTTACCAAGTGGTCACTCCACAAAATAACAACCGCTTCATCTGGGTTTTGATGAGCAATATGGCTTACAACAACGGCAACAGGCGGGCCGTTATCCCTTTTAGCAGGCTCTCCAATAATATTTTGTTTTGGAATTTCTGGAAGGAGGTTTGCTACTCTATCGACATAATCTATTCCAGTGGAAATAAAAATATCTTCGTATTTGAATTCGGGAAGTAGTCTTTCAACAGCAAGCTCTAATGTTGATTTTTCACCGATAATTTTTTCAAATTGTTTTGGTGTTTTTTTACGTGAAAGTGGCCAGAGGCGTGTACCTACTCCACCAGCAAAAATAACTGCTTTCATAATGAATTAGTAACTTCTAATTGCTCTAACAGAGACGTCTTGAATCTTTCGGCATTAAACATGTCACGTAAATTGTTGTTACTGACGGATACATTGTAGGCTACCCGGGAAAATCTTTCAAGAGCTGATATTACTGCTTCCTTACTCTGTTCTTCTACATAAAGTCCTGTGGTAGTATTCTCCACAATTTCTGCGGCACCGCTTTTTGCATACGTTATTACCGGACAGTTAAAGAACAAGGCTTCTAACGCTGTGTACCCAAAATCCTCTTCCTGCATCATAATAAGTGCTTTTGCATTTGAATAACAATATGCAAGTTCTTCATCTGCTAGATCCTCATAAAAGTGAACATTTTTTTCTGCTAATTGTTTTAGCGCATACTTTTCGTTTCCCGTCCCCACAATTACTAGATGCTTGTCATGCATTTCATTAAATGCATTTATTATCAAATCTACTTTTTTGTATTTTTCGAGACGGGATACAACAAGGTAATATTCAGCAGGGAGCTTTTTAAAGGGTTGTTTTATACGTTTTGCAGTTTGTTCCCATTGTGAGAAGTTAAAGGGCGGATAGAGAACGCTAGAATCGCGGTTGTATGCTTTTTGTACTCGTTCTTTTACCAGGTTTGAGATAGAAATTAGCCTATCGGGACGTGTGGCAGCTATCACATCCCACTTTTTGAATTGTTCCAAAACAGGAGTTGCTAGTACCTGAACTGCTGGAGAAATATAGGTATCCTTCATATCCCAGAAATATCGTGGCGGTGTTAATACAATCGATACATGTTTTGTATGAGGTTTCGTTATTACACCCTTAGCAAACGATGATGAAACAGAAATTACAGTATCGTATTCAGAGAAATTGAAACTCTCGAACGCATATGGCAAAAACGGAAGTGACAGATATCTGCTTTGCTGAATAAAGAGAGGAAGTTTTTCCATAAATGAAGGCCTTACATCAATGTTTTCTGCCCATAGTGCTCTCTTTTTATTGTAAGTTGATGTGTACAATGGAGCATCAGGGAACATTTCATGCAAAATTAGCAAAAGCCGTTCTACCCCACCCCATTTATCAACCCAATCGTACACCAGTGCTACTTTTCTCATGACAATAACGCCGTGTAGACTTCATAATGCTCCTGCGCCATTTTTTCAAATGAAAACTTTTTCCGTACTGTTCGGTAGTCGAAGATAGGCTTTTTTTCGATAAACCGGGTAACTTTGTTCGCTATATCTTTTGCATCTACGGGGTCAAAGGCAACATAATTTGCACCAAACAGTTCTTTATACACATCTATACTTGAGGCTATAACCGGGACATCAAGAAAAGCAGCCTCTACAAGAGGTAATCCAAAACCTTCTGAAAGGGAAGCGTGAACCAGGGCCTGTGCACCGCTATAGAGGGCTTTTAGTTGTGCCTTATTTGTATTGTGTATCATTATGACCCGATTATCTAGTTTATATTCCACAGTAACTTCTTTCATTTTATTTGCAAAATAATCATCGGGACCTGCTAGTACCAACGAGTACTTGTCGGAAACCTGAGAAAAAGCCTTAATAAGCGTTTCCACGTTTTTATGCGGGTAGAAGTTTCCAACGTAAAGGAAATAATTATGTAAGTTATATTTCTTAATTATATTTGCATCCGCTTTGATAGAAAGCAATGATTCATCCATTCCTTCATAAATGGGAATGATTTTTTCTTTTACTTGAGTACCAAATTGCGCAACAATCTGCTTTTTTACAGTTTGAGTAGGAGTAACAATTTTCTCTGATCGCCTAATCTGATTCTGAAGCAGTAATTTGTAAACGTTATATTTCGTCTGATACACAAGAGAGGATTTTGTCGATGCTTTTCCGGTTTTAAACAAAAGTGGGGTTAAATCGTGAACCGTTGAAATATATCTTCTCCCGTAGAAAAATGGATAGCTGAAGTAAGTAAAATGCATAAGATCAATGCTGTGCTTGGTTAAATCATATAAGAAAGAAGTCTGCTCCTGAAAAGAGTGCCATCGCGCAGAAACTGAAACTATTTCAAATTCTGAGATTTCTTTTTTCAGTTTTCCATAGTCCTCTTGCATTACAAACAAAACAGGATAAAATACAGCAAACTGTTTTTTCTGAAGAAAGTAAAGTAGATTCCGAATATATGTACCGACACCTGTCTGGTAGTAAAGACGGGCATCAATACCTAGTTTTTTCATATGGAATCCTTTTTGAGGTTAATAAGCTTTCTCACAATAAAATTAGTGACCGGGGAATGGTGAGCAGCATAATGCTTATTATAGAATATCTCCATAGAGATGTAAAAATGCTTGCTGATGCGCTTCTTAACGGCCTTATTTCCCGTTTTAATGCCACTTCTGTACTTCAAGTGCAGTACTGAGGCCTTCGGGAAATAGATTACCTTATAACCTAATTCTTTAATACGATAGGCTAAATCCAGGTCCTCTCCGTACATGAAGTAGTCTTCATCAAACCCATTGACCTTTTCAAGAATAGTTTTACGAGTCAAGAAGAATGCTCCGCTAGGCGACTCGATTTCATGAACCGTGTTGAGCGGCAAATAAGTAAGGTGATAGCCACCGAAGATTTTGTTAAGAACAGGTACATTCCCAAATACTTTCTCCAGTTTTGCAAAGTAGCTTACAGCTCTCCAAACAGTTGGAAATCCACGATGAGACGCAGGATCAATGCTTCCACTTTCTAGGTTAATGCGGGCTGTAAGAATGCCAACATCTTCATGTTCCTCCATATAATCCAAAAGTTCGTCGTAGTCGATTTTCTGCTGCATTACATCAGAGTTGAGGAAGAGAACGTACGTTCCTTTTGCTTTTTTGATAGCTACGTTATTTGCTTTGCCAAATCCCAGGTTTTCGTCTAGCAGGATCGGAGTTACTGGAAGAGATTTAATCATGTCCTGAGAACCATCAGAAGAATTATTGTCAACCACGAGAACTTCAGCCTTGTATTTCTTCATTCTGGAGAGAGCATCCTGGAGTGATTTTAGACACTGCTGTGTCAACTCCTTCGTATTAAACGATAAGACGATTATTGAGAGATCAACCATACGATTAACGTTTTGGTGATTGCTTTGCGCGTCGTGCTTTACCACCTTTTCCAACCATGCGTCGCTGTCGTGCACGTGGATCTCGGGTAAGAAGTCCTTCTTGCTTAAGGAGAGGTTTGTAGGTATCCTTGTCGATAAGACAAAGAGAACGTGCTAATCCAAGTTGGATTGCTTCGATCTGACCGTTTTTTCCACCTCCAGTTGTTTTAACTGAAATGGCAAAACGATTGTCACTGTCTGTAATGCGAAGTGGCTTTAAGATAACCTGTTTTTCGTAATCATGTGGGTATACTTCTTCGATGGATTTTCCATTTACCATGATCTGGCCTTTATTAATCTTGGTACCTTTAATTGTTACATCTTTTCCCTTTGTCATGATATAGAGTCTGACACGTGCAATAGCTTCACGTCGGCGACCAATACTTTCATAATACTGTAAGTCTTTCGATTTTTTTGCCATAGGTATTACTTAACTTTATCCTGGTATGGATGGTTTTCGTCTTTGTAAATAAATAATCGCGCAAGCCGCTGATCTCGGAGTTTGTTTTTTGGCAACATTCCTGAAACGGCAAATCTAATTATATCATCAGGTTTCTTTTCACGAACTTCCTTTAATGTTCTTTCACGCAGACCACCGGGATAGCCGGAATAGTTTCCGTAGATTTTATTATCCTCTTTTTTACCGGTAACTTTTACTTGTGCTGCATTCACAACAACCACATAGTCACCCATATCTAAATAAGGAACCTGGTTTACTTTTCTTTTTCCCATGAGCATAGTAGCAATATCTGTTGCAATTCGACCGAGGACTTGGTTTTTTGCATCAACAAGAGTCCATTTTCTCTGGATTGTCTTTGCACTAATTGGTTTGGTTGACTGATGTACTTGCATATGTGATATTAACTGGTTGCAGCTGCCTTTTCAGCTTTTGGTTTTGCTTCTTTTGCCGGCTTTGCAGGTTTTGCTTTCTTTGCTTTTGGTTCTTCCTTTACCGCTGGCTTCAGAAATTCATGAGCCCATGAAACTTTTACCATCTGAGAACTGTCTGAAGTTCGGATTTTTACTTTCTCCATCTTCAAAAAGCTTCCATTTACGTTCTTCATTTCGTCGTTCATTCGTGTATACAAATCCTTCGTCATTTTTTCGTCACGGATAACTCCAAAAACAATGCTTTTATTTGCCTGGGTATCTTCTGTCATCTTATGCAACACACGATCCAAGAATGACTTCAGCACTTTAGCTTTTGCATGAGTTGTTGTTAGGTGACCATGCTTCAGGAAATTGTAGCTAAGTTTACGCATAAGCATATCGTTAGCATCTTTTCCTCCACGAATTTTGACTTTGCTTATCTTGTGTTTCATGACCTGATAATTATAACTTGATATTCATCTTCTTCAGTTCTTCTTCAACTAAATCGATGGATTTTCTTCCAACACCCTTGAGTCCGACGAGATTTTCTTTCCCTCTCTTAACTAAATCTCCAACAGTCTCAATGTTTTCACGGAGTAATGCGTTTATTACTCGTGAAGGAAGATTAAGTTCGTCTATAATGGTATCGAAATACTTTGACTGGGTTGCATCTTCTCCTCCTTCTACAGAAGGTGAATCTGATTCTGAAGCTGCATTGTCTCTTCCTGAGAAAATAAAGCTTAGATAATCATTCAGTGTTTTAATTGAACCTGCAAGTGCCTCTTTTGGTTCAATTGTTCCGTTTGTCCAGACTTCAAGAATAAGTCTCTCGAAGTTTGACTTACGTCCTACGCGTGCTTCTTCAACCTTGAAATTTACACGTTCGATAGGTGAGAAAGAAGAATCAACAGTAATAAATCCTGCCTTCTTTTCTTCTTTTTCTTCTGCAGCGATAAAGCCGTAACCTGTTTCAACTATTGCTTCAATATCAAGGGAAGCTTTGTTATCGGTAATCTCTGCAATATACAAATCACCGTTGGTGACATTAATATCGCCTTCAAGAGCTCCTGCAGTTACCTTCTGAGCACCCTTTACCTGCATTCGTACTGTAAAAGGTCCTTCGCCATTGTATTCAAAGGCAACCTTTTTAAGGTTCAAAACAATATCAAGTACAGATTCCTTAACACCCTGGATTGTTGAAAACAGGTGTGGAGCTCCTTCAATCTTGACATAACTAATAGCTGCACCTTTCATTGAAGAAAGCATAGTTCTGCGGATAGCATTTCCTAAGCTGTTTGCAAAACTTGCATGCAATGGTTCAAACACAAACTTTCCGTATTCACGGGATTCAGACTCAACTTTTGTCTGAAAGATAGGCTCTATCATATAAATTGGATTAATCTTAGATCAATTAATGACCAACTAGTAATTATTTCGAATAGAATTCAACTACAAGACGCAAATTTATTTGCCCAACGATATCATCTGAGATAGGTTCAGCAATAATTTTGCCAACCGGTCCTTTTGTATCAAGCCATGCTGGAATTATCAAATCCTTTTTATCAAGCATTGCTTCAATTGCCGGAATTTTAGTCGATTTTTCATTATTGAATGCGATTGTATCTTCGGTTTTGGGATGATAAGAAGGAATAGTGATTTTCTTATCATTTAC
The DNA here is from genome assembly GCA_964407325.1 of uncultured Gammaproteobacteria bacterium. Lineage (GTDB taxonomy): Bacteria > Patescibacteriota > Microgenomatia > UBA1406 > GWC2-37-13 > JAOAFZ01. Next base: position 25,591 of record CAYOVA010000002.1, on the reverse strand, counting down.
TTTGATATGTCCATGATTTACCAGTTGTCGTGCAGATGCTCTCGTGGGCGCAAAGCCCATTCTATACACAACATTATCAAGTCTACTTTCAAGGAGCTTTACGAGAAGTTCTCCCGTGTTTCCTTTCATATGACTTGCTTTTGCAAAGTAATTTGAAAGTTGTCTTTCTGACACACCGAATAACATCTTGAGTTTCTGTTTTTCACGGAGCTGTCGTCCGCGTTCAGAGACCTTTCCACGTCTTTTTACACCATGCTGACCGGGAGCAATATTGATTTTTCTCAATAATGTAGCATGTGCTTTTGAACCCAGGGTTTTCATTCCCAGATCCATGTTTTCGCGACGGGCAATTTTTACTTTTGGTCCAGTGTATCTCATTTCTTTTAAGATAAATAATTAAACTCTTCTAATTTTTGGTGGACGAACACCGTTGTGGGGAACTGGTGTAATATCGGTGATTGCCTTAATATCAAGATTTGATCCCTTGATTACACGTAAAGCAGCCTCACGTCCTGGTCCAATTCCCTTAACAAATATTTCTACTTTCTGAAGTCCATAATCACCAGTTGCTTTTTTGATTGCTGCATCTGTTGTGATTGATGCGGCGTGGGGAGTTGACTTTCTTGTACCGGAAAATCCGAACATCCCACATGAACTGGTTACCATTGGATTCCCTTTGATATCAGTAATGGTTATTAGCGTATTGTTGAAGGTCGACTTAATGTAAATTCTTCCTTCTTCAATTGTTTTTTGGACTTTCTTTTTCATAAGATGCTATTTATTTTTTTGTTGTATTTTGAGCTGTTTCTAACTTTGCCCATGCTTCTTTGGTAAGTGCTCCTACTGTCTTCTTCTTACCTTTTCTGGTACGAGAGTTAGACTTGGTTCTTTGTCCACGAGCTGGTAATCCCATTGCATGACGCATACCTCGATACGATCCAATTTCTCGAAGACGCTTGACGCTTTCGTTTAACTCCTCTCGAAGATCTCCTTCAACTTTGTATGTTTTTTCTACTACATTGATGATATTTTTCTGCTGTTCCTCTGAAAGGTCTTTAATTCTTGCGTTCTTATCAATCTTTAAATCTTCAACAATTTTTCTGGCTCTTGTCCAACCGATTCCATAGATAAGAGTTAATCCGTAATCAACTTTTTTGTCATCTGGTATTACCACACCAAAAATACGTGCCATAGTTTAATTAACCCTGTCGCTGTCTATGCTTGGGTTCTTCGCAAGTAATAAATAAATAACCTCTGCGGACTCGTGCCCGACATTTTTTACATCCTTTTACTGGTTTGACTGATGCTCTAACTTTCATAGTAATATTACTTTCTATAAATAATTCTCCCTCGATTCGGATCGTAAGGAGTTAATTCTACACGAACTTTATCTCCAGGTAAAATCTTAATGTAATTCTTTCGCATTTTACCTGATAGATAGCACAAAATCACTCTCTCTTCTGCAGGGTCGGCCTTTTGACGTTCCTGTTCGGAGGTTATTATTTTAACACGAAAAAGCGTATTTGGTAAGTTTTCGACAACTTCCCCGTCCAATACAATTACGTCATTCTTCATAAAAGGTATATTCTATCACAAAACTACGTTAAAATAAACATCTTTTTATCGAAAAACGCAATTGTCTTCTCAAAACATGCAGATAAGCTCCCATCTGAGGTCACAATTGACCACGTTTCTCCATTTTCATGCTTAATATGCTCTGTTCCCATCGAGTAAATAACCTCAACTGCAATTACAAGACCATCCTGTATTCGTGGTGTTTTATCGATTGGTCTGTCTAAAACACCGGGAACATAGGGTGCTTCATGCAAATCCCTTCCTATTCCATGCCCGGTCAGCTCATGGAGGATAAAGTACCCTTTCCCGTAAATATCATGTTCAATTGACTGGGAAATCTCTCCAATGTACTTTGCCTTACCTGCTACCTGTATTGCTTTTTCAAGGGCTTTCTCTCCAATATCCAGAAACTCAATTACTTTCTTGTCCTTTGCCTCGCCGATTACAATAGATATTGCATAATCGGTGTGAAATCCTTTCAAAAACGCTCCAATATCTATCGTAAGGATATCTCCAGACTTCAAAACATAATCCGATGGTGGGGTATGGACTATCTGTTCGTTTACCGGCAAACACGTTGCCCATTTATATCCCGGAACTTTATTAAAGGAAATTTCACCACCTAGTTTTTTAATATGCTCTGTTGCTTTCTTGTCGACTTCATTAGTCGTCATCCCTTCTTTAACCAGCGGAACCAACTCGTCTGCAGCTCGTTTGAGAATTTTCCCGCACGCTTTCATGATCTCGAGCTCTTCCCGGGTTTTATAGTGGATTTGTCTAGACATCAGGTGAAATAGATAAGGCGATACACCTCTTCCAACTTATCATGAAGCTCCTCCAGAGAAAAGTTATTTTTAACTAGAGAATCTGCAAATGCGATAGTTGGCCCCATGTTTGTCTCGACCAGTTCGTTGATGTCACGTTCTTCACCATACAGGTGGGAACGCGATTTTCTGCTGGCAATTCTTTTGTATCGTAGTTTTTTATCAGCGTACATGGCAAGAATAAAGACGCGTACCTTTGTCATTTTATCCCGTAAATACACAAATTCTTCCCATGAACGCATCCCTTCAATTACAACAATATTATTGTTTTTTAATTCTGTCTTGAGTTTTTCTTCGTTCAAGACTGCCATGGCCTGATTCCCATGCTTTTCGCGGAACTCTCTTCGGAGCTTACTATGGACTTCTTCAGTATGCTTTAGCTTGTTTTTGTCGATATATTCGTTAATTACGTTGGAAAAGGAAACAATTGGTAATCCTTTTCCCTTAAAGAACAGTGACGCTTCTGTTTTACCAGATCCCGGCATTCCCACAACCGCAAGGATCGTTTTCTTTTTCTGCTTCCAGTTCTTTAGGTGGTTTTTAATAAATTGCTTGCCCAGACTCTTTAAAATTTCGTCATTTACTTCTTTTATTCTCTTTGTACCATCAACCTGCACTAGTCTTCCCTGTTTTTCGTAGTACTTTAACACCGGACGAGTAAGCTTGTTAAACAGCTCAATTCTTTTTCGGATAGCCTGAATCTTGTCATCGTCACGATCCTGGTTGCGATAGGCTAGCCTCCATAATGCTTCTTTATCCGGAATATCCAGAAATATAACTTTATCAACATGGTTTACGAATTCCTTTGCCTGCTTTGGGGTGCGGGGGAATCCATCAAGGATGTAACCGTTTTTGTATTCAGGTCGCGAAAGATAAGTATTTACTACTTCGATTGTTTTTTTATCAGGAATCAGAGTCCCTGAGTTTATAAGCTCTTTGACATACCTCCCCATCTTGGTTTTCTCTTTGGCTATTTCGCGAAAGATATGCCCTGTAGAGAGATAGGGGATTTTCAACTGCTTTGAAAGAAGATTCCCTTGTGTTGACTTTCCAGCGCCTTGTATACCAATAAGAACTAATTTCATGGATTAATCCAATTTTTTCGAGAATTTGTGCATGGTATGTTTTCGGCATCCATTGCAATATTTCTGCACTTCAGTCTTTATTATGTCACTGTTTAGCTTACTAACACTGGTTACATAGTTCTGTGTTCCAGATTCTTTACAAACTAAGGCGACCATGATTCTGTTTATTTTGCGTGCCATACTAGGAAAAGAAATTAATTAACGCGAATAGCGATCGTAACTTTTCATAACGAGCTGTGATTCAATCATCTTGAATGTTTCAAGAACAACCGAGACGACGATCAGAATACCCGTTCCTCCAATGACAAGATCGCTCACACCAGTAACAGCAGATAGCAGTACTGGTGAAATAGCAATTATACCAAGAAAAACAGCTCCCACAGTAGTAATTCTATAGAGAACTTTGGATATATAGTCTTTTGTAGCCTGACCAGGGCGAATACCAGGGATAAAGCCTCCATGTTTTTGGATATCGTCTGCAATTCTTTGCGGATTAAAGACAACTATCGTATAGAAAAAGGTAAATCCAACAACAAGAATAAAGTACAGCGAATTATAGAGAATCGATGACGGATTAAACGCGCGAACCAGGAAGGTGGCTATTCCCTGAATGGTTGGATTTGGTGAGAAGGCGAAGAAATTACCGATTAACTGCGGAAACAAGACAAATGAGACAGCAAAGATAATCGGGATAACTCCAGCCTGATTCAACTTGAGCGGTAGATAGTTACTCGCCGCTTGATACATTTTATTTCCCTTAACCCGCTTTGCATAGTATACGGGAATTCTCCGTACTGCCTGGTTTATGAACACCACGCCTGCAATCATAAGTACAGAAAGCACTGCAAAGATTACCAGGTTAATAACCTGCTCCTGGTTAGCTGTGGTGAATGTTCTTCCAAACAGTACAGGAATACGCCCTACGATACCGGCAAAGATAATCAGTGAAATACCATTGCCCATTCCGTACTCGGAAATCAGTTCACCAAACCACATTAATATGTAGGTTCCTGCAACAAGTGTGAAAATGAATGAGAAGAACTCAAGCATACTCAGTTGAGCTACGACGTTTTGGTTTTTTAACAGAATGTAAATACCAATTGATTGCAGAATAGTGAGTGGAAGCGTAAGAAAGCGGGTGTACTGGTTGATTTTAAACCTTCCGTAATCTCCTTCCTTTTGCAAGGCTTCCAGCTGCGGGATAATAATAGCCATAAGCTGCATAATAATAGATGCATTGATATACGGGTTTAATCCCAGTGCCATAACCGAGAAGTTAACAAGCGTGCCTCCGGAAAAGATATCCAGAAGCGAGAGAAACTGACTTTGGGCAAATAACGCACGGAGTTGTTGTAAGTCGATTGCTGGGACCGGCAGGAAAGCAAAAAGTCGATACGCAAGGAATAACCCTATGGTAAATAAAAACTTTCTTCTTAGCTGCTGATCATTCCAGAATAGCCTTAATTTCTGGGTGATTTCTTTCATACAGCATTAATTGTACCACCTGCTTTTTCAATTGCATCACGAGCTCCGGTGGTGACTGGTAGATTAACAGTCAGTTTCTTTGAGAGTTCACCTTTTAGGACAATCTTAACAATTTTTTTGGCATTCTTTTTACTGAGGATTTTTTTCTCAAGTAGCGATTCTTTTGAAACGGTATCGCCATCATTATATTTATTTAGTTTCTCAAGCTGAATAGCATAGATTCTTGTCATTGGACCGTTTTTTCCCTTACCACGAAGTAGAGGATATTTTTTTACCATTCGTCCCTGACCTCCTTCAAAGTGAATCGGTACTTTTTCGCGTGCTACCTGATGACGTGTGGTTCCGCGTCCTGACTTTTCTCCGCTCCCGCTTCCGGTACCACGACCAAGTCTTTTCTTTTTCTTGTCAACGATTTTGGTTAGGTTATGTAACATATTAGTTTTTTGGCTTTTTTAATGTGTCTAAGGCTTTCATTACTGCAAATGCATTTGAAGCCTGATTTCTTGATCCGATAATTTTTCCTGATGCGTTTTGAATTCCACTAAGTTCTAAAATAGTACGCACAACTCCACCCACCTTTAATCCGGTTCCTTGTGGAGCCGGCTTTAACATGATTACGGATGATTTGTACTTCTTCATAACCATATGAGGTAATGTTGTGTTTACTACCTGAATCTTGGTCATACTCTTGCGAGCCTTTGTAATGGCCTTTTGAATGGCAAGAGGGACTTCCTGAGCACGTCCAGTGCCGAGTCCGACCTTACCTTGTCCATCACCAACAGCAACTAGAGCAGTAAAGGTAATATAATTACCTCCAGCTGTTTTTTTTGAAACACGCTTTATCTGTAATACCTGTTCAAGTGATCTGTCTTTTTGTTGTGGACGTTCTGCCATAAATAGCTGTTAAATAGTAATTCCGTTTTCTCTTAAACTTTCTGCAAACGCTTTTACGTTTCCGTTATATGCGTACGGACCGCGATCAAGCACTGCTGACTCAATTTTAATTGCCTTGAGCTTTGATGCAAATTCCTTTCCAAGGTCCTGTGAAATCTCGATTGGTTTCTTTTTTGTTGCTGGTGCTTTTCCTTTTTTCCCTGGGAAATTGGTTATAGCAGCAATTGTTTTCTGGTTTACATCATCAATTGCCTGAGCATAAAAATATCTATTTGAGCGGAAAATGCTGATTCTTGGTCGGTCTTCACTTCCTTGAACCTTAGCACGTACTCTTTTTTTTCTGCGTTCTGCTCTGATTAATTTTGGGTTTTTCATAAGTGTATTATGCCTTTGCTTTCTTTCCAGGCTTCAAACGGACAACTTCATCTTCATAGCGAATTCCCTTACCCTTGTAAGCATCTGGTTTACGAATACATTTGATCTGATAAGCGATCTGTCCAACAAGCTGCTTATCAATGCCGCTTACAACAATAGTGTTATTGCCTTCGGTTTTAAACAGTACTCCCTGAACTTTCTTAAAGACTACCGGATGGGAATACCCAATTTTGAAGACAAGGTTTTCACCTTCCATCTTCACGTTGTATCCTGTTCCAACAATCTTTAATTTCTTTTCCCACATGTTTTCCACACCATTGATTGCGTTTGCAAGCATACTGCGGAAAAGACCATGGAGAGCTCGTACATCTCTTTTTTCATTGGCTCTTTTTACCTTAATTGATCCGTTTTCATTATCAAAAGAAATACTCTCTGGGATTTGAACACGAAGTTCACCTTTCGATCCCTTGACCACTGCTACTCCATTCTCAACGTTGAGCTGAACGGAGCCTGGTAATGATATTTCTTTATAACCTATCTTTGACATGTCACCAAATTCTAAATAATAATTCTCCACCTGTATTCTGTTTCTTCGCTTCAATATTAGTTAGAATACCTTTTGGTGTTGAAAGGATTGCAAATCCGAATCCACTTAACACTGGTTTTAATTCTGAAACTGAAATATAGATGCGCTGTCCAGGTTTTGAGACAATTTCAACATCGGTAAAGGTTGCATTATTGTCTTGGTCATAGTTTAAAACTACTTCTGCTTCTTTTGCATCTTCGGTTATCGAAAAGTCTTTAATGTAATTGAGTCTTTTTAACTTCTCAAGAACTGCCTTTCCAAAACGGGAATTCTGTACGATAACACTTGGTTTACCGGACATATATCCGTTCTTAATGCGAATCATTAAATCGTTAATAGGTGATGTCATAGGTGAAATAAAATTAGGTCTTAGCCTCTACACGCTTTGTAATCTTTCCATGTGATCGGAAGGTTCGAGTAGGAGCAAATACTCCAAGTCGTTCTCCTACCATACTCTCGGTAATGAGCAGTTCGATAAACTTGCGACCATTGTAAACTGCAATTTTGTGACCGACAAAATCCGGGGCAATCTGAGAACGACGATTCCATGTCTTTACCGGCATGCGATCTCCATTCTGCTTTTGCAGTTGAATTTTTTCCATTAATCTTTCATCGATATATGGTCCTTTTTTTAGTGATCTACTCATATTTTTACCAGGATGCTTTTGTTACCCCCGGGATGTTACCTTTTAATGCATTTTCACGGAAACAGATGCGGCACATGTTAAATCTACGCATATAAGCGCGTGACCGTCCGCAGATTCTGCAGATGTTTACGTACCGGACTCCAAACTTCTGCTTTTTCGGCTGAAGAGTTCTTGGATTCAGAAACTTTACATAATTTGATTGCTTTGCCATATTAGTTTGTTTTTACAAATGGAATTCCAATAACTTCAAATAATTTTCTACCATATTCATGATTACGGGCATTTGTTACGATAGTCACCTGTAAGCCTCTTATTTTATCAATTTTATCGTATTCTATCTCGGGAAAAATAGTTTGCTCGTAAAATCCGAGGTTGAGATTACCGTTCTGATCAACAGCTGATTCTCCAATACCACGGAAATCTTTGATACGCGGGATGATAATTCTGATCAATTTTTCGAGAAACTGATTCATTTTCTTTCCTCGTAAAGTAACCTTTACTCCGTTTGGAAATCCTTTTCTGATTTTGAAGGCAGAAATTGATTTTCTGGACTGAGTAACGACTGCTTTTTGTCCCGCAATAAGAGTGAGCTGTTCCTGAGCTTTCTGGATAGCGTTCTTATTCACTACAGCTTCTCCGACTCCAATATTCAGAACTATTTTCTGAATCTTTGGAAGCATCATAGGATTTGAGAGCTTCAGCTCTTCCTGCAGCTTCTTCTTAGTATCCTGGTTATAAATAGCGTTTTCCATAATTATTTCAATTCTGATTTACTTTTTGTTGCAACACGAGTTCTTTTGCCTTTATTTTCTTCTGATCTAATACGTGTTGGCTTTCCTGACTTTGGATCTTTCAACATTACATTACTTGCTTCAATAGGACGTGGAAGATCGAGAAATCCACCTTGTGGCATCTGCTCGTTCTTGCGAATCGCTTTTTTGTACATGTTGATTCCTTCAATTAAGACTGTATTACTTTTTTTGTACACACGATCAATAACCCCTTCCTTACCCTTATCTTTTCCGACTGTAACAATTATTTTGTCTCCTTTTTTGAATTTCATATTAGTAAATCTCCGGTGCCAAACTGGCAATCTTGTTATATCCCTTATCTTTTAGTTCCTTTCCAATAGGTCCAAATACACGGGTGCCTCTTGGTTCAAGAACTTCCTTACTCTGAAGCAACACACAGGCATTGTCATCAAAGCGGATATAACTTCCGTCTTTTCTTCTTGTTTCTTTTCGTGTGCGAACAATTACGCAGGTTACTACTTCTCCCTTTTTAACCTGACCGAAGGGAAGAGCCTGCTTAACAACTCCAGTAAAGATCTCTCCGATGTATGCCATCTTGCGATTTCCTTTCTTAGGAATACCGATAAGCTGAACAATTTTAGCTCCGGTATTGTCAGCGACATTGATCATCGAGCGTAACTGTAACATAGGTTATTCTTTTACTGGATTTTCAACTACTATAAAACTTTTCTGCTTGGAAATAGGATTGGTGCTACGAATAGTAACAACGTCTCCTTCTTTCAAATCCTTGCCTTCGTAATGCGCCTTGTAATTCTTATGTGTCTTAACAACCTTTTTGTATAAAGGATGGCGGAACTTTCGCTCAACACGAATTACGATTGTCTTTTCCATTTTGGTTGAAACAACGATACCGGTTAACATTTTTTGCATACTATTTTTTTGAATTACTCAGTTGCCGAACTTGCAACTGTTTTTAATCGGGCTATATATTTCTTTTTCTTAACAATCAAGTTTGAATCTCTCTGAGGATTTACTTTTGCCTCAACAGTAAGGCGGGCAATTTCTTCCATTGTCTTCTGAATCTCTTTTTGAATGTCACTTTTTGATTTTTTTCTGATATCTTCCATTTGCTTTCTCATAGTTATTCTCCTACTATTTTTGTCTTGACTGATAACTTTGAGGAAACTACTCTTAGTACTTCTTTTACTTCAGATTCCGGAAGTCCGTCAATTTCGAACAATACTTTTCCAGGTACCACCGACGCTACGAAATGTGAAACATCTCCTTTTCCGGCTCCCATCGTTACCTCTGGCGGCTTCTTGGTAAATGGCTTATCAGGGAAAATTCGAATCCAGAATTTGCCGTTTTTTCTTGTTGCTCTTGCCAACACAACACGGGATGCTTCAATCTCCCGATCGGTGATCCAGGCAGCATCAAGAGTTTTTAATCCATAGCTACCAAAATTCAGCTCATTGCCTTTAATGGCAATAGATCTCCAAGATCCTCTAAACTGCTTTCGATGTTTCTGTCTTTTTGGTGCTAACATAGTTATTCAGCTTGTGGCTTTTTACAAATCCAAACTTTTACTCCAACGTATCCTGACTTTGTTAATGCTGGAAATCGTGCGAAATCAACATCTTCACGAATTGTCGAGGTAGGAATAGTGCCGAGGAAATACTTTTCGCGGCGGGCAATTTCTGCTCCTGCAATTCTTCCACCTAATTGCACTTTGACACCCTTTGCCCCCGATTCCATTACTCGATCCATTGCCTGGTGGACTACAGATCTATGGGGAAAGCTGCGTGCAAGTTTTTCTGCAATTGTTGTTGCTACATAGTAAGCATCAACATAGGGCTTTTTAACCGGTTCAATCTTTAATTCAATCTTCATTTCCTTGCTCTTTCCTTTCTGAGCCGGTTTCGTCTTAACAAACTTCAAAATATTCTTTTTTACTTCTTCCAAACCCTTTCCACCGCGGCCAATAATCATACCAGGTTTGACTGCGTGGATAATAACGGTAATCTTATTAATAGCACGTTCAATATCAATATGGGTTACCGAAGCAAACTTAAACATTTTCATCAAATGTTCGCGCATGCGAATATCCTGGATTAAAGTCTCTTTAAACTTAGCTTTGTCTGAGAAAAACCATCGCGAATCCCAGTCATAGATGACTCCGAGACGTAAACCTTTTGGATGAACTTTTTGACCCATATAGTATTAATAAATTATTCTTCTGATTTTGTAACTTTTTCAACATTTTTCTCTTCAGTCTTTTTTTGGACTGGCTTCTTTACAGAAGGTTTTTGGTCAGCATTTTTTTCTGCTTTTAAAACCTTCTTCTCAACAGCTTTCACTGGTTCTACATTTGGTTGAACATCTGCTGTTCTTAATATCACCTTAATGTGTGACATTCTACGATTAAAAGCACGAGCCATACCACGACTAACAGCACGATATCTTTTTAAACGATTACCTTCCTCTACTGTGAAAAGTTTAAATTGTAGCATATCGTCGCTCACTTTCAAAGTTGTAGTAGCATTTGTTATTGCTGACTTCAAAATCTGAGCAAGTGAACGAGCTGCTTTTTTATTGGTAACTTTCAAAGTATTCATTGCTTGAACAGGCTGCATACCTTTCACTATTTTCACTACTTCACGGTATTTGCGTGGTGTAATTCTCTGATTTTTAAAATAGGTTAGTGATTCCATATTACTTTTTCTTTGAGACAATTAATTTCTTTGACCATCGCTTCTTGTATGCCGTCTTGTTTCCTCTTGCTGGGCGGCCCCATGGAGTCTTTGGCAACATACCTTCTCCAGAACGACCTTCTCCGCCTCCATGTGGATGAGAGCCTGGATGCTGAGCAACTCCTCGAACTGTTGGTCTGATCCCCATTCTGATCTTTCGTCCTGCATTACCCCACTCTTCATCTTTGTATTCTACATTTCCTACTCTTCCAATTGTTGCCCAACAGGTTTCAAAGAACTTGCGAACTTCTCCAGATGGCAGCTTTACCTGCACATAACCTCCGTCACGCGCAATGACAACTCCTGCAGTTCCTGCTCCACGAATCATTGTTCCACCTTGGTTAGGATGTAACTCAATATTGTGGATTTCAATTCCAACTGGGATGTTCTTAAGGGCCGTTGCGTTCCCTGATTTAATTTCTACAGTTTCAGCGGAAACGACTTTGGTACCGATTGCTACATCTTTTGGATGGAGGATATAACCTAATTCGCCATCTTCATACCGTACAAGTGCCAAATGAGCATTTCTGTTTGGATCGTATTCAACCTGAATAACCTGTCCGGTAACGTCCCTTTTTGCACGCTTAAAATCAACGATACGATAATATCGCTTTTGTCGTGCACCCTGGTGGCGCACACTAATTGTTCCACTTGCATCACGACCTGAATGTTTTTTCAGGATCTCGCGTAATTGTCGTGGCGGTTTGGCGTTTTTAAATATCTTTGTATCCATGTTATGGTTTCGGGAAAACTGTAATTGAACCCTTGGTTACCGTTACATATGCTATTTTGCGATCTGCTTTTTTCTTGCTCTTCATTAATTTTCCAACTCTCTTTACTTTTCCTTTGCGGACTATTATGCGAACCGAACCGACTTCAACCTGGTAGAGCTTGGAAACCTGCTCTGCAACCTGGTCTTTATTTGCATCTGGAGCAACTTCAAATCCATACACGTTCTTTTCCTGAAGCTGTGTAGATTTTTCCGTTACCAGCGGCTTTAATAATACGGTTTTCATGCTTGCTTCATAAAATGCTTTTCTAACTGATCGATTGCCTCGTCTGTAAAGATTACTGTGTCATTTGAGAGAATCAGATACGGATTGATACTTGCTGAATCAACAACATGCACATTTGGGATGTTTCTTGCTGAAAGAACAAAGTTGTTGTTCTTTTCGGCCAGGACTACAAGTATTTTTTTATCTGTAGTTTCCGTTTTCTTTAAAAATGCGGCCACTTCTTTTGTTTTTGGCTGCATAGATGTGACTTCATTAGTGATGCACATAATTTTTCCATCATTGTTTTTCATTGAGAGAGATGAGAACAGTACCTGCTTTTTCTGTTTCTTATTCATTGAAGCTGATAAATCTCTTGGCTTTGGACCGAACGTAACACCTCCACCTACAAAAATAGGCGCCTTCCGTGATCCGTGTCGGGCGCCTCCTGTACCTTTCTGGCGATAGATTTTCTTTGTTGAGTATGAGACTTCGCTTCGTGTCTGGGTGGAAGCAGTGGCCTGTCTCTGATTAATCATGTATACGCGAATATACTGGCTAATTGTTGCCGGCTTGGCTTCAGCGTTAAAAATAGCTTCAGGAAGATTCTTTTCTCCAACTTTTTCACCAGCAAGGGAGAGAACTGGAATAGCTTTTCCTACTGATTTCTTTAGTGTGGTTTTCTTTGCTTCTGCCATAGGTATTAGCGACTTGACTTACGAACTTCGAGTAATCCATTTGGGATTCCCGGAACGAGACCCTGGACTACCAGTTCTTCTTCAGTTGCGCTGACAACTCGTAAATTCTGTACTGTTACGCGATCACTTCCCATACGTCCTGCCATTCTCATTCCCTTAAATACACGCCCTGGAGTATTGGTGGTACCAATGGATCCTGGTGCACGTTCACGATCGGATTGTCCGTGTGTTCGTGGACCTCCACGGAAGTTATATCGTTTTACGGTACCCTGGAATCCTTTTCCTTTTGAAGTGCCACTCACATCAACATTGTCACCTTCTTTAAACAGGTCTGATGCTTTAATAACACTTCCTACTGTAAACGTTGCTTCTCCCACTGTGATTGATTTCTTTCCTTCAGTCTCTCCGATTTCACCTGTTGCATCGTCGAAGTCGACTACAAACTCTCTTAAAAAACGAAGCGGGGCTTGAAGTCCCGCTTTAGTAATGTTTCCCTGGGTTGGTTTGTTGGCTTTCTTCATTTCCTGAAAACCGAGAACCATACGAATGGATCCGTTTTGAGGATTCTTTTTAATATCGACGATATAACAAGGAGAAGTCACAATGCGAGTGACCGGAACTCTTTTCCCTGAAGCAGTAAACTGCTGGGACATGTTGCTTTTTTTGCCAATAATATAACGAAACATAATTTCAGTTCTAAACTAAACTCACCGTCATGAACCTACCAAAAGGAGATCATGAAATAGACTATAGATTATAGCGTATTGAGCCTATTTTATCAACTCAATTTCTTCTCTTTTTACCCCGCTCCGCGGGATATGAGTTCATATTCCCATTCTTTGAACGGGAACAATCTCATTACATTTTCACTTCTACTTCCACACCTGCGGGAAGCTCGAGATGCATAAGAGAATCAATTGTTTGATTAGTCGGGTTCACTATATCCAATAAACGCTTGTGGATCTTCATTCCAAAATGCTCCTGGGCGTTTTTGTCTACAAATGGAGACTTGTTTACTACATACACCTCTTTCTTGGTAGGTAGTGGGATTGGACCCAATACCGTTGCCCCGGTCTTAATTGCTGTATCAACAATCTTCTGGCATGTCTCATCGACTAACCGATGATCATACGCTTTCAATCTGATTCTTATTCTTCCTTTGGGCATATATTACAAGGTGCAATTTAGTAATGAAACAAGCTTACTTGATGATTTTGGTGATAACACCCGCTCCAACAGTATGTCCACCTTCGCGAATAGCGAATTTAAGACCTTCTTCAAGAGCAATTGGATAAATAAGCTTGGCGGTAATCTTTGTATTATCACCAGGCATAACCATTTCTACTCCTGATGGTAGGGTAACTTCACCGGTAACGTCTGTGGTTCTAATATAGAACTGTGGGCGATATCCTGAGAAGAATCCTGTGTGGCGTCCACCTTCTTCTTTTGTAAGGACAACGATTTCTGCTTCGAATTCGGTATGAGGTGTTACTGAACCTGGCTTGGCAAGAACCTGACCACGTTCAACCTGATCTTTTTCTATACCACGGATAAGAAGTCCAGTGTTGTCTCCTGCTTGAGCTGTGTCAAGAGTCTTGCGGAACATTTCGATTCCGGTTACAACTGTTTTCTTTGCTTCTTTAATACCGACGATTTCAACTTCTTCGTTAACCTTAAGAAGACCTCTTTCAACACGGCCGGTAACAACAGTTCCACGACCTGAGATGGTGAATACATCTTCAATAGGCATAAGGAATGGCTTATCGGTTGCACGAGTTGGTTCTGGAATATATGAATCAACGGCATCCATAAGGTCTTCGATTGCTTTAACTGAATCTGCATCGTCTGAGAGAGCCTTGAGAGAAGATCCTTTGATAACAGGAACTTCATCGCCTGGATATCCGTACTTTGTGAGAAGGTCACGGACTTCCATTTCAACTAGTTCAAGGATTTCAGGATCTGAAACCATATCGACCTTGTTAAGATAGACAACGATAGCTGGTACGTTAACCTGCTTTGCAAGAAGGATATGCTCACGAGTTTGTGGCATAGGACCATCTGGAGCAGAAACAACGAGGATAGCTCCGTCCATCTGAGCCGCACCAGTAATCATGTTCTTGATGTAATCAGCATGACCTGGGGCATCGATGTGTGCATAATGTCTTTTGTCTGTTTCGTACTCTGAATGATGAATGTTGATGGTAACTCCGCGTGCTTTTTCTTCTGGAGCCTTATCAATTTCTTCATATTTCTGGAACTTTGCCATTCCCTTCTTTGAAAGAACATAGGAAATAGCGGATGTAGTGGTAGTTTTTCCATGATCAACGTGACCAATGGTACCAATATTTAAATGCGGTTTGTTTCGCTGAAAGACACCTTCTGCCATAGCTGTATATAGTTACAAATAATAAAATACTAATAAGTTACGAACACATGAGCGATAATAATAACTACCACACGCAAAAAAGTCAATACTGATTTAGCAGTAATTTTAGGTTAATCGCTGTAACTGAAATGATATACAATACTTGTACTAATTGCAAGCGTATACAACCTCGTTGGTAAACAGCGCAAGAATTTGAGCTTACAAGAACGATTACCCAACAATATATGAACAATTTTAACCAAGCTATAGACCGTCTTAACACTTTTCAACGAAAAGCCGTCGAAACTATCGAGGGTCCTGTTATGGTGATTGCCGGTCCCGGAACAGGAAAGACGCAAACTCTGACACTACGTATTGCCAATATCCTGGCAAAAACCCAGATGAATCCGGAAAACATCCTGGCGCTTACCTTTACTGATGCTGCCGTTCACGAAATGCGGCACAGACTTATCAAGCTTATCGGAAACGAGGCATACCGGTTATCTCTCTATACCTTTCATGGATTTAGTAACCAGGTAATTCAAATGTTTGATGAGGAGTTTGAAGAACTCATGGGCGCAAAACCAATTAGCGAACTGGAACAGATTCAGATAATAGAGAAACTGCTTACCGAAAATAAATACACATTAATCAAACCTTTATCCTCGCCACTTTTTTTTGGGAGAACCATTGTAAGCCAAATTAATCAGCTAAAACGGGAACAAGTTTCACCCCAAAAACTGGAAAAAGCCGTAAACAAGGACGAAGTGGTTTTTAATAACACTGAAGGGAAATATCACGAAAATGGGCGCTATAAAGGAAAAATGAAGGGAGAGTTTCAGACATGGGAGAAGCGCATTCATAAAAACCGCGAGTTAATAGATATATATACAAAGTACGAAGAGCAGTTACAGAGTGCTCACCTTTTTGACTTTAACGATATGATTCTTAAGGTAGTACGGCTCCTGTCTTCCAATCAGGAAATTCTTCAGCAGCTGCAGGAACGCTATCAATATATTTTAGTTGATGAGCACCAAGATACCAACACCTCACAAAATAACCTTATTGAACTTATTGCAAGCTATTATGAAAACCCTAACCTGTTTATCGTAGGGGACGAAAAACAGGCGATTTTCCGCTTTCAGGGCGCAAGCCTTGAAAATTTTCTATACTTCAAAGAACGCTATCCTTCAGCTGTCTTAATCAATCTTCAGGAAAATTATCGCTCCTCCCAAACAATTCTTGACGCCACTCATACGCTGATTGCCCATTCAGCTATCGAACTCCCTTCATTGGCTAATAAACTTGAAGCACGTTCCAAACGGGAAAATAAACCGGTTCTGGTAGCAGAACTGGATAATTATTTTGCGGAATACGCCTATGTGGTACACGAGATACAAGAAAAAATCAAATCGGGAGTATCACCCAAAGAAATTGCTGCTATTTGCCGTACCAATAAAGATTTGTTTGAACTTGCCCACTCTCTTGAACAGGAAAATGTTCCTTTTGTAATCGACAGTGACCAGAACATCCTTGAAGATCTGCAAATCGAAAAACTGCTTATTCTGCTCCAAGCAGTGGCACAGTTACCGGTTGATGAGATCATGGCTAAAGCGATGCATCTCGATTTTCTCGACTTGTATCCAATTGATACCTTCCGAGTCATCGCCTTTGCCAGGGATAATCGACAAACGATATGGGAAACACTGGAAAACCTTGCCAGCTACCCTTCACTTGCATTAAAAGAACCGGAATCGATGGAACAGTTCTTTAAAATGCTACAACAATGGAAGGTATATTCGGAAAATAACCGACTGGATGACACCCTGGTTCGCATCATCAATGAATCGGGCTTTATCAGGTACACCATGAAGCATACCCACAAATTCGACATAATCGACAAACTTACCCGCTTGTTTCAGGAAATCCGCATTCACGTATACGAGCGCTCCGATTATTCACTTAAGGAATTTCTTGAGTACATTGCCCTGCTAAAAACCCACCACCTTACCTTAAAGTCTAAGCACATAACCGGTTCGCAGGAGGCAGTTCAGCTTATTACGGCACATAAAGCAAAAGGACGAGAGTTTGACTATGTGTTTATTTTGAATGCGTACGATGGGCATTGGGGAAGTTCCAGAGCAAAAGCAAAACAGTTTGCAATACCATGGAATTACCTGGGCATTAGCCGCACGCCGGAAGAACAAAATGCGGAAATTGAAGACGAACGCCGCCTCTTCTATGTGGCGCTCACCCGAGCACGTCATGGTATTACCATTACCTACGCAAAGCATGGACTTGAAGGAAAGGAACAGGTACCGTGCCTATTTATCTCTGAAATTCACTCCGATTTTATCCAGTCTGCAGATACCGTTACATTTGCACACGAATTTGAAAACAACAAAGTACAGATATTTGCAACACCCAGAAAAATCTCTACAAAAGAAGCATTTTTTGCCAGCAAACCGTTCTTTCTTGAGCGACTGAAGCGGCTGGGACTTTCTGTAACTGCTCTCAATAATTACCTGGAATGTCCGTGGAAGTATTTTTTCCGCAACCTTATCCAGATTCCGGAGGAAAAATCAGTGGCACAATTATTTGGAACTGCAATTCATGTGGCTTTAAACCGGTATATTAACCAACGGAAGAAGGGTATTGATTCATTTGAGGTACTTATTCATGCCTTTCAGGATGCTATAGAAGAGCAACCGCTGCTTGCTGAAGAGCTAGACTTGTGGAAAGAACGGGGAGTTACCGCACTCACCGGATACTACCAGGAACGGATTCAAACCTGGCCTGAAAAAATGGAAAGTGAGGTGACTATTCCGGGAATTCATTATAAGGACGATTTGTTCCTCAGCGGAAAAATCGACATGCTGCAAATCAATACAGCCGAAAACGACGTTGTGGTGTATGACTTCAAAACCGGTAAACCTAAAAGCCGCAACTTTATCGAAGGAAAAAGCGGGAAATCGAATGGGGAATACAAGCGACAGTTAGTTTTTTACAAACTGCTCCTGGATTCCTACCGAAACGGACTGTATGCCATGGAAGGCGGAGTTATCGATTTTGTTGAGCCAACCGAAAGTAATACCTATAAAAGTGAATATTTTGAGATTACAGAAGAAAATACTAACAAGCTAAAACAGGAGATAGATCTCTTTCATAACGACATGCTCACACTTGTGTTTTGGGATAAGGAGTGTGATGACAAGACATGCGAGTACTGCAAACTTCGGCGCTTTATGTCTGATGAAGTATAATGTATCCTTTATTTAATACCTTATGAAGCAACGTGTCCACCATTTCGTGACAGACCAGTTGGGTGATTACATCATCCCGTTATTGACCTGGATTATCATTACCCTACCCATTTGGCTGTCTCCTTTTCACCCGGCTGTAGTTGCCTATTTCATTATTGCGTTCGAAATTTACTTTCTCTACAAGTCGCTTACTACTTGCTTTAATGCAACTATTTCCTACCAAAAAATCCAGCAGGCGAGCCGTATAAACTTTGCAAAAAAGGTGCAGAAGATCCATGAAGCAGAGCGAATCCAACACTTTATTGTTATTCCCAATTACAAAGAACCTGTTTACAAGCTTGAAGCTACCATAAAAAGCATAGTGGCAAATGACCATCCATTTAAGAATCTTCATTTGGTATTTGCCTTTGAAAAGCGCGAAGAAGAAGCAAAAGAAAAGGAAGCTTACTTCCGTAAACACTACAAAAAACACTTTAAAGACATACTGGCATCCTATCATGTGCTTGTTGAAGGTGAAGTCCCTGGAAAAGCAAGCAATCAGACGTTTGCAGCAAAAGAACTGGCAGAGTATATTAAAGAAAAAGGCTATCAGGATGAAGACTGTCTTATCACGATATGTGATGCTGACAGTTTTATGCCAGCAAACTTCTTCTCCTATCTTACCTATGCTTTTATGACTGATGACGACCGATTACACCATTTTTACTGGGCACCTGTGCTGCTTTACAACAACTTTTGGGATTTGCCTTTTTTCGTGCGTTTGCAAGCAACATTATCTTCCTTGCTCCGTCTTGCGTTTCTCAACGAAGGGGATAAATTAATCCAAATCTCTACGTATTCAACCAACTTCGCATTAATCAAAAAAATCGGATACTGGGATGTTGATATTATTCCTGAAGACTGGCATGTGTATTTCCAGGCTTTCTTCGTTTTTGGGGAACGACTCAAAACAATACCGCTGTATACGATCGTAAACGGTGATGCGGTCTATTCGGGCAGTTTTATGAAAACGTTCTTTAGCCGTTATGATCAGGAAAAACGTTGGGCATGGGGTGTTACCGATGTGGCCTACAACTGGAAAAACTTTTTTAAGACTCCCCATATCCATCCGTGGGCAAAAATAAAAAAACTGTTATATCTGGCAGAAACCCATCTGTTGTGGCCGACATCATTCTTTATTCTTACCGTAAGCGCCTCGATACCACCCCTTATCAACCCTGCTTTTAAAAGAACAGTCCTTGGTTACTTGCTTCCGGAATTAGCCGGTCTTATTCTGACATTCTCAACCGCCTTGCTTATCGTTTACATCTGGCTTGACTTTAATGTACGCAACCGACTCAAAATCAAAAACAAAGTGCTTTTCTTACCGCTCTTGTTTGTCCAGTGGTACCTTCTACCGGTAGTTTCCTTTATACTGTCATCTCTTCCCGCCCTTGAAGCACATACACGATTGTTAATTGGAAAGAAAATTACATACAAAGTTACAGAAAAGGTATAAGGTATGTTCGACTATCTGTTTACACAAACACCACTTCGTTTTTTTACAGAAGGGTTATGGCGAGATGAAGCATTTTCAGTATTCCTGGCAGAGCGGGGAATAGCAGGGATCGTCACAACCACAGTGCATGATTTTAATCCTCCTCTCTACTACATTCTCTTGTATTTTTGGATGGGCATTTTTGGACAATCAGAAGTATCCATTCGCAGCATTTCCGTGATTTTTTTCGTTCTGTCCGTATTTTGCGTGTATGAAGTTTTTAAACTCGTTTTTAAAAAATCTCATTTCCAGTCTGCAATTTATACTACGATATTTGCTTTTAACCCGTTGCTCGTTTATTATGCCTTCGAAGCGAGGATGTATACCATGCTTTTGTTTTTTGCCCTTGCATCAACCTATTTTCTGCTAAAAAATGAATCAAAGTACTATTTGTTGGTGGTGCTGTTGGGACTGTATACGCATTTTTTTATGATGCTTGTGGTGGCAAGCCAATTTTTGTATCTTGTGCTTGTGGAATGGAGAAACGAAAAACAGTTTCTTAAAAATCAATTTCTTCGTTTACAGGTAGTATCAGGGCTTCTGTTTATTCCGTGGCTTGTATACTTTTTATCCCAAAACTCCAGTGTTTCTGGAGAATTCTGGATTGAGCAGCTAAAAGATGAGGAAAACAAACTGATTCCCGCTTACCTGTTTTCCGGGATGGATAAGGACTATTATGCGCCAGTTGAATGGAACAAGGCACTAGCAAGCATCCTAAAAAACTTTTCCATTTTTGCCTGGTTAACTATGTTTATCGGAGTATTTTTTTCCTGGAAAAAAGATACGCTGCCAAAACCTCATTTGCTTTTTTTTATCTCCTTTGTCGTGCCGGTTTTCGCAGTTCTTCTTGCATCCGAGTATTTCAAACCGTTGTTTTTACCACGCTATCTGATTACTGCCTCGGCAATGCTGAGTTTATGTCTGATCGTATCAATTTCTGCCATGCCGCGTTTGCTGAAATTTGCATTTATCGGCATGTTTATCTTTTTCCTTTTCCAGTTTAATATGCTCCAGCTTGAATACAGACAGCGGGGAAAAATGCGCGAGTTGTCACAGCAATTACTCCCTGTTATGAAGCCAGTCGATGTTGTTTACTTTACCAGCGAATTAGATCTTCTTGATGGAATGTACTATTTTGGGAAGGACCGCTCATTTATTTACGGTATGACTTATGAAGATATTCCCGTGTATGTCGGAAAAGTAATTATTCCACCTTCAGTTATTAGAGAAAATGTTCCTGCATTTCCCGCGAAAGCGTACGTAATCGAACATTCAGGCAAAAAAGAATTCCGTATTGAATCAGACTTTACCGGCCTGTATTCGACGAAGTAATTTATAAATATCACTAAGCAAGTAGAACGAACCCGTTATTACAAGGATATCTTTGGTTTCTTCAATTATTTTTTCCATGTTCTGTTCAGAGTTATCTACAACGGTTACGTCTTGCAAACCTTCACTTCGTACAATGTCGGCTAATTGAGACGGATCAATAGATCTACTGATAAAATCAATCGTATCATCAAAAAAATTGGTGAGAGTAATGGATTGAGCTACAGGAACAATACGTTTTACCATTTCTCTTATCTCTTTTCCTTCTTTAAAACTCACCAAAAAATGAAACTTCCTCTGGCCGTACTCGCTTTGGAGACCTTCTAGAAAAGCCTCCATTTTCTGCACATTATGTGCACCATCCAGAATAATCGTTTTCCCCTTATAGGTGATTCTGTCAAAACGCCCGGGAATGGAAATTGAAGCAAATACATCCCGGATTTTTTCTTCTGATAGCGAGAAACTATCTCTTTCCGCTAGGTACCATAGTGTTTTTAACGCCATAGCAGCATTTATTCGTTGAAAATCTCCCAAGAGGTTTAAACGAAGATCCTGCAGTTTACCTTTATTGTGAGTAAACGAAAAGGGTTCTTTGGAAAAATCTTTTCCCTCTTTTACAAAATAAAGCTGAGCCTTTACATTTTTGGTACAATTTTCAATAACCGCATTTATAACCTCACTTTGGTACAGTGAAAAAACAACATTCCCCTTTTGAATTATTCCCGCCTTTTGAGATGCAATTTCTTCTATGGTATTGCCTAATACTTCCATATGGTCAAAGCCAATTGAAGTGAGAACAGAGACTTTGGCAGGGTTTGAAACTACGTTAGATCCGTCATATGTTCCTCCCAATCCTGTTTCCACAACCGCATAATCGACCTGTTTTTGGAAAAACACATAATAGGCAAAGGAAATTACGACTTCGTAATAGGTCATTTGGCCATATCCTGCAGCGTTTACTTCATCCATAAAACCAAAGAAGGTATCAGCATAGGTAACAAACTCATCTTCGGTAATAAGCATATTATTGATCTGAAACCGTTCCCTCATGTCGTACAGATGCGGTTTGACATGTAAGCCCACCCTAAATCCATGAGCTTGCAATAGGGCTGCGAGAATAGTCGAAGTTGAACCCTTCCCAGAGGTTCCGGCGATATGAATTACTTTTACTTTTTCCTGGGGATTACCTACCTTTTCCAACATCAGTTTTACCCGCTTTAGACCATACTCGCCCGGAAACTTTTTCAGGTTGGTTTTTGGGATAAAGCTGTTAATATAGCGCAATCTATTCTGGTAATCCATCGCGTTATATTGTACTACAGTAATACTTGTTGATTTTTGTAATTGTTCTTGTTACATTGATGGGCATGAAATACCTTAAACAAACAGATCCACAAATGTACAAACTTATTAAAGCTGAAGAAAAAAGACAGCAGGAAACTTTAATGATGATCCCATCAGAGAACCTTGTTTCTCGCGCAGTTGAGGAAGCTGTAGGATCTGTTCTTGGGAATAAATACTCCGAAGGGTATTCGGGTAAAAGATATTATCAGGGAAATCATATTATTGATGAAATTGAAAAGCTCGTAATTGAACGTGCGCAAAAGCTTTTTGGTGTTCCATTTGTAAATGTGCAGCCATTATCGGGTTCACCAGCTAATTTTGCAGTGTATACAGCGCTTCTTAAACCAGGAGAAACACTTATGGGATTATCTCTTGCCAGTGGAGGACATCTTACACATGGTGCAAAAATGAATGCGAGTAGTATTTACTTTAATTCGGTGCAGTATGAAGTAAAAGAAGATGGCTATATGGATTATGAAGAGATACTGAAGCTAGCAAAAAAAACAAAACCGAAACTTATTGTGTGCGGAACCACTGCTTATGCCCGCTTAATTGATTGGAAAAAGTTTGCTGATATTGCAAAAGTAACTGGTGCATTCCTAATGGCAGATATCTCACATATTGCCGGTCTTGTTGTTACAGGTGTCTATCCTTCACCGGTTCAATATGTAGACATTGTAACTACAACCACCCATAAAACTTTAAGAGGTGCTCGTGGAGCAATGATTATGGTGACTGAGAAAGGCTTAAAAAAAGAGCCAGATTTGGGCAAAAAGATAAACTCTGCAATTATTCCCGGCATTCAGGGAGGTCCTCATAATAATAATATTGCTGGTATTGGTGTCGCATTAAAAGAAGCATCCTCACCAAAATTCAAAAAATATTGTGAACAGATTTTGAAAAACGCCCAAGCTTTATCAAAAGCATTGCTGAAGTATAATTTCGACCTTGTTTCAGGTGGAACTGATTCTCACCTGTTGCTTATCGATATTCGCAACAAAAAACTTCTTGGAAATACCTTTGCAGAGGCCTGTGATGCTGCCAATATTGTGTTTAACAGGAACGGTGTCCCTCATGATCCTAATCCACCCTTCTATCCATCAGGTATTCGATTAGGAACACCGGGTATTACCAGCCGTGGATTAAAAGAAAAAGATATGGAAGTGATTGCTTACTGTATGAATGAAATTGCAAATGCCATTCTTGAAACCAAGATGAAAATGAAAATAAAAGATGATCAGGAAAAAGATAGGGAACTAAGGGCACAAATAATAAACAAGACTCCTGTTATCAAAGCCATGAAAAAAAGAATTCTTGAATTATGCAAGAAACACCCTGTAAAAATGACCTATTAAGGAGGATTATGACATCACAGCCTATTCACGTATAATATATTTATGATTTACAGCCTGCTTATAGCTGATGTCATTATGATTGCGGCTACAGCATTAAGTTACTCACGACTTCCTCCGCAGATTCCTTTGTTTTACACCCATACCTGGGGTGAAGAACAATTAGCTGATATCTGGTTTATTGCTATTATTCCCCTGTTTATGCATTTGTTCTTCTTTCTTAATAATTGGATACGCAACCGGTTTCTTGCAAAAGAATCCTTTTTGTATAAACTATTTAACACGTGTAATACCTTCCTGGTTATCAGCTTTACCATTGTTTACTTAAAAATTATCCTTCTTGTTATATGAATCCTTTCTGGATCCTTTTACTCAGTGCCGCAATTTCCTATATCCTTACTTTTCCTACAATACATCTCGCAAAAAAGATGCATTTAGTAACAGACATTAAGAAGCGAAAACATCCCGCACATACCCATATAGGGATAATTCCTCGCGCTGGGGGAGTACCGGTATATTGCGCACTGCTTCTTTGCGCGGTAATCTTTCTCCCCCTCAACAAGATAATAATTGGGATACTAGTGAGTACCTTCCTATTACTGCTTCTCGGTTTAGCTGATGACTACTATGATATTTCGCCTTATTTTAGGTTCGTTGCCAATATTCTGATTTCTCTTATTGTTGTAAGCTTTAGTTTAGGTATCCCTTATATTTCCAATCCCTTTGGCGGGGTAATTCGACTGGACCAGGTTGTTTGGGAATTTGATTTTTTCGGTGAGCATACTGTTCTTGTATTCTCGAATCTTTTGGCAATTATCTGGCTTACCTGGGTTATGAATATGGTGAACTGGAGTAAAGGTGTGGATGGACAGCTGCCTGGATTTGTTTCAATAACTGCCCTATTTCTCGGTTTGTTGTCACAGAGATTTACTTCGCATGATATATCAGCGCAAACAGTGACTTTGCTATCGTTTATCGTTTCCGGAGCGTTCCTGGGATTCCTGCCCCATAACTTTTATCCCCAAAAGATTATGCCAGGGTATGGAGGAGGAGCACTTGCAGGATTTTTATTAGGTATCTTATCTATTCTTTCATTTGGAAAGGTGGGAACAGCTATTCTTATCCTCGCAATTCCTACAATTGATGCAATTTATGTAATAATTAGAAGAATCAGGCAAAAAAAATCTCCCTTTCAAGCAGACTGGGGCCATTTTCACCATCGCTTGCTTGAAATCGGCTGGGGAAAAAGACGTATCGCTGTTTTTTACTGGATTATTTCCCTGTTCCTGGGTATTACCAGCTTGTTCTTAACCGGGTATGAAAAAACCATCGCTTTTATTAGTATTGCCATCCTTCTAGTTGTCTTCATGATAATTATTGACCGGGTCAAAAAAGCGATCTAACAGACTGTTATAATAGTAACGCTTATGAAATATTTTATTAAAACATTTGGATGCCAGCAGAATGTGGCAGATTCCGAGCGCGTAGCGGCTGCTTTTCAGGGTCGAGGGATGCAGGAGGCCACGGGATATGATGATGCCAACTATGTTGTTATCAATACCTGCATGGTCCGCGAAGCGCCAGAACATCGCGTGTTTGGACTAGTTCACAATCTGGCAAAAATCAAAGCTGCCAAACGGGAGAAAAAGGAACTTTTCAAGATTATTGTTACCGGGTGTATGGTTGGGGTCGCCTTTCGCGATAAATCGGGGCAATACTTGCAAAGAATCCGCCAGCT
>CAYOVA010000001.1:0-149113 GCA_964407325.1 uncultured Gammaproteobacteria bacterium | reverse complement strand
GTTATATCCCCAGTCGATCCGCTAATATCTGTCCAAGTTAAAGTACCTGCGGAGTTACTGGTAAGCGCGTAACTGGACCCACCAGGAAGCGCGTCTGGCAGGGTAAGAACGTAACTGGAGCTTACCGTAACCGGTGCCTGAAAACCTGCATACGCATCTGAATCTGAGTCCGCTAAACGCAAATCTCCTTGTCCGCGAAGCTGCATATCTCCTGCAACTTCGAGTTTTACACCGGGACTCGTAATGCCGATCCCTACGTTTCCTGTCCCTCCTGGAACAAGCGCTAAATGCTCCCCACTGGGGGTTGTTATATCAGTTGTAGCCCCGGAAAAGGTTAATCCGGTACTACCTATAGTTTTATTGGTAAAAATCTCGGACTCTGCCAATGTTGCTAATGTCCCCGTTGTTGGCAATGTTACATTTGTTGCGGAAGAAGTTGTGAACGTGAGGTTATTCGCACCCGAAAATGCAATTGTTGTTCCATTTGGAATTGTCAAAGTTCCATTTGTATTTGTCACGTTCAAGCCATTTACTTTCTTAGCATTCATGGCATAGGGAGCAGCAGTAAAGCGAATTCGCGGTGAGAGTTCTGTTCCTGAATTGATGCTGATTCCTAAAAACAAATTGTCGTTATCAAAGACAGTGGATCCAAATGGCGTGACCGTACCTAATGTAACTCGAAAGATTCCATCTGCAACTGTAACTGTTTGCTCTTCTGTCCACACGTCCGTACCTGCATTCGCTGCATCATACAAAGTAAAATCAACTGTATAACTTCCGTCCGTTACATTCACCCCGTTAGAATCAACAAGTTTACCTTGAAAATTTATTTTTTCGTACACCCCCGCTGTAGCATATACTTTTGATGAAGAATTTAACCCATATAAAACAACTATCAGCACTATTACTGACGTGATTAATTTTGTTAAGTTGTTTTTATTTTGAGGCCTCATAACAGCTTATTTTGAATACCTCATTAAGGTAGATTCATCATATCAGTAGGAATTTTCACTTGTCAATAGAAAGCGTAAACAACTGAAAAAAGTGTATTTTTTACTTTCGAATCGGAGGTTGTTTGGTAGAGAAATACTTGCGAAATTGATGTGATTATGATAAGTTTA
The DNA here is from genome assembly GCA_964407325.1 of uncultured Gammaproteobacteria bacterium. Lineage (GTDB taxonomy): Bacteria > Patescibacteriota > Microgenomatia > UBA1406 > GWC2-37-13 > JAOAFZ01. Next base: position 147,992 of record CAYOVA010000001.1, on the reverse strand, counting down.
TTGTAAGCAGTATGGACCTTTTTAGTTATGCCAAATCGCCACTGGTTATAGAAAACATACAAAGGATTGAGTTATTGCGAACTCAACTACTCTCGCTTATTATGTCGCGGGAAGATGAACGAGCAATGCGTTGGGAGAGCAAAGTTATGCATGTTTTCTATTCACTTTCACTTTACGATCTTGCCATACAAAAGAACAAAGTTACCGGTACTGTGGCAAACACGATATTAAAGAATCGAAGTGTGCAACAGGATGAGATTATTCGTTTTAAGGAAGCGCAGGATTATATTGACAGAGAGTGGTATGTAAACGGGGCCTATGTTGACAGTTACACCCTTTCAGAACTCTACAAAAAAATCTGGGAAAAAAAGATGGCGATCCCGGAACACAAGATTTCAGACATTCTATTGTTTATCCAGAAAGGGAATGAGCATCCGATTGTGCAAGCAATACTTGCCCAAGTGAGCGTGTATCAGTATCAAAATACTGATGAAAAAAATAGACCATTTTCACATCTTATTCATATGCTAATGCTCTATAAAAATGGGTGGGACTTGCGTGGGATGGTACTAGTGGAACATCACTTCCATATCGAAAGAGCATACTTTAAGGAACTGCTCTCGAAATCAATAGAATCCAAAAATATAACGCCTTGGATAGAATACGTAACCAATGCCTATACTCTTGAATTGGAAGAAACTATCAACAGAATCAGCTTACGGGAAAAAGACCAAACCATAGAAAAAACCTTCAAATTATCAGATCGACAAAAGGATATTCTTTCCTATCTTTCTACCCCACAAACGACAATCACGAACCGCCTTGTCCAGAGGATGTTTAAAGTGTCACCCATTACTGCCTCGCGAGATCTTGCGCAGTTAGTTCAACATGGATTAATTTATTCTGAAGGAAAAGGGCGGGCAGTAACATACACAAAAGTGTAAGGCTATATAATAGACCTCCACTTGTATTACAATTTCTCTATGTCAAAGAAAGGAATTGCTGCCAGTGTTATTCTTCTGTTTTTTATTACTTTCCCTGTATTTGCCGGCCCCAGTAATTCAAGTTATGAACTGATTGAATATGGTTTCGGCAATGGCGGAACTGATGCTTCAAGTAACGATGACTATTCGCTAAATGGTATTGTGGGCGAAGTAAATGGAGCAAATGCTTCCAACGACGATTTTACTGTGGGAAGCGGTCTTATTTTTACCCACATGGCAAATGTTCCACCTGCACCTTCTTTTACAAATCCCGGGAATAATTACGATCGACTCCAATTTATACTTGATAACGGAGGAAATCCTACCGATGCTGAATTTGCAATTGCGATAAGTACCGACAACTTTGTAACAACCCGTTATATTCAGAATGACAATACAATTGGGAACACTCTTGGAGCTGAAGATTGGCAAACATACGCCAACTGGGGTAGCGGCACAGGCGAATATGTAACAGGGTTACAACCAAATACCCAATACAAAATAAAAGTAAAGGCACGCCAGGGAAATTATACAGAATCTGGATGGGGACCTGAAGCTACGGCCACTACCGACGTTGCTTCGTTGACTTTTAGCGTAAGCTCAAACACAGTCGCGTTTAATAACTTGAATTCAGGTAATAGCTACACAGACTCATCTAAATCCACTACGCTTACTACATCAACCAACGCATACAACGGATATATCGTCTACGGGAGAACAACCAACGCATTAACTTCCAACGGGAATACAATAGCACACTATGGAAGTCCAAACTCCGCTCCTACAACCTGGTCTGGTACCGGCTTTGGGTATACAACAGATGATGCATCGCTAACCGGTGGCACCGCAAACCGTTTTACATCGGGCGGAGCAAAATACGCAGGATTTGGCAACACTGCTCCCGGTGACCCTGTTGCCGACCACGCCGGGCCTGTTACTTCCAGTATTTCAAACGAACAATTCACCGTTTCTTATCGCGTAACAGCTGATGCCGCTACAAAAGCAGGTACATATCAGACAACTATTATTTATGTTGTAGTACCAACATTTTAAATATGAAAAAGCTTTTTCTCATTTTCTCAATTTGCCTGCTTTTCCCGTTTACCTCACTTGCCCAAGCTTCCGAAAGCCAGTTAAGTGTATCGCCTGTCTTATTGAACATCACACTCTCTCCCGGAAAAACATATATCTACACAATTACCATTAAAAACCTTCAAAATGTCCCTGTTCCTTTACGGGCTTCTCTTGATTCATTATCTACCGACGATGATGGAGAGTTTGATTTTATAGCACTGAAAAGATCACCTCTTGTAGACTGGACTTCCGTTTCTCCTCAAGAATTGCTTATTCCGGCAAAAGGCACACAGGAAGTTACCGTAACAGTAAAAATTCCAAACCAAGTTCAACTGGGTGGCTATTATGCGTTTCTTTTCCTTGACCCTGTTTTTACTCAAAAAAAGACGGCTTCTACAGTTACCGCGCGTATCGGCATTCCCCTTCTTGCAAATATAGGAGTAATTGACACTGCACAAAACAATACCCAAATAGAATCGTTCAGTTTTACCAAAAGAATACTCGACACTGCCAATCTCTCAACAAAAATGAGAATTACCAACAGCGGACTGCATCATTATTCAGTAAAACCGGTGCTTATCGTAAAACCGGTCTTCGGTGAAAGCATTGAACTTCCCTACGAAGAAAAAGTTCTTTTTCCTGGAAAAGGTCGTCGCTGGGAAGTAAGCCATGCCTTAACTGATCTTGTTCCAGGTTATTACAAAACAAGTATGAGAGTTTCTACAGGAAACGGAAATCAGATTTTTTATGAAGATTTCTTTATTGTTTTCCCGTATACATTAGTTTTTGCTTCTATTCTATTTATCACGATTGTTCTATTTGTAGTAATTCGGAGAAAAAGGATTGTCCAAGCAATAAAAATCCTTCTAAAAAAAGATCAGTAATTCTCGCTATTGCATTTTAGAATAGGGCAATCTACTATTAATACATGAGTCTTCCGGAAAGTAAAAAATTAAGGCTAGCTGTTTCTTTAGTCTTAATTATTCTTATGGCATTTATGACTCCAGTTGCAAAAAGCTTAATAGGTCAGGTAATGGCTGGATCGCTTACCAGCTCAAAATTAACGATCTCAGATTCTCGTGCAGAAGCCACCTCTGTAACCTATGATTTTGCGTTTACCACCACTGTAACAACATCTATTAAGCAGGTAACAATTCAGCTTTGTACTACACCATCAGGTGCTTGTTCCACACCAACTGGAATTACAACAACTGGTGCCACACGCGCTTCTGATAACCTAGCAGGTACGGGCAGAACCGATACGCTTAATTCAAACGGAACCTTAACTGCTGTTGTGACGACACCTTCAACCCAGTCAACACAAGCTGTAACTATGTCATATACAGGCATTACCAATCCATCTACTACAAACACTTCATTTTTTGCACGCATCACAACCTACTCGGATACCGGTTCAACAGTTATTGATTCCGGAACTGCTGCAGCTGCAATTCTTACAACAACCTCAATTGCAGTATCGGCAACAGTTGATTCCACATTCACCTTTACAGTTGCGGCAGTTAATTCAGGCGGAACAGTAAACGGAGCAACAACTGACGTTACAACAACAGCAAACACAATTCCATTTGGAACGCTCAATACAGCTGACCCACAGATTGCAGCACATGATTTAACTGTTGTAACAAATGCAAATAACGGTTACACAATCACAGTAAAAGGCCTTACTAATCCCGTACTGCAAAGCGGCTCCAACAATATTGATGAGTTCACTGGTACCAACGCCTCACCAACAACCTGGTCATCGCCAGCAGGTACTTCTTCAAATGTAAACACCGGTTTCTTTGGATACACCACCAACGATTCATCACTAGGTACAGGAACTGCATCCCGCTTTACTTCTTCGGGAGGAAATAAATGGGCAGGTACAACCACTTCACCCCTGGAAGTCGCTTACAGTGCAACAGCTGTGACTACAGAAACCACCCGTGTTGGATGGCAAACTGAAATTAACTCCCTGCAACCGTTTGGGACCTATGCAGGAACAGTAATCTTAGTTGCAACTCCTACTTATTAACGTATACTATTCGTATCTATGAAGGAAAGCAATCAGCCAGCTTTTATTTCGTCTTATCTGCGTAAAAGCAAAATTGCTCTGCTTTCACTTGCCTTTCTGGTGCTAACGCTCATAATTGCTTCGGTAGCAATTGATGCGCAAAGTGTATTTTCCGGACAAACCCTCGAGGTGTCTCCGCCTTCTCAAGACCTTTCTGCCGATCCAGGCCAAACTATTCGAGCCGTGGCTACAGTTCGTAACATGAGTAATAAGACCTTTCCTATTGAGGTGCGAATCGAAGATTTCACCGCCACCGGTGAAGAAGGACAAGTGGCATTGGACTCGGAGAGTCCCTACTCTGCTTCTAACTGGACCAAAGTGCAACCCAATTCATTTGAACTGGAACCCGGAGAGGAGCAGGATGTTACGGCAACTATCTCGGTGCCTCGCTCTGCAGCTGGCGGCCATTATGGTTCATTTGTATTCAGTATTGTTCCAGGTAAAACCGATAAACCGGGTGAAGCATCCGTAGCCCAGGAAGTTGCTTCTCTGTTCTTACTTCGGGTAAACGGTGATGTGCTTGAAAAAGTGGAACTAAGCAGTATCTCCACAAAGCCTTTTTTTGAATACGGCCCGATTCCTTTTGAAGTAAAGTTTATGAATACAGGGAACGTTCATACCAAACCATACGGGCTCATAAATATCAGCGATATGTTTGGACAGCGGGTAACCGATGTAGCCGTTCCCGGAAGCAATATCCTCCCCAATGCCACCCGTGTTATTAACGCCCAGCTTGACAAGAAATTTCTAATTGGCAGATACACCGCAACGGCTATTATGTACTACGGCAATAACACAAATGAAGCCCTTACCGCGCAAACTTCTTTTATCGTGTTCCCATGGAAAGTCGCACTTGGACTGCTCTTTGTGCTATGGCTTATGTTTAAGTTTAAAAAGCGGTTAAAGAAAGCGATGAAAATCATGTTTGGTAAATAAGTATGAAGGGAAAGATGAAACAAGCTATCTACTTTACTGTTGTTTTTGCAGCTGGATTTTTAGTACATGCCCTCTTTTTTCCTTATGTGTTTGTGGATGGAAAATCGGAAGTTATTGAAGTTCCCTTTACCACAACGGTTACGACAGAAAAGAAAGAAATCCCCGAAGAACCGGAAAACGATCTTATAACCTATGTGAGATACGATAAAAAGGCTTTTAACCCATCTTCAGTAACAATTACCAGGGGTAACTACGTAGCTATCACCAACATCAGTAAAACCGAACAAATGCACCTTGTCTCTAAAAATCCCCTGTTAAATACAAAACGAGGATACGCCTTTGGCGAACGGCTTCAAACGGTTATTGTGGAGCCAGGAACGTATGAAGTATATAACAGGATCTTCCCCGAAGCGAAACTTACGGTAAAAGTGAAGTAAGCGTTGTAAGATACACACACTATAATACGCTAGATACCGTAGTAAAAATAGACAAACTGCTTTACCTGAGGAAACATAAACATAACTGCAAGCACGCCAAGTAAAATAAACGGACCAAAGGGGATTTTTGTTTTCATCTTTCCTTTGCGCAGCAGAATCATGCCTACACCAATAACTGCACCAAGAATAAACGAAATATAAAGGGCTGCAAAAGCGTACACAATTCCCATAAACAGCCCTATGTTCGCCGCCAACTTAACATCGCCAAATCCTAGTCCCCGACCTTTGGTAAATAGGTAGATGCAAAGCATGGGAAGCATCACAATAATTGCACAGCCCAGTCGGTACACCAATTGCTGTAAATCCACTTCACCGATAAAAAACAATATGAGAGCAAAATACGCAAATCCAATTTGCACACCATCGGGAATAATAAAGTATTTAAGATCAGCAAAGAACATTACGATAATGCAGCTTACAACTCCCAGAGTACATAACTTGATCAAAAACAGAGGAAGTAACGCAATCGAGTCAATAGCTGAGTTTAAATTCGGATACACAGCCAGAAAAAACTCCCACGGCATGTTGAACCAGACAAAAACAAAAACAATACCTGTAAGCAACTCGACAAACGGGTAATACCAGGAAAGGTTCTTTTTGCAGTAGCGGCAGCGGGCTTTGGCAATAAGAAAGGAAACAACGGGAATCAGATCGCGCGCTTCCAGGGTTTTTTTGCAGTAATCACAGTGCGATCGTCCCAGGATGGACTCGTCATGTGAAAGTCGGTCGATAAGCACATTTAAGAAGGATCCAATGGCGGTGCCAAATATAAAAAGAAGTATTCCTTCAAGCATATTTACATTGTACATCGATTGTTGCTGAATTGGAAATTCAGCTTACGAGCGTGGATACACGAAGCGAAGCGTAGGGTGTAGAGGGTCAACCTTACGGTTTGTATTCGATTTGGAAGTCGCTGTCTTTAAATGGTCCGATTACGGCAAAATTGATCTTTTCTGGCGTAAAACAAAATCGAGCAACATCGACAATCTCTTCTTTTGTTACCGCTTCGTACTTGGCCAGCAGCTCTTCTGGTGAGAACATACCCATATCAAAGAGCTTGCGGATGCCATAATATTCAGCAATCGAATGTGAGTCCTCCATCGACATAACAAAGCGGCCTTTCATAAGAGCTTTTGCCCGTACAAGTTCTTCATCGGTAAACTCTCCGTTGCGCATTGCCGTATATTCATTTAAGGTAGCCTGGACTGCCTCCATAACTTTATCTTTGCTATTGGTTACTCCTGCTTGGGTTACAATGTCGCCTGTTTCGTCATAAAATTCCCAATGCGTTGAAATGTAGTAGCAGAGTCCGCGCCGTTCCCGAACCTGGATGAAAAGCCGCGAAGACATTCCCGCTCCTAAGATGGTTGCAAGGAGGGCAAGGGCGTACCTTCGAGGATCGTCGTTTTGAAACGAACGGAACCCCAAAGTAAAATGCGCCTGCTCCGTTTTCTTGCTTTTTACTTTTTGGGCTGAATGAGTTTGGTTAATTTTGACTGGTTGCAATTGTGTCACATCTCCCCTTTCCCACGCTCCGAATTTTTGCGATGCAATGTCCATGTAGGATTCTGCAAATGGGGAATTTTTGAAACCACCTGCAATGGTAAGCACAGCATTTGAAGGCTTGTACCAGGTGTTCATGTAATCGAGGAATGTCTTCCTCGAGGTACCTTTTATTGATTCTTTTGTACCCAAAATATCAAGTCCCAGTGGCGTACCCCCGTACATTAGTTCCTGGAGTACATCACCGACTTTTCGTGCAGGGGAATCTTCATACATGTTCATTTCTTCCAGAATCACGCCTTTCTCCCGCTCGATTTCTTCTGCGTCAAGGAGCGATCCAAGCAACATATCACTTAACACATCCATTACCGTTTCATAATGCTCGGTTGGTGCCTTAATCCAATAGCCCGTATGGTCACGATCGGTATAGGCGTTAAAAATACCCCCCAGACCTTCTATAGTTGAAGCTATAGTTAATGAATTGGGATATTTTTTGCTTCCCTTAAAGGCCATATGCTCAAAAAAGTGGGCAATGCCGTTATTGATTTCTGATTCGTAGCGGGAGCCTGCTCTCACAAGCAATAGCGCAGTAAAGCTCGGGAATGTTTCTGTCTCCACAAATTGCACTGGAAGACCATTGGGAAGAGTATTCTGTATAAGTTTCATATAATGGTGAGTCCACTGGGACTCGAACCCAGAACCAACAGCTTAAAAGGCTGCTGCTCTACCAATTGAGCTATGGACCCTTCCACAAGGTATTGATTGTATCAACTTGACAGCATATATGCAACTTTCACCTTGTTATCCCTTCATGATAAAGTTTGCGATTTTACCGGGGACATAGATAAGCTTGTAGTCCTTGCCTTCAACGTACCCCTTGATTTTTTCATCCGCGAGAGCTAGCTTTTCAACTTCTTCCTGGCTTACCTGGGCATTTTCCACTTCAATCTTTCCGCGCACTTTTCCGTTTACCTGAACCGGAACCTGAATAGAGTCGGCTATGATTTTGCTTTCGTCAAATTGAGGCCAATTCGATCTATGGATCGAATTTTTTTCGCCTAACAATTCGCGCCAGATTTCTTCGGTCATAAAAGGGGCAAAGGGTGCCAGTATCTGGAGGAACAGTTGTGCATTTTCACGGGAAAGTTTTTTCCCTTCCCACGTATTCATAAACTCCATCATTGTCGATATGGCGGTGTTAAACTTCATATCTTCGATATCGCTGCCTACTTTCTTGATCGTTTTGTGTAAAACCGAGACAACATGGCTATCTTCTTCATTGCCAGCTTGGGAAAAGTTCTGTTCATTATGGAAAACATTCCAGATTTTCGTGAGAAACCGGTACACGCCCTGAATGTTCTGGGTATTCCACGCCTTCATATCCGAGAACGGCCCCATAAACATTTCGTACAAGCGCAAGGTATCGGCGCCAAACAATTCCGATACTTCGAGCGGGTTGATTACATTGCCCCATCGCTTACTCATTCGGCGATGATCTGGTCCCAGAATAGTACCCTGGTGGCGGAGCTTCATAAAGGGCTCGTCAAAGGTTATATAGCCTTCATCAAAGAGTACTTTGGTAAAGAAACGGGCATACAGCAAATGCAGCACTGTGTGCTCTGCCCCGCCTACATACAAGTCTACTGGCCCCCATTTGTTCATCGCTTCTTTATTGGCGAACTCGTTCGGATTATGGGCATCGGCAAAACGCAAGAAATACCATGAAGAATCTACGAACGTATCCATTGTGTCAGGTTCACGATAGGCACCTTCACCGTATTTTGCTGTATAAACTTCCTGGAAGCCTGTATGGTCCTTTAACGGTGAAACTCCTGTTGGCTTAAACTCAACATCCATGGGAAGTACCACAGGAAGTTCAGCCTCATCAACGGGATTGTCTTTCCCGTCTTTATCGTATACGACAGGAATCGGCGCTCCCCAGAATCGCTGGCGGGAAATGAGCCAGTCACGGAGACGGTAGTTGGTTACCCGCCTTCCCCAGCCTTTTTCTTCCAGATAATCCATCACTTTTTCCTTTGCCTCCATAATCTCCATACCATCCAGGAATTTCGAATTAATCATCGTTCCTGCTTCTTCCTGTACCTGCTCGGGTTTTGTAATCGGAGAGGTATCTTTATCTGGCCCAACAACAACGCGGATAATTTCGCATCCCATTGCCTGGGCAAATTCAAAGTCGCGCATATCGTGACCAGGAACACCAACCAAGGCACCCGTTCCAACGGTAGCAAGTACAAAATCGCCAACATACACAGGTAATTTTTTCCCGTTTAAGTTATTGATAGCGTATACCCCGGTAAACACCCCTGTTTTGCTTTTATCGACAATACGGTCACGCTCAGTTCGCTTTTTTGTGGCTTCGATGTACTTTTCCACCTCTTGCTCCTGGGGAAATTTCGTAAGATGCTGGCGCACATATTCACTCTCAGGGGCCAGCACAACAAATGTAGCTCCAAAATTAGTATCAGGACGAGTAGTGAACACAGTAATGGGAGCATCAATACCTTCAACTTGGTAGGTAATGTTAATGCCAACAGACTTACCAATCCAGTTCCGCTGCCCAGCTTTGGTGCTTTCCGGCCAGTCTAGCTTATCCAGGTCTTGCAGCAATCGCTCGGCATAGTCGGTGATCTTAAAGAACCACTGGGTTAACATGCGCTGCTCGACAACAGCTCCACTGCGTTCGGCGGTACCATCGGGTAACACTTGCTCGTTTGCGAGCACGGTCTGGTCAACTGGATCCCAGTTCACCAGTGCTTCTTTGCGATAGGCCAGTCCTTTTTTATACAGAAGTAAAAACAACCACTGCGTCCACTTATAGTAGTCCGGACGATGAGTTCCCAATTCACGGGACCAGTCATAGGACAGTCCTGTTGCTTTAATTTGCTTCGTAAACGTCTTAATTGCTTCGTCCGTCGTTTTTGCGGGATGAACTCCTGTTTTTACAGCATAATTTTCGGCTGGCAATCCAAAAGCATCCCATCCCATCGGATGAAGCACCTTAACTCCGTTCATTCTCATGTAGCGGCTATAGATATCGGTGGCTGTATAGCCCTCAACGTGACCCACATGAAGACCAGCTCCTGAAGGATAAGGGAACATATCAAGAATATATGCTTTTTTGTCGCCTTCATGTATTTCGGGAGTTGTATAAACCTGTTCTTTTTCCCACTGGTCAACCCATTTGCTTTCGAACTCTTTAGGTTGATACTTCGGTGCTTTTGCCATGCGTCAATTGTATCAAATAAACGCTTTTTTGGGGATGGTTTTCCTTGTTATAATTGCGACAGCTGTTAGTGAGGTAACATGGACGGAGCTGACAATAGGAGTGCATATGGCAACAACGGGAACGCTAGAGATACAGGTGATCAGGTTTCAAGATAACTGTCCCCTGTATCGCGATAAGGTTGTTACAGCTGAACCCGATGGGAACGGAGAATTCAATTTTTTTGTTGCTGGGCAACTAGTGGGTTATAGTCTCAATGGCTCCTATCGAATGGGAGCTCGCCCTCTTAGCGCTCCTGCTACTGAGCCAACCCTGGCAGAGCCCGCCCGTCCTTAACGGGCTCACACCCTCACTGCAACTGCTGCTACGGTACTCTGTACCGTAGCAGCCACTCTCGAACTCTTACAACTACTCAAAGCCTTCTAGTAACGAAAGGCAATGTTCTTTTATTTTCTCGTCTACCTTCACAAACACAATCCCCTGGTCGAACTGCCCGTACAAGACTACAGATTCCAGCGGTGCAAGCAAGATAGCCACCAGTCCAAGCATATCCTCCTCGCCCTCAATAACAAATTGATGATGGTCTTTTGTACGTAATACGTCCGGTATTATTTCGACATATTGAAGAGCAATTGAGCTCGCAATGGTTCCCGCACGATTTTCGAACGGGCCCCACTTGTGAACCGCTGTGTGAGTAATATCAACCACTTGACGCCTACTTTTCTGGTCAACAAAACTAACATCAGGTTCGTATTCAAGTTTTTGGAGGGTGTAGGTGACAATATCGCCCACCGTAACTACGAGAGGCGGTTTAATGTTGTGAATAATCTCCAAAGCTTTTTTCCCAGCATTTTCCCAATTTGAATCAGGCCCGAGTAGCACTTTACCGATAGGATTTTTGAGCTTCTCACGGACTTCTCCTCCAGCGGTATAGAGGGTACAGTTTTTAAAGGGCAACAAATAGGAGATTCCCTCCCTGTTTATCCTTCCCATACGGATCGCAGTTGAGCTTATCACTTCATCTTCACCTTCAAGCAGATCTGCTGTAATAATTTCCAGCTCCGGTATTTCTGACTGCTTACGAACCTCGTTTACTTTTTGTGCATTTGCCTCTGTAGCCTGCGTTACCAATACAGCTTCTAACGTCCTATCATCTCGTGCAATGCCGTAAATGTCTTCAAGTACAAAAAACTCGACTCTTTTAAGCGCGTTACGTTGATCTACAAATGAGCGAACATTCTGCATCCGTATTGAAAGCGGTTCAATGGTTGAAGAGAGCTGCTTTCCTTTTGTCATCTCACCATTGGTTACCCCAATTGAAACCTTTTCTGCTTTTTCCAGCGCAAGATCAAGTAAATAGCGGTGCCCTTTATGAAAATGATCAAAGGTACCAGCGACGGCTAAGTGTTTTACCATAGAATTTCCTTTTATAACGATCCAATTAACAGAAAGTGTAACACAGTTTATGTTACACTACACCATATGTTTGAATTTTCAATTACAAAAAAAGACCCCGATTCCCGTGCTAGAACGGGAATTTTTACCACTCCGCATGGTCAGCTCGCGACGCCGGAGCTAGCTATTGTAGCTACTGAAGGAGTTGTGAAAGGACTCACACCCGATCAAATACCATCAACTCCCATTGAATATAGTATTGCAAATACGTTCCATATTTATGTGAAAGATATTTTGAACAAAATTGAAGCAACGGGTGGTATACACAACTATATGAACTACCAAAAAGTTCTTGCTACAGACAGCGGTGGCTTTCAAGTATTTTCTCTCGGCTTTGGTAAGACGCATAACGTGAACAAGTTGGGAGATATCTTTGTTGGAGAGAATAGTTCAGTTAATAAGAAAGATTTAAAGGAAGACGATTCCGATAATCCATTAACGATCACCGAAGAAGGGGTCACTTTTACCTTTGATGGGAAACCCATTACGTTAACCCCTGAGTCCTCGATGGACATCCAACATCGAATAGGAGCCGATATAATGTTTGCGTTTGATGAATGTACTTCGTCACTAAATTCGAAAGAATATACGGCCAACTCACTTGAGCGTACTCACCGCTGGCTCGATCGTTGTCTAAAGGCCCACGCTGCATTCACGGACAAACAAGCGTTATTCCCCATTGTTCAGGGAGGTGCTTACCAGGACTTACGCGAGTATTCAGCAAGGCACCTGGCCCAACTCAATGTTCCCGGATACGGTATTGGAGGCTCATTGGGTAAAACGAAAGAAGACATGCATCATATTCTTGAATGGACGCTTCCCCTGTTACCAGATGCCCGACCTCGACATCTCCTGGGGATTGGAAACGTACGTGATATTTTTGAAGGAGTTGAGCGGGGTATAGACTTGTTCGATTGTGTAATTCCTACCCGCGAAGCACGGCACAAAGTATTGTACACAGTACACGGAAGGCATCATTTGCGCATCACTCGAGCCACAGAAGAGGTTATTGACAGCCGACCCGGTTCACCGACATTAGAACACAATGTTACCTACCTGCAACTGGCCCAATGGTTCCAGGTACACGATCCGCGAGCCATCGCATTTGCCACTCTTCACAATATTTTCTTTTTTACCGAATTAATGAAAGAAATACGTACTTCTATAGAAAACGGCACGTTCGCAGAATTAAAGAACAGATACCTTAGTTATTACTAGACCTTCCTCCATTTGAGAAGATTGTTCCGGATTTACTCAAGCCCTCGTGGGGAGTAAGGTTTTGCGGTTGTTCTTGAGATGGCTGATCTGCTTCCGGCTGTACGTTTACCTGAGATGGTTGAACGTAAGTTTCGTCAATGTGATCAGGAACTGATTCAACAACAGGCTCTGACTGTAACTCCTGTATAGGTTCAGATTGTGGCTGCTCCTGTGAATATTCCTGCTGCTGGTTGTATTCCTGCTGAGCTTGCTGGGCTACTTGCATTTCCTGTGAGTTTTGTGATTCTTGAGCCTCCTGAAATTCCTGAGTTACGACTGTTCCCGCATTTTCCAAGGAAGCTTCAGATTGACTATGCTCCTGCATAGCTTCTGCAGGTGGATCATCGGACTTTGCCGGTTGAAGAAACAAACGGCGACCTCGATAATCCTGATCATTGAGTGCTGCCATCGCTGCTTGAGCCTGATCCGGGTTACCCATTTTTACGTATCCGAAGCCTTTTGACCGACGGGATTTTTTGTAGCGGACTACTTCAGCACTCACCACATCGCCATAGGGAAGAAAGAGCTGTCGAAGCTCCTCATCTGTTACTTCGTATAAAAGATTCCCGACGTATATTTTTGTATTCATGTTAAAACTCGAATGTGCAACATTTGACACTCCCGCCACCTTTTAAGTACTCGGCCATGTCAACTTCATGAATAGTATACCCCAACTTTTCCAGTTTTTGTTTTAACTCAACAGAAATTCCCTTTCCTATTACAATATTCTTGCCAATGTGTACCAGGTTGCAGGCAATAACCTTGTTATCTTCTTCATTGGCTTCGATAACAGTATCAAAGCTATGCCGTACCTTTTTTAAACCTTCTTCCGTAAACGAACGTGGATTTATTAAGACTGATGAAGGTGTCAGCGGAGCAAAGCACGTATCAAGATGATAGTAATACGGATTGACCAGCTCAAAATCAATAACAGGACCATTCAAAAAATCCTCAATGTATGGTTTTGCTTCCGGCATCGAGCGTTTTCCCCATCCAAAAAAATAGCGTTCTCCGTCGGAAAGTAAATCTCCCTGCCCTTCAAAATAGATTTCTTCAGGCAACGAGATGGTTTCAAACCCGAACTTTGTTTCCAAATACTCTTCTGCAAAGTCCGCTTCTTTTTTGCGCTGATCATATTTAAAGTTCGATTTTAGAAAGTGGCTTCCTTTTACATTTCCCACGTTCGCTGTGTATACCATATCCGGAAGACCTTTTACTTGAGGGATTTCGTGAATCTCGACCTGTAGCAATTCATAAATGCCTTTGAGTTGCTTGTACGCATCGTCAGCTTTCGTCGAGTCTGGCTTCACCTCGATATGCATCCACGGGTTAATTTCATATTCAACATCAAAATAAGTTGGAGGACATAATAGGAAACGTTTCATAGAGAAAATAGAATTTGTATGAAGCGAATGCTACGTTGCATTCGCGAAGGTGGCACCATTGCCACAGTTAGGAAAAGATATCATGTTCAAAGAAAGATGGCAAGAGGGAGAAGAGAACTTTGCTGCATATGTTATAATGCCATTTTCTTGTACCTTAGCAACAGGAGGCTATCGGATGAAGAAGCGAATTATCGCAACCCTGCTCTGGCTTATTATCCATGGGTCTGCCCTGCTGATCGCTCTTTTTCCAGTCCAAGAGATCCTTGGAACGATCTACCAGGTCAAGGAATGGTACCCGGACAAGGAGGCAATCATCTACCTAACATCTTGTTACATCAGCCAGATAATCTTCCTGAATGTAATTGCCAGAATACACAGATTGGTAAAGACGCTTATCCTTGCCAGTCCATTCGCCTGGATATTAGTAGCAGTCAAGCACATTTTTCTCAAGGACGCTTCCCATGTACAGCAGACTCGATGGGCGCGGATTAAAGGTGTCCTCACTGTTCTTTGGGTAGTATTCTCGGCAGTGTCGGGGACCATGTATTTTCTTTTCAACATACTCCACTACCAGTATGCTCGGACTTTGGTTGTATTTGTATGCTCGTCAGCGGCGGTTAGCTTTCTGACGCATGCCTTCGGTACGAATAGTTCGGAGGAGGAATAGGCTTCGGCTTATTCCTCCACTCATTCTACTCAGCCTTCCCGCACAACAATTCCGTAGTCACGTTTTCCCTTGCGGATAAGGAAATACTTTTCGTGAAGATTCCACACTTTAAGTCCATTCTGTCCGTTAAGTCGCTTGGCTTCACCCATAGAAGCTGCCAGTTTTGTCTTCACTGCTGCGCTTACGATCTCAAATGTCTCACCACCAGCAAGAGTCGCTGAGGGGAGTGCTTTTTTTACGAACTCAAGGTTTTCAACGGTAAGCTGCTCCACATCCTGTCCAAAGAGTACTTCAGCCACAGTGGTTGCATTGCGAGCAGCATCTTCTCCATGTACCATAGCGGTAATCTCATACGCCAGTGTTTTTTGCACATCACGACGGTCTTTTGCTTCCTCCCAATCCCGGATAATACGCTCAACTTCTTCAATCGGTTTAAAGCTGTAAAACTTTAAAAGCATGGGTGCAATATCATCGTCTGTATTTAGTAAAAACTGGTAGAACTGGAAGGGGTGAGTCTTTTCCGCGTTTAACCAAATACCTTCACCAGACTCGGTTTTCCCGAATTTCTTGCCCGTTTTTGGATTTACAATCAGCGGGAACGATAATGCAAATGCTGGCTTCTGGAGTCTTTTTCGAATCAGTTCTACTCCTTGGACAATATTTCCCCACTGGTCCGAACCTCCCATCTGAACGTTACACTCGTATGTTTTGTAGAGTTGCATAAAATCATACGCCTGTAACAGTTGATAGCTAAATTCAGCGTAGGAGATCCCTTCCTCTCGGCTAATACGTGACTTAACCGAATCCTTATCAATCATGGTGTTAATCGAGATGAATTTGCCAGCTTCACGCAAGAAATCAACCAGTTTCACTTCTTTCAGCCATTCAGCATTATCTACCATCCTTACCCTATCATTATCGAACGTAAAAAAACGAGAAAATTGCTGCTTCATTTTCTCTTTATTAGCCTCGATCACTTCGAGGGGAAGAATTGGCCGTTCGGCATCTTTTCCACCGGGATCACCAATCATAGAAGTTCCCCCCCCAACAAGAACAATCACTTTCTGTCCATTTTCGAGTGCCCGTTTCAGAAGCGTAATACCAAGCAAATGGCCAATATGCAGATCCGGGCCGGTAGGGTCGTATCCTAAATACAAAGTAGCCCCCTTTTCAAAAGCTTCTTCAATACCAGGGCTAAACTGGTAGACTAAACCGCGCTGTTCGAGTTGGTTGAGGAAAGAAGTGGTCATATCTCTATTATAACGTACCGAAAGAATACCTTGTTAGGCAAGCGTCTGGAAAGGAATGGATGACAACAATTCCGTCACATACTGGACAAAGCGAGCTTTCCCCTCCTCACCGTATATCGCTCTCATTTGCTTCAACGTATCAATCGTTTGCACAATTATATTCTTTTTAGGGGATTCCAATGCATAAGCAGTTTGCAGAAGCCTGTTCAAAGACATTGCCCCTCGTTTATCGGATGGATCAAAAACTCTCTCAAGAAAATAAAACTTCGATTCTGTATCCCATTTCTCGAAAATTTTCGATTGGACAAAGCGAGCTAACGCCCCTATAGTTTTTTCAGTATTACTCGTCATAATAACTCGTTCTCTCTGGGAGAGCTGTAAAGCGAGTGCAGAGCGCGCTTCTTCTTCATCTCCTGCTGCAGGTTCTTCGGGAGGGACTATCAAGGCGGTAGATCTCACCGGTACAATAGGGAGAGCAATCTCTTTTTGGGAGGTTGTTGCCCTATCTTCCGGTTTAAAGTTAATACTATAAATATCAGATCCTACAACAGGTTGTCCTCCTGGCACAATATTCATAATATTCGCCCATCGGCGGAAATTAATATTGAAGCTTTTTCCTAAATGCTTAAATCCAGTTTTTCTTACCGATGCGTATATTCGATCAGAGATAAAGTCATCTCCTACTGCATATGATTCAGTATTCAATAGTTTTAAAGCTCGAACATACTCCTCTAAGTTCATGATGAGTCGCATATTCGGAAAATGAGCCATAAGAAAGGCAGCTAAATCTTCTATACGATGGAAAAATGCCCAATATGCTTCAGGGTCAGAGTGTTCAAGCTCAAGCCACACTTCACGGGTAGCGTGATCAAATGACAACAAATCAAAATAATGAAGTAATCTCATCCAGTTTTTATCTCTTTCAACAGGTATGCTCTTTTCCGCGATTTCGCCAAGTACGCGCTTTAGTTGAGGTCTATATTTACCTAATACCCGTAATAGTTCACGGGGCTGCATAAAAGTAAAAGTTGCCTCTTTTTTTTGGTCCATATGATCTTCGGACTCCATTTTGATTCTCGGTTGCGACCAATATATCCCTCTATACGTTTTTTTATCGTATCCCACCTGATCAAAATCCTCATCTGTCACGTTGGATACAAATAATGCTTTTGTTTTAGCTAACTTACCCTGTACTCTCTCAAAAAATTGCGGTTGTCTATTTTTAAAATAAGCAAACATTTCTTGGAACACAGGATCTTGACGTTGTTCCGGAGAGGTTGGTCCTGCCAAAATTGCTATACCATCTCCTTTATTGCTGAATGCTTTTACCTGTATTAAAGATGTTTTTTCACCATGCTCAGCCATTGCTTCATCAATCATTTCATCGATAACATCGAGAACAGCTGTTCCCACCTCACGGACCATTTTGTCCCCGGCAAGAAGTGATATTGGATTCACGTTCCCCAACCAGCGTATATCTCCCAAATACAAATACTGGAAGCCGTTAGTCGGGTTTAGGTAGTCAGCTTGGAGACTTTCTGAAAGAATAAGATTTGCATCCGGTTGAATCGCATACTCACGCACTACTTCTTCATACAAATTCCTTTGAGCTTCTTCGTCTGGAAAGCGGGAAGAGTCGAATTCGATTTGGGAAAGGGGAAGTGCATTTGTGATTTCAGTCTGAATTGGGGGCATAACTGAGGAATAAGGGAAAAGAAGACCGCCCATATAGTGCAACACATCTTCTTGGGCTTCAGGTGAGAGACCAAGAGCTTCAAGCTCAACTCCCATTTGCCGCAGTTGAGTATCTACCGCAAATCGGCGTGTTGTTTTGAACTCTTCAAGGTGTAAATACTTCTCGAATACAGCTTGTTCATGCTGTGCTTGTAATTGTTCCCGTGACATATGTATTTAATATGTATAGTATATACTACTATAGGCTATTTAGCAAGCTGTGATGGCACACTTTCTTTTGTATTTTCAAGGCTATCTTAGAGGATTTTGCGGTATAATAGATGCATGAAAAAGAACAGCTTACCTCAACTTGCCAACCTCATCCGCTACAACATTATCACCTCAACTACTATCGCTGGCTCGGGACATCCAAGCTCATCCTTATCTGCTGTTGAGCTCATGACAGAACTCTGGTTTAACGGTCACTTAAGAATGGATTTAAAAGATCCAAAAGCATTAACAAACGATCGTATAATTTTCTCGAAAGGCCATGCTGCTCCCCTGCTCTACTCTCTGTATGCAGCAGCAGGGTATATTTCCCGTGATGAACTCAATTCACTTCGTACATTTACGTCCGTAATTGAAGGACACCCTACACCTCGATTTGAGCCTATTGAAGTGGCAACAGGGAGCTTGGGCCAGGGACTTTCAGCTGGGATGGGAATGGCAATGGGTTTCCAAAAACTGTATATGGGAAGTAAAAGTAGGATTCCCCATGTGTATGTGCTTATGGGTGATTCCGAAATTGCTGAAGGTCAAATCTGGGAAGCTGCCCGCTTGGCTGCATACTACGGTTTGCATAATCTTGTTGGCATTGTCGATGTAAACCGATTAGGCCAACGTGGTCCCACCATGGATGAATGGGATATTGATACCATTGGTACACGGTTTGCCGCTTTTGGATGGAATGTAGTACTTATAGACGACGGAAATGACCTGAAGCTTGTAAATGAGGCATTTAAGATGGCGGAAAAGCAGAAAGATGAACGCCCGGTTGCAATTATTGCACAAACGAAGAAAGGCGCAGGAATTAGCTTGCTGGAAGATCGTGATAACTGGCATGGAAAAGCACTACCTGCAGATAAACTTGATGAAGCATTAGCTGAGCTTGGAAAAGTAGACACTGATCTGGTTGGAAGTGTGGCCAAGCCCACAATTAAAATGCCAAAACCAAAAAAAGGTGGTAAGGAGAAAGGCCTGAAGTTTGAAAAAGGTACACTTATTGCTACTCGCGAAGCCTATGGAGCTGTAATTGAGGCTCTGGCGACAATTGATCCAAACGTACTAGTTATGGATGGTGAAACTTCCAACTCAACATTTGCTGAAACAGTAAAGAAATCCAATCCTGACCAGTTTATCGAAATGTTTATTGCAGAACAGAATATGGTTACCGCAGCCCTTGGATTCTCCAAGCTTGGATTTGAGCCGTTTGTCTCGAGTTTTGCAGCATTCTTTACCCGTGCCTACGACCAAATTCGTATGGCCCAGTATTCCGAAGGTAACCTTAAAGTTGTCGGCTCTCACGCTGGAGTTTCAATTGGCCAGGATGGTTCCTCACAGATGGCACTTGAGGATTTGGCTATGATGCGGGCGATTCTGGAAAGCGTTGTACTCTACCCGTCCGATGCTGTTTCTACAGCAAAGCTGGTAACAGAAATGCATAACGACCAGGGGATCAGCTACTTACGTTTGACCCGCGAAAAGACACCTGTTATCTACGATTTAGAAGAAGAGTTCTCAATTGGCGGCTCAAAAGTGATCTACGAAGGAAAATCCGATAAAGCAGTTGTGGTTGGCGCAGGTATTACCTTGCATGAAGCTATGAAAGCATACGATCTGTTAAAGGCAAAAGGCAGGTCTATTGCCGTTGTAGATGCATACAGTATCAAACCTCTGGATACAAAAACAATTGCCCGCCTGGCCAAAAAAACAGGCCATGTGATCGTTGTGGAGGACCACTACCCAATGGGTGGACTCGGCGATGCGGTACTGGAAGCAATTCAGGGTTTGGAAGTGAAGTATACCCATCTTGCAGTCCGCAAAAATCCTCGTTCCGGGACACCTGCCGAGTTGCTTGCCTTCGAGGAAATTGATGCAGCCGCTATTGTAAAAGCAGTAAAGTAAAAGCCAGAAATACACCTCTTTACCGAGCAAGTCCAGGAAGAGCTGCTTTACACTTCAGGCCGTTTCGCTATCAAATGGAAAAGCTTTATTCCAAAGAATATGAGCGAGGAGCACAACATAAACAGGAAGAACTGGGGAATAGATATCGTCGTTATATGGAACACTTCCGCGACTGGCTCAATTCTCATAACCGCAAACTGAATCAGGAACGGTAAACCAAAGGCCACAATAAACTCACGGGAAGTAAAACTCTTCTTAAATAGCATTACACTTTTGTGTGAAACCCACAGATCAATAAAGACAAACGACTGAATAAGGGCCAGAATACAGAATGCAGCAGCTCTTCCTGCCATTGCTGTACGGTCAAAAAGCAGATATCCGGTAACGACAAAAATAGCTGTTAAGGTTCCAATTGTAGCTATGTACAGAATATCCTTCGATTTTAATAACGTGAGTTTTTTGTCCGGTGGTCTATTCATAATCGTTTTAATTCGCGGTGAAAACGCAAGCGCCAAGGCGGGAATTCCATCGCTAATCAGATTAATGTAAAGAATTTGCACCGCGTAGAACAGGGTGGGTATACCCAGAATCAGGCTTCCAATAATTGCCAACGCTTCTGCCAGATTCGTCGTAAGAAGATACTTAATTGCATTCTTGAGATTCTTGATTATGTTTCTGCCCTCCTCTATTGCTGTTACAATAGTCGCAAAATTATCATCCATAATGATCATATCTGCCGTTTCCCGAGCAACATCGGTACCTACCCTTCCCATCGCAACACCCACGTTCGCTTGTTTTAATGCGACAGCATCATTTACTCCATCACCAGTAACGGCCACTATCTCACCCATAGACTGGAGGACTTTTACAATTCTGCTTTTATGAAATGGTGAAACCCGGGAGAAAATGCGTACCGTTTTCAGAGCTTTTTTCAGCTGAGTGTTATTCATTACCTCTACTTCCTCACCTAACAAAACCGTGTCACCTTCTTCCATCAGTCCGATAGCTTCAGCGATAGCGGTGGCAGTAACAGGATTGTCTCCGGTAATCATAATTACACGGATTCCTGCCTGCTTGGCTTTAATCAGCGCATCTTTGGCTTCGAGGCGGGGTGGATCATGCATCGCTACCAGACCAGTTAATACGTCATTCGTTGCAAAAGCAAGTACACGGTACCCTTCCTTGGACCATGCCTCCTGTACTTTTTTGATTTCCTTCTTTATTGCAGGAGTAAGGGCAACTTTTTTCCCGTTTTTGAGCATTTTGTTCGTGATGTGGAAAATCGATTCCGGCGCCCCTTTTGAAAAAGTTACTTTCTTTTTCCCCTTTCTTACTGTTACTGACATGCGCTTAATCTCGCTGTTAAAAGGTTCTTCGTTAAGGATTTTCCACTCGTTCCGGGTATTACGTATCGAGTAGCCAAACTGCTTTGCCAATATAAGAAGAGCACCTTCGGTAGGATCGCCGAGTATTTTATAGCCGGATTTCTTATGTTCAAGGTTTGCCGTCGAGCAAAGGACTCCATTAAGGAGGATTTGTTCAAACGTTTCGTCTGTGATTTTTTTATCTTTTCCAATCTCCTGAATTACTCCGTTCGTATAATATTTATCCACAGTCATTTCATTTCGAGTTAACGTGCCTGTTTTATCGGTAGCAATAACTGTTACACTTCCCAATGCCTCAATCGCTGAAAGCTTTCGCAGGACAGCCTTCTTTTTTGCCATGTCTCTTAGGCCAATGGCAAGAGTAATCGTCATGACAGCGGGTAATCCTTCCGGAACCATTGCTACAGCAAGTGAAACCCCCAAAAGAAACGATTGGAAATAGGGTTCACCTTGCCCGTATGATAAGCCCATTACCACAATTGAAGCTAAGATACCTACAATACCAATAATTTCCGAGAGCTTTTCCAGTTTAATTTGCAGTGGGGTTTTATGCTCTTCTATTGTCTGGAGACTTTCGGCTACCTTGCCAAAACGTGTTTTCATGCCAGTTTTAGTTACTTGCATGTACGCTCGCCCACGGGAAACTATAGTTCCCATATATACTTCCTCATCTTCTTCTTTACTTACTGGCAGCGATTCACCGGTTAGAGCAGATTCGTTTACGGCAGTATTCACTGGTTCTATAAGGACACCGTCTGCGGGAACTTTTACCCCCTCTTCAATATAAACAATATCACCTGGTACCAAGTCCACACTATTAATCTCAACATGCTTCCCATCGCGAATCACACGGACGAGTGAAATAGTCATCTTTTTGAGTGCCGCTATCGCCGCTTCCGCCTTTAGTTCCTGATACAAACCGAAGAAGGCGTTCAGAAGGACAATGGTCACAATCAGGCTCGCATCAACCACTTCTCCTACAAACATGCTCAACACTGCGGCAATAAGAAGCAACACAGTTAACACACTCTCAAACTGCTCGAAAAAAATCTTGAGAACCGAGCGTTTCTTTTGTTCCGTTAACGTATTGGGGCCGTACTTTTTTAGAAGAGATTTCACCTCTTCCGACGTAAGTTCTTTCATCTGCCTAAGAAATTATTGTTCTTTCCAATAGTCACTGTCTGTGCTGTGGCTGTCTTTCAATCCACGCAATGGTGCATCTGGCCTTAAGACAATAAGCACGTTTTTATAAACATCCCTCATTGTTTTTGTTATCTGTTTTGCAATACTGTCAGCCTCGCCAAAGGTAATAGCTTTTAGGTTATGGGGGTAATAGTGAAATATTTCATTTCTGTGCAGTTTCCAGGTAGACCAGACTTTTTCTGCAAAATCTCTGGTTATTGTTTTTTCGATTTGCACGTAGAGAGATTTTCTTTGACCAAGCTTTTGAATCATATGGGGAGATAAGACTTTCCCTAACCGAAAATGATTTGAGACATAATCAAGATGGGTAATAAAACCAACATCAAGAAACACCTGTTTTAAAAAACCCTCGTATGCCTTTGCGTATGGAAAAACTAAAAAGGAGTAGTCTTTAAATGAATATTCCGCATCTTCAATAATCTGATCCTTTAAATAATCACCTTCGATCAATAAATCTTGTTGAGGTAACGAAAGATAATTCCAGAAATCTTCAGGATAGGGTTTGGTAATCATACGATTACCATTCAGTATACAGAAGTTAACTGGTTTTGGGAAGAAAAGGCCTCAAAAGAGAGCGTATCATTTGCACGTCATTTTCTACAGATATATTGTCAGGTCAAGCTACAATTACGCCATTGCTGAAATATCGAGCTTGAGAGAAGGTGACATTGTTGTTTTTATATATGCAGCTTTGATGTTTATTTTTCCAACTGCTTCGAGGAAGGCAACAACGTTTTCTTCGATCTGTTTTTCTTCTGACGAAAGTTTTGCTACCATCTGGTGAATAACAGCTGCTTTTGGCTCTGTTTTCCACTGCATGGTCCCTTTTTCGAATTTCTTGGCTACTTCTTCAGGATTGGGTGAAACGGTGCCTGTTTTTGGATTTGGCATTAAGCCTTTTGGGCCAAGAATGCGTGCAAACTTAGCAAGCTTTGGCATAAATGAAGGATGAGCGATGAGAACATCAAACTCAAGTTTACCTTTTTCAATTGCTTCGAGTGTTGCATCATCGATGATTTTTACACGAATTGACTTTCCTGTTGAATGGGGAAGTTCAATTTCTCCTTTTAATCCTTGTTTCACTACGTTTAAGTGAAGTTCAACTGATTCCGGAAGTTTTGCGTACGCAATTTTTTTAAGAGTAGAGACGGCGTCTGCAACTTTGTAGTTTTTATCACTATCAACCTTTGCAACAGCCTTTTTGTAATTTCCACTCCGTCCGTGTGATTTACCTTTCTTAGCGATTTTCTCGGAAGACTTCATGGATTTCTTTCCTTTTTTTTCTGATCCTTCCTGGGTTTCTGCATCAGTTTCCGCTTCTGCCTGTTTTCCAGCAGATTTCTTTTCAGCTGAACGCTTTTTTTGTTCTTCTTTCTGCTGTTCTTCAATGTCTTCTAATCCTAAGATTCTAGTTCTAACTTTTCCCATACGTGAAATTAAAGATAAATTTCCGGTTTATATCCGGTTACTAATTATAATTCGGTATCAACACCCATGCTTCGTGCAGTCCCTGCGACGATCTTCATAGCCGCGTCAATATCATTTGCATTCAAATCTTCCATTTTCTGCTGTGCGATATCTTCGATTTGCTGCTTTGATAATTTTCCGACTTTCTGTTTATTTGGAACTCCTGATCCTTTGTCAGTCTTGATCGCTTTCTTGATCATAGCTGCAACTGGAGGGAGCTTGGTAATGAACGTAAATGATCTGTCCTCATAGACTGTGATAACAGCTGGGATAATTTCACCTTTCTTATCAGCGGTACGAGCATTGTATTCCTTGATGAAATCCATGATCGGTACACCATGCTGACCAAGAGCTGGTCCAACTGGCGGTGCTGGTGTTGCAGTTCCTGCTGGAAGATTTAACTTAATAAATGTTTTTATTTTTTTTGCCATATATGTGTCTTAATTAATTCGTGTAAACGACGAGTTGAAATTATAGCTTAGCAACCTGCAGAAAATCAAGTTCAACAGGGGTTTCACGATCGAAAATGGAAACCAGTACGCGAACTTTCCCTTTTTCCTCATCAATTCCTTCAATAGTTCCAAGGAAGTCTGAGAAAGGTCCATCCGTAATCTTGACTGCTTCGCCAACTGAGAACTTTGCCTTGAATTTTGGCTGTTCCTGGGTAACGAACTTCATAATTGCTTCTACTTCTTTTTCTGAAATTGGTGAAGGCTTAAGGCCTGCTCCAATAAATCCGGTCACACCTTCAGTTGTACGAACAACAAGCCATGAATCATCATCCATTATCATTTTTATGAGAATGTATCCTGGAAAGACGCGCTCTTTCTGCTTTGATTTCTTTCCTTTTTTCACGACCACAATTTCTCTTGTAGGAATAACAACCTGAAAGATTTTGTTTTCCATACCAAGACTCTGAATTCTCTGTTCAAGAGCGGTACGAACACGAGCTTCGTGTCCAGTCTGTGAATGGATTACGAACCATTTTGCATTTGCTTCAGCTGCCTTTTTCAGGACAGATGATGTCCCTTCTTCCGCTGTATCTCCAGCTTGAGAAGTTTCTGTTGTTTCAGCCACAGCGGTGTTCTCCTCTGTAGAAGGAGAAACTTCTGCCGTATCTGTTTTAAGATTTTCTTCAGTATTCATCTAAATATAAGAAAGAATGTAAGTTATCTTGTTAGTAATTCTAATCCCTTAGCTAACAAGATGTCAATTATACCTATATACAGCCCAATTAGCAAGGAGATAACGATAACTACTGTTGTGAGCTTAATTGTCTCCTGACGAGTAGGCCACGTTACCTTTTTCAGTTCCTCGATTACGTCTTTTCCGACCTGATTGTTAAATGCAGGTTTTTTTGCGGGTTGAGCCATAGATAGTATTGTATCATAATGGATGTATGCGTAAAGGGTTTGTTATTGTCCCATTGGTTTTGCTTCTTATATATATACCTTACGCTCAAGTCTATGGCCAATTTCAACTTGACCAGGATTCCGTAGACATAGAGTTCGATTCTAACAGTGAACCCACAGCACGTCCAACTCGTACTCCAACACCAAGTCTCATACCTGCCCGTGATTACATCTTGTACGACGACGAGAAAAAACAATTCGACGAAGAGGGTTTTGCTGTTAGGACTGCATATCCTTTTCAGAAACAAGCTTCTTTATTAACAGTAGATTTATCTTCTATTAAAATTGGTTTTGCAAATGTCCAGCCGAATACCCCACAGGAAAAATCAGTTTCGTTTTCCGTTCAGTCACCTGGTGTATATTCGTATCAAACTCTGGCCTGGCAAACCTCTCTCTTGAAAACAACCAATAACCTGCAAATTGAAAATACTCAGTGTGATTCTGTGATAGCTCCGTGCTCGGTAACTATGTCTAGAAAATGGACACTCAATCAAGCTCCTGGCTTTGGATACAGACTCGAAGGCAGCGATGCCCCCCTTGACTTTCTTGTAAATACCTATCGGGTTTTTCCTTTAGAATCACATAAAGCTGCTTCTTTATATGCAGAAACGACTATTCAAAATAAACGGCCCGGCATACTATACCTCAAGCTCAATGCTCCACCTACATTCCAGGAAGGATCATATACTACTACTTTAAAAATTCTCACTTTGCCTCGGCTATGAAAAAAATTTTCCTCCTGGTTTTGCTGTCATTTCTTATAGTTGCCCCAACTCATGCGCAAGAAGCCTCAATGACTATCACCCCCTCTTTTTATCATCTAACTACTACACCAGCCAGCATTCACACGTTTCGTTTTAGTTTTGAAAATAACGCTGATCCCCAACTATATACATTCCGGCTGTATCAGTTGGGTAACCCTGATTTGCATGGAATTGTAAAACCCTTACCGGAAATTACTGCTCCAATTTCAATTGAGTTAACAGCCCCACAAATCAAATTTGGTGAACGCGTTCTTTTAAGAACAAATGAGCGAGAGGAAATTCCGGTAGAGATAGTTATTCCTGAAGAAACACCAGAAGGTGAATATGTATTTGCAATTGCAATAGAGGCGCTTTCAACAACACCTGATCAAGGGACTGCTACTATTGCAATTGAGAACGGTATCGGATTGCTACTACCCATTACAGTCACAAAAACAAACAAAGATAGTAAAAAAGTGAGTATGAGCCTTCAGAGAGCCGCAAAAGGGGTGACTATTCCCTGGGGAAGGAGTACATTGCATTTTATAGATACAAAGACTCCAGTGCCATTAACCCTGCTGGTTAAAAACAGCGGAAAATTTCATGTAATACCAAAAGGAGAAATTCAATTAAAAAACCAAAATAATACAGCACAACGCTTCGGGATAGTACCAGGTTATGTGTATCCTTACTCGCAGAGAATTCTCTCGACTGCCGGTTATTCTAAAGAATCCTGCCTATCGAGATTTTCACAAAGCCTATGCGATAACGATTTTTCTGTTGTCCTCGATCCGCTCGAACCAGGATTTTACCAGGTAACAGCACGGATGCAGTTCGGAAAGCCTGACCCTATTATCTATAGTAATGATTACTTTATTGTTTTGCCCTTTTTCCTTACTGCTGGCATTATACTGAGCCTCTTTAGTGCAGTTTTTTTTGTTATAGTTGCCTGGATAGGCTACTATAAAAATCCTTCCCACCACCATCGATACTAGATAGTACCCCCTGGGAGTATTCATTACACTGCAATTTGACAAAAAAATAATCATATGTATAATTGTATAAAATGTATAGTTCCAGTTATTTTTCCAAGCTATGGCGCAAGTTTGGTATGGAGATAATTATTGTGGGTATCACCATAATAAGTATTATAGTAAGTGCCTACTTTATATACGTTTCCTTGCAGATTCCCCAGGAAACAATTGTAAAAGCTGAACAGGTTGCCACTGCCAAGAACGTCCAAACGAAGATAACGATTGAAGTTAGCGGAGCTGTGATGAGCCCAGGGGTTTTTACTGTCAAGACAAGCTCACGTATTATCGATGCTTTATCACTTGCGGGAGGGTTAAATGACTATGCGGCAAAAGAATTCGTAGCGAGAAATTTTAATTTGACCCTACCTCTGAAAGACATGCAGAAAATACATGTCCCCTCTTATTACGAAGTTAACACGGGTATTTTCAACGAGCAAGACCGCTATCTAAGCTATCTGAGTATCGAAGAAAACCAGCTTCCACCTCCAGTTAAAACACCACACCAACCAGAGAAAGTAAACGTAAACATTAGTACGGTTACCGAGTTAGACGAGTTACCCGGCATAGGACCCAAAACAGCCGAAAAGATAGTCGAAAACCGACCGTTCTCAGGCAGAGAAGAACTTCTTCAGAAAAAGGTTATATCCGACTCACTAATGAAACAAATTGAAAATCTGATTGATTACTAATATGATTTCCAGTAGTTACTTAGCCCATATTGCTCCCCATTACTTACCTGAGCCTCACGCCAGTTTATTAAACGGCATACTTCTAGGTGTACCTATTAAAGGAGCAGGTGAATTCTATTCTCGAACTATCGATTCCGGCCTTGTTCATCTCGTGGTTGTGTCTGGTAGTAACGTTTCACTTCTTAAATCTGTAGCAGAAAATCTATTTTCCTTCCTCCCGCGAAAGGTATTAGCGGTTGCTGTAATATGCACGCTAGTATTCTTTTTATTTCTCATTGGCTTAAACCCTCCTATTTTTCGAGCTGTTCTTTCCGCGGTGATTATTTTATTGGGCTCCATGGCGGGAAAAAACACATCTAATATGTATGTTCTTTTACTAACTGCAATTATAAGTTTATTTCTGTTCCCCGGTTGGATTAGCAGTCTATCATTTTATCTGACATACCTTTCTACGAGTGGTATAATACTCTTTGCAAAGCCCTTAACGGAAACAACTACTACAAATAACCTTTTTACAAAGCTCTTTGCCTATTTACTGTCCGAAGTAAAAACTTCATTAGCTGCACAGATTTTTATTTTGCCCCTTATTTACTTCTATTTCGGCCGTGTATCTTTTATTTCCGTAATTACTACTCCAATTGTCTCCTGGACATTACTTCCGTTGCTTGTTTTAGGAGGATTATTTCTTGCGTGCCATTTTATATTACAGGATGTAGCGCGAATATTATGTATACCACTCTATTGGCTATTGGACGTGATAGTGCATGTCGTCTATTTGTTTTCATGAAAACAGTGCTGATAGTTATATTCATTCTATTTTTACCCTTAATTTCGTATGCAAGCGATTCTATAGTCTTTTGCGATGTGGGACAGGGTGATGGAGCTCTTATACAATTAGAACCTAATACAGACATACTTATTGATGCAGGGCCGGATGCAAGCATTCTTTCCTGTCTTGGGAACCATATGAATATGTTTAATACCACTATTGAATTAGCAATAATCTCTCATGCTGATAGTGACCACTATGCCGGATTCAACTCTGTAATGTCCAGGTATAAAATCAGGCAGGCTATAATTCCCGTTATAGACAACGATGCAGAGAGTTACCGCGAACTCACATCAAATCTAAAAAGCAAAAAGGTACCCGTTTCTACCCTGTATGCTCATGACAGACTTCATATAGGTGAAGCTACATTTACGTTCCTGTTCCCCTCAGAATCTGCAGTACAGGATTGTTTGCCAGACCAGAGAAATAAATGCTCCTACATCGTAGATTTTACCCTTAGAGGCTTCACCGTGTTATTCACTGGTGACACTGAACCTGCAATCCTCGATTCCCTCACAAGCACTCAAATATCGGAGATAGAAGCACTTAAGATTCCTCATCATGGGTCAAGAAATGGATTAACTGAAGATTTTCTTAAGAAAGTAAATCCGCTGGTAAGTATCATAAGCAGCGGTAAAGATAACCGGTATGGTCATCCGCATGCTCAGATACTTACCATGCTGGAAAATTACAAATACTTACGTACGGATCAAAAAGGTGCTATCGTTCTCACTATACCCTGACTTATCTTACAGGCTGGGCTTCCGGTGAGGCACTCTGTGGAAGCTCAATTCTTGGTTCAACTGTTGCTACAGGTGGTGAGGGCAGAGACAATGGTGAATTGTCAGTTCCCTTATCAAGCGTTGCGCTTCCAGTTGCAGATTGTCCTTCACCTTGAGGTGCAGTTTCAGCTACTTTTGCTTTGAATTCAGCAAGATCTTTTGTGGCCTGGTCATAATCGGCTTTGTTTGTTCTTTGATCGATAAGCTGCAATACTCTTTCCATATATCGAACTGCTCCGGCGTAATCCTGCCTCTGATACAGAGTCCATGCAAGGTTGTAGTTCGCATTGGCCCAGTCTGGTTTTAAGGAAACTGCCTGCTCAAACATTCTCTGAGCGTCTGGATAGGACTTAAGTAGATAATAGACTCCTCCAAGTTCAAGACGATACACAGGATTCTGCGGATCGAGAAGGATTGCTCTCTGATAGGATGCTACTGTCCAAAGATCTGCACCCTGAGCAACATTGATGATGTTTCGATACACGTTTGCAAGATACTGCCAGTTAGATACCTTTCTTGGATTCAACTGGACTGCAGCTTTTGCTTCTGCAATCGAAGCCTGGATAGCCTGGGTAATTGTCTGCCGATCCTGATCTGTGATTTCTTCAGGCTTTTTCCCTGCAATATTGTTTGCTACGAGGAGATTAGTCTGGGAGAAGCTTCTTCGGAAATCTTCATTGTAAGGATTTACAATAATTGCCTGTCTCTGGAAATCATAGAGGCCTCTGAGGTCGTTCTTTGCGATTGCATCAATAGCTTTTTTGTAGAGGACTTCTGATGCAAAGGTAACACTTGTGAAGTAAGTGACTCCTCCAATAAATACTCCAAACAATACAGATGCTGTAATAAAGACCGGAAACAGTCTTCTTAAGTCTGCAACGTAGATATCAACATCTTTCTTTGGTAAATGAGCTGCATAGAATGCAAGTGCAGTAAAGAAGATAAAGTAATTAATAAAGGAAGGTGGGAAAGCAAGAATTCCGATCACCGCAAAGATTATCATTCCTGCTGCAATCGAGTTTACATTCTTAATAGTTTTGAAAATTGTTACGAACGTAAAAACAAAAGCAAGTGCTCCGAGGATACCCATTTCCGTAAGGATATGCATGAAAGCTGTTCTTGATATATTAAATGAACTGACCTGCCAGAAATTTGAAAGGTTATAGAGCTGGTCCTTTACTTGTGTAAAGATTGCTGGGAAATTGCCAGGTCCTACCCCAAACAATGCTGTAAAAGGATTCTTGAGAATTTCAACCGCTGCATACCAGGAAATTGAGAAAGGAGGTAGAATAATATCTTCATTATTTACAAACACTGCCCGTCCTATCTGGAACAATTGGAGCACGAGGCTAATTAATGCAAGTGTAAAAATTGCATAGAACAAAGATTTTACGGGCGAGTTTTTTTTATGATGATTGACTACGGTCTTTTGGGAAAACAGCGTACCGATTGCTGCAATAAGTACAAAAATCGTAAACAGTATATAATCGAGTTGTGAACCCACAGTGTTAAAAAGTGAGTTATTGAGGAAGGCAATTTCGTTGGGAAGCTGAACATTTCTTAATGGCTGAACAAAAGCAATAATCGAAATTATTGAAGTAATGAGTCCTGAAATGCCAATAAAGAAAAGGAAATTATTACTGTTCGCACGTGCGCTTTTCTCAGCAAAAAGGTAATATATTACCAGAGTCAAGAATACCATAAAACCGCCGTACGGAAGAAATAGAGCCGTAGATTTATTTGGGGACATGATAATAATGGATACTGCTGAACTAACGAGCAGGAGCATAAGACCATTTATCATTGTGTCTTTTTCCCACTCAATTCTTCTTGTTACGAGAAGATAAACGAATGACGTCACCAGCAATGCGACAACAGCATAAATGAAGAAATAGACTTTACTGATAATAATAAATTCCCGTGTTACAGGTAAGAAAAATAATGGAGTGAGAAGTAAAAGGAAATTAGTTGTTATATTTGTAACTTTGGTTAGTTTTTCTGATAACGTGTCCATGATTAAAAATAGTAGTCAATTGGATAATGTTTGTCAACGTTGAATCATTAAAGGCCCCTGTGGCAGCTAATTAATAACGACCCACTGGATTTGCACTGTTGTGTCAACGGTTTTATTGCTAACTACTTCAAAATAGTTTTGACAACCGGAATTGATAATTGGGCAAACGTTCTTTTTCGATACGGATGTAGTAATTGGATTTTCAGAAAGTGCAGTGAGTTGAATACTTGAATCGTCCGTTAAAGTATCTATAAAAACTCTGCCCTTTACTTGTCCTTTAGGGATAGTTACTGTGCCTTTGGACAGCGTGTCTAATTGTGGGGAAGGACTATGTGGCTGAATAAGTACCGTTATTCGCCCACATGAAAGAGGATTCCCGTTCGGATCTGTCATATCTTTATATTCCTTTGGACACTGCAGCGGTGAAAGCTCTTTTGTGATTTCGTCTGCAGAATCAAGAACCACGCCTATACTGGTGCTCTTTCCATTGCTTTTGACTCCAATACCGGGAATCGATCCAACTGAAACTATATCTCCTGTTGAGATAGGACCATTTTCGGTCGATAGATATGTTTTAACTTGTCCAACGAGACCTACAAGCACTTCGTTTTCCTTGTTCTCGTTCTTAGCATTCCCTACAAAACCGGCTGTATCTGAAACAACACCCAGCAGAGTGTCACCTTTTTTTGCTACCCCTTTCCCCCATTTGCCGGCACCTACGATAAAACCTGTGTCCACGTCTTCATTAAGTAATATATATTCTGCAAAATCAGCTCCCCTTGTTTCATACACCACCCCATTGTTATTTAACCGTATAGAACCCATTCTGGAACCGTTATTGTCATCCCGGGCTCCGGCATAGAATTCAACAAATTTTGCATTTGTACCGGACGTGTTAGTTCCGAGCTGCAATCGCAACACCCCTGTTGAGCCATTATCATTAGGAGAAATATTTGATAATGAGGCAACTGCCCCTTGAGAATTGTTACCTAAAGCCGAAAACTGAAAGTGAGGAGTCCGTGTACCTATTCCTGTAAATCCACCGGTAATCCAAGAGGTAGCACCAGATTTCCCGGAAAGTTTAATAGTAGACGATTGACCTGTTGTAGAGCCGAGAATAATATCATCCTGAATATTGGTCGGCATAATATTTGAACCTTTCCGCTGCCAGAAACCTCCAATCCCTTCATTATCAAGAAAAAGGTCTCCTGCGTAAATTGAGTGCCATTTTCTTGTTGCAGAGCCCAAATCTAAATCAGCATTTTTGTTTGGACTGACATCTTTGCCTATAACTATACCTTCACCAATTTGGCTTGTTCCAATAGATATATTTTTATTCCCTTCAATAATAATGTTGCCAGTATTCTTGTCGCCTAGTAACAAGTCGTTGTTATTTAAAGTAGCAATTTTGGGCTTAGCAGCAACTAGTAACAAATTGCCGCCAACATCGATACCGGCGTCTTCGCCACCCCTTATCTGAAACACTGGTTGGGAGAGGTCATTGATATCCTTGTCCGAGTAGAATGAGATTATACCGCCGTTGTTTTGGTAAAAAGAAGAATTAGCCCCTTCTAAATAGACCTTTCCGGTTAATGAAAGATCCCCCTCCAGATCGATAGCAGAGGAAGGATTTTCTTTACCAACTCCAAGCTTGCCTGTTCTCACGATTACATTACCACCAGGATCCGGTTCAAACATAATTGAGCCTGCTGTTTCGGGATTAGTTTTAATAAGAATAGTTTCGCCTTCTAAGGTAAAGTTCCCTTCAGTAGAAGTAATAACAGGAGATACTGCTCCAAGGACAAGCCTCCCTTCCTCGTCAATATAAGGGATGCTTGATTCATCACCGCCTAGAGATAATCCATTTACCTTACTTGCATTTTTTGCATAATCTATGGTGTTAACCGGATAACGAGGAAGAAGCTCTTTGTTTTTGCCTACAGTTACTCCCAGATAAATGTTCTGATTATTGCCAAAGACTGACTCCGGAATCTTCTGCATACCGCAATCAGACCCAATCATAATAGATACTTTCCCACTCAATTTAGGAATAAGTGCATTTTTCCCAATACACTTCCCTTCATATAATACCTTGCCCCCAAGCTCCGAAGTGTAAAGTTTAAAGGTGACATCAACTTTTCGGTTGATTGGATTACCTTCTTGATCCAGTAGAGTGCCCTGAAAACGAAATGTTTTCCCTACTCGTGAAATCTCACTGGGAGCAACAGTTTGGGATACAGTTTGAGCCTTGTTACCTGCAAAATATGCAAACGGAAGCAAAATGCAAAGAATTAGTATAGGTATTATATATATAAATGGATTATGTCCTGAGATTTGCTGGGTTGTTCTTATCTTAAGAGATTCAGATTTAGATTGACCAAGCTTATTCAATCTATTAACCCAGCTATTAAAAATATTCTCTGATATGTGTCCTTTTTTATGAGCCCACTCGAGAATACTCATCAAAGACTTGATTTTTTTAGGTGAGACATCCTGAACTTTTGATTGAAGCTCAAGCTTACTTATTGCTTCCTCTAATTTCTGTATTTTTACCATAGGGCTCTGAGAGGATAAATTATACGTTCACTCGATATATAACCTGAATTCAGCAATGAGTGAAGGTTCAACTTCTTCACCTTTAGATTTCATAAATTCAATAAAATCATCTTCTATGCTTAACTCTTGATTTATTGGTTCTATTTGAGTAGGAATGACCTTTATTTCAGTTTGTAATGCTGGTTTCTCCAGTGTCCTAATACCTTCCATTGGATTAACTTCCAGTATTTGCCTTTTTATACAAAAAGCAAAAAATTTACGGAGGGTAGATAAGCGTCTATTAATAGTTAGTACAGGTATCGAATCTTTTTGTAGGTATTCAATATAATCTTGAACACTTTCATGTGAAACCGAGTCGATAAATTGATCTAAATGACTGCCAAGAGTTTTTGTACCAATACGACTGTACATAAACCATCCTAAAAAGTGTTTAAGATCCGATGCATAGTTTTTAATTGAGATTCTGGAGATACTGCAGGTATGTAAGTAATCCCTGAATAAGGCTTCTAGATTAGATAGATTATACCTATTGTTCATATTGATTCATCATACATGTCTCAACATGCCATTGTCAAGATATAGTTATAGATTAGTATGATATAGTTATTTAGCTCGAACATTGTTAAGTTTTAAGCCTATATTTATATTTATTTGTATTTATTTATATTTCAGAACATTTAATTCATCTATACAACAGTCTAAAATTATAAATATGTCTTATAACTTTTTAACCAATAGCATTTAAAATTTATTTTAATTTAATTGATTATATTCCTTCAAAGGGAGGGCGAATTCTGTTAATATATAAATAGACGTTTATTTTATATAAGTTTATATAATTTTGCTTTCAAATAAGAATTTAATAACTACGTTCGTATTTATAAAATTTAAAATAGTAATTCCAACGTGCGAAGATGCTTTTACAAAAGCATAAAACACGATACTAAAAACGTATCAGTCACCCTTTCCTCCTGCCAAATAAGACTTTAACTTGCTAAAACTCTGCACTAAACAGTCTTAAATTATCCTTACGTATAATATTTGTATTAAGACACAAATTTAATTGCACTTATTTTAAATAAGTCTCTATTTAAAGATATGGTTTTAGTTCCTTTCATATTGCTTCTTCTTTTAACATCATTAAATACATACTGAGAATTCCACTTATTATTCCTATTGACAAAAAAA
The DNA here is from genome assembly GCA_964407325.1 of uncultured Gammaproteobacteria bacterium. Lineage (GTDB taxonomy): Bacteria > Patescibacteriota > Microgenomatia > UBA1406 > GWC2-37-13 > JAOAFZ01. The sequence continues at coordinate 112,507 of CAYOVA010000001.1, read as the reverse complement.
ATTCAGTCGGTTACATTTAGTCATTATGGGAATTAAAGAAAGACGAACGAAAATTTTAGCAGCTTTATTTTTTATTAACGATTTATCATTTTCTGCACTTGAATTGACAGATGATATTCAGCAGATTTTTGATATCTCCCTCAATCCAAAGACGAAATCAACACTTCAGCAAATAGTAAATGAAGGCCTCATAATAGGCTCTTCTGACGAACAGTCAAAGAAGCAGAGCTATCAGCTTACTGACAAGGGTTATGAAGAGTTGAGTCTGGAATTCCCCTTTTGCAGATTTCTACGGACGTCATGGGATGGTAAATGGAGAATACTATCGTACGAAATACCTGAAAAAAAACGGGAAATTCGCGATCGTTTAAGAAGAGAAGTTGCAGGTTGGGGTCTGGGACCATGGCATAGGTCTTTTTGGATTACTCCTCATCCTATTATCCCTAATTTAAAAGCACTGGTAAGTAATCGCGAAGAAGAAACATACGTACAAGCTTTCGAAGCAGATCATGTATTTGGAGATAGAGGAATTCTAATAGACAAGGTATGGGAAACAAGTGAATTAGAGAAAAAATACAGACAACTTTTTAAGATTTGGCATGACACGTTATCTTCAGATAACACAAACGTAGTAAAACTACAAATAATTGTTAGTGAGTACGTTTCTGTATTAAGACAAGATCCAGGATTACCTCCACAGCTTCTTGGATCTAACTGGATTGGTTATGAAGGATTTAAAATCTATAAAGAAATCCGCTCTATTTTGACTAAGAAGCCTGCTCAAACGACTTCACAAGCATAATCTCTACACACCTTAATTTCCGTTCGTCGTGTCTACTGTTCAGTATTACTGGAGGAACCCAAGAGGATTTAATAATCCACCTCCACTGCGGATTTCAAAATGGAGATGTGGTCCCGTTGAACGACCTGTACTACCCATAACTCCCAATGTCTGCCCTTGCCCTACAGATTGACCTGCAGACACATTTATACTCGATAAATGGGCATACAGTGTTTCATAACCGTTATTGTGGTTTACGATTACATGACAGCCATATCCCCAAGCTATACACCCGGCGTAGGACACAGTCCCTGAATCGGCAGCTATAATACCCGGCAGTGCATTATTCGCAATATCGAGTGCCATATGGTACCAAACCGGATATTGGGTAATAGATCCGGTAGTTGGCCAGATAAAGTTTGATGTACCTCTTGCTCCAGCCTGAATTTGTGCGATCGTAGCTCTTGTTTCAAAGGTTCCACTGTTTACTGGTTTTGCTTCTTCAATAACACCGTCCGGTACGAATAGCTCCTGCCCGGTTGTGAGTTGGAATGTATCAAGATCTGAAAATTCGTTGAACGGAAAATTAGCAATTTTTTGAGCGTCAGTCTTATATTTTTTTGCAATTGTATACACATTTTCACCTGACGATACTTTGTGAACTATCCCAGTAACTGGAGGAATTCTTATCGTCTGCCCCGGTTTAATAATATCGTTTTTAACATCGGAGTTTGCCCAGCGCACTGTATCTACTGAAACATCGAATTTTTTGGCGATCGTTTCAATTGTGTCTCCTTCAACTACTTTATACTCAACGACCTTATCACGAGGTTTGGATGAAATAACCGTCGCAAGAGCAAAATCTCCAGGACTGTAGGTAATAACCGATTGCTGAAAATTATCCGTCTGCTCATCCAGTGAGCTAATGAAAGGGTTATTTTCTGCAATGATAGGTCCTCCAATAAGAGCCGTAATAATAAGAAGGAATAATGATGAGTTTAAAAACGAATTTGAGTATTTCCCCCGTTTTACAATCAAAAAAGCTACGATAATGTCTTTTACCTGTTCAAAGTTTTGGCCAAAATGAAGCAGGCGGCTCAAAAAGAACCTTTGAAGGAATCGAAGATAGAGAAGGAAATCTTTCATAGGTACAAATATTCATTATAACATGAAGGAGTTATTGACCTTCCAGCCATCTCTCTACGTCGAGCGATGCAGCAACTCCCATACCTGAAGCAGTTATAGCCTGACGATATACACTATCAACGCAATCCCCGCCTGCAAAGACCCCTTCTACGGAGGTAGCAGTGCTAAAATAATGATCGCCTTTTACAACTTCCGCTCTTTCCTGTGCAACGGAAGCTTTCCCACGTAAATAGTCTTCTGCAAGACGTGCATTCGTCATGATGTATCCTTTTCTATCTAGTTCAATCAGACCCTGAAAGAGTTCAGTATCTGGTTTATGACCAATTGCCAGGAACAAACCATCCACCTGAATATCAGATTCCTTGCCATTTTCTGTATCTTTTATATGTACGCCTGTTACCTTTTCATCTCCAAGCACATCAGTAATGGCTGAATTCCATACTATATTAATCTTTTCGTTTTCTTTTACACGATCTTGCATAATTTTTGATGCTCTAAATTCACTTCGTCTGTGAATTAAATAAATCTTACTTGCGAAACGGGATAACACCATGGCCTCTTCCATAGCCGTGTCCCCGCCACCAACAACAGCTACAGTTTTATTTCTAAAGAAAAATCCATCACAGGTCGCACATGCTGAAACCCCTTTACCCCGGAGGCGCTCTTCATTTTGAAGCCCAAGCCATAGCGCTTTTGCTCCGGTCGCAATTATTACTGCTTTTGCATACACAGGTTGAGCATCCTTGGGAGCAGGTAGTATCTCGAACGGACGATTTTTAAAATTAACTGCTTTGATATTTTGATCTATAATGCGTGTATTAAAATGCAATGCCTGTTCCCGCATTTTTTGAACCAACTCAGGACCCATGATACTTACATGCCCTGGAAAGTTTTCTACTTCAGTTGTAAGAGTAAGCTGTCCACCTGGAGGTGAGCCGGCAAAGACAACAGGATTTAAATTTGCACGGGCGAGATAAATAGCAGCTGATAAGCCTGCGGGTCCGCCTCCGATGATTACTACATTTTCAATTGTGTTAGATTCTGTCATATATATGTAAACTAAAGAGCCATCAGTATACTAAAAGCATTCTATAGAAGTCAAATTTGTCTTTTATGCGCTTTACAGATCAATTGCGCGCTTCACTATCTGCAGGACTTCTGTTTGCTTTTTAGGGGATATATTTTCGGAGAGATACAGAAGAATAATTTCAGTTGTTAGTCCGTTGATTGCTTTTTTGACAGCTGATATCTGTTGAAGAATCTCCACGGGATCCCGTTTATCCTCTACCATCTTTTGTATTCCCCTCAATTGTCCATTTAAGCGGCTAATTCTTTTTTGCATTGCTTGAGTATCCATAGGTTCAGTATAGCATTAGCGCCTAAGAGTTAAAGCCAAAAAATATCCCGGCCGAAGCCGGGATATTTTTTGAATGTCCTATTAGTGGTTATTTCCCAGCAAAGGACTTGAGGAATTCCTCGTTATTCTTTGTTTTTGGAAGCTTGTCAATAAGAGCAGTTAATCTCTCCTCAGGATTCATTAATCCAAGCATTCTATGGAGAGTATTAATCTTTCTCATTGTTTCTGCGTCGAAAAGCAATTCTTCATGGCGTGTACCTGACTTCTCTACGTCAATTGCAGGATAAATTCTGCGTTCGGCGAATTTTCTGTTCAAGTGAATTTCCATGTTGCCGGTACCCTTAAATTCTTCATAGATAAGGTCATCCATTCTGGATTCTGTACCTACAAGAGCGGTACCAATAATGGTCAAACTTCCGCCTTCTTCACAGTTGCGTGCAGCTCCAAGGAATTTCTTTGCCGGGAACAGTGCTTGTGGATCTACACCTCCGGAAAGTGAACGACCGGTATTCTGTACACTTAAGTTAAATGCACGAGCTAGACGTGTAATAGAATCCAGAAGGATAATTACATCCTGTCCCATCTCTACAAGTCTGCGTGCACGATCAAGCGCCAGGTTTGCCACTTTTACCTGCTGTCGCGGTGATTCATCAAAGTGTGAAGCAGCTACTTCTCCCTTAATAAATCTCTTGATTTCAGTTACCTCTTCCGGGCGTTCTCCAATAAGGATAGCCATAAGATGTGCGTCCGGAAAATTTACTGAAATAGCTTGCGCGATTTCTTTAAGGAATGTTGTTTTCCCTGCTTTTGGCTGAGAAACGATAAGTGCTCTTTGTCCAAATCCAATAGGAGCAATTAAATCGGTAATTCTCATTGAAAGAATCTCAGGATCAGTTTCCAGTTTAATCTGACGATTCGGATGAAGGGACGTTAGCGAATCGAATTGTGGTCGATTTTTACTTTCGTCTTCGGTAATTTCCTTTCCATTGATTTTCTTAATTAAAAGCATGGAATGAAAACGTTCGCCTTCTTTTGCCGGACGTGCAAGACCTTCAACCTCGTCACCACGGCGCAGCCAGAAGCGACGAATTTGTGAAGTGGATACATAAATATCCTTATCCGGATTAATTGCGTAATCCTGACGAAGGAATCCGTATCCTCCATAGGTAATATCAAGAATACCTTTGGCTTCATAGCTCATTTTAAGGTCTTCCTTGAGTTTGTCATTCATTTGTTCAGGATTTCCACCTGCTTCATCTGTTTTCATGTCAGCTTCAGGAGTTTGCGGAAGTTCTTCTTCCATTTTTGGTTCTTGAGCTGCTTCTTGTGTTTCGACGGACTTAGAAGGAACAATAGGAGTTTCCTCATAGTTTTCGAGGATACTACTTACATCAAGCCCATCTTGAGCCGGGGCATTGGCTTCATTTTTTTTAGTGCTCATACGAAGAGAAATTAATAATTAACGATCAAAGCCATAGTAATAAATAACATTTTTCTTTTCTCAAACTGTCGGTAATGAAGGTAACAGGTAGCTGCTCATTACTTATCTAAAAAACAGATCCCTCATAGATGCTGTGCTGATAAACTTTTACCTTAATGGTACGGGGAAATCCGTTTCTGGCACACAAGGTACGAGAAAACAAGAAATCATTGCTCGGTAGGAGCTTACCCAAAGTAAATCAATATCAATAAAAGTTTAAAAATGTTGCAATCTTGAAGGATCCACCATATACTATACAAATAGTACAGACCTTTGTCAAGACCTATGACTCACTCTAATAAATCCCACTTCTGGCCAGTAATCTTCATTTTAGCACTGTTTAGTATATGTATATTTATAATCGGTATTCAATACGGCAAGTCAGTTGCAAATACGGACGCTGCAATTGCGTATATTAAGAGTCTGCAAACGAGTAAAAAGCCTACTCCCACAATGCAAGCTAATATTGGATATATCAAGTATGTAAATGATGTTTGCGGGGTAGAATTTATTTACCCCTCAACCATGAAGATTAGTACAAAAGACACGAAAGTAGATTTTATTGAAAACGATCGTTTTATTACAATGTTTTGCTCTTCGCAAGGAGATGAATCAATTAATATTGATGTAAAATACTCGACAGTGGAAGTTTCATTAAAAGAAGCTTCAAATTCTGCTAAATTAGGAAAATTTATTAATAATAATACTGACGATGTTTTAATGTTTACCATTATTCATCCTACTTCAAAAAAACCTATTACGATATTCACATCAAAAGAGTTTGAAGAATTAATAGCAGGCAGTATCAAATTTACAACTCCTCAATGAAAATTGTCTTTATCGGCTCCCCTTACTTTTCGGCACACCTGCTTAGGAAATTATTACATGACGGTGAAACGTACGGTTTTACAGTTCCCCTAGTAATTACTCAACCTGACCAACCTGTTGGACGTAAAAAAATAGTAACCCCCACAGATGTAAAAACTGCAGCAATAGAAAATAATGTGCCGGTCAGTTTCGAACTAGCAGATTTACGTACGGTCAAACCAGATCTTGTTGTCCTGTTTGCGTATGGAAAAATTATTCCCCAATGGGCACTCGATATCCCACCATTCGGATTCTGGAATATCCACCCTTCGCTGCTTCCCCATTACAGGGGTGCAAGTCCAGTTGCCTACCCTCTCCTTTTAGGTGAAACTATTACAGGGACAACGCTTATGCAAATGGATGCCGAATTGGATCATGGCGACATTATCCAACAGGAGTCACTCCCCATTCACACTCAGCACCTTCAGCCTTCGTTACTTACAGACCTCACAGAACTATCCTATTCTATTCTAGTAAGCAATATTAAAAACCTACTTTCCTCCGGCAAAAAACTTTCAGGTATAAAACAGGATCATGATCTTGCGACTTTTACCCGTCCACTTGAAAAAAAGGATGGGTATATACCTTTTTCTCTACTAAAGGCTGCTTACGAAAATAAGACGGTGCCATTTAATCAATTACCGTTTATTATTCAAGATTGGTATCAAAGAAATAACTTGAAAATAGAGCAAAAAGAGTGGCCAGCAAGGACAGTTGTACATAATATGTTCCGTGCATTGTATGGATGGCCAGGCATTTGGACGACAGTTTCTTTAAAAAATTTCGAAAAAAGACTAAAAATACTCGATGTGCAATATACGTCTGTTCTTTTTAATATAAAAGAGGTTCAGCTAGAAGGAAAAACATCAACTGATTTTGCTACTTTCAATAGTGCTTATTCTCTCCTTTAATTTGGTTTAGCCTTTATACATAGGTTAAATATGCAATCGACTTATATATAAAAACATATTGTCATGTAAGGCTCTATATAGCCCTAATATACATTTATTACACTTGTATGTAATTTTTTAACTTCATATTTTTCTATTTTTCTAAAAAATAGAAGCTTATTCGTTAAAGCAGGCATAATACAGTCGACGATTAACGAATGTAAAATTAAAATAACATTAATTTCACTAGGAATATGTTAGTAAAGCTATAAGTTAAACTATAGGGGAGTTGACACCCTATTTTTAACACAAACGTTTATATTTGCAACTATTTTAAAACGTATTTTTTTCTGACTTAACTTAAAATTAAACGTTAATATATCATTAGACATCAAAATAGCAGGCGCACTTAAATGCTGATAAAAGGTGTTTATTATGAATCAGACTTAAGTAAAGCTATAGATTTTATATTTAAAATGTGAACGTGCATTTATAGAAAAAAGGCACAAATACAAGACATACGTTTACTTAACAACTACTATTACACTAACTATTATTAGTTAATATTATAAGATGTATAAATAAAGTAAAAAATAGTTAAAAAAATCGCTTTGAAGAAAGAAATATTTGTTTATGATGTGCAACATTGATATCTTCATCATCAAGGAAAAATGGAATGAATACAAATTGAATCAGATTGAACATTTTAAGCTTTAGACTGTTGTAGCAATTATTTATTATAATTGCCAGAAAATTGTTGCTTATTCTTGTATTTATTTAACAATCTATAGCTTAATCCATACAAAAATTTCTCCCCACATATAAAACAGAATTAAGGGATGCAAGTGTTACCCGCACTCAACAAAATCCGCTTACATTTTGTATTTTTCCAATACTTCCCTATGCGCCGAAACGGAGCCCGAGCTTAACGCATTTCATTTTTTATATATTTTTTTGTCAAGTAAAATCAACAACTATAAGTTATCGAGTATGTAACATTAACCGCATACTACCACTAATTAAAAGTAATAATTAACGCAAAGGATATATGCACCTTATACAAACGTTACCCACAAGTTATCCACACAAAAAATAAAATACAAATAGTATACCCCTGTATGGTATGTTACAAAGTACAAAATTGTTATGTTGCATATACATTACAATTGTTTTGAGTGTAATAGCACAGAAGATTGTTGACTGATAATGAAGACAGGATTCTAGAATCGCCGCTGTGGAGCAATAAATCTAAATAAAGTTGTCAAAGAATAACGAACGTTTTTTCTGTGCCGTAGTATTCCCGCCAATTCTTGTTATAATGCGCAAACATCCTTTCAAGACGGTCCTGCTGTAGTTCTTGAATACCTAAGAGTTTAAACTCTCCTCTAATTTGCTTTTTAACAGCATCAAAATCAGCATCATGTGAAACTACCCTCTCAAATTCTGCAAGATACCCATATCCGGCGTTTTTATCGATGGATACAGTATAGTCTTTATATAGATATTCATGACGCTCTCTTGACCATTTCGCTTGATATTCGAAGTCCGAATCCAATATTACCTTATCAAGCTCATCTATGCTTAATGGTACATTTGCTTCAAATTCACTTCGTGCTATTCCATTTGAGGAAGTTGTTTCGTCAAGGGTAGCTTTTACTACAAATATCACATTACTATCTGCCTTACGTGTTCTCACGGAATGGGACTTGCTATATTGAATAATATTCCGGAGTAAATCGTTTTCCATTTCGTTGAGAAAACCGGAAATGTTTTTCTCTAACTTTTGTAGATTTCCTTTCATAAAATAATGATTTAACTGTTTGTTTTTTCGTTTCAACGTGAGATTACCGTAATTATCGTACATACGTGAAATAAGGCTCTCCTTAGCCTCACGTGATCCCAGCAAAGATTTAATTTCTACCTCAATGTTGTTCTTTTTCATGGCTAAATTATACTGTAACGAATTGAAGATTTGGGTTCAAAAGTGTAGAATGAAATCATGAAAAACAAACACCCCGAATACCAATACCTCGACCTGCTTAAAGATATTATGGAAAATGGCTCGGAAAAACCAGTATTTGGCACGGACATGACGATTAGAAGTGTTTTTGGACGACAGATTAGATTCGATTTATCTCAAGGATTTCCCTTATTAACTACCAAGAAAGTGTTCTTACGTGGAATTATCTACGAACTTTTATGGTTTCTTCAGGGTAGCGGTAATATTAAGTACCTTGTAGATAACAATGTTCACATCTGGGACGAATGGGCATATAAGAATTATACCTCTCACGCGAAGAAGGGAAAGGTGCCCGAACTTTCTGAAGAGGCCTTTATCGGCAAAATAAAGGATGATAAAAAATTTGCAGAGAAATGGGGCGAATTAGGCAACGTTTATGGCGTCCAATGGCGCCGATGGCCTGCTGAAGATGGTCGTGAGATAGATCAGCTTGGCTGGGCTATTAATGAACTCAAAACAACTCCCTATCGGAAATCGATTGTTGTATCAGCCTGGAACCCTGAATTTATCTACGAAATGGCTGCTTCACGGGAGAAATCTGTCGCTTTACCTCCCTGTCATACCCTTTTTCAGTTTAATGTAATCGATAATAAGCTCAACTTGCAACTCTATCAGCGTAGCGCTGATATGTTTCTAGGAGTACCATTTAACATTGCCAGCTATGCACTTTTGACTGCTATGGTAGCAAAAGTTGTAGGTTTCGCTCCGGGGGAATTTGTCCATACATTCGGTGATGCCCACATATATAGCAATCACTACGATCAAGTGCGAGAGCAAATTAAGAGAAAGCCACGTAAGTTCCCCAAATTAAGCTTTCAGCGCGATGTGACAACCATTGACGGCTTCGGATTTGATGATATTGTAGTCGAAAACTATAACCCATACCCACCAATTAAAGGTGAAGTGACTGTTGTTGGGGGCTTCTAAACAATCTATGCTCACTCTCGATAGGACGGTTTATATATAAACATAATTTTTTCTCCATCATCCGTAGTTTTTTAGGTTATTCTGGCAATCTAAGTTAGATTTTCACACTCACTCACTAAAACTTATTTGGGGAACAAAGTAAAATCACACCACTATTGAAGAAAGTAGTCATGTTTTAACCGGAAATTGAGAACTAGTTTAGTTTAATAGACTTTCACATTTAACACTGTCGTTTATATTGCAATTTTACATTTTTCCTCCTTTATGTTTACTATTTACAAGCATTTTTTTTGACAAGCAAACACCATTAATGAAATTTTAGAAGTAATTAGCATTTGGTACTATTTATATAGGCTCTCATAACAATCTAATTTAAATACACATAGATAAATAGACTGTAACAATAATATGTTGTATAAATATAGTACAATTAAATCCATCAATATTCAAAGTGGCCTCAATCAGTCTATTCTCACCCTTTTATGATTATTTTTTTGAAAATAGTATAATAGGGTATGAAATTGCCGGTATTCATCTTTGATCCAACGGCCAGTGATTCTGCCAGTAAGGTACGAGGTGTGGGAAGATACGTATCAGTCCTTAGGGAAAACCTGGGAAACACTGTTACTTTCACAAGCAAACTGGATCAAATACCGTATGAATCAATCTATATAACTCCTTTTTATTCATTCTTCCAGACATATCCTTCCCAAAGAAAGATTGCCCGATACCAGCTGGCAGTAATACATGATCTTATACCTCAAAAATACCCTAAGCATTTCCCAGTTGGTATAAAGGGCACTATCAAAGCGTTTATGAATCGTCTCTCTCTTAACAATTTCGATGGTTTCATTACAGATTCAAAAGTAAGTAAAGAAGACATTGTTGATATATTAGGCATAAATAAAAATTCTGTTCATATTTTATACCCGGTGATAAGCTCTGCATTATTTTCGGAAATTAAAAAAGCAAAAGGAAAGGAATCTCCCAAAAAACCATACTTCGTATATGTTGGCGATGCGACCTGGAATAAAAACATAATCAATATCGCCAAAGGAGTAAAACTTGCTAAAGCACAGTGTATTTTTGTGGGTAGTGTTTTTCAGAGATCAAAGATCCACTCCATACTTAAACAGAATAACAAATGGCTTAACGAGTTAAAAACATTTTATGATGAAGTTCAAAACGATAATCATTGTATTTTAAAAGGTTTTGTAAGTGACGAAGAACTAGCTGAACTCTATTACAATGCACAGGGGAATATACTTGTATCACGAGATGAAGGTTTCGGATACTCATATCTGGAAGCAGCATATGCCCATTGCCCGTCAATACTCGGAGATGTTCCAATTTTCCATGAGACAGCTGCCGATACAGCACTCTTTGCCAATCCAGAAGACCCTAAAAAAATAGCAGAACAAATCGAAAAACTAAACTACGAAAAAACCAGAAAAGAACTGCAAAAAAAAATGACAGATCATATTCAAAAGTATAATTCAACGGAATTTGCAAAATCTTTTCAGGCTATTATTGAGCAATTTCAAAAATAAACAGCGTACAATAAAGTATGGACCTTTTGTATTACACTGTCTTTTCCGTAGTCTACATCCTTCTTTTTAATATGGCAATAAACGGAAATAACGAAATGGGATTCAACTTTTTTCTTATGATTATAACGTTTGTAATAGGTGGTGCTATTGGTTACTTCTTTCACTCGTATGATATTGGATTTGTTGTGGCAATGGTAATGAGCTTCCTGTATATGTAATCTTTCATATATGAAGTTTCTTCCAATTTAGTCTATTTTGAAAAGCCTTTTACCGTTTTCTTTGGTTATTCTTCCTACATATTCTGCTGATTTCCCCCACACTTTTCCAACCACTTCAGCAATTAAAGGCAAATTGGCAGGAATGTTTGGATATTTCTTTTGTATTCGCAACTCCTCAGGAAGAAGATATGGAGAATCAGTTTCGATTACCAGCATTTCATGAGGTACTTTTTTGATAAATTCTTTTTTTTCGTCACCATAGGTAATATCGCCGTCAACACCAATATACATTTTATTCTCACGGGCAAACGCCAGTAATTTGTTAGACGCTTCACAACAATGAAACACAGTACGACCTTCCAGTTTGGAATCCCAGTTTTCCGATAACACACGAAGCATATCTACATCCGCTTCACGATTATGCAATACAAGACTTTTATCAAAGTCTAAAGCTAACTGAATCTGACTTTTCAATACTTCTACCTGGACAGCAACAAACGCATCGGAAACAGTATATTCCTGATACTTGGTTTTTACATACATGTGGCGATCCAGTCCCACTTCGCCAACCGCAACTACTTTAGGAAGTTTCAATAACTGCCTTAACTCACTTACTTCTTCATTTACAACCATTTCCATATTCGATACATCTTCACCGAGCTTAACATAGATCTCGAATACATGATGCGGATGAATACCGGCTGCAACGTACAGACCATCTTCATGCTCTGCTATTTCGATTGCTTTGCGCGAAGTAGCAACATCCGTTCCAGGAAGGAGCATCAGATCAACACCTGCTTTCCTCGATTCAAACAAAACCTCAGGAAGAGTCGTATGAAATGCTTTGAAGTTTAAATGACAGTGAGTATCAAACATTTTTTGAGGTAAAATAGTAACAGAAGTTAGTATACCTTATGACAGACGTAGCTGCACAAAATCTTCAAAAACTCTATAAAGAACTTGGTGATACCAAGACTGATGTTCGAAACCGCAATATGTATCAGCTGCTTTTAAGTTTGCTCCACGGGAAAAAGCTATTAGATATCGGAGCTGGTGCGTTACATTTTCTGCATCATGCCAAAAAAAAGGGCTACGAAGTTGAAGGGGTTGAACCGGATCGCGAACTGGTAAAACTCGGCGAACAGTTTTATGGCAAGGTAGGCAAAATCCATTTTCTTCCCATTGAAAACCTAGATGAAATAAAAACAAAGTACGATTCAATTACCATGATTGATGTACTAGAGCATATCGAAGATGACGAAGCCGCATTAAAACGAATTAAAAACCGGCTTGATGCAAAGGGAAAACTCATTATTCTTGTGCCAGCATGGCAATTCTTGTACAGTGACCGCGACAAAAGTATCGGGCATTACCGCAGATACAACGCAAAACACTTACAAAGACTATTGGAAGGAGCAGGGTATGAAATAGAATCGATACGGTACTGGAATATGCTTGGATTCTTAACGTATCTCATGTTTGAAAAGATTTTCAAAAAGCGAGCTCCTCATGGAATGAGAACAAAAAAGAAAGGACTGGTTTCAAGCAGCATTCACTCAGCAATCAACTTCTGGGTTAAGAATGTCGAAAATAACTTTAACCCGGGATTTGGTTTAAGTGTTATCGCAGTTGCACACAAAAAATAGTATAATACCTGCATGAACGTCTTCATTGGAGCTGACCATCGAGGGTTCGAACTTAAAAACCAGCTTATTGAGTATCTCCAGGAACAAAACATTCGCGTACAGGATATGGGTGCCTATGAATACGATGCTCTCGATGATAATCCCTTGTTCGCACAGAAAGTTGCACGGGCAGTTCTGCAGGATCGGGAAAAAAATATGGGGATTGTAATCTGCGGATCGGCTGTAGGGGTCTCCATCTCAGCTAATCGCTTTAAGGGAATATACTGCGGACTCGGGTTTAAAGCAGAACAGGTCAAAAGTGCTCGTCAACACGATCACATTAATGTACTCGCAATTCCAGCAGAATATGTTTCACTCGAAGAAGCAAAAACAATGATAGATGTGTTCCTTTCCACTTCAACAATACATGAAGAGAAGTATCTTCGTCGACTAGGCCAGATTGATTCGGTATAACCTTAACAAAATACAAATCTACTCACTTCCGAATCCTTTGATACGCTCCACTTAGCGTTTTCATAACATACCCTTTTAGTTCAAGAGAGAGGATAAGCGATGACAAATCAGATAACGAAATTTCTGTTTTCTCTCGCAATACTTCAACCGGTAAATCTTCGGTAATTAAGAACGATAGAATATTCGATTCTTCGGAGGAGAGGAGTTGCTCTTTATAGGTAACCGCTGTGAACCCATATTCTTCAAGAATATCTTCTGGACTGGTAACCATGCGTGCACCTTGCTGGAATAACGAAAGTGGACCCTGAGACAGTGGGCTTGTAATGGGCATTGGTGCAACAAACACTTGCTTGCCCTGGTCGCACGCATAGTTTCCCGTTATCATTGATCCTGATGTATGGGTTCCTTCTACTACCATAACTCCTCGTGCAATCCCGGCGATAATCCGGTTACGCAGTACAAACATGCCTTTTATCGGCACCTGTCCGAATGGCTGTTCGGAAAGAATCAAACCGTCATTATCTAGAATTCTGTTATAGAGACGGGTATTTGCCCGTGGATATACAATATCTGGACCTCCTCCGAGAACAGCAATTGTTTTCCCACCACTATCAACGGCCGCAGTGTGAGCTACTGCATCAATACCCAATGCCATTCCAGAAACTATAACAAAACCTGCTGCTGCAATCCTTTCACTAAACAATCGTGCAACCTGGATACCATACCCTGAAGGTTTGCGAGTACCGACAATTGCAAAAAGCTTATTTGGATCCGAGAGAAGAGAGGTATTGCCAATAGCATACAACTGCGAGGGAGGACGGTGAACATGATGTAAGAATGGAGGAAAGAAGGAATCTCCTTTTTCAAGTACCACCTCTCCCCTGTTTTCAGCCATGAATAATATAACTAATAAAGTTATACAATAATATATTGAAAGCTGTTTTATTGCAAGCGAAGTTCTCGCGTTTCCGTCTCTTGAATCATCTCAACAGGGTCGTCGACAATAGCTGGAGGAGTGGACTGGGTAGTTCCCATTGATCCAGCTCCGCCTTGCGAAGTTCCAGATTCCATCGGCATTGCTTCCACTGCTGGTTCACTCATCATCGTTTCAGATCCCACTTGTGCGGGAGCTGACTTCATCATATCTGTTTCCAATCCGCGCATCATAGGCATAACCGGATAACCCGGATTTCTACCCATTGCCAAAACTAGGTAGCCCAGCAAAAAGAAAGCGAGGAATACAAACAACCAGAGGATAGTGACCACTGCGGTAACTACACCTGTCCACAAACCGCGTTTTACACCAAGGACAATTGCAGGCGTAATGAACAGGAACATATAAACAGCTGAAGAAACTATCATCAATCCCATGGTAAGGAAGGGAACCATTTCATAGTACATATAAGCGTTCCGCGAAATAAAAGTCCAGTATACAAGCATAACAACAATGGTGTATGCCAGCATAAGGAAAGCAGCTACAAATCCGGTTATTCCCGCGATCACTACATCACGGTTAGTAATTCCTTTTCCATTTGATTCCCTTTTTAGCTTGCCCAACGCAAACCGGGCAGCCAGCACTCCAAGAATAATAAAGACTACAATTGCGATAACTGCCCATAGCACTTCGTTCGCATAGAGTTGCCAGGAGGATTTTGCGTACTCGCCCTTGACAGTATAGGAATCAAGCGGCTGAAGCTGCGATGCATTCTTATTAATCATTCCATATCCGATATTCTGGTAAATCTGGTCAAACTGCGCATTGGAAGCAGCTGTTGGAGCAGCCATATCCATCTTTGCCATCCCAGAGCTTTCCATTGTTGTGCGGTAATTTACGTCGGCTAGTGCATCTTTCATTACCAGATCGTTATCGGTGCTAATGCCAATTTGCAGGGTTCGTATGTTTTCGTTTACCTTGAGCGACTCAAACGTATAGTTGAATGAACCTGACCAGCTTTTGTTCACATACCCCATTCCGCGATAATACAGAAGGATACTGCCGGACTTTGACGGTTCTACTGGAGTTGGGAGAGAAACGGTAAGCGTGTCTCCCTCAACAGACACTTCGGACTTGTTGTACTTGGTATTTCCGTAATACCAGTTGTAGTAATCGGGATCGCGATACTCAAGACAGGAAGGATCGCGGATGTACAAAGCGTCGTTTGTGACAGCGGATCTCTGATCCATGGGGACAAAATCAGAACTCCCGTCAGGATTAATCTTAAGAGGAGTATTTTGAGTCGGATACGGTGCGTAACGTATACATTCCGGTCCTCGCTGTACTTGATATGCAATAACATTTTCCGGTTGAACGCGGGGAACCTGGAATTGGAGAGTGCTTAGTGGTTCTTCGCTCTGATTTGAAAAAATGATCTTGGCTGTTACAACCGCTTCACCATTTCCTCGCATGATCACCGAATAATAGTGGTCCTGTCCCAGAATCCCAGCAGAAGAATCAGCCCCTGGAAATGGAGCAATAAGCTTTTCCTGAGCTCCAACCAGAGAAACAGAATTAAGAAGGAGGGTTATAGTGGCAAGTATGGATATAAGGATACGCATATACCGAAACTGTAGCAAAAAACTCTTGCATTAACAAGATATCAAACCCTTGCATTGAAGCGTTTTAAGAGTATTTCTTTTGATTGCAGAGCCCTATCTTGTCTAAGAGTGTTTTTTTTGTATTCGAATGTGTCCCGGATCGTCCATGCATGGAACAATACGCAGTAATAGTTGAATATTTTCACTTCCTCTGGAGAAAACTGTTCGGCAACAATCTGTTTCCAGAGAGCCGCGACTTTTTCATCAGCTCGTTCCAAAGACCCGCAATAATACGCATAATCCCACAATATGTCACCAATACGTGCCCGCTCAAAATCAAGACAACGAAGTGTCCCATCCTTGGTCACTACAATATTCGCAGGGGTAAAATCTCCATGCAACGGAACCAGTTTTGCAGATTTCTTACCCACATACTCTTTTAGCCTGCGTAAACTCATGCGAACAAAACTGCGAACATCTCGATTTCCTATACTCTTTGGCAACGCTTCTATCGTTTCATCGATCTCTTCACTAATATACTGTTCCCACGGGATGTGTACTTTATGCCACGCATCATAGGGGTACCAGAACACCTCAACATCCTTGCGGGAAACTGCATGAATTTGCTCTAGTAGCTTGTTGGTAAGTTCCAATAATGATTTTCTACATCGGTCTTTTTCAATTACGACACTTTGGTCTACCCCGGCAACGTAATCCTGAATCAGCACTGTATCAGAGTAGAAGGCTTCGCCCTTGTCGTAGAGGATGACCTCGGGAACGAGGAGCGAGGTGTGCTTCTTAAGGTATTTATAAATCGATACAATCCGTTCACTGGAAACAATTTCCTGCTCTTTAATGATTTTAAGAATTACATCGATTGAGTTGCTTAAATGGAAAACAGAGTTGTCGGAAGCGGTGATTTTTTCCTCGACCCTGGCCTTATCGATACCAAGCATGCCTTTGGCATAAAAGCAGATAGAATCATTATCTCGTAATACTTCTTTTGTTTTATGAGGAAGCTGGTGGAAGCGAACGGGATTGGCATGAAGGTCGATAACAAAAGCCGATCCATTTGGTACATCAATCTTATGAACAAACTGCATGTAGGCGTCCTTGTATGAAGCGGTTGCATCTTTATGGGTTGGATGCCCGTACATGAGGCAAAACAGAAGTGTTGAAATTATTGCATCATGTGAGACAAAAATGATGTTAGATTTATCGTTTTGATCAATTGTTTTGATCCAGCGATTCCAGCCTTCCCACACTCTGTCTGATATCATCTGAAGACTCTCACCGTTTGGAAAGGCATAGTCAATTTCTGTATTAAAACGCTGGAACGCTTCGCGCTTTTTATCCATATTCACCCAAAAGTATTCACCCTCGAAGTCGCCATAACTCATTTCTTGAATAAAAGGAAGCGTTTTAAGAGGGACATCGAGTAAGTTACTCAGAATAGTAGCTGATTCTTTCGCCCTTGTTACCGGACTGCTGTAAATTGTTTTAAATTCAGTGTTGCGCAGCTCCCACGCAGTTCTTGTAATCTGGGCCTTGCCTTTCGGAGTGAGACCTCTTTTATCGGTTCGACCTGCTATAAAGCCCTGATCTACATTCCCTAAACTCTGGCCATGGCGGATAAGATGCAAATGCATAGGTGCATTATAAAGCAAGGACTAGTGAAGTGCGCAGGGAGCGAAAGGTTGGTAAAGTAGATAGGCTATTTTGTGAGAAGTTGTTTCCCGCGGGACAGTGCCCGCGGGATTACACGCAGCCTGGATGAGTAAGCCTTACTACTAGTGCGCGTCGATGAGCTGGTTAACCATCTGGTAGAGATTTGATATCATCTCATCGATGGCAGCATATCGGTACAGGAACTCTTCGTAGTTTGTATGTACCTTCCTGAGCACATCTTCAGACATCGTTGTGTGATTCGTCCTGAGGGTGAACTCCAAGAACCCTTCCACACTCTCCAGAAACTGACCAGTATGGTTCAGCGATCTGTAGAGCTGTCTGGATTCTTCTTCCACAACGTACTCCTTTGTACGCAGCGGGAATTCGCTCACATAGATCTGGAGTTTCGCCCAGCTGATTTTGATCTGGTTACGTGTCACCTGCACTTGGTACTTCAGATCTTCGATCTCCTCGAGGAGCACGAGTCGGCTGAACTGGGAGGCTTCCTCATGGATCGTGCGAAACTTCACGCAGATGCCGCGATACTTGTCCCTCCTATCGGTCAGTTCAGCCACTGACAGCCATATAGTGCTCGTGTCGACGTCTCCGGTAGCGGTATAGTTGTGAATATCTACCGCATTGCGGTACTCGGCCGTAAGCCTTGAGTAGACTGTTTCGGCGGGAGCCCCTTTTTTTCGCTCATCTGGATGCAGTTGGTTAAAGCCTGTCTCCAGCGAAAACATCAGGGTCTTGACCTCGTCCATGAGAAGAGCTGACTTTACGATAGCCTCCTTGACTTCACAGGCGCGAAGCCATCGCAACCGAAAGCGCCAGGCTACGACAGCGACAAAGAACAAAAGTACGACAGGCATGGCATCCTCCTTCTCAGTGTTTATGCGTGTACTAGCCTATAATTATAGCATAGTTTTGCTATAATTGAGCCTCTGTACGCCATTCAAGGGAGAAGAGCATGGATAAGTTAATTCCAAGATTCGCGAGCCTCATCACTCATCGTGGGGGTAACAGATTCGAGGTATCCGCAGATGGGTGCAAGATTGCAGAAGTAGAAGGAAAACCAGGAGGTCCTCCCGGTTTTAGCGGAAACTGGTTCCATGCTGAACTGCCGCATGCACAGCTTGTAGGAGTAACTGTTGTGGTGTACTGGAGAGCAGATCCATATATCCAGACATGAGGAGGGTTTGCACTCACTCTGCTGTACGGATGAAAGTCCCTCTCCTTGCTGGAGAGGGACTTACGAAACAGAAGAGTGCGGTCATAGTGCAAAAGTACGCTTGTTACCCTCGCGGAAAGGGTATGCTCAGCCCCTATACCTCAGCTTCAGGGACATGGAGATGCGTTACCGCACTTGTCAACTCCACTGCGCTGATATCCGCCATAACCCTGCTCACCTCTATGATGGCCTCGTCGAGCCGGGTAACGAAATGGCTGCAGGTAACGGCCATCTCCATCAGTTCGATCTGCGGCAGGAACACAAGTACGCGGGTGCCATCGACTTTGTCGCATCTGCGAAAATCGCCTACAACCCGCATGGCTTTTCTGTGCACGGCAAGATGCTGCTGATGGAAACCTGTCCAAGCAGGATCTTCGTGGGGCATTTCCTGGATTTTTCTTTCCAGTTCGGCCAGGTTTGTTGTCAACAGCTCGATCTTCCCCCTGACACTATTGAGGTACTCCATCACGTGTTTCGCAGCGGCGGAATTCCACAGCAGATAGCCTCCACCAAGCGAAACGATCCCGATGATTAGCACAACATACGGAGTGGGCATGGTCGACCTCCTTGTCACAGTGCCTCAAACCTGATCGTATCCGACACCAATTATACTCGAAACAATCAGCAACGATCTTGTACAATAAGCTCATATGAAAATAGACCAAATAAAGGCGATCGAGGTGCTCGACTCGCGCGGAAACCCTACCGTTAAATGTCTCATTACTCTCACCGATGGATCTGTCCACACTGCAATTGTCCCTTCAGGAGCTTCAACAGGGAAGTACGAGGCAGTGGAACTACGCGATGGAGAGAGCCAAAGATATGCGGGAAATGGTGTGTTAAAAGCAGTAGAGAATATCAATACAATAATTTACGACGTCTTGAAGGGGAGAGAAGTGGAGGACCCGAAAAAAATTGACGAGGAGATGATAAGCCTTGATGGGACAGAAAATAAGGCCAAATTAGGGGCGAATGCCATCCTGGCAGTCTCAATGGCTTTTCACCGCGCTTCATCCTATAGTACATCTTCTCCGCTCTGGAAGTATATCCATGATTATTACCAGGTTCAGCGCGATGTAGCGTTCCCTGGCGTGTTCGCGAATGTGATTAACGGTGGGAAACATGCGGGTTGGAACTTTGATATCCAGGAGTTTATCCTTGCCGTAAAAATGGGTTCATTTTCGGAATCTGTTCGTGCAGCTGCGGAGCTATTCCACGCTCTGGGAGCACACTTAAAGAAGGGTGGTTACTCTACCCTTGTAGGCGACGAAGGAGGGTACTCCCCCGCACTCTCGAGCAACGGGGGAGTCTTTGATATAGTAATTGAGAGTGCAAAAGCACTTCCCTACACCTATGGCAAAGACTGGAAATTTAGCCTCGACGTTGCCGCTTCCGAGTTCTACAAGGATGGCAAGTACATGTTGATGAAAGATAATAAAGAAATTAGCGCAGAAGAGTTAATGCAAAACTACATGGGCTACCTTGAAAAGTATCAGCTCTTCTCTATCGAAGATCCGTTTGATCAGGATGACTGGGACAACTACAAAAAGTTCACCGCTGCAACTGCTGGCAAATGTTATGTTGTTGGCGACGACTTCTTGGTAACCAATCCAAAGCGCATCAAGCAAGCTATTGAAGAGAAAGCAGCCAACGCCGGGCTTATCAAACTAAACCAGATTGGCACAGTTTCTGAAACCATGGAAGCAATTAAGATGTGCCACGATGCAGGCTGGCAAGTAATTGTCTCCCACCGTTCCGGTGAAACCGAAGATACCTTTATCGCCGATCTCGCTTATGCTGTTGGTGCTGATTACATCAAAACCGGTTCCATGTCGCGTAGTGAAAGGCTGGCAAAGTATAACCGCCTCATGGAAATTGAAAAGCTGGAAATCTAAACGCCATGAAAGCGAATATATCAAATCTATGAAACTCTACTGTATCCGTCACGGGCAAAGCGTTGGAAATGTTGCACGACTCTACTACCAGCCGGATGATGAGCCGTTAAGCGAGGCTGGAGTTCACCAGGCAAATATAGTTGCAAAGCGTCTTAAAAGCATTCCCATCGACGAAATAATTACCAGCGACTATACCCGTGCAAAGCAAACCGGAGAAATAATAAACAAAGTTCTTAAAAAACCAATTTCCCACACTCCTCTGCTTCGTGAACGCATTGGCAATTCCAAATACAAAGATAAGCCGTGGGATGATCCCGAGGTTTCAGAATACTTCGCACGATTACGTGCGGCCAAAGATATGAACTACAAAGAGCACGATGAGGAAACGGTAGCAGAACTATTCAAACGGGCAGAGCAGTTTCTTAGATTAATTGAAAAGAAAGATGTCGCCAGTATCGCTATTGTGAGCCACGGTATCTTTTTGAACGTTTTAACGCAACTTATCACAATTGGAAAAAAACATATTACCCCGGAGTTGCACCAGCACTTCTTCCGGCATACCTGGGTCTCGAATACCGGAATAACAATTTTTGAAGAATGGGAGCCAGGAAGATGGTATCTCTTAAGCTGGAACGACCACGCACATTTAATCTAGCAAAACACATTTCCGCGACTTACTTATCCCTGCGCTTTCCCCTGATTTTGAACCGCCTGTTGCGCAGCTTCAACAGCAGTTGCATCTCCTAAGTAGTAGTGTTTAATAGGCTTTATGTTTTCATCTAGTTCATACACAAGTGGAATACCTGTAGGGATATTCAATCCCGGAATTTCTTCATCGGAGATACCATCTAAATGCTTTACCAATGCACGCAAGCTGTTCCCGTGGGCGGAGACCATGACTCTCTTCCCCGACTCTACTGCCGGGACAATAACGGATTCCCAGTACGGAACCACACGCGATACTGTATCCTTCAAACATTCACCCAATGGCAATTCAGCTTCGTTTAATCCAGAATAGCGAC
The DNA here is from genome assembly GCA_964407325.1 of uncultured Gammaproteobacteria bacterium. Taxonomy (GTDB): domain Bacteria; phylum Patescibacteriota; class Microgenomatia; order UBA1406; family GWC2-37-13; genus JAOAFZ01. Next base: position 90,821 of record CAYOVA010000001.1, on the reverse strand, counting down.
TATCCTTTCCAGGATAACGATCATCAGACTTCTCGAGCAGTGGAGGCAATACATCGTAGCTCCGTCGCCAGATATGCACTTGCTCTTCGCCGTATTTTGCGGCTGTTTCAGCTTTATTCAATCCCTGCAATGCACCATAATGGCGTTCATTTAAGTGCCAATCCTTTTCTACGGGCACCCACATCGCATCCATCGCATCTAAGGCAATCCAGGTAGTACGAATGCAGCGTTTTAAAACGGATGTAAACACAAGATCAAATGTGTAGCCTTCAGACTTCAGAAGCTCACCTGCTTTCCATGCCTCCTCTTTCCCTTTTTCACTTAAATCGACATCGGTCCATCCCGTAAAGCGGTTTTCTTTATTCCAGGTGCTTTCACCGTGGCGAAGTAAGACAATTTTGTACATGAAGATATTATACAAGACGCGTCCTGTACCATCACAACTCTTATGAAAGATGTGTCTTGATTTTTTTAAGAAGACTTTCCAGGCTCCAGTCTACCTTCATTAGAAATTCCAGGACGCCTAGCTGGAGCGAGTCTGCGACATTCTCTGTTTCACCATAGTTGGTAAGCACCATCACTTTTGCCTTTTTCCCCCATGGATCCTGCCGTAACTCCTTAAGAACCTCCATGCCGTTCTTTCCCGGAATCTGAATATCAAGAATAGTAAGATCGGGATGAAGAGCAAGCGCCTGTTGCAGCGCATCTTCACCTTCAACAGCAGAAACAACATGGTAACCGGCCTTTTCCATCGCAAAAGTAGCAGTTTCCTGAAGATACTTGTCGTCTTCGACAAACAAGACAGTTTTTTGAGAAACTTTTTTATCTGCCATAGCCGTAATAATAAATAATAATATTATTTCTTGGCGTGCTTGTTTATTTTCTCAATCAATTCATCCAACGAAGTGTCGCTTTTAACGATATAGTCAATTGCTCCTAATGAGAGCCCTTTTTTTATATCTTCACTTTGTCCCAGATTTGAAGCAATAATTACCGGGATACTCTTATGCTCCCCCTTTTTCAACTCAGCCAGTACAGTAAAACCGTCTTTTACCAGCATGATTAAATCAAGAAGGATAAGGTCGGGTTTAAAGGTTTCCAATTTTGACAGTAGTTCGTTCCCGTCCGATACTACTTCAACTTCAAAACCTGCCTTTACCAGTTTTAACCGGTAGGCATTTGCCAAAAACTTGTCGTCTTCAGCAACAAGAATTTTATTGCTGTTTGACATATTGTTTGACAATTTCTATAATTTCGCCCAGCTTATTTTCGGCTTTAACAAGATATTTTTTAGCACCTTTTAACAGCATTGCATTCACATTTTCCTGACTAGCGGAGTTGCTTACCACAATAACCGGAATTTCCTTCCATGCAGGATTCTCCTCCAGCTTCGCCATAAAAGCAATTCCGTCCATATCGTTTAAATGATAGTCAAGCCAGACAACGTCGGGTAAGAGTCCCGAGCTGAGTTTATGGAGAGCTGTCTGTCCACTGGGAGCAAGAACCGGGGTTATACCTTCCAATTCCATCTTCTTTCCAATTGCCTGGAGTAAAACCTCTTCATCTTCTACGACTAGTACCGTAATTGTTTCTGACTCGGACATAGATTTATTATACACGTTAACCATCCAGAGTAAATTCGTGAGAAAAGATTTTCTTAAGTGCTGCTATTCCCTCTTCGAAGAGTGCCGCATCTATGTTTTCATTGGGAGCATGTAGGTTTTCATCTGGCAATGTAAAGCCGGTAATCATAACGGGTTTTTGGAATAACCGCTGAAACATTTCAGCAACGGGAATTGACCCGCCTGAACGGTTATACACCGTCTCGTTGCCAAAATGCTGTTGCAGTATTTGAGCTACTTGTTGAACGGGTGCGGTACGGAAGTCGGTATAAAACGGTTCATCTTTTGATAATATCTTGAGCTCGTAGTCAACATCATCCGGCATTTTTTCCTCTACATAGTCACGTATCAGCTTCTCCATAAATTCAGCAGTCTGATCCGAAACTATACGTGTAGAAAACTTTACAGTGGCAGTTCGTGGAATTACCGTTTTCGGCCCCTTGCCGGTATATCCTGCTATCATTCCGTTTACATCCAGTGAAGGAAGCACCTTCGACACCAAAAATGCTGGAAGACCACGCATTGTGCGTACGTGCTTCCCCTGGATATCCTGCTTTATTTCCTCGTCGGTAGTAGTATTCTTTTTCAGCATTTCGTGCTCTTTTGCATCGAGTTCCCTTACTCCGTCGTAGAATCCGGGAACCAGTACTTCATTGGTAACGGGATCTTTCATTGCCCCAATAAGGCTGGCAACTATATTTGCCGGGTTGGCCACTTTGTTTCCGTATAAGCCGGAATGCAAATCCCTTCCGAACGAAGTTACTGTCAGTTCAAAGTAGACCAATCCGCGAAGGCCGTACTCGATCATTGGGGTTTGAGGATCTTTCATCCCTGCGTCGGCAACGATAAAGAAGTCACATTTTTGGAGATGTTCTGTAGCCTGCTCCAAATACTCATGCAGGTTGTAACTCCCAGTCTCCTCTTCACCCTCAAATACAAATACCAGATTATTCCGCAGTTTTTTTGTATGGATAGCTTGTGCTGCCGCTTCAATTGTTTGGACAATATGGCCTTTATCATCAGCCACTCCTCTCCCCCACAGTTTGCCGTCTTTCTCAGTTACCGTAAATGGCGGCGTCTTCCATTCATCAACCGGATCTTCCGCCTGGACATCATAGTGTGCATATACACCAATAGTTGAAGCAGGATTTGGTACTGTATAAGTAGCCACAATTAGAGGCGGGGCATCACCTTTTGTATATTCTTCTACTTGAAAACCCGTTTCTTTGAGCCACCTATGGAGATATTCTGCCGCTTTCCTGATTTCCGTGCGTTTCGAAGGATCCGCCGATAACGACTGGATTGCCACTACATCCTGGAGTTTTTTTCTCACATTCTGTTCATCTTTCATTTAGGTATATTATCGCAAACTTGAGCTATAATTGCACCAAAGAAAATATTATACTATAGGAATTTTTTGGTATAATTGCCACTGACTCAATAGAACTACTCAATACATATGACAAGACGCAACGGCGAAGCAATACAGTTATCGGATAGACCACCGCTCTACCAGGAGCACAGTACTGCTATTGCCAGACACAAAAATTACATAGCCCGTTATATTAAACAAGCTAAAGCTACCGCAGAAAGACAATCAGAAAGACAGGGACATTCAACTGAAAACCTCCCAGGGAGCGCAGTTCCAATGATGGGATGGTCAAGACGAAGACGAGAAGAGATATATAATCGAATGTGGCTCCCTCTTGGTGTTTCTGGAGACCATGCGGAATACGGTTCCGGCTTTGTTCGCACTGCCGATATAAACCTTGCAACACATAAAATAAATGGCGTGTATGCAACTGGTTACGACTTGCGAGGGGGAACCTTTCTCCCTGTTACCAACACCGCTCTTCCTCGTGGTCCACTGGACTTCCGAGCTGCAATTCTCAACATCGCCGAAACAGTTAGATTAAAAGAAGCAGGAATCCCTACTAACGACAAAGTTCTCTTCTCTGCTGGCGGTTCAGCAGTGTATTTCGGATCATCAGCCTTTGTCCATAGAGAAGGAGAAGAAGGTAATGAAAGAATGTACATACACCTTCTCGATGACCCTTCTAACCCCCTTATTGCCGACTACCACGAACTACTGCTTGCCATGTCACAAAGTGAATACGGGCAACTGGAAACGCTCAACATCGACTTGCAGGAGTACGTAGTAAACGGTCAGCGGGTTACTATGTCAACATTTGAAGCTCCATGGGAAGTAATGTTCGAACAAAACGCTACTTACATGGGCAGACCAAAAATCAGAAAATACAATCTCAATTTACTTCTCGACAAAAACCCAAAAACCGGCGAAGTCTTCGTACTGCAGACAGGAAGTAACCAACCTCTCCCCGAACCCATTGACAATACCCGAGCAGCCGCCATACTTACTTCCTATGAGCTTAACCAGGAGATCAGAAACAATGACGGGTCAGCTATTTACCTTCCCCCAGTTCGTGATGGAATACGGGGATCTATGGAGGCATTCCTTCTTGAGAACCAGCTTGACAATGTCCTTAGTCTGGACCCGCAAACACTCGCCTATATAAACAATGAAAATGAAGGCATCTTCAGGCACGAAGTGGGTTCCAAAGTGACCGGTCCAAAGGGTTTTGTACGAGCTGGAGAAGCAAGAATTACACAAGCACTTGAGGCGATTCAATCTGGAAATCCCCCTACCATGGAAAAATTGCTTCAAGATCTTCAATTTGCCCAGATGATGTTACAAACGGGATTAAGTCACCTTGATGAGGCAGGCAGGTCTGTTACCGCAATAGCCGAACAGCAAGTTGACCACGGTAAGTTGAAAAAACTGGAAATTATTTCAGTCGATCAAGTACTCACCGATATTGTAGAGGGCTTGCGACGCCAATATGCAAAGCAAGCTATTCCTCTCAATGCCCAGCTTCAGGTCGAGCCTGGACTGGATCGTTTTATTTCTTGGAAACTTGGACTACAAAGAGCCTTCGAGATATTTTTTAGTAATGCCCACTTGTACAATTTGGATTCAGCACTCGGTCATGTGCCGATTACTATAAACTTTAGTAAAGGTCAAGTTATCGGTGAAGATGGTGAGCCCATATCCACAGTGAAATTAATGTATTCGACATATGGAAAAATATCGCAACAGGTAATAAATGAAACCGTTCCTAAATTGAACAAACCAGATATAGATGTTGTGGAAAGCGCGCGTGGAGGTACGGGTACTTCCCTACTTCGAACTCTTAGAACTATGGAAGCAATCGGGAGAAGAAGCCCTGCTACTGAATCTTCAAGAAGATTTGCACGTGTTTCTGCTGCAATCGATCAGGAAATTAACGGAGAAACATATGGTACATTTACCACAACGGTAGACTTTCCTGCTTTGGGACATTTTCTACCATAACTTCTTACACAGACCCCATAATACTTCCCTATAATACGCACTAACTGGCTGACGAAAGCAATTTATCATATGAGGTATAATTGAATCAATTAAACCTATGCAAACTGGCATTCCTTATACAAATTTAAGCATTATCTCCCCCGAAAGCACCCGTGCACGCTTGTTTCTCGAATACGAAGACGAACTGAACAGACTCTCCGATTATGTCGATATGTATCGTCGGAGCTTTAAGGCGCGCCTTATCCCCCAGGATAGTATTGACTTTGTTACCACTGTCCTCGATCAGAGCGAAGCCCTGCTCGGGTTAAACCGCAGTCTTGTTCCCCAGGAACCGAGCTTTACTTCGGTGTACACCAAAACTACCTCTCCAGGAAACCCCCGTCCTACTCTAACAGCCTACGACTTAAAACGCTTTCATGGATTCCGCAATCAGGTAACCGATCTTGTTGTTCTTGAAGGTATTCGCGACGTGCATGCTGTACTACTCCACTTCGCAGAAAACGAAACTGCTGAGGCATTTGCCCACGCTGCTTTTGGCCTAGAATTTGGAGCTCCATATATTCAAACCACAGAAAACAAAACAGGCACCGAATACTACGTAATTAACTTCCTGTTTAACGACGAAACCATGAAGCTCTCGACTGTCCGCGAAACATACTCTTTTATCAACAGGTTTATGGAAGCTTATCCCGATCTCCCCCATATTCATATCCAGATGGAAGGGAACAATTTGTGTCGCATTTTCTTGGAAAGCAAAAAAATACTTGATACGGCGGAAGCCTACAAAAACGGTCGCCCACTTCCTATTACCGCAAGCGCAGGATTTTCACTGCTGGGGAACTTTGCGTTCCATCAAGAAGGATGGTCTGAAACTCCTTCACAATTCAGTGACAAAAAACAGCTTGTATCAACCCTTGAGCAAATGCAGTTTGATATGATCCCCACCTACAACCGCCTTCTTAAGGAAGGTTTGGCAGTGCTGCAGGATGATCGTTCCTTCCTCCCCCAAACTGAGCTTGAATATGTCCGTGAAAAAGTCGATATGCTGATCTGGGAAGAAATAATGAACTATTTCTCAAAAGGTGTTAGTGACTTTGAAAAGATTTACACTCTTCTCCTTTCGCATAAAACTATTGATGCGCAGGCGGTAAAAGCAATTGTTGATGCCAAGGAAGCCTTTGATGTTTCGCGCAAGCAGATCGCCCAAATTCGCGCCCACTTTGGCCGCATTGTTCCCCATTTGTCCGGCCTCCGCTCGGTAAGTATCGGTTCCGAATATTCCCAAACAATCAAAGAACTCGAAAAAGCGTATTCAATCGTCAACGCAGATAAGAAAAAAGTATTCCGTTTTATCCAGGAATTAAATGGCTTCGGCAGCAAATCTTCAATCTATTCTTTGCCACGCATAGTCGGATTCTACGGATTCTTCAAAATAATCATGTCGATTGCAACCGAGTATGCTTTCAAAAAGAGTCACGATCAAAAGACCTGTTATGTTCACACTCGCTTCTCTCCTGCTATTATTCAGAATGAAGGTCACTTGAATGTTGTGACTTACTTTAAAGGCAGTGAGCTTTCCACAGAAATACTTGAAGCTGTCAACAATCCTCTCGAAGGTTCAATCCCCGCAAAAACCAAGTTATTCTGGACATTAAAACACCTGCAAGATCTTTTTGCCCACATCTACAAAATTGATTTGATGAAAGAAAACGAAATTGACAAAAATGCTGCTAAACACCTCCAGCAGCTGTTTCATGTGGGTAACCTTTCGGAAAGAACCGATTCACTTGGAGCAAATGAAGGCTTTTACATTGAAATGAACTTCCCTGCTTTTGGTCGCGTTGAGGATTTTAAGCTGCGGTAACTCTCAACATTCCTTTTTCACAAGCTTCCTTCCTGCCTTGCTGTACAATATGAAAATATGATTGTCACCCCATCTATTCTAACTACCAGTGTTGAAGATGCAATCCGCCAAATTGAACGCCTTTCCCCTTTCTTCAACTACTTTCAGATAGATATAGCCGACGGAAAGTTTGTTCAAAATACTACACTGTCTGTAGAGGAATTTGCACAGTTTGTGAAAATCAACCCAAACCTCCCTATTCTGCAAACTTCTTTATTTGACTTTCACCTTATGGTGATGGACTTCGAAAAGGATCTAAGTCTCCTCCGCAAAATTGCCACTATCATAAGAATCAAGAACGTATTTATCCATATTCAGTTAAAACCCAACTACGCTACACTCAAACGAGATTACCCCGAATTTGTTATAGGCCTTGTTTTTAACCCAGAAGATGGTGTTCAAAAATATTCAACAATATACTCTTATCTAGACCTCGATATAGTACAGATTATGTCTGTTAAGCCAGGTGCTCAGGGACAGTCTTTTCTTCCACAAACGTTACAAAAAAGTTATCAGCTTAAGAGTAATGGTTATAGGAATAAAATATTCCTTGATGGGGGTATTAATGCAGAAACACTACCGGTTATATTATCAAACACTCCTCCCTTTGATGGAATAGGCCCAGGAAGCTATTTTTCTAAAGCAGAAAATATTCGGGAACAGGTAGAAGAGTTACAGCAATTGTGTATTAAGGCAGGAATTTCCCCAATTCTGAAGGTGACGTAACTCCCTGCCAAATATCGGTAAACGTTAATGCTCCATCACCATTCATATCAAACGGAAGCATACGCTCAAACAATACCTCATTTGACTCGCGTTTAAACGTAACGTGTGCCTGGCGAGGCAGGTAGCCCTTATGAAGGATTACAATTCGGTACGTCTTGTTAAAGGCCACATTGCGGATCTCTTCCACCTTCCCCACATTATCCACAACCTGGATATTTCTTTTTTTAAAGACAAGCTCTTCCTTTTCGTCAAATATCTGAACCTCGAAACTACTACTGGTAGTATCAAATTTTGTTAAAAACTTCGCTTGTATATTGAGGCTTGGCAGAGCCGAAACTACGTATTTCCACGCACCTGATTCCATTATCTTTTTATCGTGCCTGTATAGCTCAACTTTACGGATTTGCACAGTAGTAGGCTGGTCTGTTTTAAAGAATAGATCCACAATTCCCGACTCCCCCGGTTCGATTTTATACAGCCCGCTAAACAGATAGTCATTGTTATCAGCGGTAGTAAGCTTCAGCTTGTACCCATGTCCCTTGTCCCAATAGCCCTGGCCGTCATTCTGCAAAGTTACATAGAAGTGATAATTCGACCCTTCTACCAAATCCGTGGGGAGATCGTGAATTGCAATTGAACCCTTTTCACTAATTTCAGGCTTTCCAGTAATCTTTTTCAAATTCTTTACCGTATCAAACTGCGGATAAAAATCCTGACTTTCGAACTTTCTCCAGGAGAACTTCAGAAATGGTTCCCCTTGGTAGTTCAGAATAAAAGGAGTCACTGCCTTTACCCTATCATCAGGAAGCCAGATGTTTTCGAAGGCATAGGTAAGATAGTTGGCCGTTGTGTCTCTGCCTACGGCATCACCATCCCAGCCTGTTTCGGTAATATACACCGGCATATCTTTTACACCCAGGCTTTTCAGCTGATCCAATTCCCATTCGTACGACCTCACAGTTCCTTTCCCGCTACTAAGTGGTGACCCGCGAAAACCGGGATTTGGATAGGAATGGGATGCATAAGCATCAAACAGCTTGTTAAAATGGTCTTTCCCGATTGCTTCCACCACTATTCTTAGGAAATTCCCCGAATCTTCCAAGGAGGGTGGAGCAGAAGGGGCTGCTGCGTCAAGCCCACCCATCATTACCACAAAGTCAGGGCTCTTTTCATGAAACTTAACTGCAAACTCCTTTACTACGGTTGCATACCCGTGCGGATCAACTTTTCCACCCCATTCAGTTGCATGATTGGGTTCATTAAAAAGAATTACGTGGCGCTGTTGTGTTGGCCAGCGCAGTTCATTGAGGAAATCTACCCAGGTTTGTGCATCATCTTTGGTAGGTGTTGCCCAATTCCCCTCCTCCGGATGGGTAGCCAGCCTTACAATGGGAATAAGTCGCAACTCGCGCATCAAATTAAACTTCGCCTGCCATGCATTTAAATCCCGATCATCATCTTGCATTACCACAGTAACGTATCCCCATGCACCACCGTTGCCATTTACCAGTTCCGCAGCTTTTTTAATATCTTCCTCATGAGGTTTGGCAATGTGTATGCCAAATTTGTTATTTGAAGCCGCCTCCTGGGCAAAAATCGGGGGTGCTGAGTAAACAGCTTGCCATAGAAGGACAAAAACAGTAGCTAACAACACATGCCGTATTATCATAAGGTATAGTAATTATACTTTAAAGTTCCCGGTGACTTCTGGAGCGCTTATACTTTAGGAAGCGCAATGCTTTTTTGATTGGAGTACAACCCAGCCAGGTCTTTATACGATTTTTCGCACACTTCATCTGCTTCAAAGAAAACCACTTCTGATATCCCCTCCCCTGCATAGATTTTTGCAGGTAGCGGTGTTGTATTGGAAATTTCGATAACGATATATCCTTCAAATTCGGGCTGAATGGGCGTTACATTTACAATAATTCCGCAATTTTTCACAAAGACTCCGGCTTCTAACGCGAAATTCCCAGCTTCAGGAACGGTTAAACAATACACATCATGAGTTCCCGGAAGCTCCTTAATCGAAGCTACTTTATGATTGCGCACGGATCGACCATGGAATGAATGAATTACCTCGGGAAAGCGGCGAAATACCGATCTATCACATTTGAGTAACCGAGCGGCTCCTCGTATAGATCCCGTCTGATCCAGTGCAAACCGCACTGCTTCGGCTGTAATTTCATTACGAATTCGAATGCTGCGCATTATTTCTGCTTGTTGCTGTCGTCTTGATTCACTTGCCCTTGCCCATTGTGCTTTATGTGCTTCGCTCAACTTTTGCCTATTTGCAGCGTTGCTATAGTACAGAAGCATATTTTCACGCCTCTCAGATTTTCTTTCTTCTGTCCACCACTCTCGAATGTGCTCATCCCGTAGATCTCGAGAAGCTGCATACCGTTCTTCAGACCAGAATGCCTGCGCACGTTCCTTCTGTAACTGTGCAAAATGCTCTGACCACTCGGGATTTGATTGTAAACGCGCAAAAGCCATTTTAATTGAAGAGCTATGTTCTTCCGGGTCAAATTCTTCGCCGTAGTTCTCTGTATTATGCATGCGAATATGGGCACTGGCCTCCATCCGTTCAATGTTCCAAGGATTATTATTCAATCGGTTAAAATCTTTATGATGGCGGTGGGTTCCTGGTACATCTGTATACATCTCGTTGCGCAGATTCCATTCATCTGCCAACCGATGCGTCGGATACAAATGCCCGTTTAAAGGTTGATAGACTGCTTCATAACCACGATATAACTCACGGTACAGAGGCATTAACGAATCTCCCGGACGCAAATCGCCTGCAGAACGCAATTGGCCATCACGCAACAAAAACATATGATCGGGTGTACAGCGAATTGGCTGATTATTATCGAGTGTTACCTCGAGCAAGGTATCGCGGCCAATGTAGCGAGGTGCATGCAACAGCGTCACAATAATTCTACCGTGCTCTCCAATACTGTACCCCCAGAACAATTCACCCTTCTCAGATCGGTTTGCCATTTCTTCCAGTGTGGGAGCTGTTCCATCAACGAGTGCCACTCTCGTATCCCCACTAAAGCAACGTGCATACGTCGATTTTCCAATACAGATTCCCATAACGCTCCGGGGAATGCGAACGTATTCAATTGTCCTTGTGAGTGCAAACGAGTTTGGAGGAATCAACACCGAGCCTTCTCCCTTTATATCAACAAATGACTTTTCATCAAAATTCTTGGGGTCAACAACGGCAGAATGGACGTTTGTGAAGATCTTAAATTCATCTGCTACGCGGAAGTCGTATCCATATGAAGATAAGCCGTAAGAAACCTTGCCGTCACGAATAAGCTTAGGTTCGAATGGTTCAATCATGTTGTGAGACTTTACCATTCGTTTTATCCATGCATCCGATTGAATTGACATATAGGTATTATATAGAAAACTTTTTTTTTGAAGCTGGATAAATGTATTCCTGAGCCTGCTCTCCGTAACCGCGGAGAGCAGGCCTTCTGTTTTACGCATTGAACCGGTTGTACTACACCAGCGGCGTAAGTGTCTGGAGAACAACTGCAAGTACTCCGCCAGCGAACATTGCCTCGCTGAGTCGGCTAAAGAGAAGGTTGCGACGCTGGTTCTTCCTGACCTGCAAAAAAGCCAGGATCGAAGCGATAATACTAAAGAACCATACGAGAAAGCGCGTCAGGATGATATTATAAGTGGCGTTCATGCCAGTGTTGAAGGCGATGATTGCCACTATCGATCCGAAGAATATCGCCCCGTACAAAGCCATGATTTCGATGTTGTTAACCCCCTCCCTCCGACTCCCGGCTTTGGGCATTCCCAGAGTACGCACGTACTGTACAGCTGCGTACATTGCTGTGAACGCGTACGCCACTACGTCGAATGTTACGACCACGATACACCTCCTATTCGATTCCAGCAGCTGACTTAAGCGTAGAGAGTATATCAGACAGTGAAGAAAAAGATGAAGGATTTGTCGAAGATCGTTCTTGAATGGTGTGTTCGATTTGTCGGGGTAGCGGGACTTGAACCCACGGTCTTCGGACCCCCAGCCCGACGTTTTACCATCTAAACTATACCCCGTTCAGATACGCTCTATTATACTCTTTTATTCCCCTTCTTGAGTTCGTTTTAAAAAAACACACTTAGGAAATATAATTTAATTTCTATAAGTCATTTTTTTGAAAAAAAAGTATTTCTTATTTTTACGTATATATATCTTATAGTAATAAGACGGGAGATAAGGTAAAAAATTCACTACTCATTTTCTTTCTCCTACCGTTTCTTTCCGGAAGATAATTTTCGGGTAAGCAGATCAATCTTTGCCTCAAGTTCGTTGATTTTTCTGGTAAGTTTTGAATGGTCCTCCTGTGTTTCCCGTAACAAGAGTGCAGCCGCTACTAAAGAAGTAAACACAAAAAAAATGGTCGAACCAACTAGTATCAGGAAAAAGCCAAGAAACCTTCCCGTTTCCGTTACAGGGAAATGATCACCATAGCCGACTGAGGTTATTGTTGATACAGCGTACCATACTCCATCAAACAAAGTATCAATATTAGCCCGTGGATCTTGTGATTCGACCAACGGTATAAGCATTCCGAGTACAAAGGTCAAAATACACAATACCACAACTATCGATATGAGTTTTCCAAGAAGCCTTTGCATATTTTAGTCTAACACGCAGATACTATTCGCGCGAATCCATTTATGTTAGTTCTCGTGTATAATAATGCTCTACCGGGCTCGTAGTTCAGTTGGCTAGAACGTCGCGCTGGCAGCGCGAAGGTCAGGGGTTCAAGTCCCCTCGAGTCCACAAAACCATCGTAAGAAGTTTATATATTTATAATACATATACCCGTATCTCTCTTAATGGTTTCTTAATTACCTCTTGCATTTGTAAGAAGCCAGTCCTATACTGGTGCTATGGAAAAACCCCTTTCTGACAAACTCAGTATCGAGAACCTTATGCGCGCTGCATTTGATCGAACTAAAGATAGATTTCTCTCTTATTTTCTTACATTACTCCTTTATATTGGAATGTTTATTGGCACCATTATTGCGTTGGCGCTGATTGGAGGTCTTAATTTCCTAATATACACTGCTACAAAATCAATTGCAGTCACCGCAACAACAGCTATCATCAGTGGAGCGGCCGCAATTGCGGGAATGATTTATCTGAACAGTTGGGGAGCACTTGCAATGATCGCAGTAATGATTTCACCTGAAAAATTAGGAGTAATGGAAGTATACAAATCAGTACAACCCCTTATTTGGAAATACGTAGGGTTTAGTGTTCTCATGTCGCTTTTTATTATCGGACTTATACCGATTAGCATTCCGACACTCTTTATTTTATTGATTGTTTGGGGCGTATGGGGAAGCTTTAGTGTCTTTGAATTCCTTGAGAAGAAACAAAAAGGTTTGCAACCACTTTGGGCAAGTAAAGCTACTGTGAGCAAGAATTTTTGGCCGATATTTATTCGACTTGCTATTGTTTATGTTGCAATCTGGATAGTAAGTGGCATCTTAGGTTCAGCAGGTGACGAAAATCCCTTTGCTACGATACTTTCCATTGCATTCTCATTTTTAGTTACTCCATTCATAACTTCCTATATCTATCAGATTTACAAGAATGTCCCTCACGCTACAGAGGTAGGTTCACAGAAAGTGTGGATCGTAATCTCGGTTATCGGATGGGCTCTTTTGGTGCTTTTCTTTATGTCATTTTCCCAAACATTTGCGAACTTCAAGGACACCCTTCCCGTCCAGAAGATTATGGAAAAGCAAATGCAAAATGGTATAGATTCTATCTAAAGCAAGCTGTCAGCGAAGAAATAAAACTAATCTGACGTATCAAACTCTGTATTCACTCTCGTATGTGTTTAAAGTAGGCAAAGGCGATTGCAGCTCCCATTACAGTATAAATAAGTCCTGCCAAACCGCCGAGAAGTAAAATTCCTTCACCAAATCCGAGGCTAATATTCTTTAAATAAGCATTGTATGCCCATATGGATACCAGCCCCAAAACATACCCTACGGCAATTGTCCCCACAACAAATCCCGCAAATACGCCTAGTGAAGAGTTTTTTTGTTTTGCCATATAGTATTATAACACGAAGGGATAGTTACTTTCTGATCTCGAATTCATAATACTGCTCTTTTACGTCCTGCCAGTACACTTCAATATCATCAACCCGGGCAATGGAAGGTCCTTGCTTAATACGCTCAATCATCGAATTTACTTGGTGGGTATCTCCCTGGAACACTGCCTCAACTCCCCCATGTTTGCCAAACACATCATGTTTGTTAAAGTTATTCCGTATCCAACCATGGACACCAAGCTGTTTAGCCTGTATCTTTGCCCAGGCACGATAGCCCACACCAATTACATCCCCTATTACATAAACATGTGCTTGCGTCTTCATACTTTATTCTACCAGAGAAGATTTTCACACAACTTAATATGTAACAGATACATATTGACTATAGTGCACTTATACAAGAGAATATGGTTTCCCGTGTAGCTTTGTATTAGTGTGTAAAATTGTAATTTACATCAATTTCTAATGGAACATTTTATCCTGGAAGCAACTCTATTTTTTGGCGGATTTATCGTTCTTGCGATTATACTGTTTGCATTGAGCCGGAGATTTACGTCGGTTCCATATACTGTTGCGCTTCTGGTCGCAGGCTACTATACCAAACAGTTATTCCATCTGCTCCACATTCCAATGCATATCGAGCTGGAGCCGGCAGTAATATATCATATTCTTCTTCCGATACTCCTTTTTGAATCAGCATTTAATATCAATATTCATCAATTTAAAATACAGTTTAAAACAATTAGTTTCCTTGCTACAGTAGGCTTACTTATTTCCGTCTTTGTTATAGCATTCGGATTGTCTTACTCCGTAGGAGTTCCATTCGATGTTGCTCTATTGTTTGGCGCTATCATCTCTGCAACGGATCCAATTGCTGTTATAGCACTTTTCAGGAACCTGGGCGGACCTAAACGGCTTGCGCTTGTAGCTGACGGAGAAAGCATGTTCAATGATGCTACAGGGGTTATTGCTTTCAAGCTGGTCTCAACCTTTGTTATTGCAAATCAAGCATTTAATTCCGATCGCCTTTTCGCGAGTTTTGGGGATTTTACCTATGTTTTCTTTGGAAGTATGATTCTGGGTGCCGTTATCGGATACATAATCGCACAGCTTTTCTTTAAAAAGCTCCGCGAAGATCGCCTGCTACTTACAATGATTACTGTTGCGTTTTCGTTGCTTGTATTTAACGGTGCAGAGTTCCTGTTTCACTTGTCGGGAGTAATTACAGTAGTAGCAGCCGCAATTATTCTTGGAAATTTCGGAAAGCCGAGACTTTCCGGGCATACCATACACTTCATGGCAGAGTTCTGGGAAAACATCGGATTCTTCTGTATCTCCCTAGTATTTTTCTTTGCAACCTTTAACTTGGATATTGCCATTTTCAACGAAGTTCCCTTTATCCATATTGTGGCAGCTGTCGGGTCTGTTCTTCTTGCAAGGGCGGTATCAATTTACCTAGGATGCTTAATCACCAACAATCTACCAATGTTCAAAGACGAACCGAATATTCCTCTTAGCTGGCAGCACATTCTTAATTGGGGAGGTCTTCGCGGAGTAATTCCGCTCGTCCTCGTCTACAGTGTTCCACGCGAATATCCTTACTATAGCGAAATCCTTGCGTTTACTTTTGGATCGTTGCTCTTTACGCTTCTGGTAAACGGGTTAACAATAAAATATCTTCTGCTATGGCTTAAACTGCATCTTCCGAAAGAAGAAGAATCTATTATCCACGAGGAAGTTGATATTTTTAACTTGGAAGAATCCCGGAAAGCTCTTAAAACTCTGCCAGCGTCCGAATTTACATCAGATGCTGTAAAAGAGGTCGAAAAGGAACTTATTGTTGACGAAAAGAAACATCGGGAAATTCTGAAAAAATTCTGCGGCAATTCTGAGCTCTTGTTAAACAGCTTCAAAATCCAGGCAGTGCAAATTGAGCGCGAAGTGGCAAAAGAGCTTCACGAAAACGGTTACATTAACGAAGACGCCTTTATGGACTTTGAGACAGAACTGGATTTGCAACTGGACGCTCTTGAGTATCCGGATGTATTCATATCGAAAGGAGTCGATAAAGACGGCCATGTAAAAAGCCGCCGGTCATTTAGAACATACATCAAGAGTTTGCAAAGCATTTCCACCTTCTTGCCTTTCCTCAAATGGTTTGTTCGGAGTACGGAAAAGGATGCTGTACTTTCACGATACATGGTACTTATGGCACGTGTCCTTACCAGTGACGATGTGCTGTGGTATCTGAATTACGTGAAGCAGTTTGCTCGCGGTGACAAAACGGTATTAAAAGGTATTGATGAATTGGAACAGCAGCATATTCTAATGAACGAGGAAAATACGGCACAGTTGAATAATTTGATGAAAGAATACCCTGAGCTAATAAGACATCACCAGAAGAAAATTATTTACAATCTGCTAGAGCACAGAGAAATACACGTGCATTAACGGGAGATACTCAGAAATCAACAGCAGGATCAATTTGCTGGGAACGTTCAAGATATTCATGTGCTTTTTCTAAATCCCCTGTTTCCCTATAAAGGCTTGCGATAGCGTACAGAACGTCTTTTGCCTGAGGATTAAATGTGAGGTATTCTTCAAGCTTCTGAATAGTATCAAGCCGGGTGCTGTTGTCTTTGTTTATTTCGTCCTGCAGCTCTCGGTACTTCCCTTGATTATCCTTTAGATACTCTTGGGCGGCCGGCTCATTCCGGGTAACTTTAAAAAAGGTTACCCACGCATCCGTTTCGTTGTCGACCAGCCTGCCGTAAAGTGGATGAATCATTTGCGATGCAGCAATATTCGCCGATAAATACAACACTGCAACGCTCGTCCAAACGGCGACCCATAATACATGCGATACAGTCACGGGCTTGGATTTCCTTTTAGCAGGTGATTTGTTTTCGTTGGGGACTGCTTTTTCGGAGGAATGAGCGGCTTTTGTTTCAGCCTTCTCTTTTGCATCACCTTTTTGCGGTGCCTTTTTTTTATCTTTCTTGTGTGCCATAGGGGTTTTCAATAGTGCGGGCGATATCAGGTTACAACTTCTTATCGCTCCATTTCTATTATATAATGAATACCATGGATGTACTGAATCAGTTAACCACCGCTGCCATTTATTTGGGTATCTTTATTGTGGCTGTAACGATTGCAGTGCTCATGACTGTTGTATTAGTCTACCTTATAATTCTATACAACAGGGTAAAAAAGCGCGAGCAGTCTTCTTTGGAAATGGTCACGCTTGAAGTAAAAATGCCCAAGGACAACGAAATCAAGATCGACGTTGCAGAGCAGATGTTTGCATCGTTCTCCGCTCTTAAACCTACAGGTTTCTGGAGCTTCTTGGAAATCTCCGATATGATCTGTATGGAAATAGTGGGGAAAAACACCGATATCCGCTTTTATATTTCAGCCCCTAACAAGCTTATCGATTTGGTTGAAAAGACAATCTACGGCTATTACTCTTCCGCCGATATCGTAAAAGTTGATGAACCGAATATCTTTGACGAAAAAGGCAGTGTTGCCTTTGGGGCACTAAAAGTTGAAAAGGAGTTTTACCTTCCCCTCAAAACATATAAAGATATGCCGAACGATCCGCTTTCGGGTATTACTTCTGCGTTATCTAAAATGGGTGAAGGAGAAGGTGCAGTAGTACAGTTTCTGGCTCGCCCGGCAGAAGGTGGCTGGAAAGATGCAGGAAAATCCTACATCTCGAAAACCAAGAAAGACGAAGCCAACGCAGAAAAAGCCAAGTTCGAAATTGATCCAAAAGACCTCGAGCGGGTAGACGAAAAGGTTTCCAAACCGGGCTTTGAAACAATTATCCGCGTTGTAGTTTCAGCCCAAAGTGATGATGCAGCCGATATGCACTTACGCAACATCATGGCGGCATTTAAACAGTTTGACTCGCATCTGAATACCTTGTCGGAAGTTGATGTCTGGTTCAAGGGCGGCTTTATGATGAACTTTATCTACAAGTTCTTCCCCGCTTGGGAGGCTCCGTGGGCGAAGGTTACCTCCATCTTGAGTAGCGATGAGCTGGCAACACTCTTCCACTTTCCTAATAAGACAGTGGAAACGCCACATATTCAATGGTTAAAGGCTAAAACAGCACCGGTTTCCGCCGAGGTGCCAATGGACGGGGGTACGCTTATGGGAACTGCCTATTACCGTGGTATAAAACGCCCTGTCCATATTCGCCTTAAAGACCGTATGCGCCACGTGTACATTATCGGAAAAACCGGTGTAGGTAAGTCGGAACTGTTAAAGGAAATGATCAAGCAGGATATCAGAGACGGAAGAGGAGTGTGTGTGATCGACCCGCACGGCGACCTTATCGAAGACACACTGCGCTACATTCCAGCAGAACGGGCTGAAGATGTTATTCACTTTGACCCGTCCGATGTGGAGCGACCCCTTGGTCTAAATTTGCTCGAATGCCGCTCCGAGGAGGAAAAGCATTTTATCACCTCCGCCATCATCAACCTTATGTACAAGCTGTACGATCCGCAGCGCACCGGTATTATCGGTCCACGTTTTGAACACGCGGTGCGTAACGCTATGTTGACGGTTATGTCCGAACCGGGTACTTCCTTTATCGAGATTGTCCGTATCCTCACCGATCCCAAATATGTACAGGAGCTGCTTCCTAAAGTAGACGATCCGATTGTCCGGCGCTACTGGACAGACCAAATCGCGCAAACCTCGGACTTCCACAAATCGGAAACGCTTGATTACATTGTCTCGAAGTTCGGGCGCTTCGTTACTAACAAAATGATGCGCAATATAATCGGGCAATCAAAATCGGCAATTGACTTTAGAAAAATTATGGATGAAGGAAAAATACTCATGATTAACTTATCCAAGGGTAAACTCGGTGAAGAGAACTCGCAGTTTTTGGGACTGGTTATAGTTCCAAAGCTTCTTGCAGCGGCTATGTCGCGTGCTGATATCCCCGAAGAAGAGCGACGCGACTTCTTCCTGTATGTAGACGAGTTCCAGAACTTTGCCACGCCCGACTTTGCTGTTATCCTGTCGGAAGCACGTAAGTATCACCTTGGACTTACCGTCGCCAACCAGTTTATCGGCCAAATGGATGAGGAAGTCAAGAACGCCGTCTTCGGAAACGTGGGTACCATTATCACATTCCGTGTTGGTGTTGCAGATGCAAACTTTATTCAGCGCGAATTCCAGCCCTTCTTTAACGAAGCAGATATTATTAACGTCGAGCGCTTCCACGCCTATATGAAGACCATCGTAAACAACGATCCGGTAGATCCCTTCTCAATCGACATGACCAAGGACATGGAACAGCTCAAAAAAGAACGAAACGAGCAGATTGCCAAGGCGATTATCCAGCTCTCGCGGCTCAAGTACGGTAGACCACGCGAACTAATCGAAGCAGAAGTGGCTACCCGCGCACGGTTGTAATTCTTTCAAAAGTTTTTTTCTTCGTTCTGTATTATTTTCCTAACCGTTCAGTCTGAAGCTGACGAAGAGCGTTATTTTCAGGCATTTCATCACCTTCAATTCGTTTGTTTATATCCCGGGTCGGGATAACAATTGGAGCTTTCCCTGCAGGAGCACTGGTTACCTGGACCTTCTGAACAGGCTCTTGGGTTTCTGCAGAATTGTTTACCACATTACGACGAATAAGTAAGACAGCTAGTAGTATCCCCAGGATAAGTCCGAGCAAACATATAGTGATAATGAGTATGTTTTTCATAGTTATTACTGATACGGGAATACCGGATCACGGGTAGGCACCTGATAGGCCGGAATGGATACCGCGGACAGCCCGAACACATAATCACCCCATGCCTGAATTGCCCCTGTGTTCATAATCGCCTGCATATTGCCGGCACCTGCTGCGATATTCGTTGCCCCGCTTGCAATTACCTGCAGCGGCGATAATGATTGAGTTGTCGTATTGGCACGAGCCAATTGGCCGCGGTCATTGCTTCCCCAACACCAGACAGCACCCGCAGTAGTCCTTGCACAAGCAAAACTCCACCCCACCGCAATTTGGGCAACTCCTGAGGTAAGCCCGGAGACATCAACAGGGGTAGTTGAGCCATTGCTAGTCCCGTTACCTAGGCGACTACCGGCACCCCAGCATTTGACACCTCCGGTATTTATCAAGGCACAGGTAAAGTTGTATCCTACTTTAATATCTGTA
This sequence comes from uncultured Gammaproteobacteria bacterium, assembly GCA_964407325.1. Taxonomy (GTDB): domain Bacteria; phylum Patescibacteriota; class Microgenomatia; order UBA1406; family GWC2-37-13; genus JAOAFZ01. Next base: position 70,915 of record CAYOVA010000001.1, on the reverse strand, counting down.
ACAGTCGTCCCCAAAGCGCTTACTGCCAATGGAGTCGTGGTCGAAGTAGTATTTCCTACACCTAACTGTCCTACCGAGTTTTCTCCCCAGCATCGAGCCGATCCATTTGCCATTCTTGTACAGGTATGATTTCCAAAGCCTGCAGCAACCTTACTCGCACCGGCAGTAATCCCCTGGACATCGGTTGGAGATACTCGGTTGACGGTTGTTCCGTTGCCTAATCGTCCTGTGTTAAACGAAGCACCCCAGCATTTTATCCCGCCGCTTGTTGTTATTGCGCACGAATAATCGTACCCAGTGGAAATATCAATCATCCCGCTTGTCAAGCCGGGAACATCCCGTGCCCCGGTACGAGGAGTAGTGTCTCCCAGACCCAGTTGACCGGTGTTATTAGCACCCCAGCATTTTATTCCACCTGCAAGGGTTAAAGAACACGTGTGAGAATATCCTGGTTTCACCTGTGCAATACCACTTGTTACAGCTCCTGTTGTAAAAGAAAAGAGATATCCCGAGTTTGTTCCGGTAATCTGTCCGGTCGAGTCATCTCCTTCACAGAAAATACCACCGCTCGTATTTCTAAAGCATCTGATTTCGTATCCTGAGCCTAATCCGTTTACTCCTGCCGGGGTTGGGGTAGGAATAGTATAAAAGCGCTCGACAACCGCACTGGTTCCACCATTGGTGGTATTTTTACTTTGCACGTTTAGCACATACCCGTAACCAGGAACTACTGAAGGATGCGTTTTGTTAGTAGCAACCAGATTGGTATCTGTCCCCAGTGCGGGAACATTCCGATAATCAAGATCGGTATATACATTCCACACAAAGGTCGTATATCCTGCCGGTGCTGTCCATGATGTAAACAGGTTGGCACGCATTTCCGGATAGGGTGCACCCACAATTAGAGCATAGGTGTTCCCCGCAGTAGCGAGATTAGTTGGTGGCGGAATTGGGGTAAGCGTGGGTGTATAGGTAGGGGTGTTGGTCGGGGTTGTTGTAGGAGTAAAGGTTGGCGTACTGGTGGGAGTGGGACTTTTTGTTGTAAATGGCGCTGTCGGAGACTGAGCAATAAGGGTGGTCGTTGGGAATCCAGTAAGAAGATTATTCCCCGGCGTAATTACTCCTATTTTCCCAGGGCCGCCTGGTGAAACGACATAATACTCTTTTTCGTTTCCATCCCCTGATTCAAGCAACGCCGATAATTCATAATACAGTCCGTCTGTAGTTACCGAGTAGTTGTATCCAAATGTGACTCCATCGGAATCCTGGCCATCTTTTGGATCGGAAGGAATTTCCGGCAAGTAGCCAGCATCCACCAGTTCCTGCATCCAACTGAGTTGTGAGGGGTATTTACCCGTATTTGCTTTGTATAACTCCAAAGCTGACTGAACTTTGTTAATATCGTTTTTTCTTAGAGAATCACGCGAGTTTTTATTGAAGTTGGAATAAGCTAATACAGGCAGTGTTACAAATACACCAATAATCGTGATTGCGATAATGATCTCAATTAGGGTAAACGCCCTGGAAGAGTCTAAATTGCTGCGCATACATTCAGCATAGCAGATTGGTAGTTATTTCACAATAATTGTACCCTGAATATCACTTCCATTTGTCGCCTTAAAGCGAATCTCACCCGGTTTTTGTGGTGTATACGATTTCTGGCCTAGTGGTTTCAACTCGAGGGTCTCTGTTATCAGTCCGCTTACTTCCAGTGGAAGCGGCTCCATTTCCTGGTTCATTAGTATCACTTCCTGGCCTGCAGGTATCTCAGCATAAACGGGAGCTCGCCGTTTCTGCAGAAAGGCGCGCATAATGGGCTTTACCGTTACCTTTTGCTCCTTAGCAGACTGCGAAGCCCCGGCAGGAACGGCTGTAACAGGTTGATTGTTCATTGGTGAACCGGAACGCTCTTGGGTGAGGTATAAAAATCTATACAGTACACTCCCAAAAACTACTACTAGTACGATAATAACGCCGGTAAGAATCAGATTCAGTTTACTCATGTTAATACGGGAGAACTCTGCCTACTCCCCTGTCTGTGTAACTGGTAATCGCCTGTTGATTACTTCCATCAAAGTTCATTTGATACAGGTTTGTTATACCCGTTATGTCGGATAGGTACATTATTTTATTCCCCGCCTGATTTAAGCCGACGATAAATTCATAGGCATTATCATTTGTGAGTCTGGTAAGCGTTCCTCCCACAGTCACGCGATATACATCAAATGGTAATGAATACCCGTTGAACTTGGTAAAAACAAACGAAGTATTGTCCACCCAGGTTATGTCATATACGCCATTTACCATCGGATCATGATGAACAACTAACGCAGTAAAATTTTGCGTGTCATAGACATACACTGTGGTGTCATAGCCCTGCTGGGTATGATAGGCAATGTATCTTCCATCGGGGGAATAGGCGGCAATACTTCCACCATACTCCATCCCTGATGCGATAAAGGTGGAAGTCAAGGTAGTTGTATTTAATGTATAAATATCAAGGTAACCCAATGGCCCTTTTGTTGCGTACAGTACTGCATTTCCTGAAGAATTAAATTCAAAAATTGTAGGCGTGTCAACCTGGCTGGATGAATTTTGCAGACCGGAGCCATCACTATTCACAATGGATATCCTGGTTCCGTTTACCCCGGCGTATTTTGTCCCATTCGGAGAAACGGCACCATTGCCGTTAAAGGCAGGAGCTGAAGTATACACAGATTCTTCCGCTACCGTCCACGGATTGCGAACGCTGCTGTAATATACCGGGCCGGCAGACATATATTCACTACAGAATAATTTTGTTTTGTTTCTGTTCACAAAAAGACATGAAGGAATACCTCCCCGGGGTGCAAGCGTATTTGTAATATCTGTACTGCTTACAATAGAGGTTCCATTAAACGATGCTTTCACAAGGCGGTCGTTACATCCAAAACAGGTGTGGGGCTGATACGTAGTAAATACGAGACTATACGGAGTCGGTGACGGGGTGACACAATTAGTACTTACGCAGACCAGCGGTGCTGTACAGGAGGAAGTAGCGGTACATGATTGGTTTGGCGCTGCCACCGTAACACATGAGCCTCCACCAGTATGTGCAGTATAGGAACAGCCTGAGCGGGTACTTGCATAGCTTCCACATCTATTTGCTAGTGGTTGGCACGATCCTGTGCAGGTAACTCCGGAATTACAGTTTGGTGGTGTGGGAGTGGGGCTTAAACAGTTGGTTGCCGAACAGGTGGCGTTCCCTGAACAAACACCTCCTGTAACCGTACAAGGCTGGTCAGGAGCTGGTGCAGCCACACAATTATTTTTACCGTTCCTAGTAGTATACTGGCAGTTCGATTGCGTGCTGGCATAAGTTCCACACCGCAAGGGCAATGGCGCACAAAGCCCGCTGCAGACAATAGTTCCATTACAGGGTGACCCGGTGATACTTGCCACAACGCCCGATGTGGGAGATAAAAACACAGTCTCCGTTGGAATTACCGCTGTGGGATTTGCTGCTGCTTCTTCAGTTAGTTTTGCTATCAGAGCGGTTTGCCCGGCCGGGTCACGGTTGGTAAGGCGGAACACACCTGGTCCTTTTGTGGTACCGCTCCCACCTGAACCACCACCACTACCCCACCCTCCAGCACTGTAGAACACGTCTCCTTCCAGGCGGGCCTGCAAGGTATAGTCAAAACTGTCGCTGGTATACTCATATCCGTACATTAAGCCGGCTTCTCCTTCTATCTCTTGTCCGTCTTTTGGATCAACAGGGATTTCCAGGAGAAACCCTTCACGCACTAACGCATCCAAATCGCCTGTTTTGGGATATACTCCCTTTTGAGCTTTATATTGTTCCAGTGCCTGGCTAATTTTGACAATATCAGATTTTCTTTTTTCATCACGGCTTTGCTTGCTGTAATTAGCAAAAGCAAGTACCGGCAATGTTACAAATAAGGCAATAATTCCAATTGCAATCAATATCTCAACTAAAGAGAATGCACGAGAGGAAACTGAGTTTGTAACCATGCTATCAGCATAACAGACATACATTATGTTTTGCAATTTAAGTTGAACTCAGGTAGCATATAAATCATGATTTCCACATTTCAGGCAGAGCTTCTGGACAGAAAGCCATTAACAGAACACGTGTACCTATTCAAGTTTAAGCCACAGAATCTTGAGTATCCCTTTCAACCCGGACAATATACTATTTTCCATATTCCCCAGGGGGACGGACATCCAGCACGGCGGCTTTATTCCATGGCTTCGCCTGCATCCCAAAAAGACTCGTTTGAATTAATCGTTGAAATCCTTCCCGATGGCGTAGCTTCAAAACATTTTATGAATATGCAAATCGGAGAAACAGTTACCGCGCAAGGTCCCGCAGGTATGTTTGTGCTTAAGCCGGAACCGGCTGATAGCGTATTTCTCGCCACGGGAACCGGGATTGCACCCATGAGAAGCATGATTTATCACCTAATGGAAAATCACTCAGAAAAAAAAATGTACCTCTTCTGGGGTGCTTCATACATGAATGAAACCTATCTATTTGACGAATTTAAAAAAATTGCTGAAACTAATCCTAACTTCATGTTCCTCAATTGTATTTCCCGAGAACAGGATTTAAGTTGTGTTACTAACGAACTTGATCGAAAATATTACACCCTCGGTCATGTAAACGATGCCGGAATGGAAAAAGTTGATGCTATCGCCAATAACATGAATGCCCACCATTACTACATTTGCGGCGGACCAAAAATGGTAGAAGGGCTGAAGGAATATTTAGCTGGCAAAGAAATCCCCCGAGAAAATATCCACTTTGAAAAATTTACCGTGTAACGCGTGTACCTGGAATCATAATCAGTGTATCAAGAATGGTATTTAATACTGCCGGTAATTCCAAAGATACTGAGGGCTCTAATGCGCTTACTGTAATGCTCCATATAGAATCACTCGCAGGATTATAAAAGAAAAACGCAGTTGCAGTATATTCCTTATTGTCGGGGTTTTTAAACTTAATGAGGGAAGTCCGCACCCCCTTTGTACCCGCCGGTTCCGCCTTTTCAAAACTGATCCCGTTTTCGGGAATTGACTGGCGGGCGATTGCTTCAGGATCTCTTCCTTTTCCAGCTTCTGTAATAACAAGAGACATCTTTTTATTAGAGCTGATAAAGTACGACAGCGACGAGCTTGCTGGTTGCTCTTCCCAACCAACGGTGCTTAGCGCAAATGAATTGCGGGCGTCTTCAAAGTTGCCTGTACTTGAGTGTGCTTCAACAGGAACAGACGTTGTAATACCCGATTGTTTTTTTTGTCGTGCTTGAGTTACTTTCTGTTCCGGTTGGGTATGCCCCTTAGTATTGCTAACCGAGGTATTTGAGGGAATACGAGATTTGCCGGAGATAATTACAGCAGCGACCAACCCTGACAAAATAACAACAAGCAAACCAATCATGCCTATAAGAATGGTATTAAACCGGTTACGGCCAGCTTCCTGTTGATGTTCCATAGTATGAGCCACTACAAAGCAAACTGTTATACGGTCCGGGATCGTTGCTGTAGCCAGAAAAAACTGGATTGTATCCAACACTCCCTGAACCAGTAAATGTAGTACAGCCTAATTTATAGATATAACTCGGAAGTGGGTACATATAGACGGTTTTTGCAATGGTTGTATTTGTCATAGAATATACCCGAAGTGTTCCCGGGTTGGGCTGATCAGGTCGGAATGTCGGTCCATTCCCCGAATTATAGACCAATGCGTAAATACGGTATCGGCTATCCAGATAGCTACTGCTTGGGCCGCCATTCCAACGGTACCGGGCATAGCATCTGCTTCCACCACCGTCGCCCACATTGTAACATTTTCCCCCTGTTCCACACTGGCTGTCAGCAGTACACGTTGTGGGTACAGCCTGGCCGACATTGCACCACCGTGCCGCCAAAACCCAGTTCGATGCCTGGGGAAAGTACGTATTCTGCACCCACATGTCCATATGAGGATACCTTCCAAAGGCATCAACGTCACCTGTGGCAAGAATATCAAACGGACCCTGGGGCGGATAACTTGTAGGCGTTGGTGTTGCTCCTTGAGCTAACAAACGAGGTCTATTGGCTTCTCCCGCTCCACTGCCGTCTCCGGCAAGAACAGTATAAGCACCAGCAAGTGAATTGGCAAAAAGGGCAGAATAATCCCTCGCAATGGTATTTACTTCAGATGGGGAGCTTTTTGCAAGAAGATTTTGTTGTGGACTGCATGCAATTGGACTGGGAGTAGGGGTCCGGGTGGGAGTATTCGTTGGGGTAGGAGTATTTGTTGGGGTAAGTGTAGGCGAAGCCGTAGGGGTAACACACGCAGTACCCATACACTGCTGGGGAATGGTACAGGTCTGGGAAGAAATAGTACAGGGCTGATCGGGTGCAGGTATCCGCGCGCAATTGGGTTTCCCGTTCCGGGTAGTATACTCGCAACTATCCTGCGTACTGGCGTAGGTGGTACCACCCTGGGCACATCTTCCAGGCAACTGCAAGCAACTTCCGTTACAAACGATTGTTTGATTACATGGAGAACCCGTAATTGATATATCAATTGCAGAAGTTGGCGGAAGATACGGTGTCGCAGTTGGAATAACAGCTGTCGGATTTGCAGCTGCCTGCTCGGTAAGTTGTGATATAGGTGCTGTTTGCCCTGCAGGATCTCGATTGCTTACAACAAACACTCCCGGACCTCCTCCACTGCCTCCTCCGGCTAAAGCATACATAACATCTCCTTCAAGCCGGGACGATAGTGTATAGTCAAAACTGTCAGTCTGGTACTCATATCCATATACGACACCGTCCGGTTCTCCGGGGACTTGCTGTCCGTTTTTCGGGTCAACAGGCAATTCTTGAAGAAAACCGTCCACAACGAGCTGTTGCAAATTGAGAGGGTAAACACCTTTTTGCCCTTTATATTGCTCTAAAGCTTGATTTATTTTTACAATATCTGATTTTCTCTTTTCATCACGGCTTTGTTTGGAATAGTTAGAATACGCAAGTACAGGAAGTGTTACAAATATCGCAATAATGCCAAGTGCGATAAGAATCTCTACAAGTGAAAAGCCGTTTTTCAACATAATTCCATAATACAGTATTTAAAAACTGGTTACCCAGAATTCAGCTGGAATCTGCGGGTAAGACTGGAACACCTGAGCACTTCTGGTAAGCCCTGAAAGCGGCGTGGGTGTTGGTCCGGAAGCAGTTGTTACACCAGCCGAGGCTACCGCACGTGCTGTTGCAGTAACAGTTCTTCCCTGTGGTGGAAGTTGATAGGGAGGAGGTGTCCCCGGCAATAATTCATATCCAGCAACTGCAAAACCGAGTGCTGTTCCTTTAAAGAACGTTTGCAGCAATACAACTTTCGTATTGGGATGCGTTTCCGAACTAAACGAACGCGTTCTACAGGTAAATGTCGTTTTATCAAAAGTTGTAGAAGCAATGGCACCCTCAGAAAGTTCCTTTGAATCATCGGTAGTTATCTGGTTCCCGGCATCGATAATGTATTTTTCCATCTCGTATCCGCCTCCCGTATCAGCATCACCCAGACCATCTGCACCACCCTCGTCGTAAATAACGGTCATTTCCAGTGCTATGTCGGAACAATCGGGCAGTGCAGATTCGTACAATATATGGAAATCTAAATCATACGTTTGTCCAAAGTAATTAGGATAGGTGCCGGTGTATTCTGCCAGGTAAAAGGTATACTGCTCGTCTTTCTCCAGTTTTTGTGTTACAAACGTATAAGTGCGTTCTTCTTGCACCTGTACCCGGCTGGTAGAAAGGTTAATACCATCAAGAGTAGTTAGTCCCAGTTGGGCAAACGTTCCGGATTCTCCCGTTTGTAATGCTTTTTCGATCGCTGCTTCAGCTGCTGCCAGTGTGATTTGCGATTGCTGGTCTATGCCCCCTAGCTGCGTTGATGAAGTGCTTTGGAAAATGGCAGTCATCGCCACAATAAGGAGCGTCCCCATAACTAGGACAAGAAGAAGCAACACTTGGCCGTTATTTGATTTCACGCCATTCATATTCAGCTGTTGAAAAATAAGGTAACAAATCCATATACATTCCTGGATCTTGGACAATAAACAGAACCGGACGACGACTGTCATCTCTTACGCGGGAATTCTCCAGATTTTCCTGAACTATCAGATTTCCTTTTATTTTAAGTCCGTTTGAATCGGTTGTTGCTACTGGTTTAATAACGACATTTTGTGCCATAACCAGTGCATTTATCTGATTTACGTGATTTTGGGGAGTGCTACTGCTGCTGTCGATTGTCAGAGTGCCGGTAACAACGATCGTGAGCGGAAATGCAGAAATGGTACTGCTGCTATCGCCGTAGGTATCAATCGCATTTAAGCCAGTTACACAGCCACTCACGTCTACCCCTGATTTTTTAAAGTTGATATCACGGTTAATCGTCAGGTCACCTTCAACAACCAATACGTAGGGTCCCCGTTCCGCAGCTTGCGTTTTTAGAAACTCAGCTGCATCCCACCGGTCACCTGAGGCGCAGTAGTCGGTAATTGAAGCTGTTTCCCCTTCGTTAACAGTAATAATGTTGACCCGCTCCTTCTGCATTTGCGCCAGACTGGTAATTTTATTAACCCGTTTTCGTGCACTGGCATAGTCAGCAAATTTTGAGGGAGAAAATTCCTTATTGCGAGTGTAGCTGTCGACCACCCACCCGCTTTGTGCTTCACCACCTGCAAGACCCGGCCCTACCTGAGGAGCAGATAGAATACCGCTTTTTACCGGCGCATTGGTAGTGGTATCACCAAACAAGAAATAGCCGGCACTCTCAATTTCAGCATCCCCATCAATATTCTCATCTGCGTCTGTAGGATTGAACGGTTGCCTTAGTCCCACATTTACCGGAACTGAAAACCGATTGAGACTGGCATTGCTGTTTGCGCTGAATGAAGATGATTTCACTTTAATCCAGGGATTCTCCGTTGGAGGCGTGGGAGAGGGTGGAGCACAGGCAAATTCAGCATCACCGCATTGGTCGGCAATTGACTCGAGACTACAAACATTCTGGGCGTGCACCCTTAAAGGCGACAGCAGGAGAACGAAAAAAAAAAGAGAGAACGAAACCGGTGTTACATTCAGACGGAATCTCATAGTTCGTTAGTTGTCCCTGACCGGGACTGCTGTCGGGCTGGTTACAGTTGCACTGGAAGTTGAGGTTCTCGCTGGTGTGTCCTCTACTATTACTTGTGGCTGAATTTGGACGAGCAATCCGTTTACCGTGCCTGTAGAAGGCCCTTGAGCAAAATATACCAGGACTTGGTTCCCTGGAGCAATATCCCGGGCAGTTTTCCTGGCCAGTACAGATGCTCCCGTCTCGGAAACCGGACTCATTTCCACAATCTCTGTCTCATTTGATAACGCAATATTCAGTATTTCTTCCCGAGGCGCAAACTCAACCAGCGGAGAGGCCGATTGCCTTATTCCTTTTACTGTAATGCTATTCCCAGATACACTTTGAACAAATCCGGAAACAGTATTGTTTTTCGGGTTTACCGTTATTGACTGGGGGATAATTGTGCCACTGGTGAGAGTTCGCAAGTCGGTTAGCGAATAGACAGTTATTTCATCTCCAAGACGAATATCGCCAGTTGTTATAGCTCGATTGACCGCAGTTGGAGTAGTTTTGAAGGAATATGGAATCAGAGGATCGCTCTTGGAAATACTCGCTTTTTCCGGAACTACTACCGTAAACAAAAGTTCCTGAGATTCCTTTATATCAGCAGATGGCTGGTGGTAGGAAATAGTTATTGTATTATTGTCAATTTTTCTTACGGTGCCATTAATAAACATAACAGGCTGGGTAAGCTGCATTGCATAGGAAGTTGCAGAATTCTCTCCTCTCCGAACCAATGACAAAGCGATTACCACCATGTTAACCATGACAATGATAATTACTACTACAATTAATATTCTATTGAGAGACCATGTTTTCATATTAGTTTTTTTCCAACTTATCTATTTTCTTCTCAAGTTCTGTAATCCGTTTCTCCTGGGCTTCTATTAACTGCTGTTGCTTTTGTAACAGCTCTTCCTGAGAAGCCTCTCCTGCTTGAAGACGTCCCACCGTTCCTGCAATTTCCTGTACTTTTGCATTCAGCTCTTGTACAGCCTTAAACAGGATAGAGAACATTTCATTCCGTACATAAGCCGAATCACGCATAACTTTCCATCCGTTTGCATTAGTCATTATCCACTGGGGAAACACTTCCTCAAGCTCTTGTGCAATAAAACCGAAATAAGTTCGGTCTGCGTCTTCTCCCTCGATTTCCGTATATTGCGAAGGATCCTTCCACTCAAACGTTACCGGTTTTATTTTGTCCACCAGCTGAAGCCCATTTTCGAGGGGAGCTATATTTGTTTTTAGTCGCATATCCGAAATATTGCTGGCGGTTACAGACCCAGTCACGGCCAAATTTGCTGTAGTACCATTTCCGATTCTTACTCCGTTTGTCTGGCCGTTGGAAAGCTGAATGACACTCGCGCCGATTCCATTTACCTGAGCCGTTTGGATAACATTCATTACAGAAGTACTTGCAGGATCCGCGTAGTAAGTTGCATTGTTCGCATCATAAAATCTGTTTGCATATAAATCCTGTCCAATCGAGTACCAGTTCCACTGTGTTGTGGTTGAATTATAGAAACCTATTCTTTGGGTTGCCTGTGTCGTCTGGGTGGTTTGGCCAAGCAAAAAGTTTACTTGTCCGGCAGCAGTATCAAACGAAAGCCCGTACCATCCCCCTACCTGTCCTTGAACACGCCAGCTTCCCAATACGTTGCTTACCATAAAGCGCGCTCCGCTGTTTTGAGCCGAATACAATCCCAAACCCTGGCTGGGAAACTCTATATTCTCCTGGGCATAGATCCTGCTCATTGCCTGTAAGGATCCCGTTCGTAACGAAGTGTAACCGGCACCGGCACTCCACCCCTTTGTGGTAAGCCAATTATCTGTATCTAAACCAAAATTGCCTGCATATACTCCAGTACGATGAAAGGTAATGTACGAAGGACCGGTTCCTGCATTGTTAATCTCAATTTGACCCATGCCTGTTGTAGTCATATCCGGTCCTGCTTTTGTCGCTCTTACCGGCTGATTCCACACTCCTGCATCACTCCAAAGCAATTTCGCATTCGCAACATTCCAGGTAGCTGGATTACCATCGTTGTACGCAAACCACTCAACTCCGGTGCCCGGTGTAATTCTAAACATACTGGCCGCATTATTCCCGGTTTTATTTGCATGCGTCCACGCACCATTTGTATAATAAACTCCTGAACTGATATGGGTAGATCCATCCCATGCAAGAAGTGACAGCATTGTTTCGCTTCCCCGACGCATGCTAATTTGCGCATCATTATCACCATTTGTAGAAGTTATCGCCAGCCTGCTATCAGCTAAGCCTGTTGTACCGCCTATCACTATGTTCCCATCCTGGTTTATCGTCAAACCAGTATTGGTAATACCAGTCGCAAAGGCATTAGAAGTACCCAGAATCATATCAGACCCGTTGTTATCCTGAAACAGCCAGATACCGGCTTTCGGCTTCATTATAGGAGTACTGTTATTATTATCTGTCGACCAGAATATTCCTGGGGTATAAGTTCCGCTGCTATAGCTGGTCTGAATTCTAATTCCAGCTTTCGTTGTATCTTGAGTAAAGTCGGTTAACGTACCGGATGGAAGTGTGGAGGTATAGAAAATATTCGAATCCTGCAGTTTCCCGCTTTGCGTCCATACAGAAAACGTATTATCAACCGTTCCTGTACAAATTGCCTGCGCATTTACCTCTGTTGAGATCTTATCTTTGATACAGCTTTGCAGGTTTTTAGGGAGCGGTGTAATAAGCAATGTGAGGATTTCCGTACCATAATGAACCAGTCCCAAAACAAGAAGCGTGCTCAGTGTTAATACAGATAATCGACGAAGATGCTGCATGATATAAGTAAATTGCTTACTGCATATAAAGATACTCTACTTTACGCAATAATGTCAAGGCGAAGGAAGTGTAGTTCCCGCTCCCGGCTGCCTGGCGATTGCAGCGGGAGCGGGATGCGAACGGGACGTGAGTTGATGGCCGCGTTTAGCGGCTCACCCCCGGCAGCCACGAGCGAGGCCCTTTGACGCCGGGGGGCGGTTCGTAGCCGGCCTCCCCCGGGCGGGGCTTCCGGCACGGTGTCTCGGCCGGCCCGGGGTACGCCTGCCCCGGCTTGCAAACGGGCGGCTCCGGGGTAGGCGAGGTGGGCACCGCCGTCGGCGGCGCGACGGTGGGAGCAGTTGTCGGCGGGGTGACACTGGGGGTCACAGTTGGCGGAACCGCCTTCTGCACTACCCGAGCCATCCCCGGCTCCCCAACCTCTGCCGCTGGCGGAACCAACGGCTCGCCCGGACCGGGCGGCACCGGGTTGTACAAGCGCCCGACAAACAGCTCATGCCCGACGAAAAACGGGAACTCCTTGCTTGCGCTGGTCTGGCCGGCGGGGACTAGAATGCCCCCTTCCATCTGGCCGCCCTGCCTCGGGTCGCCGATGTAGATCTCGACCGCCAGCGTATAGGTCATGGGCTTATCCATGACCACCCCGACTCGCACCGGGTGGTCGCTGTCGACCGCCTCGAAGCAGTTGGAGGCCAATGCCACAGTCGCCGTCACAACCCCCTGCTGAGGCGGGGGCAGCACGGTATCCTGACACGGCGCCTGGGCAACTGCGCGGCTCTGCCCAAAGGCGATAAGCAAAGCTGTCACCAGTGTCAGCGCCATTCCCCCGACGAGCAGGATCCCTCTCGATTTCGTGATGCGATTCATGATGTTCCCCTATCCCCGCTCTTCGCGGGTCTGTTATGGTGCGTGCCGGAACATTCGCCATTGCAGACAACCTGTCTGCATGTTCCCGGCGTTATGCGCCTTTGCTGTTTACGTTGTTTTGTTATAACGTTTAAACAGCGTAGCTGAGCTGATTATAGCAAACCTATAGTATAAAGCAAGAGAGTAAGCTGTATTTTAGCTTTGGATTGTCACAAAAATACATATTTATGTAGTAAAAATGAAAAAAATGCACTCAATTATGTATCTTATAAAAATACATATATAGTATGTAAAATATATCTAAACCACTATGAATAAATAATCTCGCATGAAGAAAATAAGAAGAACCCATCTCCATTTACTTTATGTACCCTTGAATCTCTCTCAATAATTGATCGGGAGTATAGTCGCTTTTTAACAAATAGCCCCGAATACCCAACGATAATCCTTTTGCAACTAATGAATCCTGGCCTAAATTTGTAAGCAACACTACAGGAGTGGAATCAGTCTCCAGTTTGCGGCCATCACGAATAAGCTTTTCCAATACCTGAATGCCATCCATCTCCGGCATCATAATATCTAGCAACACCAGATTATACGGGGATACTTTCATCTTTGCATATGCCTTAGTCCCATCTTCCGCTGATTCGACATCATACCCTGCATCCTCCAGAATTCTGCAGTACAAGTTCCGCATGTTTTCTTCATCCTCAACCACCAGTATTTTTTTCTTTGTGTCTGACATACGTCTCTCCTTTTCGCATACAAATAATTAATAGCACCGTTACCGGGTATGCACCGGCAGAGTTACAATAAACGTTGTCCCCTTCCCTAGTTTCGATTCTACCTCTATTTCACCCTTGTGCAAGTCTACAATCCGTTTACAAATATATAAACCCAGTCCAGTACCCGAAACAGAGCGGGTTTTTTTGTATGCGTAATCTATTTTCCCAAACTTGCTAAACAATCTATCCATATCTTCCTTCCGAATACCAGGACCATTGTCGGCAATGGCAATACGTACTTCATCTTTATGAGCCTGAACATTCACTTTTACGCTTCCTTTATCCGGGACAAATTTAATGGCATTCCCGATAATATTCTGGAATACCTCACGGAGCTTATTCTGGTCGCCATTTAACAACTGCCTGTCGGTATCTGTATCGAGTGTAAGGGCAATTCCCCGAGTCTGGGCGTTTATTTTTAGTTCGTCAATAAGGGTCTTCATCAAGTCAACTATATCCATAGGCTTTGCCTGCAAATCTATTTTGTTGCTTTCGATTCGGGACACAGTCAACATGTCATTTACCAGGTGTATAAGATGCTCTACCGATCCTGCACAAATATTCAGATCGTTCTTTACTTCTTCCGGGAGCGGTTTTGGAGAATTGTTCAGAGTCATCCACAGGTAGTTCTTAACCGCTGTCAAAGGAGTGCGCAGCTCATGGGAGGCAATAGAAATAAATTCATCTTTTCGAGCATCAAGTTCCAGCAGGCGTTTATTGGCACTTCTTAAATCAGCTGTTGCTTTCCGGACTTCTTCTTTTAGCACACTGTTAAAGTCCTCTATTTGCTGATAGGCCGTTGCATTTTTAATACCAATGGCAAGCTCCGGCGCCACAATCTTCAATACTTCAATATCACGCGAAGAATACACCTCCCCAGAGGCTTTGTCGCCCAGTAACACCACACCTACAAGCTCCTTCTTCACTATTAGCGGAAGCAGTACAGTAATGTTATAGCGACGGAACACATCCTTTAGATGTTCATCGGTTAACTCCTCAAAAATGTAAATCAGCTCATCGCTGGTTTTCATTAAGTCACGCGCTAGTTGTTTTAACTTAACCGGATCTATGCCACTGTCGTTATAGCGGAAGGCATGTGTCCACACTTTTTTCCCGTCTTCATAGACTGCCGCAAATGCACCGTTCACACCCATTTCTTCAAACAGCTGGCGGAATACGTCGACAACCAGTTTGTCGAGAACAATCGTACTGGAAATAATGGTAGTAATCTTCTTTAACAATAACCCTTCATCGTAGGTATCTTTAAAAAAGATGGGACTGGTAAAACTTTCGATAACGCGACGCAAATAGGGAAACGACCAGGCGAGTAAAAAATTTGTTACCACAACAAAAATAAGGGCGTGGGTATCCAGCTGAATGTCAAACAAATACCCTCCAATGCTTACGACTCCCGCAACATACATCAAGGTAGCAGCTACGAGCAAAATACTAAAGCTTACGGCACGGAAAATAATCAGTTTTAAGTCAAGGAAACGGTGCTTCACAATGGCATAACTTACAAAACCAATCATCAGAATACTGGCAGATGGTCCTAAAAACACCAGAGCACTGGATTTAAACAGTATTACTACAATAAAGTTGGCAAATACCATAAATCCAAAGGTCAAAATCATCCCAAGCAACAAATAGAACATCTGGATTTTTTCCTTACCCTTTGCCTTTATGTACTTTACCAGCAGCATAATCAACGATGCAAAAATCATACCTACAAAACCAATAGCAAACAACAAAATAGCCGGGCCGGGTGTAGGAGTAATATTCCCGTCTTTAATCGATACATCGGAAAACATTAAAGGCGTTGCCCCAAGGGAAGAAGTAATTGCAGCGTACACCAAAATTACAGTTACCCATACCTTTGACATCATCACTTCGCTTCGCGGGTAACTCTTTACAAAAATAATCATTACCGGGCCAAGCCACGAGGTGATTACCATAACGGCCTTAATCCAGAACAGCGTCCAGTACAAGCTATCCTGCGAGTTAAGAGAATACAGATTCGTAATCGCCCACAAAGCCACTATTAATGCAATTACCCCTAACAGTTTATGCGTGATGCTCTTGGGATTTTTCATGTAAATAAGCAAACCAAGGAGAATATTTAAGGAAGCAACCACCAGGGTTATAATTAATTGAACGAAGAATACTGACATGGTACTAATCAGTATAACGCTATTTGTTTCTTTTTTGCAACGTTAGTAATTTATATCAAAAAGAGACCGTGCAAGACGATTTAAAGCCATCCGTAAGCTCATGTCGGAGTCAACAAAGATATCACTGTAATCTGTTTGTAACGATTTCCACAGCTCGTTCTCCCTTTTTTCAATATCTTTCAGAGGTGATAACTGTTCAGGTAATGAAACTGCTACTTCAGGCTGTATACTTCTACCACACAACAACTCGCGTGCTGCATATGCCCCAAGCCCCCCCGCTACCATTGCTGTACCGCCATGCTGCGCGATATAGGTACGCTTTCCCGTAGCTGCCAACACCATATTTACCATCACCGAAGGAGGAATTCTTTCAGGCCCGATAATAGTGCAGTACATACGAAACCGCTCATGAATGGACAGATCCGGCTTCATAAACTGGCTAACTTCTTCCTCTGTAAACCGGTGAAAATAACGATCTTCCGGCTTCTCGACTACCACAATCGGCTGGTCGCCAATCCCGGTAATCATCAATACTATTTTGTTGTGTTTTTTTGCAGAGGTACGGGTTCTTATTTTGCTAGCGGGATCATCTACCATTTCGATTATCAAATCTGCTTCTTCAATTACAGTTTCCAGTTCATCATCTGACAAACGCTGTTCATATACTGTTGTTTTAATATAGGGGTGGATATTGGCAAGATAGTCAGCAAGATGTAGAGCTTTATTTTTACCTAATTCTGTTATACCCGCTCCAATTATCCTGTTGGTATTGGACAGCTCGATTACATCGGGATCGACAAGAATAAACTGCTTTAACCCTTGCTGCAACAAAGCTGTGGCCACCGGTGAATTTGTGCTACACCCTAGGAACAATACTTTCTTCGTATTCATTATCTGCCTGTCCTTATGGCTTATTAAGGGGTAGGTCCGTGAGTAAAAAACGGTGTCAAAGTCTTTTTCACTCAAGACTTTCATTCCCTTCTTTTCAGAAAATAAAGTAGATTCTACTGGTTCACCCAGTTTTTTTAGTTCTTCCAATTGGAGAGAAGCGGTATCAGTCATAGGATAGTTACAATTTCATATACCCCGGGATTCCCATCACGCCAATATAACGGATAGTTCAGTTTTAAAGCGTTTCTGGCTGGGCTGTCTTTTTCTTTTGCTTGGAGCTTTCGAATAACCGCAACATTGTTTCCCCTTAAAAAACGGACCACCCGTTCAGAAAAAATGGCAACCGTTGGTGTTTTTTCCTGTTGTGACTTTTCGAAAGTAAATCGGAGCGCCTCTTTCATCGCTTTGAGCTTTATGTCGTGGAAATGATAGATATCGTACACCGGATGCGCTGCCCAGCGGGAAATCTCGTGGAGCTTTTTTTGCTGGAAATACCAGGGTTCCTGAATAGAAAAGAGCGTATTAATAAAATAGACAGGATCATCGGGAAGAAAGTTCTTGGACATAATGGTAGCAACAGGAAACTCTTTTTGGTTGTAAACCATATAGGACTTTTCTTTTGAGTCTTTTATATCCAGTACTCTGCGTGAGAGTTCAACAGGGAAGGTACCCTCTGTGTAGCGACTATAGGAAAGTCGAATAATTGCATCGACATACGATCCCTCATTTCTGTTTTCCACGCGCTTTATTTTAAAAGAACCGTTATCTAGAAATACATGGGGTTGTATATTTGCAAGAAGTTTACGTATCGTAGTCACCGCTTTTACATCATGGGAAATACCGAGCCAGCTTATATAATTTTCCACTGGGCTTGTTTGCATAGCTGAATAATCTGTAATTAAAAGCGACATACTTTTATATCCTATATTATATCAAGTATGTTTGTAAGAATATTGATTTGTAAGGACAATTGGAGAGATTTATACTTATTTTGTATGTATATAAACGTCCTGTAGTATTAGCCTCGACCTACTTTAAATTGAGCTTACAAATATCCCTTTATTTCTTTTAAGAGCTGTTCAGGTGTGTAATCGCTTTTTACGAGATATCCACGAATCCCAAGCGAGAGTGCTTTTGCAACTAACGTATCCTGACCTAAATTCGTCAGTAGCACAACTCCTTTACTTGGGATATCAACACTCTCGGATTTTAGCTTTTCCAGAATCTGAATACCGTCCATTTCCGGCAACATAATATCCAGAAGCACAATATCATTTGTTTCCGCTTTAATCTTTTCGTATGCGTCCTTTCCATCTCCAATGGCCTGGACTTGATATCCCGCATTGGTAAGCGTACTCACAAACAACTGCTGAAGCTCTGTTTCGTCTTCAACTACAAGAATCTTTTTTGCACCGGATGAAGCTGCAGGGGCTGGACTTGCTGGAGCAGCAGCGGGCGTTGCTGCAGGAGAGGCTGCGGCTGTTGGGACTGCGGGCTGAACTGCTTGTGAAGCTACAGTCGGTGCTGAAGCTGGTTGTGTTGGTGCTGCCGGAGCAGCTATATCCGGTTGGGTTGGCTGGTCTACCATAGGTTATTTTTTCTTTTGGAATGGTAATGTAACTATAAATGTTGTTCCCTTGTCTACCTCAGATTCTACTGCAATGATTCCTGAATGTAAATCTACAATTCGCTTTCCAATATACAATCCTAGTCCTGCACCTTCAACAGCATGTGTTTTGTCATATGCATACTGGATCTTTCCAAACTTAGCAAATAACTTGTCCCTGCCTTCTCGAGGGATACCGGGACCATTATCGGAGACCAGCACGCTAACATCACGATCTCCGTTCACATGAAGCTCAACCCGAACCAGCCCACGATGAGGGGCGAACTTAAGGGCATTATCGATAATATTGTGAAATAGCTCTTGCAGCCGCTCTCTATCACCTTCAATCGGTACCGACGGCTTATCCAGTTTTAATGTAAACTGTATCTCACGCTGGTTTGCAACCGGCAGCATCTCTTCCTGAAGCGCCCCCAAGAGCGAAGCAATGTCAACCCGCTGGTAGTTTAAGGCCATTTTCCCACTGTCCATACGCGAGACAGTCAACATATCACTTACCATTCTCAACAGTCGTTCCGCAGAATGGTAACAGGTATCCAGGTTCTTTTTTACTGTCTCTTCCAGGGGTTGTTTAGATTGGTTCAGGCAAATCCAAATATACCCCTTAATCGCAGTAATTGGTGTACGCAACTCGTGGGAGGCAATCTGGATAAATTCGTCTTTGCTGGCATCCATTTCCGCCACTTTCTTTTGCGCTACGGCAACTTCGCCTTTTGCTTTTTCAACAGTATCATGCAGGGTGGTGCTTATTTCGCCAAGCTTTTTGTTAAAAAAGGCATTCTTGATAGACAATGTAAGCACTGGTTCAAGCGTTTGAATAATATCCCGTTCTGTAGCACTATACCCTGATCCGTGCCGTTTTCTCCCTAGTAGGACGATCCCCGCAATCTCATGTGAGACAACAAGCGGAATCATCACATGAATTCCCAAATCGCTTAGTCGTTTACGCAAATCGTCATGTTTTAATTCGTGAACGTCAAAAAGCACTTTATTTTGTTCCCGCAATTGTTCCAGCATCATTGTCTGCAATAACGGGACATCAATATTGTGCGTATCGATTTTGTAGCTGCTTGCCCACACCGGTAGTCCGCTCTCAAGTACCGCAATATAGCCGTTTTCGATGCCAAACTTGTTGTCCAAAGTGGTAAACAGGCTACTGGAAATTTCATCAAGTACCCGAGAGGCAGTCACTGTTCTCACCAGTTCCTGTACCGTTTCACTGGCAAACTTGTGCTTTTTTACAGCACGCCACAGCAATATAAAAAGAGCACCGGAAAACAATACTACAGTTGCCAGTTCGTAATACGGGAAAATTATCATGTGATGTACTTCAGTATAGAGGCTGCACAAGCTGATTGCAAAAAGGGAACAAGGAGTCAACACCCCTTTTACATCAGATACACCATTTTATAGTTCTCCACGTAATACAAAATCTCGTGCGACGGAAGTGGTTTGCGGTAATGGTCAAAGGCCTGCTTTAACAGCATTTCCATCGCATATACGTTGCTACAGTATGCAATCAAAATGTTCTCATGCTCCAAAGAGCGTAAATCATCGAGCTCTTTCTTGTGCGGATGCCCTTTCTTGCGAAGCCAGGCTTCGTAATAGGAATTAAACGAATGAAACAGCAACGAGACAATGCACTGCTTATGGGAAGCATCTTCTTTCGATTCCAGAAGATTACATAACAGCCGTAATGTGGTGG
Organism: uncultured Gammaproteobacteria bacterium; assembly: GCA_964407325.1. GTDB lineage: Bacteria > Patescibacteriota > Microgenomatia > UBA1406 > GWC2-37-13 > JAOAFZ01. The sequence continues at coordinate 50,882 of CAYOVA010000001.1, read as the reverse complement.
TTTCCGCTTTATCAAACCTTCTGGAAAAGATATGTTCACAAATGCGTTCTAATTGGGTTGAAAAGGGACTTGAGTTAATGTACTCCATAGGGCTCTAAAGTAAATAAATAATGCCCGGAGTATATAAAAGGAAGCTGAAAAGAGTATGACAAAACTGTCAGAAAAGCTGACAGACAGAAGGTACGAGGAGGCACGTTCCGTTAGGGTTTGCTTGGAAAGTTCGTTTTTACTCTTGAACAGGTTCAGCAAGGTTCTTATTTTGTCGCATATGCTCCACAATAAGATTGCGAATATACTTTGACTTGGTGATACCTTCGCTATTGCTTGTCTTTTCAAGAAATTCCAGTAGCTTAGGGCTAATAAAGAAGTTAAAACGCTTGTCTCTCTTTTCACGTGCCTGTTCAAGAATGGCCGGTATTGCCTTCTTTATGTTTTTTTCGTTATATTGCTGAACAATCATTTTATCGTTCTCGACGCCCGAAAGGAAAAAAGGAATTAGATCTTCGTAGTACAAAACGATAGTAGGTTTTTGTTGTTCCAAGGCAACATTTATCAAAAATCCGGTGGAAAGGCTATGCGTGCTGGTTTCAAAAACACAGATATCGGCTTTTTTGATGGAATCGAGTTTTTGATGGTATCTCTTCAACTGGACTTCTCTGCTCGCGTCTTTTAAATTTCGATACTCTTCAGCACTCATGTTTACTATTTCGTCGTCGACATGTTCATAATCGGCAGATTCGATCTCCTTATAGATCTTCTGGTAAATACCCTTTGTAATGAGTTCGTTGTCCTGGGGTGCGCCGGTAAAAAAAACTTTCATATAGTGTTATTCTTCCTGAGTAGGCTGATTTCTCATTTTATTAACTATTAGATTGCGGATAAACTTTGATTTCGTTATCCCTTCGGAATTACTTGCTTTTTCAAGATATTCGAGCAGCTTTGGACTAATAAAGAAATTGAAACGCTTGTCCCTTCTTTCCCTGGCAACTTCAAGTGCCTCTTTAATGGTCTTTCTCAACGATTTCTCAGTATAGCTGCGAATAATAAGCTTTTCGTCATCAGCTCCCGCAAAAAACAGGTGTGAAGGTACATTCTCGAAATAAAGCACGATGGTAGGCTTTCCGTACTCAAGGGATTTTGTAATCTGATACCCGATTCCTAGACTAGGAAACGAGCACTCAAAAATGTTTATATCAGCCTTTCTAAGGATGTCGAGAATTTTATTGTAGAATTTCTCGTGTTCGACCTTTTCCATCCCCTCGAAGTTTTTGTAGAAATCCTCGTTGCTTATGTTGATAACAGAGTCATCTAAACTCGTGTATCCTGCGTCTTTTACAGTGGCTAGAATTTTCTTGTAATATTCTCCGAGGTCTTTCTTCCCTCGCTGCGGAGCAGTGAAAAAAACTTTCATTACCTGTATATTACCAAAAAAGGCTTGCCATGTCAATATTTTTACAGTAATATTGAATTCGCACAACATCCTATAATATTAATGATATAATTGATAAATGAGTACCACACGGGTGGAACGGTATGCCGGGTTGGCTTTCGATGCCGGATATCATACACCAAATTCCGAGGGTCAGCACAATCTCGAAATCGATTCAAAAGCTATTTACAGATACCTGTTGACTGCCGATCAACTCGATAGTATTGCTTATCCCGATTTACCGCTCATAGGTGTAACCCAAGACGAGATACGGGCTGCCCTTTTTTATGGTGTTGAGGCAAAGCCTTTTGAGGGTGTGGAACAAGTGCTGTGGGAAATTACCAACAACTCCGAAGATGACTTCTACATATGGACTCAATCTGGAAACGTCGATGCTCAAATAGGAAAGATCAGAAGTAACCGATGGGATGAAACATATACGAATCCTTTCCGGAACGACAACTTTTCTGTGGTAGTGTCTACCAATAAATTCGAGCAGCTTGAGAGAATAATCGAACGAAGCTATCGTAGAGGTAAAATACCAGTAGTTCTTGTTGAAGATGATATCAATAACATTGTCACAGCAATGACATTCTGCGATAGGATGCAATTGCCTTTTCCAATTCAATTCGTCTATATGGATCATCCAGCTATTAGAAAACCTGATCACCAACGTATATTGGACATGCTACCGCCTGGCGTGTTACGAATTGAACATCTGGGGGAAATAACCGAAGTCGCAAATAAAATTCGGCAGACGCCCCAAGCAAAGGTCAGCTACATCTGTGATATGGACGGAACACTCGTTGACCCTCGTGCCAACAAAGGCAGTAGAAGAAATGCAGTGGTAAACGCTGCAGCAAACGGAAAAAGGTATATAGAAAGAGGCGAGCCACGGTTTCATCCGGTAAACGGAATATTTGTGGTTCGTGGAAAGGCTAGTGATTATGATGTGCCACCTCCACATGCAGGCATAAGAAGAGTAGGAGCACAGGCTGAAGTTACCATCGTAGATGAAAAAATTCTTAAGATACTCGCTGAAAGAGATAACCTTCGACCCAAAACTAAAGTATGGGAGACAAATGGAGGACACGACGGTGCTGCTCGCTTGGAAAAAACTATGTACGGTTACTACAAGAAGCTCAAGAAACTGGGAATGCCAGTTCCGGAAGGAGTGCAAATGTATGTCGGAAGAAACAGTGAAAAGTTTTTTGTGGTAGAATATTCACCGCTTGTTGGCACCGTTTCTCTCGAAGAGGAACTCCTTTCTACAGAGGATGACACGAGAAAGGTTGAGATAATACATGAAATGCTTGACGCAACGCGACCTGTATTATTGACAGAGGATGTTGGCGCAGATATCAAACCAAAAAACTTTATCCGCAATAGACAGGGTAAGCCTGTCTACATTGACTTCCTTCCAGTTATAGGAATGAACCCTGATACAAATCAACCTTTAACTGAGTGGCCTCCGGTGCCGTCCGGTTCCCTTGACGCATTTCTTTCGTATACTCACTTCACAGAACAGGCTCTTGCCTTTCGCGTAGCTCAGGAACTCTGTCAGATGGACCCGAGGCACAGGACGTTATACAAAACCAGCATCTGGCGATGGGCAGAGAGAAATCTCAACAGCTCGCAATTGCTCGAACTCCGCAGAAACCTTTACCCCACATCTTCATCTGTGTACGAACTCATCTTGAATAAGTTTGATCATATTAGTCAGCCGTATATGGAGATTGAGGATTATATGCTGCACTTAAGCGAGTCGGGCATGCATCCGATATATCATATTCGTGATATGGCCTTTGCACTCAGCGAGTGCGCTTCGGACAACCTTACAGAAGAGGAAATGGCCGAGCTAGTAGAGTTTTCGCACAGAACCTTTCACGAGTTGAGTAATGATGATGAATTGTCGAACGAAGTATGGTCATCAGTGCAGAGGGTACCCCTTCCGCTCAAATTCCTAACTATTGTTCGCCGTTTGACTCATTTGAGCAGTACTCACTATTCTTTTGACCACAGAGATAAACTTGCATTGGAAATCATTAAATGTGCAACTGCAAAACTTCTCAGCAGCGATAAGGATGTTAAACCTCGTTTACGATCGTTTGAAACAATGTGATAGTAGTGAAAACTTCAACTTTACTCCTCCGTCTCAAAGTACTGTCGTAGCAACTCGCGGGCAATAGGGGCAGCACGGTCAGATCCTTGGCCATCCTCTTCCACAAGCACCGCAAACAGGATTTCTGGCTTGTCAAACGGGGCAAAAGCGGTAAACCATGCGTGGGGCTTCTTTTTTCCGCCCGATTCAGCTGTTCCAGTCTTACAACCTACTTCGATGGCTTTGGTCTGCTTCATGTACGCACTGCCTGTACCCAGCAGATACTGGGGATCCCACAGTTTTTCAATAGGCATTACTGTAGGTGTGGGTGTGGAACTGGGGGCAACAGATTGTGCAAGTTGAGCACTCTCAGAGGCACCTAACACGGCGCTATCGCTTGCATAGTGTTTGGTCAGAACACCGTTCATAGCAGCACTTGCACTCGCAGTAGGTTGAACGGTAGGCGTTGGCACGTTCGGATCTTTTACCCTGAAGGTAAACAGCGGCCAGCCTGTTCCTCCTACTTTACACGCTTGGTGCATACCTTCGCGTACTGTTTTCAGGTGTTCTTTATCCATTTCTATAGCACGGCACGTTTTTTTTAATCCCTTGGAAGGATCCAGTTTAAGGAGCGAAGGCACACAGTATTCACCATTATTTGCAAATGGTACGTTAGATAAGGCAACCTGCAGCGGCGTAGTTAGAACATACCCTTGTCCAATCGAGAAGTTATAGGTATCTCCGGTGTACCATTGTTCCTTAAGAACATCCTCTTTCCAGAAGGGAAAGGGAATCAATCCGGTGGCTTCGTCAATACCAATTCCCGTCTTTTCCTGAAACCCAAACTCCTCCGCCCATTTTTTCATCTTCTCGGGACCCATCTTTTCGGCAACTTTGTAGAAAAAGATGTCATTGGATCGCTGCAATGCTTTAACCACATCGACATCACCTTCAATTTGTCCATGCTCCAGAAAGTTCCAGGTACCGAATTCACGATTACCCAGGGTAACTTTACCCGTGTCCTTCACTACTGATTCATCATCAATTATCTTTTCTTGAAGAGCTGCAAGTGCCATAACGGGCTTAAATACCGATCCCGGCGGGTAGGTGCCTTCTGTTGCGCGATTAAACAACGGGCGGGTTTCGTCTTTCAACAACGCCTGTATTTCTTTGGACTTGTTGTCTTCAAAAACCTGCGGATCGTAAGAAGGTGATGAAGCCAAGACAAGCACTTCTCCAGTGCGAGGATCCAAACCTACAACAACCGCTTTCTTCCCCTTGATAATCTCATACGCGCGTTTTTGCAAATCGCTGTCAATCGCAAGCTGCATCGTGTCCCCCGGAACCGGTTCAACTACACTTAATGTTCTCTTGAACAGCCCTTGGGCATTCACTTCGATCAGTTTTTTCCCGTTTTTCCCGCGCAATTCGCATTCGTATAACCGTTCAATCCCTTTTTTACCTACTTTATCGCCTAACTGAACCTTGTGAAGACACGAATCGCCCGCAATGTCGTTTTCATCGGCTATCTGACGGTACCCCAAAATATGCGCAAACACCTCGCCATCGCTGTAGTACCGCTTGGAGGTAATACGTTTGAGCGTCTCGGATACTTCCACGGGACTGTTTTCAGCGATAACATAGCCTTTTCTGTCAACGATTTTCCCCCGTTGCGCCTCGATAACCACTTCACGGATTCGGTTGTCTTCGGATAAGCCGCGATAATAGTTCCCTTTCACAACAGTGAGTTGAAATAAGCGGGAAATCATAACCAGGAAAAAAATCAGCACCCCAGCAAAAAACAGGTACATATAGCCGGTAGTCGCATTCTTGGATTTAACGGAGAAGTCCATGCTGCCACTTTCACCACGATGAATAAACGGAAGCTTCGATTTCATTGCGTTCATAGGGATAGTTATAGTATAGGATTTTTTTGGTGAAGGCAAGCGGGGAATATTCTCCCATTCCATCTCCCCAACAATTCCGCTACAATGGTTTTATGACATTCTCTGTCGCAGCATTTGCTGTGATACTGACAGCTATTCAACTTATTCCCCAGACTATGGAGGCAATCCAGGATCGTGACCTACGCCATCTGTCTTCGAGCACTTTTATAATGATGAGCCTTTCCAGCTTTTTATGGATTCTGCATGGTGCCAATATCCGTGATAGCGCGATTATATTTGCCAATATTGTGGTATTTTCCTGCGCAGTTACTATCCTCTATATGAAGTTTCATAAAGGGGGGCTATTGGCAGCAGGAAAGTCGCGAAGTCGAAACGCCAGAACTGCTCGTTCCATTAGGGTCAAAAGGAGACGCTAATATGAGCCGCATTATTAAATTACTGATAATCTCCGAATTCTTTTGGTCTTCTCCCTGGAATGCAATTACTCCGGTGTTTAGTGTGTTTGCGCTCAAGTCCATTCCCGGTGCATCACTCACCATGGCCACCACAGCATACGGCCTGCATTTGGTAGTACGGATACTCATAGAAATCTTTGGAGCTACTCTTTTTGCACGATTACGAAATAGCCGCTCCCAGATTACTGTTATCCTTTGGGGGATTTGTATTGTAACGGTAGGCTATGCTGGTTTTGCACTTATCTCTTCGTTCTGGCTAAGCTATTTTTTCTACGCTCTGCTGGGTTTAGGGATTGGTATGGTAACACCGCCAAAACTAGCGTTTTTTTCTACACACATCCGGAAAGGGAAAGAAGCACTTGCCTGGAGTGTTCTTGATGTAACTTCGCTCACTGGCGCTGCACTGGCTGCCCTTGTAGCAGGGTCTGTTATCCACGAATGGGGCTTCTCTGTGCTTTTTGGATTGTCCGCATGTCTAAACTTGCTAGGGGCAGTACCTTACCTGCTCATGCTGCAGCGGCGGAAATCCCGGAAGCGGTAAGAATCTCGTTACATGCTGCAATTGCCTCCATAACAGCGCTATATACCGGAGGACGATAATCGAAGGCATAATAGGCGGGGTCGTCTTCATAAGGTGCTCCAAAAACAAAGATGCGATCTAATGATGGAGTAGAACCCGTAGTAGCAGATACCCAAACCGGGGTAAGAAGATGAAGTCCCTGCTCATGGCATGTTCTTCGTAATTCTGCTTGCTGTTCTTCTATCCATTCCAATCCTAGCTCTCGCGAGCGCGGATCCTGCTCCCACATTTCACTTAACCAGTCTTCAACATAACTATAACTTGCCTTCGGTAATGCGACAAACTGCGTTCTGCTTGGACTGTTGCCCATTTCTACAATGGTGACAAAATCTGATTGAATAGAAAAGATTGCAGGATGGTCAACAAGGAGCCGGGATATCTCAGGCATGTTTGCACCCATGCAACCCACACTCGCAGCAAGTTGCCTATCAAATTCATTGATCCCTCGTTGAAGTTCAGTCGATACGCCTCCCCCTTCTTGCTCAATTCTCATGTGTGCTATTGTATCAAAAAGCTAGTATGGTAGCAGGATAAAATAGTCGCTCTTGTTATTGATCGGCGAGCTGGTACAATAGAAATATTAGAAATCTATATTCTAAGAATGCAAACTGCAAAACAAACAAATTCAGAGTGGATTAAAATTTCTGCAAAAGGATTAATAACTCTTCCAAAGAAGATGCGCGAATCGATTGGGCTTAAGGAAGGGTCGATAGCAAAAGCCACATTAAAAGGATCGTCTATCGTTATTGAATCAGTGGATCCGCCGTTCAAAGGAAGGCTCTACACTGATGCTCAACTAGAAACATGGGTTGTTGAAGATAAGCTTTCTGATAAAGACCTAAAAAAACACAAGAAACTGTTGGATGAGTTATGGGAAGACACACCATAATGAAAGTCTTTATTGACTCTTCAGTTTTGCTTTCAGCTGCATGTTCTAAAACGGGAGCATCGGCTGCAGTTTTTGGGTACTGTAAAAAAAAGGTTATCGAGGGGTGTGTCTCTAGCTACGTTCTAGGAGAAATTCAGCGAAACGCCATTAGAAAACTAAAGGAGATGGAAAAAATACGGCTTCATCGTCTTCTTGTTGTGTCCGGGCTCAAGCTAGTGACAGATCCTGCGGATGCCTTCTCCAGAAAAGCGCGTACATTAGTCCCGGAGAAAGATGTTCCAGTTCTTGCAGCAGCATTATCTTCTCTTTGTAATTATCTAGTAACACTCGATGTGAAGCATTTTAAGGCACCCCACGTAGTGAATTCTGTTCTACCTCTTAAGACAGTAACACCCCGAGAACTACTATCGATTGTTCAGAAAGACTAATTATCCTGCTCCCTCAATCAAGGTTCGCTCCTCTTCTGAAGCAATTACTTTAAAGCCTACATGAGATTGCCCCGCAAAGAACAGACCTTCACCAACGCCGGCTGACAACAGGAAGTGCTTTTCCCCACCGGTTAAATAGAATACCTCGCTGATTTTATCTACTGCTGCAGTCGACTGTTTCAAAATAATTTGCAATGAAGAGTTGGTAATTATCGCCTTCCCTTCTTCTTTATTCAAAAAGTCCTCGACATCCTGGGTAATAGTTGTCATTCCCAGCTTATATTTCCGGGCACGCTTGGCAAAGTTATGCAGATACGCGGCAGAGTCTTTGTTTTTGATAAGGTACCAGGCCTCATCGACGATCAGAACGCGCTTTTTATGCTCCCCTTTGCGAACACGGTTCCAGATGTAATCAAGGATAATATACATTGCTACGGGTCTCAGATTCTCCTCGAGATCGCGCACTCCGAACACGGTAAACGGATTTTTGATGTCGAAACTGGACTGCTGGTTAAAGATGCCGGCAGCAGAACCTTTCACAAATTTCTCAAGGCGGTCTGCCATTTCCCGGGCTTCAGGACTTTCCATTCCAATAAACACCTTAAACAAATCCTCCAACAGTGGCGGCGGGTTTTTAAAGGTTTCCGGGTCCTGGGTAATGCCTTTATTCCGGTATGTTAACACCAGCGCCCGGTCTAACATCGCATCCTGGGTTGGCGTAAGCTCACCCATCATCACGCGCAATAATGAATGTAAATCAAGAATCTTGTTTGACAGTTCATCGGGTTCCGGATTGTCGTTTGCCAAATCAAACGGATTAATTTTGTACTGCGATTGCGACGAGAACTCGACAAATTCCCCGCCTACCGCCCCGGCAATGTTTGCATACTCGTTTTCCGGGTCAAGAATAATTACCTCCACACCCATCATCAGCAAACGAAGTGATTCCAATTTAACCAGGAACGATTTTCCTCCTCCTGATTTACCCAAAATAACTGAATTTGAGTTTTCCAATGTGAATCGGTCAAAGATAATCAGCGAGCCATCGTGCTGGTTCAATCCATAGAGAATACCTTCGTTGCGGGTAAGTGATGCCGTTGAAAATGGGAAGGTCATGGCAAGTGAAGTAGTATCCATATTGCGCCACACCTGGAGCTTGTCCATAAACATCGGCATCGTTGATTTAAAGCCTTCTTCATGTTCTAATGTCGCTACCTTTCCAATAATTAATAGTGATGAAAGCGTGTTATCGAGCTCTTTGGTAACTGATTCCAGCTCTTCCAGCGTATCGGCAGGAATGGTTACATACAATGCAAACTGGAAAAAGCGTTCGGCGCCTTTTGCCAGTTCCGCTTGCAAAGCAAGAGCGTCATCAAGGGCTACTTGCACGGTCGGGTCTACAACTTTTCCCGATTTGATATCCGTTTCAATGGTTGCCTGCATTTCGGCAATTTTCTTTTTGAGCTGGTCAAGAATAGCCTTTGATTCCGTTGGGTACACAAACATGGAAACAAACAGCGGATGGTCGTAAGTAATCAACGAATAGAGCCAGTTGGCATTGACATAGCGGGGGTAGCCGGTTACAAAGATTGTCCGGTAATATCTGTCGTCAATTCTAAGATGATTAAAGTCAACTTCAATATAGGACGGTGCAACAATATCTTTTAAGTTGAATGAACCATAAGCCAATTGGTCTGCCACGTTGGGAAACTTAGAAGGAATGGGGGTTCCACTTTGTTTTGCCTGAGGATGCTGAGGAGGGATTGCCCCGGGAGGAGGTGCTCCCATCGGGGAAGCGGCGGGCACACCGGGATAGCCGGGCTGACCCGGTTGAGGGATAACACCTCCCGGTGTTTTCGGTTTTGAACCCATACCAAATAAACCCATATTGTTACATTGTGACACAAAAAGCCGCTGCAAGCAAGGACGGATTTAGCCGTTTGTAACAACCACATCCGTATAGCTCTCTATTGGAGCAAGCTGTTTTCCGGTTGCCGAGGGGTTGTACAAGTTGTAGAACAGCTCCACCATTTCCTGCTGTTGCAATACTGTTGCCCGTAGGCCGATTTTGGTAAGTAAACGAATAAGATGATCGCGTTTTGGATACAATGATGTCTTGGCACGACTAATAATATACTCTTTATTCATTCTTGTCGCAGTCACCCCTGCTGCTCCCAGTTCAAGCGGAGAAAAGGGAATCACAAAGAAAAACCGTTTCTCAAGAACCGTATTCTTCTTCACTACATTCTTAATAAAGTTTGCATAGGCAGTCAGGCGATTTTTAATAATCTCCGCCTGTGACATGGCAATTTTGCCATTCAAAAAATCCAGATAAGAAGAAATATCCATTTTTTTTGACAAGATAATAATCTGAACAGGGAAGGAAAGAGAGTTCAGCAACCCACCATAGGCATAGATAATTGAAGTCTGTTCTTCCTGGGATAACAACCAAAAGTTTACCGCTCCCACTTCAATAACACACACAGCAGAGCGATCGCGCATCAGGATAATATCGTCCTTGATTTCGTCGATTTCAATAAACGCCTGGGTAGTGGCTTTAATTGGTGATGTTGGCTTTCGTTTTTGCATGATTTTTTGGATTTCGTCTCTGTAACAATGTTTTACAGAATCTCTTTTGACATAAATTCAAGTGGATCGAGGTTTTGATCCGCGATGGTCTTATTCATTGTATCAAAAAAGTAGGTGCCATTCGGATCCTTGATTTCAAAAGTGTAACTACCCGCTGGTAACGGCTGATAGGTTGCAAATACCCCATGGGGGTTCGTTTTGAGAATGCGCAACGCGTTGCCTTGACCATCCTTTACATAGATGAGTACCCCGGGAAGCGGGATTTTTTTAGCAGTCCGAACGACTCCGGCAAAGAATGGTGCCGTTGATGGGACTACTACGGGTTGCGGCATTACTGGCGCCGGCATAACCGGGGGTGTGGGTCGCAGTACAGCTCGTTGGGTTGGTGCAACTGGCGGGATAACTGTTTGTGGCTCCATAACTGGCTCATCAACCGGTTCAACAACTTGCAAAACCGGTGGCTTATCCTGCGCGTGAACAGGAATAGGTTGAGGAGATGTTGCAACACGTGCCATCGCATCTGCATGGGCTACAACAGGCGGAACAGGATTGGGAGGAAGTGACTGCGGTACAGGCATAACAGGGGCGGTCGCAATGGGCAATACTGGATCTGTGGCTTTCTGTAACACTTCAGAAGAGGTATGAAGGAGATTGGTCACCTGTTTTTTTTGGTAATTTGCTTTGGGTTTTTGCTTTGTCATTGCAAGATACTGGGAAAGCTTTTCCTTAGACTCAACATGGGCAAGCATATGATGCGGATCAGCCAAAAAGTACAAATCCCTCAAAAAATACAGTGGATCGTTTTTCTTATGGTAATAATATTGGGTAGGTTGTTGAAGCCGTTTCCATACCAGTTTGAGCCACACATCAAGCGTTTTATCCTTAATCGGCATAAACGCCGTTACCACACCTGCAGTTGCGATAACCACAGCAAGAAGGAGATTTACTAATGGAATTGGGAAAAGCTGGAATACAATATATGCCGTAGGGATCGTCACCACAAGATACAGGAACTGACGCAAGGTCATGAACCCAATCAGTTTAAACTCGAATGTTGTTATTTGACGAGGGATAGGATGGCCATCCATACAAAACAGTATACCTGGTTTTGGGACGTGAGATTATAGGAAGATTAGCCGCGACCTCTTCTTGTAGAAGAGGACTGACGCCCGGAAGAACCTTGCCCGGAAGGTTGTTCACGTTGTCCTCGTGGCACTTTGACTGTTCCACCATTAGTAGCAGATTGTCCTGTAGCTCTTGCTGTTGGCTTTACACCCCTTTCTTGTCTTTTTTTACCTTCAGCGGCAGCTCCTTCCTCATCGGCAGGAAGCTCTGCTGGTAATTCTGCTTCGGAAGCTACAACTTCTCCAGGCGGCTCCTCAACTATCGGTGACACCTCACCATCCACTAAGACTTCAGCCGTTGGTGTCGGGACTTCATCTGGCGATGGCAGAACATCCTCACTACTGAGGGGGACCTCATCTTGCGACGGTACTTCAGCAATTTGTTGCGTTTGTGCAGCTCTTTCAGCAGCCTCCTGAGCTTTCATAGCTTCGATTTTCCTTACTATAGCAACTGGATCATTTTCGCCTTCCGGTGCAAGCTGATTACTGTATTGAATGTAGTCAACATCATTTAACTCTATAGTATCGGGAAACTGTCCCATTACTGCAGTTATCCTGAACCTGCCATTTTCGTCCACATGAGTAAAGTCATCTTCAATAGTCCCATTTACCTGGACTAACAAGGGTACTATTTGACTTTCAGGATCAGCAATAAGAACACCAATCTGTGGTACTTCTTCTTCGGTTGCTACAGCTTGGATCTCTTCTTCCCTTGCTGCAGTTTGTCCCCCTTTGGGATCTATTAAGAGTTGGGCAGAAGAAACCCTTAACTGCTCTATATTCACACCCTCAGTTCTCTCTTGGATAACTATTGGACTTCCATATGCCATTCGGGAAGCTGCGTGCATCAGTAAGCCTCCTATATTCACAGAAGAAACTGCCTTTTCGGGATCATCATGTTGTTGAACTCTTGCATCGTAAATATAGGGATCGTCACTCAGAACATCACTTATAAATAACCCGTGAGATCTATCAAAGGCCGCTTGTATTTCTTCAGTTGATTCAGCCACGCGAATATTTTGTGACTTGAGACAAGCAACAAACTGTCGTAAAGCATGTCTTCCAACCACATTGGTATCTATAAGATTTAAACGTACCCCTGGCATTCTCCTCGCAAAGTCGGCAGCTACAGCAATAGTTTCTAAACCTCCGGCAACAACCGTAATTTCTGTATCACCTAAAGGCCCTAAATCAATTTCTCCCGGTCTAGGTTCACCCCAATGCTTTGCTTTTTCCATCGCCTTTCTCCTATCAGGTTCCAGCTGTACTACCAAATGTCTCTTCCAATCGTGCTTCATAAAGCGCGGCCCAAAGGTAAACGGTTGCGGGATATTTACCCTTCCTTCATCTTCATGCTGCAAGAAGTAATATAATCCAGCATGAGCACCAAGATACCTCCGAAACAACTCCAGTTGTTGGTTTCTAATGGGATCTTCTGACGTTGATAAAGCGGTTTGTGCAAGATATCCCCGGAGTAATTCCAGTTCATTTTGTACGGGAAACCAGCTTTGTGCTGTCCCAGGTGAAGGACACCGTTGCATGTAATAGAGTGCTTGATGGTAGTCATATTCACTTGTCGAAGGAGGTCCCCACAGTTTGGGTCCATTCGGTTCTTTGTCGAGTTGTATATCTTGGTGTAAAAAAGTCCGGGCTCCAGGATCTACAATTGTTTGAACTATCGGAATCCAGTCTGCATATGTGTCTAAAGCTCCAATTTCTCGTATTCCTGTTAGTTCAATCGCACGATCCCGTAAAGCAGTGCCTATAAGATTTATATCCCTGTCAGGATATTTTATATAGTCATCAGGAAGAGGACAGTATTCGCTTTTCATTTTCGCAATTATAATGTTATAAGTCTATTTATGCTACCGTAAATTTCTGCTCATCTATGAGCGTGAACTTTTTCTTTTCTTCTACTTTTTTGTTTATTACCAGAAGGCATTGCCTGTTCAAGTAACTGATCGGTCATAACTCGCGGCACAATCATGGGGAGGCCTTCATATTGCTTAGAAAGTCCTTTCCATTTACTATCATCTACTCGCTCGGCAATAAGGGTAAATGTTCCGTTGACATAAAATACTGAAGGTTGATGAATGTGAAAGCCCATGGCTAATAGCGCATTTACACAACGATTATAGTACGTTCCACCTTCACGATGTTTTGGAGGCTTGTTTTCCTGAATTATAATCTGTGCTGGAAGCTCTCCATTGGGTTCCATAATTTTGGCAGCTTCATAAATGGCCTTTTCAATCAGAAAGTTATCAGGTCCGCTTGTGTTTGCAATCAATACTGAGGTTGCCCCTTCTAGCATTCCTTCACTACGAGCTGCTGAAGCAGGTAAATTGGTATTTACACCTGCATGCATACCATCCCTCGCTCCCTCGGCAACCAGAAAATCGATTTCCGATGCAGGAATTAAATGGGCATCAATACCATTTGCTTCAAAATACTCCATCATGGGCACAGTGGTTAGCCCTCCACCAATAAACGCAAGACGTTCATTTCTGTTTCGTACAACCGCATGTACACCTGTCTGGCTTTTGACGGCTTCTAGGGCAGGTTTCCGTTCATACATGTTTGGAGATACGGGCGCATATACTTGTTTGCCTTTGCGGATCAAACCAAAAGGAGAGCGAATTGCAGGACGAGGCAACCATACTTCATTGCGAAACATTGGTCTTTGCCCGGCATCTGTATAGGCAAGCTTTCCGTGTTCCTGTCCTGTGTAATAAGCAAGTTCTTCGATATATTGTTGAACGTAAACATCTCCATCTTCGTACAAGCCGACAATTTTTCGCTGGTCCATAAGTACTTGTTGTTGAAGATTGTTCCACTGGTCTACTCCCCATTTTTTTGCATCTTCATATGAATAGCGACGTGTTGCAGTATAAGGGAGGTTATATTCGACAAAAAGATCACGGGCAATTTTCTCGAAGGGTGCATTATAGGGACTAGGACCATTGACACCTTGAGGATCAGCAAGCTGATATATTATTTGACGCCAAGCAACATCTTCAAAATCAAAAATTCCCCGTAACTCCGGGTACACATCAACTAATCCGCGCGCAGCCCAGCCAATGGTATGGGCTCTTTCCTGAATTAATCGCTGTTGTTTGTAGTCATCTGGAACTTTGATTACTTCCGCATCGAGTTCATATAACATAATGGATGGAAATAGGAATTTATCCTATATAATTTTCCAGTTTCACCATACGCATCACGTATGTTTTTTTATCAGTATAGTATACGCTATAAAAAAGAATTAGCGGTACATAACCGGCTTTGCCTTGATCGGAAGGACAAGACTCATCTTGCGATCTTTCTTGTTGATACGCTCTACATAGACCTTTACCTTCTGGCCTACTTCAAGGTTTTCCTCACCGGAAAGCTTGCTGACATGGATAAGTCCTTCGATACCCGGGGCAAGACGGACAAAGTACCCGTAGTGTTCTTTACGGATAATCTCGCCTTCGAGTTCCTTGTCTTTTGGATAGGTTTCCTCGATGGTCTTCCATGGATCGTTAGAAAGCCTTTTAATTGAGAGATTTAATTTAAGATCGTTTTCGTTCTTTTCCACAACCATAACTTTGATAGTTTCGTTTGGTCGTACATAGGATGAAGCATCAGATACCTTTTCCCATGAAATTTCCGAGATATGAACAAGTCCTTCAACTCCGTCAACTTCACAGAAGATTCCAAATTCTGAAACACCAAGTACTTTGGCATCGTAGGTTTCACCCACTTTGATTTTGTCGAATTTTTCCTTGAGCTCCTTTTGTGAGATTCCCAGTGCCGAAGCCTTTTGCGAAACAACAAGGCGATTCTTGGTTTCGTCTACTTCAAGAACTTTAACCTTAATTTTCTGCCCTACCAGCTTTTCGGCATGGTCTATATATTCCTGGGTTAGCTGTATTTTCGGGATAACTCCACGGATACCCATAAAGTCCACGAAGACTCCGCCTTTCCCATATTCACCACAAATAACTTCAATTTCTTCTTCGTTTTCTTTTTTATCATGAAGAATACTCCACTTTCCTTTTTCAAAGAAGCGTGACATGGACACAACTGGGTATCCTTCTTTTGACTCTTCTGCAATAATGCGAACCTTTACGGTGTCGCCTTCTTTTAAATACGGAAGGTAGGTAGATATTTCACGAACTTCACGATCTCCCAAAACAGCGTATGCTTTCGATCCAAGATCAAACATAATTCCTTTTTTTGAGATGGTGATGATCTTTGTTTCGACTTCTTCTCCTTTACGAAGCACAGGCATTTGCTGTGTCCCTAGAAGACGATCCATAATGTGGCCTGATGCGGCGGCGCTACCTTTTGGGGTTGATTTGGTTGTTTTTTTTGCTGGCATATATTTGTTTATCCTCCTTTTAGGATGTTCTTACAGGCAGTTACAAAGGCTCCATTATGAAGAAACTTGTAACTAATAGTAAGAAGATTGTTTATTATACCAGTCTAAAATTTAAAAAACAATACGGTTAGCGGATTTTAGAGATTGATTCCTGAAGTTCAATATTTTTCTGTCTTAACTTTTCCAATTGTTCAACTTGTCCGGAAGGGGTGTTGCGCATTAAAGACTCGATCGCTTCCCGATGTTTCATGTTTGCTTTACTAAGGGTAGTTTTAAAATCGGTTCGTTGATCTTGGCTCACTTTTGCTGTTGTAGCTTGACTGGTCATAGTTGCAATTATCTTTGCT
This sequence comes from uncultured Gammaproteobacteria bacterium, assembly GCA_964407325.1. Lineage (GTDB taxonomy): Bacteria > Patescibacteriota > Microgenomatia > UBA1406 > GWC2-37-13 > JAOAFZ01. The sequence continues at coordinate 34,670 of CAYOVA010000001.1, read as the reverse complement.
ATAAACTGCTGAGCTTTTGCAATACGCTCTCCTGCCAGCTGGTGCTTTCCTTTTGCAGATAGTTCCACAGCTGCAGCCATGTTTTTATCAGCTATTTGAAGTTGAGCTTTCGACTTTTCCAACGGTCCGGGAGCCGTCATAACCTGCATGTTGTCACGCATTTCTTTAAAAACATACAACGGGTTGTCCGGAAGAAGTCCGGGGTACGGGAGCTGATAATCAATTACTTTTTCAAACGAAATTGTTTGCGCATGAAGAGGTACTGCGTTACTTGTTGCAAGGAACACAGCACAAGCACATACAAAACAAAATAACTTGCTCATGTGTTGATGATTGTACCAGTTTGGGGCTTAAAAAACAACCCCGCCTGCATTACACCATGTGGGAATAAGCAGCGGGGCTGTCTTAATTTCATCAAAATTACTTAACAAGTCTCTTAAGGGATTTACCTGCTGTAAAGCCTGGAGTCTTGGTTGCGGGGATCTTGATTTCTGCTCCTGTTTGCGGATTGCGACCTTTACGGGCTGCTCTCTTACGGACAAGAAAAGTTCCGAATCCTGTAACAACTACCTTTTCTCCTCTCTTCATTGCGTCTGAGATGGTGGAAAAGATAACATTTACTGCATCTTTTGCAGCTTTTGATGTTAAGCCAGCTTTCTTTGCAACTTGTGCGATTAAGTCTGCTTTTGTCATAGTTCTAGTGTGTGCACCTGCCTTTCGTCTTGAGTTTGGAAATAATAAAAGCAACCACTAGAGTAATGGTTTTTTAGCGTCTTGTCAATACAAATGAAAAGCATCCTATTGTAACAATCTATATCAATTTGGCGCTTTCGGGCAAAACGGAGATATTTCTTACAAAAGAATTTGAACGTAAAAATAGATCATTTAATGAATATAGGTTATCACAGCAGTATAATTTACTTTCCGGATACTTTTTCGTATAACTCTTCAGTTTGCCTTAGCTCCTCATCCACCGCGGCAAGGCCTTCATCCCAGAAGCTACCGGCAGTAATGTCTACTCCGATATTCTTGAAGATACTTGCAGGCGACTCAGCATATCCTGCTGCCAAAAACTCTTTTACTTTAGAAGTAAATGATTTATCTTTGCGCACATTGTGTTGCAGATTCTTTGAAATCAACAACCCGCTTGCGTATGAATACACATAAAAGTAGTTGCGAATATGGCTCCAGTAAATCCACCAGTTTTCCGATCCCGGAGATTGCTCCACAGATTCTCCCATATAGGCCGCCATTTTCTCGCAGAACAGCTTCCCGATATCAGCAAGGGAAAGATAGCCTTCTTTTCGTATTCTCTCGTGTAAGGCCTGTTCAAAGCGATAGCAGGCAACCTGCCTAAAGATCGTCGACACTTCTTCATCCATTTTCATAACCCGCAGGGTAAGCTGCTCTTTTTCATCAGCTTTTTTCATCAGCTCCTCCAAAACAAAATCTTCCATAAAGGTGCTTGCGACTTCTGCTGTTGAAGTGGGCGTGCCAAAGTAGAGAGCATGTTGCTTTGCCCGTACTAATTCATTGTTGATTCCATGTCCTACTTCATGGGCCAAAGTAAGAACATCCCGTAACTTATCCGTATGATTTAGCAGAATATAGGTTGGTTGCGTTATCAGATAGTGTGCACAGAACGCTCCGCTGGACTTCCCCTTTTCCGGAAAGACATCAAAACGACCTTTTTCGAGAAATTCATTAAAGATGCGTTCAAATTCCGGATCGAGATTTGCAAAAACCTGGCGTACCAGCTCTACCGACTCCTCCCAGGAGTAGTTGGTTGTTACTTCGCCATATTCCACATTGCGTTCATGGTACTCCAGCTTTGGTAGGCCAAGTAGTTTTGCTTTTAAGGCATACCAGCGAGCAGAAATATCAAACCGTTTCTCAACTGCCGCTAGCATGGCATCAATAACTTCTGTTTCAACATCGTCAGCAATGTGCCTTGTTAGATCGGGTCTTGGGACATTTCGGATTATATCGTCGTTTTTTTTGTTATTGACTACATTGTTTAGCTCTACCTCTGCAACTTCAGCATATTTTGATAGGATATCATTAAATGCTTTTGCAGCGGTATCGCGGATCTTCTTGTCTTTGTTGCTAATAAGCGTAAGGATTGAAGAAAAGTCCTTTTTTGCATTCTTTCCGTCTTCATCAAGCACTTCCCGCTCCTCTTTTACTAAAAATGTTTCCAGCATGTCGACCCAGTTGCTGTATGAGGTACTGGATTTCATCGACATAATCATCTCCTCGCGATCAGTGAGCAGGTATTTTGCTTCCGCAAATGATGTTTCAAGATAATGCTTGTATTTTTGCAGTTCGGGCGCTTTTAAAAACTGCAGCTGTTTTTCTTCCGGAATCTTTGAAACATTCAGACTAAAGAATCTGATTTCATTGCTGAGTTTTTTTGCAAAATCATCCGCAAGCTGCATCTTTGCTTTTACTGTCGTGTCAGTCTGATTCTGAGTAAAGCGAAGCCAAAAGTAATAAGATTCGTTCCCACCTCCGGCATAGTGCCTGCTCCATTCTTCGTATTCCGCCAGTGCCTCTGCAAGCACTTTAGGATCTTCCAAATAATCGGTACGTTTTTTCCATTTCGAGACAAATGCTTTGGTTTTTTCTTCTGTCACTTTGCGATTTTCTTCTATCTTAGGGTCGGCATCACCAGAGAACATGTCTGTAAAGTTCCATTTTGTATTCATAGTATTCAGATTATAACCCAGGATTGTGAGAAGAGTTCCAGGAAGTGATGCACTTAAAACCATCTGAGCACAGAAGTAATTTGATATACTACCGGTCTATGCCAAAGCTGCCACCGCATTACCTTACCCGCCGGTTTATTGAGGGGACTCCAGGACCTTCGACGTCTTCACTAGAAGTCCAAACTCCTCCAGTTGAAGAGGGTATAGAACTCTTCTATAAACCTGACGCTCCGCATTTTCATAAAACTGCAGCATGGGCAGCTTCATTAACACCCGACGCAGGAGATAATTTTCTTGAGACACTCATGGGGAAACTTGCAGACGGAAGTGAGCCTCTTATGGTACCCCGTTCAGTAGGAGATGTCGTTTTTATGTTTGGAACAGGAGCATACTACGGGACACCTTCAACCATCGCAGATACTCACTCTCTCGCTCTTTCCTGGTTACCAGGGTACACCGTTTCTACAGCGCAGGTTGGTGTTTTTCTTGAAGCAAGTTTCCGGCAAAGGGCAGCTCACTATATTGAAGAAGCAGCATCATACAACGACGCCTTTTACAATGCAGGTACCTACAATAAACTAAATCCTGTTGGAGATATGGAGTTATATCATCAGCAAGCTCAAAAGGCATTGTATGCCCAGCTTGTGGCCATGGCTCAAGGACAAATGATTAACGCTGCTGTAAGACAGGCAACAGTAAAGCTACATGACCCTCGAAGCGTAATAGAGTTTCTTGACACAAGTAAATGGAAAGCTCCCAAATCAGTTCCACTGCTCATCAATCCATTTACTACCCCTTAATTAGATCTTTGCCACGCTCTCGGCTCTAAATTCGCGCAAGATCGTAATTTTGATATTCCCGGGGAATACTTCAAACTTCCCTTCAAGTTCTTCTTTCAGTTTCGCGGCCATAACCAATGCGGCATCATCGTTTACTTCATCCGGCTTGACTATTACTCGCAATTCACGACCAGCCTGGAGCGCATAGACTTCCTTTACTCCGGCATGCGCTTTTGCTGTATCTTCGATGGTCTTAATTCTCTTGATGTACTCTTCCAGATCTTCATGGCGTGCTCCCGGTCTTCCACCGGAAACGGCGTCAACAACATAGACGATAACTGATTCCAAGGAACTAAACGGTACATCTTCATGATGCTCTGCTATTACGTTGATAACCTTTTGTGGAAATCGGTATTTCTTCAGCAGTTCTACACCCAAGTCAACGTGTGAGCCTTCTTTGTCGTTTATAACTTTACCGATATCATGCAGTAAACATCCAAGCTTCACCACATTTACATCTGCCTTTAACTCATGAGCAAGTGCGATTCCAATACGGGTTTCTTCAAGGGTATGGAGAATCATGTTCTGTCCATATGAGTATCGGAATTTAAACTTTCCGAGGAGTTTTACCAACTCTGATGGCAGGTTAAATATATTGACTCTATGAGCAAGATCTTCTCCAGCCCGGAAGATAATCTTATCAATTTCAATTCTTTGTTTATTAACTATTTCCTCGATTCTTTGTGGCTGAATACGTCCATCTTTTAATAGTTGTTCAAGAGATCTCTTAGCAACTTCGCGGCGAATCGAGTCAAATGATGAAAGTCGAATAACGCCTTCTTCTTCAAGATCGACATCTACACCTGTGGCAAGTTCGAACGCGCGAATGTTACGTCCGTCTTTTCCAATAATGCGGCCTTTCATATCTTCGCTTGGAAGATTTACCACTGAAAGGGTAAATTCAGAGACGTAGTCTGTTGCTCCGTAACGCATTGCTTCAAGGAGAAGTTCTTTTGCTTTTTCATCTACGTTTTGTTTTATTTCTTCTTCGGAAGCTTTAATTCTCCGTGCGACTTCTCCTTTGAGCTTTTCTTCCCAGCCTCTTAGAAGTAAGTTTTTTGCTTCGTCTTTTGACATCTGGGAGATCTTTTCAAGCTTTACAAGAATCTGTTCGCGCTTCTCTTCAAAGTCCTTCTTTACATCTTCCACCTGTTTCTTTGAGTTTTCAAGACTTGCTCTATTTTTCTCAAGTTCCCTTTCACGCTGTTGAATAGCTTCCTCCTTTTTGGCAAGACGCTTTTCGATTTCCAGCGCCTCATCAACTGTTTTTCGAGCTTCTTTAGCAGCTTCATTTTTTACACGAAGACTTTCTTCTGTTGCCGACTGTTTAATTTTGAGAGCTTCCTGTTCTGCCTGTAAGATAATCTCTTTGGCTTTTGTTTCATTTTGTTGTAAGACCTCATCCGTAAGTTTTTTCGGAAAAATCTTTTGCAGAATTGACTGAATCATATTGGTAAATATGCTTTCAGGAAGGAGGACAAATGTACAGTTCACCCACGATCAACTATATAAAACCATGCTGGTTAAATCCCAGGCTCAAAACGTCACCATCTGAAATATAGTGTAGGTCGGTAAACTTGTAATAGGTTTGTAATCTTCCGAAAGCAAAATAATAATTTGCTTGCGCTATTGTACCTCAGAGGACTGCAATTCTGCAATAGTTTTTTTTATTATTGGATAGGAGAAGCCTCTGGATGCGAGAAATCGTGCGGCTCTCTCGAACTGCTTTTGATGATCCAACTTGGTAAATTTATGCCATATTTTAGTGAGTGCTTCTTTGGCGGCTGATTCTTCATCTACCACTTCCTCCATGAAAAATTGGGTGAGGAGATTTTCTGATATCCCTTTCCTTTTTAAGTCGAATGTTAGCTTTGTTTTTCCTTGAGGCTTTAGTTCAACCTTGTTACGCACGTAGTTTTCGACATAGCGTAGATCATTAAGATAGTTATTCTCTTTCAGATAGGTAATTACTGCTTCGATATCCTCGTTTGAGTACTGGAATCTCTGCTGTTTTTTAATGAGGTAATCCCTCATTTCCTTCACCGTTCTATCACGAAATTTCAGGTAGAAAAATGCAAGTTGTTTGGCTTTATCCATAGTTGATATTGGAGAGGGCGATGTGCCCTCTCCTCAATCGGTTAATCTTCTGATTCATCTTCATCATCTTCCCGTTCTGGTTCTGCATCGGTATTTTTTGCATTAGCAGCTATGGGAGCTGGTGATTTCCCGCCAAATCGCTGACGAACTGCTCCAAGAATTTCATTGCGAAGCTTTTCATCCTGGGCAAGAATATCTTTGACCTGTTCTCTTCCTTGTCCCAGAGTAGCGTCTTTGTACTTAATAAACGAACCGCTTCGAGAAAGAATTCCTCCGTTGATGGCTGCTTCAATGAGTGATTCAAGTCGGTCAACACCTTTGCTGTTAATAACAAATTCTGCTTCACGGAATGGTGGAGCAATTTTGTTTTTTACGATCTTGACACGCACACGAGTTCCCACAATTTCGTTGTTTTTCTTAATGGTTTCGATCTTGCGGACATCCATGCGGATGGATGCATAGAACTTTAACGCCATACCTCCTGTCGTTGTTTCAGGGTTTCCAAACATGATTCCAATTTTAAGACGAAGCTGATTAGTAAATAGGATAATTGTTTTTGACTTGTTTACCACACCGGTAAGTTTGCGCAGCGCCTGTGACATAAGACGGGCATGAAGACCCATTTGGGCATCTCCCATATCCCCTTCAATTTCTGCACGTGGGACAAGGGCTGCAACAGAATCTACAACAATCAGATCAATAGCTCCTGATCGCACTAATGTTTCTGCAATTTCCAGTGCCTGTTCTCCGTTATCTGGCTGGGAAATAAGCAGATCTTCTACCTTTACACCCATTATCTCGGCCCACTGTGGGTCAAGCGCATGTTCAGCATCGATAAAGGCACAGGTTCCCCCGGTTTTTTGCACTTCTGAAATTAAGGATAAACACAGTGTTGTCTTCCCTGATGCCTCAGGACCGTAGACTTCGACAATTCTTCCTTTAGGAATACCTTTTCCTCCTAATGCAATATCAAGAGGCATAATTCCGGTGGATATACCTTCAATCGGCATATTTAGACTGTCACCCATCTTCATAATCGAACCCTTTCCGTACTGACGCTGAATTTGCTCTAACGCCGCACTAATCGCCGCACTTTTCCCTGATGCTGCAACTGGTCCGGATGCTTGTTTGTTTTTGTCATCTCCTTTTGCCATAGTGAAATTAAAATTAATAAAGTTTCGTAGGATTCACGATACAAACTGACTAGAAATTTGTAATGTTCTCTCCTCTTTCGCAGTCGACTGCTTAAACTTTCGCCCTCGCGATTGAACGATTGTTCAGTAGTCATTGTAGTCTTCTTACACAAAAAAACAAGAGTGATTATCTGTAATAAAAGGATACAAACCAGGTCATTTTTCATTGTTTGATACTATTACATAACTTTTACACAAAAGTCCTATAGCAATTGACAGAACATCATAGTTATTCTATTATTTCCTCATCGATTCTGTGTTAGCTATCTGAAAGGAGAGAGGCGGTGCCACCAAGCCAGAGGAGGATTACACCGAGAATCCTCTACAGGAAGACAGACATGCCGGTAGGAGAGCGGGTATCGGCCGTCGCCCAGCTTTTTCTAGCGGTGTTTGCAGTCGGTTCCATGATCGCCGTAGTCGGATACTTAACAGTTAAGATGCTGCGGAGGTTTCGCAGCTAGGAGGAGTGCTCATGTCGACTGCGACTAACGAGCCCGATACTACGGGCATGGCGGGCGGTACGGCGGGTGTGAAAGCGCATATGTCAGACCTGGTTGACCAGGTTCAAGCCCGCACCTTCGCGCCGAAGCCGTTCTACGAAATCTGGCGATGGGCTCCGATTCCCGCCGATATCGATACGAGCGGCCTGTGGTGTCTACCTACGATGGAAATCAAGGGTGTCACCACTCCCAGGAGACTAGTCCACACCACTGGGCTTATCGAGCTGATCCAGCAGGGTGATGATCTTATCTACGCCATGGGCGGCATCTACCACGCTCTAATCGGCTCCACCTGCTGGTATGGCCGTCTCGAGAGCAAGAAGCCCTTCAGCAAGTTCTGGAGGCGTCTCAGGTTCTCTCCGGACGCCTACTTCCAGGTATGGGTGCGCGAGCGGGGGAACGCCGTGCTTACGCCGCGCAAGTGGAACGTGGAGGAGATCCGGGTGAGGGCTGTCAGGCACCACCAGCTCCAGGCCTGATCGCTGGCTGAATCGAAGGAGGAGGGGCGGCGGCTCACAGGCTGCTGCCTCTCCGAAAATATAAAGAGAAGGAATTTTATTTATTTACTATTATCGTTTGTCTCCAGGTTAAAGCTTCCAGGTTTATCGTTTACTGTAATCGTTGCATTTTTTGTTTCATCACCAGCTGTAAAAGTCGAGCCCGGAGCCGCGTTTGCCATTGTAGCAGCATCTGCGCCAAACTCTTTCGCCGCGAATCCTGAATCGTTGATTGCTGCTTGTACACCCGATGTGCCGGCTTCAGGGTGTGAATTCACATTGGCAGTAGCAGCACCATCTCCTCCCTCATTAACCACAACTGGTTGATCTGTTGCCACAACTACATCCCCATTATTATCTGAATTTGTGTTTGTTCCCATACCTTCAATTTCTGCCATATATTTATGGAATTTGTAATTAAAACAAGTAAATCAACGAAATCGTTATCAACGCCCACACTACCATCGAAACTACCAATGGCTTATCTGTCGTAATAATCTTTTCCGGGCGCTCTCCTTCTTCACGCTGGTACAACAACTGCGCATAGCGGGCAATCCCATATACCACAAAGGGAATGGTAATCATGAGCCACTTTCGTCCTTCAAAACGCGGGTAGAACTGTGACAAAGGCGTTTGTATAAATGGTGGTTTCTCCAAATAGGTATACAAAGAATAAGCAAGTATTGTCGCAGTGGCAAACGTATTAGTTAAGAACATTAACAAATGGTCGCCGTAGTTCATTAATGCTAATCGAGTTTCTTTTCCCTGTCGTACTAATTCTGCATGGCGCTTTACAGTAGCCATAAACAGCGAAACAAAGAAAATTGTCAAAAACAGCCAGATCGGTATATGGTACCCGGAGGCAATTTCACCTGCCAGCGTGCGGATCATAAAGCTAAATGAAATAGTGAAGATGTCGATAATCGGATAACGCTTTAAAACCATCGAATACAGGAAATGCAGCAAAATAAATGCAAAGGCAACTACAAACAGCTGTATTGAAAACAGCAACGCAAGCAACAACGAAACCAGAGTTAGTACGAATACCAGGAAGGTTGCCTGAGGTATGGTAATCAACCCCGCAGCTATCGGCCGGTTCTTCTTTACAGGGTGCTTGATATCGTACTGGTAATCGATAATGTCATTGAGCAAATATGAAGTTGAAGAAAGCAAACAGAATACCACAAACGCATAGAGCGAATTGAAAAACAAGTTGGGAATAAGAAGACTTCCGGAAAACAGAATTGCGGTAAATACCACAAGATTCTTTATCCATTGATTGACACGAAGCGCCCGTGCGTAGATCCACATTCGGTGTTTTAGCATGCTATTGCTAGAATTATACCAGTTTCACATTGAAAAAAACGCGTTTTTACAGTACCATGACCCTACTATGATAAAAAACGGTTTTGATACATCCAACTTTTCAACAACACCTTACCAGAAGCGCGTCGACAAGCCCTGGGGTTATGAAATTATCTACACCCGCGACGATGTCCCCGCAACCGGGAAAATCCTCCATGTAAATGCCGGTAAAAGACTGAGCCTCCAATACCATGATGAAAAGATTGAAACAATGGTCTGCATTTCCGGAGAAGGCCGACTGGTGCTAACTGATGAAAACGGTGAGGAAAAGGAAATCCCAATGGAATTAAACCATGGATACTTTGTCCAACCAGGCCAAATCCACCGACTTATTGCCGTTACCGATTGTGTATTCCTGGAAGCCTCGACCCCGGAAACCGGAAACACATTTAGGCTCCAGGACGACGCCAACCGCGAAACCGAAACCGAGGAAATGCGCAAACAGGAAAACCGCGGTTGGAGTGGAACCAAGTAAATACATTTAATAATTCCATCTACCCCTATGAAATTCCTGTATCAGGACTCATCCCGATTAACCCAAGAAGACATTATCAAAACCGCTTCTCAATTAGCTGACTACGCAAAGCATTTACAGCAGGTTGTTGAATCAGGCAATTATGAAGCTGCGGAAAGTTCCATTAATCTTCCTTCAGACCAGGATGTGCTAACCCAATCCCAGGAAATGAAGAAGCAGAAAGTTACCAACAAGCTGAAATACATAATTGATATTGGGATTGGTGGTTCTAATCTAGGAACCAAAGCAATCTACGACGCCTTCTTTGGCTATTACGACATTCTGGAAGACCAGCGCGAATATAACGCCAAAATGATCTTTGTTGATACCAATGAAGAAGAATTCCTCGCCAAACTGTGTAAGTTCATCGAAAAACTGAACGATAAAGAAGAAGTACTTATCAATGCAATTAGCAAATCCGGTGGAACTACCGAAACAATTGCCAATTTGGAAATTGTAATGGCAGCCATGGAGCGCAAATTTCCAGGATCAAAGGATAGACTGGTAATTACCACCGACGAGAACTCGCCCTTATGGGTAAAAGCACAGGAAATGAGAGTTGCAGTGCTGCCGTTAGCAAAACAAGTCGGCGGCAGATTTTCGGTATTTTCAAATGTGGGTATTTTCCCCCTCACTGCAATTGGCATTAATGTGGAAGCAATCCGCGATGCCGCCACAAAAATTCGCGACTTATGCCTGAATGAAGATCCTGCACAAAATCCGGCAATGCAATCAGCCGCGATCCTCTATTTGCACTACAAGAACGGCAAAAAAATTAACGATAATTTCTTTTTTACTCCGCAACTCGAGTCTATTGGCAAGTGGTACCGCCAGCTTATGGGTGAAAGTGTGGGAAAAGAACACGACCTTCAGGGAAATCCGGCACATACTGGCATTACACCAACCGTTTCGCTTGGATCAACTGATCTTCATTCAGTCGGGCAACTCTATTTAGGAGGGCCTAAAGATAAAATCACCACCTTTGTTTCAGCAGCAAAACCAAAGTACGAAGCACGAGTTCCGGAAACATTGCAATTCCCGTTGGTGGAGCACATCAATGGAAAACGAGCCTCACAGATTATGGATGCCATCAAAGACGGTGTCAAAATCGCCTACAAAAACCAGGAACAGCCCTTCACCGAAATTATCCTGGATGAAATCAACGAAAGCGGACTGGCGGAATTTATGCAGTTCAAAATGGTTGAAATGATGTATCTGGGAAAGCTGATGAACGTAAACACATTTGACCAGCCCCATGTGGAGCTCTACAAAGTCGAAACAAAGAAAATACTACAAGGAACCTAAGAGGTAGGTACCATACTTACGGATGTACTGATATTTTTTGTTATGCTCATTACTCCTCCTGCAGTAATCCTTCTTACATTTACTACAAGATATTATTTGCTATAATACCTGCAGCTTGGAATCGCACACGAACAATGAAGGAGGTTAGGACTATGTCAGCACCGCAAACGCTCGTCCAGAAGTTCATCCAGTGGATGCTCGAGCAGCCATACTGGTGGCCTTTCTGGCTATTCGTACTACTGACAGCAGTCGCCGTCGTGGTGATCTATGTGAGGATCCGGCAAGCCCTTGGTGCAATTGGTTTTGGGAACACTTCTCGTAACCCAGCGCCCCGCTCCTACGGTACAAACCCGCCACGCGGGATGGGAGATGGTAGAGGTGAGCTGCAACGATTTAGTCAGGGCGCCTACAGCCCACCTGACGACCATCTCTTAACGAATATGGGGCAAACGAAACCTCAGGTCACGGCGGAGAAAATCGCTAAAGCACTTGACATCTATTGCACAGCCACTGGCGCTGCAAGAGATGGGAATTATGCCTTCGACTACAAGGATCCGTTCACCCATAGGTACGTCATCATCTCCGATATGTCCAGACCCATCAACGACGACTATCTTGCGACAATCGACCTTGATGCAAATTGGGGTGCAGGGGCTATCTTCAAGCAAGCACAACATCGCGGAAGGCGTCGACCAGATACCATGGAATAACAAGGAGCTTGTTCATGCCAAACTTAACCCCGTACGAGTTCAAGCTGCTGCTCGCACTTGGTATCATTGCCCTTATGGCAGTGCTGGGAGGGCTGGGAATTCTCCTAGCCTACACCCTCACCCAGCCCAAGAAGGGCGTTAGGTCTCGAGACCTGGGACTCAGCCGTCCATTTCGATACAAGGCGCCCTCCTTCAAGCGCAAAATGGGCGAGACACCGACCCTCTCCGAGGAGGATGGTGGCCGCCGGCGCAGATAGCCCGCGTTCGCAACAACGGACTGCACCACGTGCAGGATGTAGGGGCGGCGCGGGCCCCTACACAACAGCAAAAAAGTGAGGTACAATACCACTATGTTAGCGCAACAGATCAAACAAAAAATTGCAGAAGCGGTTCACACTCTGTCCAGCGGTACCGAAACAGATATATCCGCTGATGCCATCTCCCTCACTCATCCGGAAAACCCGGAATTTGGAGATTATGCGACTAACGTAGCCTTGCAACTGTCAAAATCCCTCAAAAAGCCACCCGGCATTATCGCCCAGGAACTTGCCACCGCAATCCCCATCGACGAAACTATCGAAAAAGTAGAAGTGGCAGGACCGGGGTTCATCAATATCTATATCTCAAAAAACTACGCCATCGCAAATCTTACTCAGCTGGCGAAAAACACCATTACCACGCTCCCCTTTCACTTCGGGCTTCACAAAAAAGCAATACTCGAATTTGCCCATCCTAATACGCTAAAGCTGTTTCATATCGGACATCTGCGCAATATAACAACTGGTGAATCGCTCTCGCGAATACTCGAAGCAAGCGGGAATACTATCATACGGGCCAATTACCAGGGTGATGTGGGAATGCATATATCCAAAACGCTCTGGAAAATCAAAAAAATGGACGAAGCCGGAGAATTGGATACAATACGACAGGCCGCTATTCGGGAAAAGATCCGCACAATCGGAAAAGCTTATGCAGAAGGAAACGCAGCTTTCGAATCGGACGAACAAGCAAAGCAGGAAATAATTGCAATCAATAAGCAGGTGTATGCGGAAGATCCCGCCATTATGCCGCTGTGGAAAGAAACCCGCCAGTGGAGCCTTGATTATTTTGATGAAGTCTACGCCAAAGTTGGCACCAAATACGATGCTTTTTACTTTGAAAGCGACCAAGCAAAACGGGGAATTGAACTAAGCCGTGAGGCGTTGGAAAAAGGAATCCTTATCGAAGACCAGGGAGCAGTTATTTTCCCGGGTGAAAAATACGGTCTAGACCGAAGAGTCTTTATAAACAGTTTGGGGCTCCCCACCTATGAAGGAAAAGAGCTGGCACTTGCAGAAAAAGAATTCTCAGACCATGGGGATATAGATAAACTGATTCATGTTGTTGCAGGAGAGCAGGTCAGCTTTATGAAAGTAACCTTTAAAGTTCAGGAACTCATGGGAATCCAAAAAGACCAGCAATACCATCAAATCTACGGTTGGGTCGATATCAAAGGCGCAAAAATGTCATCGCGAAAAGGGAATGTTGTTGAAGGTGAATGGCTCCTGAATGAAGCAAAAAAACAAATCCTGGAAACATACGAAAAATCAGATGAAGCAACTGCTGAAAAACTCGCTGTTGCGGCAGTAAAATACGCATTCCTTAAAAACGCTATCCTCACCCGGGTCGAATTTGATATTGGTGAATCAGTAAACTTAAATGGAAATTCAGGACCGTATCTGCTCTACACCTACGTACGCACACAAAGCATTCTTAAGAAAGCAGATGATTTTAATCACGAAGCGGAACTTGATTCCCAAAGTGTCAACACCATCATCCAAACTATCGCGACAGAGGAATCAGCCATTCTCAGATACTTAAACCAGTATCCGGAAATTGTATATCAGGCTGCTTCTACATTGTCGCCCAACGTGATTGCCACCTACCTGTTTGAATTGGCACAGCAATTTAATTTCTTTTACCAAAAGCAACCGATTCTCAAAGCGGATCCCGCACAAAAGCAGTTCAGGCTGCTCGTTACCACTGCGGTAGGAAATATTCTCAAACATGGCCTTCATCTCCTCGGCATTGAACCAGTCGAATCAATGTAACCCTTACGTTATTTCTCTAGTAGTTTTGTTATAATAGCCCGTTTTACCGTACCAGCGTATGAATTGCCATACGCACCTGTTCACAGGGGAGGATGGAATGAACGGGCACACATGTTTCGGAATACGCCTCCGGGTCGCACTGACAGTGCTGCTGGTAATGACAACCTGGCTCATGGCCTGCGGAGGAACGGCGACCCAAAGTAGGACTGCAAAAGGTCCATTCCCAACGGTCGAACCGCTGCCCACCTCCACTGCCGAACCTGGAATGGTGATCGACCCCAGGAGGGTTATTTCGCTCACATCGGGGGGAACGTACACCTACGACAACGTCACCCTGCGCGTGGATCAGGAAGCGGACGGCATGCGAGCACTCATCAACACCCAGACGCTGGAGGCCGTAATTCGGGAGATCAACCTCGTCAATGGCGACGAAAAGAACATCCCGACCCTTGTCATAACCTTCAGGCAAGGACTGGGGAGTTATCCGCAGTATACTGCGGGTGAGATTGGACAGGGGGTGATTGATGCTGAGCTTCCACCCGATCAGCTGACGATACAGATTGTAATAGTGCTTTATTCGGCCGCACACGGGTCAAGCCCCGCCTCTGAGTCAGCTGCCGTTCCGTTCTGGCAAGCCTCGCAATGTATATCGGAGGAGGCGTACGAGCAACCTGGCATGGCAAAGTCACAAATCGACGAATACATCGCGTTGAAAGAGCTCCTCTGCTACGAGGGCGCGCCGCCAATTGTGGAAATTGAGCCGACCCCCTAAGGAGCACGGGCATTTAAACCGCACGCACACGCTGATCCGACAGGCCGTCTTACTCGGCGGCCTGTCATACTACTTCCAGAGCTGTACAACATTCTAAACTACCAAATAGCTCGAATTTCTTTATTGACAATCGCTTCACAAAAACCTTATTATGAAAACAGCACGCAGTTATAAGTTATCTTAAAATCCATGCCAGCAAAAAAGAAAAAAGCAAAGGCAAGAAAGCCTGCAAAAAGAAAATCAACAAGAGCAAAGAGACCGATGAAATAAAAGGTCTGTTAATGAAATTACTCCCCATATTGGGATGCTCAAGTATGGGGAGTAATTTGTAATGGTATTATGAATATCGCAAACAAAAACTCCCGTATTTATTTTCATTCTCTTCGGTGGGAAAAAAACCCTGATACACCCGGGACAGATATTATCTATCGTGAGGATACTGATGAAACAATCATTACCCGGCCGTTTGAATCCCAACTTATAAAACACCTATACGAAGGGCATACAGTAGAACAAACCGCAAAAGAGATGAATACAACTGTGGACGAGGTAAAAAAAATGGTTGGATACCTGCTTGATTACGGTTTTCTCAAAGGTGTTGATACTATTAAAATCCCGGAAATCTCTGAAACAATTCGCCCCATGTTATTGGGCGTCGACAGAAAATGGTTCACCTGGACTCTTAATCCTTACTTATTTCTTTTTAACTGCATTATTATCAGTTCTGGTTTTGTTTTTGCACTTACAGTGCCTGGTTTTCTACCTAGTGTTGAAGATTTTTTGTGGACACAAGATATAACCATCGTCTTCCTGGTAAATACTCTTATTACCTATGGGCTTATCTTTATCCACGAGTGTGCTCATTTTGCTACAACAAAAGCGATAGGTGGTGAAGCCAGCCTTTCCATTGGTTTTCAGTTTATTTACCTTGTTGCCCAAACAGAAAACTATCGTATCCAGTCAAAACCAAAACACTTACGGTATATCGTTTATCTCTCGGGGATATTTATAGACATGCTGATGATTGGCCTTATTTACTGGTTTCTTTTATATGCTCTTTTACAAGATATTCCACTAGGCAGTATCGAGACATTGTTAAAATGTGTTGTCCTTGTGCTATTTTCTGGCATCTGCTGGCAATTAAATGCATATCTGGAAACCGATATTTACTATGTTATCTCCGATTATCTTAATCAGCCTAATTTATATGAAGACGCAAAAAAAATGTTTCTTTCAAGAATATCTCACCTCACCATACCCGGTGCCAAACAGCTAAAAAAAGGTATCTCCTTTTTTACCGGTGAAAGCGAAAAAACCAGCAACGACTTACGAATCTTTACAAGAAAGCAGAAACAACAGCTATGGGTGTATATTATCCTATTTTTTATTGGTATTACTGTTACAACAATCTACTATTTTCTGTTTATCTTCTATCGTGAAGTTCTGTATATTCAGAAAGCCATCGATATGTTCTACAACTCAGTGTACACAGGAAATATATGGAATGCAGTTCGTGCTCTCGTGCTTGTTTTCCTTATTCTGTACCAATACGTAGTACTTCTTTATTTGTTTATAAAACATCACAAGCAATCTACTCTTATCAGATCAATTACTGGGGGATTTCACCGAAAAAAGAAGTAGTTTTCTTATCCTAAACTTCTGCGCAGTTTTGCTGCTTCTTCAATATCAGCAGGAGAAATGCTATGATGTTCCAGCTGTTCATGGATGGCCGTTACTACTCCATAGTGCCGCTGTTCATCTGCTGTCGATGGTTCAAGAGGATGCCCTAAATACTCTTCAACGCCTCTTATATCTTCAAGAACAGCTTCCCATGAACTGTCTTTTTTAGCCAGTTCCTGCAGCGCCTTTTTATTAACAAATTTGGTGGCTCGTTCCATTTCGCTTTTTAATGAAATAAAGTATTTTTCCACAAGCGCTATCTTCTCGGGGCTAGACATAAGTTTGTGCAAGGAACGTCCTGTCCCAATAATCTCTGGCGGCGCTCCCACAGAATATAGTGCAGCAGTAAATCCGATTGCACGCGGTAACCGGACTTTCCCAACCCCACGTGAATAGCCAAATAATCCGGTGTGCTGCACCCGTTCACGCCGTTTGGGAAGCACTCCGGCAACCTGGTTAATCACGGGTGCAAGGCCTTCAATAACCGATGAGTATGCCTGTGAAAACTCAGCAATTATTTCTTTCAGTGCAGCTTCTTCATCTTCGGGGATAATTACTGCTTCGGTTTGCTGTAATGTGCTTTCCAGTTCTGCAATTGCTTTACGCACGTCATCCAAAGGATAATCATAACGGAAGGCGCTTTGCAGCAACGCAGTTTTAATACCTTTATATTCCTCAACAAACTGCTGCACCGAATAGGGTGTTAAGCCTCCCCGAAACGGCAGCGAAGCAGACCCAATGATAGGATACATGTGAATACCGGTTTTCTCCGCCAGTTTTCGATAACGGGAAAGTGCGATTTTAATAGCAAGAACGGTGGGAACAACTCCAGCATTTAATGCCGGATCAGACCGAGCAACATACGGTCGAATGTACTCAGGTACACCGCCAAATTCTTTTTTGTAATATTCAATGTACTCGTTTACGATGGTGTCCGAATCCATTATCACTTCGTTTTGTTCAAACAGCGGGATAATCTCAACCTGGCGCAAGTTGGTGTTCATTTTAAGAAGGGGGTGGGTTAAACCCGAAAGCTCACGAAATGCTTCCTGAACCGAAATTATTTCCTGCGCATTTTCAGTCATAGGAAGGATCACTTCAAATAACGGCGGCGTGTGCAATCCCGTTTTTTCAGCAAGTCCCGAAGCCCCAATAATCCCCATAAACGCACGTCCCAGTCTAAATTCAGTTTCTACTTTAGGATTTGGAAGTCGGAAGGTTAAAAACTTCTCTTTTCCCAATGGGGCTTTCTTAAAGTCTTCGTAATACTCAGCAAGCATTCTTTCAACGACCGCTTCATCAACAAATTTTCCTTCCCAGTCCCATTTGTATTCCGAAACACCCAAGTCAAAAAATGAAGAATAAGCTTCATAGATTTCATCCTGGTTGCGAATATACGCGTTGTCAAGCCAATACGGCTTATTGGCATGATCGGGGTGTTGGGAAACCATGGTGGCCGGAATTTTTCGCATATGGCCTTTAGTATAACATGGTATACTGCCCCATCACACCTTCTATGTCAAAGAAACTATTTGCCATTTTCGCCCACCCGGACGATGAGGCTTTCGGGCCTGCCGGATACCTGCTAAAAACTGCGCAAAAGCACGAAGTACATGTAATTTGCGTAACGAATGGAGCGGCTGGAAAAAACGAAAATGGAAGCGATTTAAAACAGATCCGACAGCAGGAGCTGCGTGATTCAGCCAAGGTACTGGGTATCCACCACGTGCACTTTTTGCCCTTTGAAGACGGCTGCCTGTGTAACGCAGACTATAAAGAAATCGCAAGCGCAGTAGAAAAAATACTTGACGCACATAAGCCGGAAGAACTGGTTACGTTTGAACCCCGTGGTGTGTCCGGTCATCTGGATCATATTGCAGTAACAAGCATCGTATCATACCTGTACCACAAAAAGGACTATGCCAAACGACTGCTTTATTTTGCCATGTGTGAAGAATTACGCAATAAAATTGACGATTATTTTGTCTTTATGCCACCTGGATATAAGCGAGACCAGCTTGACCTTATTGTAAATATTGAAGATGTCTGGGATAAAAAAGTAAAGGCCATTCTTTGCCATCTTTCACAAAAGGCCGATGGCAGCAGATTGCTGGGCTGGATGGAAGACCTCCCGAAAGAAGAACATTTCTTGCTTCTGAGTAAACAGGATATGCAAACTAAATAACTTGTAAAAAAGGGGCAACCTGAAGATGTTGCTGTTGCCCCTGTATCTGCCCCTTTCTGGCAGTTGTTAGGCCTAGAGGCGACTACTCAGCTCGACACCCCTCGTAGCAGTTCACCAGCGGTAGCCAAGCAGCCACAAAGGGCTCTCCGGCTACCCGAGGCCAAGTTGCCAGCCAAGGGCCGTACTTGATCTTGTCGCCGTCTGTTTCCGTCTCAATCAGCCAGAGGCTCTCGTCACCCCGCGGGACAACATCGAGTACCACTATGTAGTCGGAGTTATCCCCCTGCGGAATCACAGGTCGCGAAACAATGCGGGGCGATTGACCGATATAGCCGAAGGCCACCTCCATCTTGAATGTATTCAGCTCTACACCTGTTCCCCAGCGAACCTCAAGCTTCCCGTCCTCTGTTCGCGCCGCCGTAAAGTAGCGGATCGAAATAAAGGTGGGTGAGTTGGTCGGAGTGGGCGTGGGGGTGCCGTTCCCACCACCGCCATTGGGTGTGGGGCTGGGTGTTCCGCCGCCTCCAGGTACTGTTGCCGTTGGGGTACCCCCGCCTCCAGGCGGGGTGGCCGTGACCGTCTTCTCCCATCCTATTGGTGTTAGGGTAGGCGTGGGAATCGTCACCGGGCAGGTACGTGCCAGCAGCCGACGCAGAAAGTCGTTCATGTCCGTGAAGTCTAAGTCGACCTCGATCACATCCGCGGGATCACCCGCGATCTGCTCGAGAACCGAACGAACCGCACGATTCCCCATCGCAACGACTATCACTCGGATACCAGCTGCGCGAGCCGCTCGTCCTGCCAGGATCGGGTTGCCTGGAGCGTTCTGGACACCATCGGTAAAGACCACGATAATGTCCTGCACGTTAGGCCGATTACGTCCGCCCGGGCTGCGCTGGGTCACAAGCTGCTCGGTGGATCGGGTAATGGCCTCCTCGATATCGGTCCCACTATTATTGGGATTCTGCCCCATATTGGCCGCTTTCAGGGCGGCGGGGTCATCGCTCAACACCAGTGGATTATCGCGGGGCAGGAAGTGCCCGGCATCCTGCTGCGAAAACTGATACAGGCTCAACCGGCTCTCCCGTACTGGATCCGGGCCGACACGGAGCGCATCGATGGAGGCGTTCACCGCAGCCTGCAGCTGCGGGAACTTCTTCGCCTCGCTTACAATCGATGCGCTCGCATCCATATCCAGCACTCCGTCAACAGGGACGGGGCACGGAACCGGCGGCAGGCTTGTAGGACTCGCGGGGACGGTTGCACTCGGGGCTGTCTGGGCCCGCGTGGTACTGTCAAAGATACTCCCTGTGGCAGTCAAGGCCAACAAAGGGAGTGCCACCAGGACTACGAGCACGGTAACCATGACACCGAAGGGGCGACGCTTAACCACGTCGTCTCTCCTTTCTTAGGAGTACTCCTTGCAGAGCACTCCAGCTTCTCCGGCTACGAATATGAATCTGCCTCGGGCAGAAGTGAAAAAGCCGGACCACGATGCAGCAGTACATGGGTATGCACCCACGAAAGCTGCCACACCGGGATCCGGCTTCTTCATTAAGCTACAATTCAACATCTTCAGGTTGTGAAAGTGCTTATGAAAGCATAATTAGCATACCCAGGGTACGTGAAAGCAACGTAAGAACAACCCGTAGTATTATGAAAGAAGATTATGTTAGTATAGTTTGATAGAATAGTCCAATGGATAGCGAAATAATGATTGGTAACCTGATGCCGGATCAATGGAAGGACTATCGGGATATCTGGCTGGAAGCCTTACGTGAAGCTCCAGAGGCTTTTTCTGCATCGTATGAAGAACAAAAAAGAGTACCTGATTCGGTATGGAAAGAACGGTTTGAGTCAGTCTATTTTGAAAAAGAGGGTGTTGTAGTTTTTGCACGAATCGGCAACAAGCCAGTTGGTTTTGTAGGCGCATATTTTGAAACAAATAAAAAATTCCGTCATGTAGCAACAATCTGGGGAGCATATGTAAAGCCGGAATACCGCAAACAAGGTGTAGCAGGCGAAATGGCACACGAACTCTTACGAAAACTAAAAACATTCTCCTATCTCAAAAAAGTCAAAACCTACTCCATCACCAACGGACATTTGGCGGTAAATGTGTATAAAAACTTTGGCTTTGAAATAATAGGAGTCTTCAAAGAAGAACTCTTTACGAATGGTAAATATTACGATGTGTATTGTATGGAAAAGATTTTATAGGTACTTTATACTAAGGTATGAAATCTGCCCGGCAGGCTTTCACTCTTACAGAAATACTTATATCTCTTGCAATCATTGCAACCCTTGTTCTTATCCCCGTCTTTGCCTATGCCACTACCTTTAAAAACCAACGAGATATTAAAAGAAAAAAAGATATAAACGAAATTCAGGCTGCTTTAGAGCAATATAAAGGTACTAAAGGCATATATCCCGATGAGTCAATTTGGATACAAGAACTGATTGATAATAACTTTATTGATAAGATTCCCACGGATCCGTTGGAAGGTAAACAAAATGGAGAAGGTATGGTATACACCTATTCCTATTCTTCGGATGGCAGTACGTATCAACTCACCTCTTTACTTGAAAATACTGAAAAAAGAGGATCAACCAGCTATGCAAATGAATACTCATGGATGGTTGCCCGACCCGCAGGACCGATGGTCATAAATATTACTCCCGGAGGACCGGGAGGGGGTGGCTACCCTTCACCAACTCCACGAAGCACTGCCTTGATATCGTTATTTCCTACTATAACCCTACGCCCTACTTCATCACCGAGCGTGTCGGTTAGCAATTCCCCTACTCCCGCAGGCGGATCACCTGCAACACCCACACCAACCCCTGTGATCGTCCCGATACTGGATAACGGTAATGTCGGAAAGGGACTCGATATGGTAATCGGACCAAATGGTTTTCCATTGCTGGCTTATTACGATGACGACGATAAAAAAGTAAAAAGCTTCAGCTGCGGCAATAGTGGCTGTACTTCTGGTAACACTACCACGTTTCAGAGCATCGCATACACTGGTACCAATGTTCCCGCATACATGGATCGTGTGGCTTTGGCAACAATGGTAAACGGGAACCCTATTATCGCCCATTCATACGGTGCTGCCACCGACATACTCCGCTTTACCCGCTGCACAAACCAGTCCTGCGGGACAAGCACAACAGACATGGACCTTGACAGTCAGGCATCAAGTGGATTCTTTGTCACGAGCACTTACACAAACACTGTCAAGCCTTTTTTTGCCCATTACAGCGACCTAACCGGACTTCGGCTTGTTACGTGCAATAATGCCGATTGCTCTGTAATTGTCAGAACCACCTATGGTGCAGGTTCCCATTACGAAGGTTTAGCTGCAGCAATGGCATCGGACGGATTCCCCGTTATCGCCGCAGCAAAAAAAGCCTCTGTGGCAGCTGGAGCCAATACGACCCTCGTTCTTATTAAATGTAGTAATGAAGATTGTTCTTCAGCCTCTGAAACAACACTCTACAATGCTTCCCCTCGTGTCGGATTATTCCCCTCAATCGTAGTACCGGCAGATGGACGACCCATCATTGCTTCGTATAACGAAACAAGCGGTGACTTACTTTATACTCGCTGTGGAGATCAAAATTGCAGCACCGGAAACACAAACACAGCATTGCATACATTTAATGATATGGGTGCCTACACCTCAATGGCACTTGGCAATGACGGTTTCCCAGTTATTACCTTTATTGAGATTAACAGTGGTACGCCGGCAAACCCTACAGGGAGCACCGGCTACGTTACTAAATGCCAGAACATTACATGTACTTCAAGGCAGACTCAATCATTATCAACAAACACCAGCTACAATAAGGTAATAGTCCCAGGTGATGGTCTACCAGTTATTGCACACTACGCGTTTACTTCTGGTACGATACGATTTCTCAAGTGCCCCAACACCAGTTGTATCTACTAAAAACTCCCTGCCTTGCGACAGGGAGCTTGTGTGATTCTGTTTCGTTTTTGTAACCAAAACCGATTACAGATCCGAATAGAAATGAAAATCTGCGGGTGTCGGATAGCGCAGTGCATCAATCGCTTCTGAGCGCTTTACATCGATGTAACTTTCGATCAGGTCTTTACTGAACACTCCTGACTTCACAAAAATGGTACTGTCTTCCAGCGCCTGCAACGAGGTAAACAAATCTCCAGGGGTTTGCTTTACGCTTCCTTTTTCCCATATGTTTTCGTCAAATGGCCCGAATCCGAGTTTTGTAGGATCCAGTTTTGTCTTCATCCCTTCAATTCCCGCTACCAAACATGCAGAGAATGAAAGATACGGGTTACAGGTCGGATCGGGACAGCGCAACTCGAGTCTTTTGGACTTTTCATCCATGGGGAAGTACATGGGGATGCGAACGGCGGCACTTCTGTTACGCGCTGAGAAGGCAACGGATGTTGGTGCTTCAAAATGTGGCACAAGTCGGCGGTATGAATTCAAGGTTGAATTCGTAATGCCAAGGATGGCATACAGGTTGCTCAACAGACCAGCGGTATAGGACAACGCTTCTTTAGACAGATACGCATATTTCCCTTCTGCATCAAAGAATACATTGCGGCCACCTTTGAATACCGATTGGTTGGTATGCATCCCCGAACCGTTGTCACCAAATACCGGTTTCGGCATAAAGATTGCCGTCATCCCGTATTGCTTGGCGAGATTGCGGATCACATATTTGTACATCATCACTTTGTCTGCCATCCGAACCAACGAGTCAAAGCGCAAGTCCAGTTCGCACTGTCCTGCTGCTGCAACTTCATGGTGATGCACCTCAATATCAACGCCAATATCCTTAAAGATACGCATGGCATCGTTGCGGAACATCTGCAATTTATCAAATGGCGGCGCCGGGAAGTATCCCCCTTTGTTTGCCATTTTGTAATACTCGACTTCATCATCTTCCATCAAGTCCTGATTGTGGATTTCGGAGCTAGTCAACTGAACTCCCGACTCATAGGGAGTCAACTTTGCCGATACACTGTCAAACAGGAAAAACTCGACCTCCGGACCCCAATACGAAACATCACCAAAGCCAGATTTCTTTAAATAAGCCTCTGCTTTTTTGGCTGTATAGCGAGGATCCTTTTCAAACTCCTTTCCGGTCATTGGATCAATAATGTCACAAATCACAGAAATTGTTTTTTCAAAAAACGGATCAACAAAGGCAGTGTCCATATCCGGGCGCAACAACATATCGCTTTCAAAGATTTCCATAAAGCCCCGGATACTAGACCCGTCAAAGCCTAATCCTTTGGTAATACAGTCCTCGTCGAAATGGTCAGCGTTTACGGTAAAGTGCTGCCACGTACCACGTAGGTCGGTAAACTTCACATCGACGAATTCGATTTCGCCACTTTTGATCATACTAAATACAGTTTTTGCGTCTAGCATAGTAGAAATAAGACTAATAATGCACACGAAAAGCCGCACGGCTGCTGTGTGGGTTCTGTCAAACGGTGACAGGAGAACATGTGTCACCACTTCGTTGTGGAGAGGAATCTCTTTCATAGAGATTTGAAATAGTATAACAGATTATAGTACCAGAGGATGTGCAGTTTATTCCGCGACCGACCGCCCGCGGCCCAGGAAGCGGAACAAGTAGACGCAATCCAAGAGCTTTTCCGGGGCAACCCGGCTCACGGCAACAGCAGCGCGGGCTTACCAAGCTCGCGCTGCATCATAACAGTTCTTCTATTGCATTAATTGCTTTCCGGATTCCTCCGGCCTCATGGAGCGTTTTGCTAATCCGCGTTACATTGTTCCTAAACATGGAGCCTTCCATCACTTCCTCCACTGCTTCACGCAATTGGAAAGCCGTAAGCCCCTGCCGTTGCAATCTCTTTCCACATTTCAGTTCTTCAGCACGAAGGGCATTGAGCAACTGCTCTTGTGCGATTGGTAACAGGATCATAGGAACGCGATAATATAATGACTCATTCAGACTGTTCATTCCTGCGTGGGTAACAAACAGAGAAGCTTTTTGTAATACTTCAATTTGGTCTACGAATTCGACAGCACGAATATTTGCAGGTAGCTTAATATTGCCCAGAACATGGGCTTTGCCTGATGAAATGAGAACATTGTAGGGAGCATCCTTCAAGGCGCGTACTGCCATTTTAAAAAACTCCTCATCATGGTTAAAAAGAGTCCCCAGCGAAATATAGATAAGAGGTCGTTCTTCCGGAAACGAATACGGCTCACCTTTTATCGATTCCCGGCCATTCATGGAGGGACCGATAAAAACATAATTGTCTCCTAACATCTCACTTTTTGGTTGTAATTGCCGGGAGGTAAATACAATATTCACCTTTCCCTGGTTTAAAAACATATCCATTAGGGAAGGGCTCTCCAGTTTGTACTTTTCAACGATTGTCTGGTACCGGCGTACCACTTGCATAAAACGCGGAATATCGGTCATAATCTTGGCAAATTCGTTCAGGGCAAACATGGGATAGGAAAGAATCATTTCGGGACTTAATACAAAGGTAGTTACAATAGAAACTGCCGGCACGCCTATTTTTTTTGCACCAATTTTCGCAAGCAAAAAATAGGCGTCATGAAGGATGAGCGCTGGTTTATCCTCTTGTAAGGCGTCAATACATGTTTCAGCCATTTCTTCTGTTACATCCAAAAGCATCTCTGCCGCAGTAAGCGTATCTTTGCCAACCTTCACAACAAATTTCTTCCCGTAATCACCAAACAGCTTACACTCTGCGCCTGCTTCAGTAAACACTGCCTGCGCATAATCGCTGTTTGCCCCTCCCGTGCTATACACAATAACCCGATACTTGTCCGTTAATGCTTTTACTATTCCCGAGACAGGGTTTACATGTCCATAAAACGGCAGGCAAAACACCACAATAGTTGGTTTCATCCAGTCTAGTATACGCGATTTCCGGCTGTTGACAAAGGGCAAGCGCGTTCTCTATAGTGGAAGTTCATGAAGAAACTTCTCACAGGGGCACTTGTGCTCATTTTTATAACCGGGATAGGCGCAGGAGTGTGGTATCTTCAAACTAAACCTGTCCCTTCCACTGCTCTGGCAGTTACCGATAGTACAGTCCCCTCTGACGATCTGGAAATAACAACCCCGATTATTGACGGGCTGTCCGGTGGACGAAAAACAATAGATGCGGAAATTGGTGGTGACATCACTGTGCGCGCCGATGATGGGACTGTTTTTACACTTTCTATCCCTGCTGGAGCTCTTTCATTAAATCGTGAAGTCCAGATCGCCCCATTTCACACAGATACTGACAACGCTACTTTAGATAGAGGCATTATCGTTGGCCCTCCCGGTTTGAGCTTTGCAAAACCAATTCGTCTTATTATGTATTCCCCTTCCAACTTGCTGAACCCGATTGTCCTCAAATACTCGCCTTTGGAAAACCAGCTCACTCCCCAGCTTATTGGAGCACAGAATGGCATAACAATCTCCGCCTCCATTACCAGCGCCGGAGCTTATCTTATTTCCTCCAACAGCTCAAGGGGTGAAGCGCTTTCGCGCGTTACCCTTTCGCAACGCTCTCCTCCCCCGCTCTCAGTACTGGAATCAGCACGGTTTCTTATTAAAACCGGAAAACAGTTATCTCCCCAGGAAATGGCCCTTGTTTCCCGTGCCATTAACCAGTTAACCGCATTAGACCAGGAGCAGGGCGGGCAGAGTATTGATTACAAAGCTATACTGTCGGGGAATCCCATTGGTCAACCAGTCCCCGCGCAAGTTCCACCACTGATTCGCCAGCAGGAATTAGATCTTACAGCCTCTGTTTCAGATGATCCTCAAGCCTCAACTCTTGCATTGGCGTATTCGCTTCATCTTATTCAAACTGCTTCCATCACTTCTACACGCGAGGCGTTACTACAGCAAAAACTGCAACAACAAGTAGCTGAAAAAACGGTTCAACAGGTCACCCCCGATTATGATTTTCCTTACGACTACACAGGAGCGCTCCCTCTACGCGGATTTGACTGGGCGATAACCGGGCAGCAGTTACTAAAGCTACAATTTGGTATCAACCCTAATGATGCCAACTCACTTGCAGGACTGGTTTCCACCTTGGAACCCTTGCTTAAAGAGAATAGCAATATTGGGCTGGCATATTGCTCTGTCTATCATGCACTTCTTGTAAAAAATGAAGTATGCAATTCTTTTGACTCTAAAGTTGAGGTGGCTCGAACAGAATTATGGTTGGCAGCTTCCGATTTTGACCCTGCCAGTGGCCCGTACGAAAGCACTGCAACCGACGAAGCTTCCCAAGAAACAGTTTTGTATTGACCTTGAATCTTACATTACTCTGAAAACTTAACCAATCTCAAATTCAGTGATAATAGGATGGTGATCAGATCTTCCTTTGTCAAACCTGGTTGTTGAAGTAACATCCAGATTGCGCGAGATTATGTAATCAAGTTTTGTTTTCCACGTCCAGAAAAATATAGGGTGCTGAAAGGTATATGCAAGGTTCGATGTGGCTTCTGTAAGGTTGTATTGCGCCATCAATTTTTCCAGTTCCGTTTTTCCGTTATAGAGGTTAAAATCGCCCGTTATTACAACAGGTGACTTTTCGGGAACTTGGCAGTCCATATGCTCGAAGACAGTCTTAATCTGCGAAAGGCGCAATTCTACAAAGCTTAAATGGGTTAAGTGGGTGTTGTAAATATACAGTTCCTTATTACTCGGCTTATGAAGGAGTTTTACTTCTATAAAGCTCCGTTTCATACTCACGCCGTGCTTAATGTACTCCAGGACATCGTACGCACTTTCAGGGAGTAGGTCGTCATGGCTTTCTAAAAGAGTACAAGTTTTGCGATTTAAATAAATAGCAATACCAAAAATTTTCCAGAACTTTATAAACGAATTCGTCCAGGTAGCCAGCTGGTATGAAGGTGTGGTCAAATAGTGAAGGTGTTTATGGGTGGTGGGAAGTTCCTGAACGCAGATAACATCCGGCATTTCCTGTGAAATGAGTTTGCGAGCACTCGAAAGGGCATTGCCATACAGGAGATTGTACGTGAGTAACTTGAGTTTCATAGAGCTGTAGGTTCATTATACCCGATTGAGGAAGTTGCTTTCTGTGAGGTGCCGGATTGGATCCGGCACCTCACCACCGTTGCGCTAGCGGGCGGCCGCGCTGGCCGACTTCTTCTCCGCCTTCTTCTGCTTCTTCTGGCCGCCCTCGTTCTGGGCGACGACGCGCACCCGGGGCGCCTTGTAGCGCTTCCCGGCGCAGGTGCGCTTGCGCTTCGGGCGGGCGCGGAAGTCCCGGCGATCCACGCCGAAGCCGACGAAGTAGAGGCGCTCGGCCTTCGTGCAGAAGTACAAGGTCGACCGGCCCGGAACCAAGCTATCCTTCGCCATAAAGTCCTCCAATGCTAGTGCCCTTTCGGGCATCGGTGTTGTAGAAGTATTATACTATAGGATATCAATAATTTCAATAGAAGTTGTGTCAATTAAACAACAATAAGTACAGTCTCGATTAATTCAATACTGCGAACTACGCAGGTCGTGTTGGCCACACAAATGACGGTACTTCTACATCTAAAAATAGCGCACGGTCTACCGGGATTTTCTCAACAAAATAAAAGCCTTTATGTTCATCGTAGAAAATGTAGCAGTTTTCCCACTGATCCTTTTTTCTGGGACGCTGAAGCGTATACCATGAAGAAACAGGTACAGCAGTTCCTTCTTTTGATGCATAGGCTTGCCCAAATGCGATCGCATGAGCACTAAATCGAGGATCATGTATCCTTATAACATTCTCATCAGCTGTTGCAAAGGGCTCAAACCACCTTTGTTCCGGAGGCGGAGCGAAAAACTGCAGCCGCTCCTGCACATAGCGGAGTGGACCTGGTCGATGAAGATATCTATTACCATTCCCGTTCCGTTCGCCTCTACTCATACAACAATACGATAGCCCCGGCAATTTCCTTCATCGATTTCCTTTTTTTCATCGCTTCCTGGCGGATGGTGTCATATGCTTTTTTCTCGGAGTACTTTTCCTTTTTCATTAGCAGTCCTTTTGCCCGTTCAATAAGCTTTCGCTCTTCCAGCTTTGCCTGTAACGTATCTACCTGCCGCTGCAAAACCACATTCTGGAATGCCGATGCAATAATCTTTACCACTGTTTCAACCATCGCCACTTCATCTTTTGAGAAATCGTATGCTTGCCGATGCTGTAAATTAATAACGCCCACTACTCCGTCCCTGTTTACAATCGGCACCGAAAGAAACGCTTCGTACCGGTCTTCCGGCAACTCGTCGAATGCCTTAAAACGGCGATCCTTGTACGCTTTCTTTTTTAACACCACAGTCTTTTCATGCTCTGCTACCCATCCCGTTATCCCTTCTCCCCGTTTCATGGTTATCTTCCCCACCAAATTTTTGTGAGATTTTTTGGAAGCACATAAAATTAACTCCCGCTGTTCGACATCGTAAAAATACACCAGGCAGGAATCAACAGGAATAATATTGTTAAGTAACTTAAGTAGTTTTTTGAGAAACGTATCAAAGGTGTAGGAATCAAAAACAACTACATCGGCAAGTAGTTGCACAACAGTAACCAGTGAAGTATTTATCATGGTAAGTATTGTATCACACGATTAGTCCTTTTTTTCATCTTTTAGCCATCTGACGCCCCAATACACAATAGGCGTCTCTGCCACAGAAAGCAGGCAGCGAAGCAGCCAATACGGTATCAGCAGGCTGAAAATAAAGGCGTAGTTTTCGGTAAATGACTGGTCGAGTGCGTAAAAAGCCAGCGACATAAAAATGAACGCATCAATAAACTGCGAGATCATGTTAGACGCATTGGTGCGCAGCCACAACCGTGTTTTTCCCAGCTTTTCGCGAATCCGGGCAAAGATAAAAATATCAAGAAAATCCGAGATAGCAAATGCGATTAAGCTTGCTATAGAAAAGCGTATAGATTTTCCAAATATGGTATCGTACGCTTCTTCAGTTGGTGCGGACCGGGCAGAGGGTGGAAGCAACGTAAACAGCACAGAAGTCATAAGCAACAGAAATATTACGACCAGGCTGGATCGCACAATACTGCGAGCGCGGGACTTGCCAAATACTTCAGTGACAATATCATTAATAGTAAAAATAAAGGGAATCAAAAAAATAGAGACACTGGCGTTCAGCTTGAGCCAGTCAGTGTGCAGCAGTGGAAAGGTTTTTGCACCCATGGTTTCAGACGTAACCACGCAAAAAATATAAACCGCCACCACCAAATCCATTTTGTTTATTTTGAGAATTGAGTGTACGAAAGGAGTAGATGTAATTAATAATAAGTTGAGATATTATAACAGCTCAATTACTAGATATAGACTGATGATTACGCTACAAGCCCAGCCACTTCTCTGCCTAATTTAACCGCGTAGTTTGTTCCACGGTCATAGGGGTAGGTCATATCAAGATTTGCCATGTAAAATCCTTCCACAGGGGTCTGAAAGTCCGGCTTTACGGTAATAAATTCTTTGTCGAATATCGGCTGGGCAAAGGGTGCTTTAAAGTAAAACAGCCGCTTGATTGACTGCGCAAATACAGGATTTACCTTATCTAAAGCAGGTTTGTAAAATGCAAGCGCTTCATCAGCATTCATTTTTAAGAGCGGATGGTTGTTGTCGATGTAATTGGCTAAATACAAAATATGCTTTCCACCATAATGGTCAGCAGAAACCATATTGGTATGCTGCACAAATACCATCATCGGGAAATCGGGAACGCAGTTGCTTAACCAGTATGCGTGTTCCACCAGTTTTTTATCTGCTTCCACAATCAGGCAGGCAGCATTGAGGTATTTGATTGTTTTTAAGCCTTTAATGTAGTCGACCGGCATAATTTCATTTGCTATTTTTACAAACACGGGAGTGGGTAACGTTGAAACAATGCGGTCAAATGGAACCGTTACCTCCGCTCCCTCCCCTTCTTCCAGCACTACTCCAAATTGGTTGTCCAAACGGCGGATTGTTTTTACGGTAATCCCCTTTTGTACGTTTACTTTATTATCTGTTAACAAATGCTCAAGGTAGTTCGTAAAAATCTGAAAGCCACCGTTCACATATCCTAACTTTTTCGTTCTTTTTTTTATTCGCGCCCATAAAAATACCGACAGAATATTCCCCGCATATTTACCGAACTTTTTCCGAAAAAGTTCACCAAAAAGGGTATTGTACGCTCGATTACCCATCCATTCTGTCATAAGTTCTTGCGCGGTTTTTTCTTCATACGCTTTGTCAAATGGGAGAAATTTAAGCCGTGCCAGGGCAATTCCCGCACGCACCCGTTCTGCAGGGGAGAGCAGAGGGAAGCGGAGCAGATCAACAGGCGTATCTATTGCAATAATCCGGTAATTTTCGTTCCCCACATCATACAAAGAAGTAGTTTGGGGTTCCGTAAAAAAGAAATCCTCAAATCCAGCATCCTTGCTAAAGTCGAGGATATCGCTATCGCTTGCAAATACATGGTGGTATGCCCGTTCTAAAAACCAGTCCCATCCTTCTCCTTTAAACCCGTTTGCCAATCCTCCCAGTTCAGTTTGCTTTTCATACAAAGTTACCTCATGGCCTTGTTTTTGAAGATAAAAGGCAGCGCTAAGACCAGTGTAGCCACCTCCGAGGATTGCAATTTTCATCACACAATTATAGCAGTAATTATGCCTTGCTTCTTTTCTGTAAGTAGAGTTTCGTTAAGCCAAATGCCGCTATAGTAGGGAGGTCAGTTATTTCATTGGAGACAACTTTTCTTTCAAGTTCTTCAAGACCGACTTTTTTAACAGTTATAAACTCAAGTGGCTCCGGTTCGGCTTGGCCTGCAACCAAATCTTCTGCTACATACACCAACGCCCGCTGCTTATTCCAGCCGGAAGCAGGGTAAAACGATCCCAGAAGGGTTAATTTCCCGGCAGTATACCCTGTCTCTTCTTTCAGCTCAATGGCAGCAATTTCCTCTCCTGATAGCTGTCTCCCTTCAGGATTGGCTACTTGTCCCATGGGAAACTCCAGAGAAAGATTTTCCACTGACAATCGAGGCTGCTCTACCATAATAACTTCAGTTGCGGAAATAAGCGGGATAACAAGGGCAAAATCGTTCCCTGAGCGGAGGAAAAATTCTACATGTTCACCATTAGGAGCTTCAACAAGGACTTTATCGACAGAGAATTTGTCACCAAAATTAGTCTTTTCGAGTGTCTTTAGTAGTTTGAACTTCATGTTTTGATTTTTTGTCATATCTGAATTGCGCAAGGACTTCAGTGCTGATTGCCTCGATAATAATTAACAGCGGAATAGAGAGAAGCACTCCAAGAACACCGCCTATTTTGCCACCTACAAGCAGCATAAACAGTGTCAGGACAGGACTTACTCCAACTGCTCGCTTCATAATAAAAGGAACCACAACAGCATTTTCCAGCTGCTGGATAATAAAGTAAATAGCAAGAATCGAGAATCCCAAAATATATGAATCAGCAAGTCCAATAAGGAATGCTGGCACAGAAGAAAGCACAGGTCCCAAATTAGGAACAATTTCCAGAATCCCAGCAAGTACGGCAAGCGGAAGCGCATACCGGACGCCTACGAGGGTAAGCGCAATATAGGTTATGGAACCGATAATCGTCATTAAGGCAATCTGTCCCCAGAACCAGGAAGTCAGTCTCTTTTCCACCCCGATCGAGATATTTTTTAGATGGGTTACACGATGTGCTGGTAAATAATGCGATAAAACGCGTTCAAGGACATTTTCTTCTAACAGGAAATACAAAGCAAAAAACAACGTTGTTACCACAAAAAAGAAGTTCGAAAACACGCTGCCAATAATTCTGAATATATTGTTAGTAAGATCCGGAAGATAATCGACCACACTGTTAACATCAATATATCTCCGTATTTCGGGATTCAGACTTTGAACAATTGTGGGGAAATTCCTCACAAAAGCAGTGGTTTCAGACACGATCGGAGGAACAATAATAAATACAAGCCCCAGCGCCAGCAAAATAAACGCAAAAAAGACCAGAAAAGTTGCTGGAGCTTTTGGCCAGTTCCGTTCCACCAGGAACATAATAATCGGTCGGAGAGCGCTCATTAAGATAAAGGCAATAAGAAGAGAAAACAGAATGTCGTGAATAGTCCACAAAAACCACAGAATAAGAGGAAACAGAACAGCAAAAATAATCGATCGCTCTGAAATTTCAATTTTTCTATTCATAGTAACATTATATCAGAACGTAAGAGGCCAAGGGTGTATTTGACATTTTCTTTCAAGTCAGCCACAATGTGGTATGTCTGACAACTTCACCGATATACACAATCTCGTAAAAGAATCACAAACGCTTCTGTCCTGGCAGGCACCTATGAGGCCCTATAAAAGAAGTGGTAAGCGAGTATTGCGCTTTTTCCTCGCTGTCGCTCTATTACTTTCAATTATCGTGTTCTTTTTTGGAGACCGTATGTTATTACTGCCGGTGTGGGCTTCGCTTTTCCTGTTTTACATACTTACCATAACGCCACCACCTGTTATTGAAAATAAAATTACCAAGTTTGGGCTCGAATCAGCAGGCATCACTCTTCGTTGGGATATGCTAGATAAGTTTTACTTTATGCAGCGCTGGGGCTTTGATATCCTGGTAGTTGCAACAAAAGGCCCCTACCCTCTGCAGGCATACTATGTAGTGCCTGATAATGGAATTAAACAGAAAATAGCTACCCTTGTGGGCGAACATCTCGTTTACATTAGTCATCCTCGCAAAACACTCACCGACCGGTTAGTAAACTTTCTTTCGAAACTGGTACCGGAGGATGAAGAAGATACTCCCGAAAAATCTAAGAAGCATAGTTTGGGTGTGGCTTAATTACTCCTCACAAAACAATTCTCTCTGAAGCATTTACTCCTTGCGAATATGTTGTCCAAATACATGAGAGGGCATTTCCTTTACTCCAAACATCCGGCCCCATTTAAGAACACCTTCATCGGTTGAAACAACAACACCATCCGTTTCTTTCGCAAGCATTATCAAATCAAGATCAGCCAAACTGTCGATGAAGCCTACCCGGGTTGCATTGCGATAGCGTTCACGGAAGCCCTTTATGGAAGGTCCGATTGTCTTTTCAAACGCTACTTTATCCATGTGCTCTTTGCCGATAAACAGCTGTGCCCCTTTTTTAATTTCCTCCTCGCCAATATCCATACCACGATAGCTGCGGTTGCGAATTTCGTTTACCAGTTTGTAGAAAAGACCGGCATTAATTTGAATATTGTTCGCATCAGGTGCTTTTACAGTAATCTCAGCAATATACTCCTGAAGGAATGGCTGCTTCTGGTTATCGAAAAAGCCCAAAAACTCTTCAAGAATGCGGGGCGGCATATAAAAATGGGAGCCATCTTTTTTCCGTTCGCGGATAAGCCGGGTCATGGTGCGGATTATCTCTTCACTGGTTGAACCCATGCCAAGAGACGCATCCATGTTAAAAAACAGATTGGTGTCGAGAATGAATGAGGTGTTCATAGGGTCTATTATACCGCGCTTTGACGCTATCCGTACATGAAGTTGCTCTACTTGTATAGTCCGGGAAGCTGCCTTTCGGCAACCTCCCGGTTTGAGTTAGCCCCCCGCATGTTTACGCATACGGTTCCAGAGGGGCTTGTACCCTACGAACAGGAATGGTCGTCCGTCTTACACGTGATACAGGAAAAATATCACGAACAGTACGGACAGGACAATCATCATCCAGTGCGGGATCCGGCCGCGCAGCAGCTGCAGGACGGTGTAGCAGATGAAGCCGACGCCGATCCCCGCGGTGATCGAGTACGAGAACGGCATAAGCAGCATCGTCAGGACTGCTGGGACGCCGACGGCGAACTGGTCTGCAAAGTTCATCTCCTGCCACTCGGAGAGGATCTCCGGCACGTTGGAACGGAACATCAGGAAGCCGATCAGGATGAGCGCGGGGGCAGTGGCCTGGGCAGGCACAACCGAGGCAAGCGGGCTGAGCCACATCAGTGCGAGGAAGCCGAGGCCAGTCACCACCGCGGCTAGGCCGGTCTTCGCCTTCGAGACTGTGGACTCGATGTAGACGGTCGCCGAGGACGCCGAGAGGAACCCTCCAATGATCGGACCGGCGCTATCGGCGATAAGCATGCGCCGCAGATGCCCCTTCGGGTAGTTATCCTCACCATCGA